>JANPKW010000106.1:0-41087 GCA_031426255.1 Gemmatimonadaceae bacterium | reverse complement strand
GCGTGTGAAAGCTCCACTTCTCCAAGAGCTACCGTGCTGGCAGGAGAGTCACCGCCTGTCGTAAAGCGCATTGGCCGTACTCGCGCTGCAATCGAGAGAAGTGGATTGACGAAGACCCCTGCCTCGATAGTAGCATCCGCTCGATCGAGCGGTTGATCGTCGTGGAGAGCGCCGGTTCCGATCGCGAACCACGGGGCCGCGATCGACCTGATCTCATGGAGCTGGCGCCGAGCGTCGGCCATGTTCGAGTCGACTGAGAGCGCAATGCGAAAGTGTTTCGCGGCCCCAGCGAGGTCGCCCTCCCAGTATAGCGACGTTCCGAGTAGCGTCGCGGCGCGTGCACGAGTTTCGTTCGCAGTCATCATCGGCTCCAGAATCTGGCGAGCTCGAAGATTGGACCGCGTCTCCACCAGCATCTGCGCATACTCGAGCCTGAGCGCCGTGTCCTCAGGATTCTGTGCGATGGCGCGCTCGTAGGCAGCTGTCGCGCCTGCGATGTCTTTCATCCAGTAGAGCGTCTGCGCGGACAACCGTGCTGCATCGCCGTTGCCCGGTTCCCTGGCAAGCACCTCCCGCAAGACTTCTGAAGCCTTAGCGAACTCTCCGCTGTTTCGCAGTGCGACCGCAGCGGCGACAGTTGGGACTGCTGCAGAATCCTGCGCCCTCGCAGATTGGGCGCCGAAGCAGGCGACTAATCCGAATACGATGATGGCTGGACGAAGCATGCCCGAAGGTAGAAGGGCACGCCATTTTCAGCGACATTTATTTCCCGCGCCGGCTGCTTTCCCGTCCCCGTTGTTGCTTAAATGCGAACAGCGAACAGCGAATGCGAGTAGCGAGCCGCGAAAAGCGAACCGCGAGCAGTCGCCTTGACATGACCCGACGATTCGGTAATCCTCCATTGATGCCCACTTCCCCCAGTCCGGTCTCGGATTTCCTTCGTAATAATTACCGTCACTTCAACGCAGCGACAGTCGTCGATGCAGCGAACGCCTATACGGCTCATCTCGACAGCGGTGGCAAGATGATGGTCACGATCGCCGGTGCAATGTCGACCGCTGAACTCGGCATCTCGCTCGCCGAGATGATTCGCCAGGACAGGATCCAGGCAATCACGTGCACCGGCGCGAACCTCGAGGAAGACATCTTCAACCTCGTCGCACACGACCACTACGAGCGCGTACCGCATTACCGTGACCTGACACCCCAGGATGAGCAGGACCTGCTGGATCGCCACATGAATCGCGTGACCGACACCTGCATTCCTGAAATGGAAGCAATGCGGCGCATCGAGAAAGTCGTGCTCGACGAATGGATGGCGGCCGATCAGCGTGGAGAAAAGTTTTTCCCGCACGAGTTCATGTACCGCATCCTGAGGAACGGTTCACTCGAGGGCAGCTACCAGATCGACCCGAAGAACTCGTGGATGGTGGCAGCCGCTGAAAAGAATCTCCCGATGTTCGTCCCCGGCTGGGAAGACTCGACACTAGGCAACATGTACGCGGGTCACTGCATCTCGGGCGACGTGAAAAACGTTCATACCGTGCGCACCGGCATCGAGTACATGATGACCCTTGCCGAGTGGTACACGAATTCGTCGAAGGACGGCACGATTGGCTTTTTCCAGATCGGTGGCGGAATCGCGGGTGATTTCCCGATATGCGTAGTCCCGATGCTGCACCAGGATCTTCAGCGCAACGATGTCCCGGTGTGGGGCTATTTCTGCCAGATCTCCGACTCTACCACCAGCTACGGCTCTTACTCGGGCGCGGTACCCAATGAGAAGATCACGTGGGGAAAACTGGCGGTTGAAACACCGAAGTTCGTAATCGAAAGCGATGCGAGCATAGTCGCACCATTGATCTTCGCGCTGATCCTCGGCTGGTAAAACTGCAGGGGGCGCTCCCTGGTTACGATCCCGGAAGCAATACCTTGAAAGAGCTTCCGCGCCCCAACTCGCTGTTAACACTTATTGTTCCACCGAGCAGATCGACGAACTGCTTCGTGACGGCAAGGCCTAGCCCGGTGCCTCCGGCGCGGCGAGTGGTGGTCTGCTCGACCTGCCAGAAAGGCTCGAAGATCCGCTCGAGATGCTCGGGGGACACACCGATCCCCGTATCGTCGATACTGAAGTGCACATGACCCTCTACAGCCTCTGTCGATAATCGAACCGCTCCATGATCGGTGTACTTGACCGCATTCGAGATGAGATTGAGCAACACCTGGCGAACCTTCATCGCGTCTGTACGCATCATCACGCCGTCACCCGGAACGTCGAGGTAGAAAGCAAGACCCTTTGCAGCCGCAAGCGGCTCGGCCATCGACGCTACTGATTCCATCAGCTGGGATACGTCGACGTCCTGAATCTCCACCCGCTCCTTCCCTGCTTCTGTCCGGGCAAGCGTGAGAATCTCGTCAATGATCGAGAGCAAGTGGTTTGCGCTCCAGCGAATGCGCGTAAGCTGACGCTTCTGTTCGTCATTTACCGGCCCGGTTATCCCGTCTGACAGCAGCTCGCCGTATCCGATGATTGCGGAAAGCGGCGTTCTCAGCTCGTGACTCATGCGAGCCAGGAAATCGCTTTTCGCCATGCTGGCCGCAACGGCGTCGCGTTGTGCCTGCTCCGCGGCAAGCCGGGCCTCGACAAGGTCAGACACTTCGGTCGCAACAACGAGAACGCCGTATGGTTTCTCGTCCTCCATCAACGGCTGGAAGACGAAATTGAAATACCTGCTCGAATCTTCCGGCTCTTCGGTGAAACGCGCGTGGACCTCTCTACCGATAAATGGTTCTCCGGTCTTGTAGACGGAATCGAGAAGGTCCGCAAAACCCTGCGCAGCTATGTGCGGTAAGGCGACTCGGATCTTCTTGCCGAGAAGCTCGCCCCCTCCGATAACCTCAGCTGCTCGCTGATTCACCAGCTCGAATTCGTGCTCTGGGCCTCGCAGCACCGCGATCACTACCGGAGCTTGCGAAAAAACGCGGTTGATGTGACGCGCGGCTGCTTCGGTGGTTGCCTGCCGCGCTGCATATTCCGCTGCAGAGCGGAGCGCGGCTTCTGCGCGGCGACTTTCGGTAACGTCCTGCCCGGTCCCCAGCATGCGCACCGGTATCCCGTCCGAACCCGTGATGACGCGTCCGCGCGCGTGAAAGATTCGCTCCGATCCGTCGGGCCTGATGACACGATGGTCGAACGCGAAATCCCCCCTGCGCTCAATGGCGCCCTGTACGACCTCGGTTGAGGTTGCGCGATCGTCAGGATGCAGCAGCGACTGGTAACGCTCAAAGTCAATTTCGGTCGATCCAGGCTCGAGACCAAACAGCCTGAACATTTCGTCAGACCATGTGACCCTGTTTCGCGCTATGTCCCACTCCCAGCTGCCAAGGCGCGCCAGGGTCTGGGCCTCTGCCAGCTGCTCGCCCGCACTTTGCTCGAGCGCGCGATGTGCTTCGCCCAGCTCTTCAGATAAAGCCTGCGCTTCGTGCATCTGCTGCTCGAGTTCAGCCGTCTGAACTTCAAGCTCGAGCGCCTGCTCTTCCATCTGTGCCGCGTAACGCTCAGCATCGGCGCGGGCCTCGCGGATCAGCCCGTTGAGCTGGACGATAATGAAACCGACGGAAATGAAGACGGAGATCGCAACGATGTCCCGTGGGTCGGATGGGACGACGAAGTTGCGCGAATCGAGAAAAATGAGGTCAGCTGCGAGAACGCCGCCAGCAATTGCGACGAAAGCGGGACCCCGCCCCGCGTACCACGCCGCCATGGCCACGGGGGCAGCGAACAGAATGAACATGCTCCGCGAGAGAAAATCTCTCTGGAGAAAGACTGCAACGGTCGCGGCTGCAACCGAGAGGATGGCGACCAGGTATCCGCGCGCGGATTCCGGAATGCGTCGCCACGCCGCGAGGACTCGTCTAGGCAATATCCCTCTGGCTGCTGGTGAAGTGTATGGACTGGCAGGAAGCTAGGCCTGAACCGGTTGGCGCGCGACTCCCCACGGCACTCCCCGACGTCTAAGTTTGTTCAGCGATATGCAACGGCAATCACTGGCAGATGGTAGTAGCGTCGACCGCTACGAAGTAGTTTCGCGCATCAGCGCGGGCGGTATGGGGGAGGTCTACCGGGCCCGAGATCCGCTTCTCGAGAGAGAGCTGGTCCTCAAGGTTCTGCCTCAACGAACAAAATTTCAGGCTGAGGCCCTCGAGCGGTTCGTTCGTGAAGCACGAGCGGCATCAGCGTTGAACCATCCTAACATCGTCACGATCTACGCGATTGGCGAAGCCGATGGTCACCACTTCATCGCGATGGAGCTCGTGCGTGGACGAACCCTTCGCCAGCTCGGCCGCGATGGGGCCCCCGCGAGAACTGTCGCCGACGTAGGATCGCAGGCAGCTCGCGCACTGGGTGTTGCGCACGAGGCGGGTATCGTGCATCGCGATATCAAGCCCGAGAACATCATGGTGCGCGATGACGGCTACATCAAAGTCCTCGACTTTGGTATCGCGCAGCTCGCAAGCACGGAAAGCACCGAGCATGCGAATGACTCGCGACTCACCCGGCCCGGAATGGTGGTCGGTACCATGCGTTACATGTCGCCCGAGCAGGCGACGGCAGACGAGATCACGCCTGCGAGCGATATGTTCTCGCTCGGCATCGTGCTTCATGAACTGGCAACAGGCCGTCATCCGTTCGACGCAAGCTCGGACATGGCGGTGCTCAGCGGCATCATACTGCGCGAACCAATCCCGCCATCACGTACAAATCCGCGCCTGCCAAAAGAATTCGACGCGGTCATCATGCGCATGCTGTCGAAGAACGCTGCGCTGCGCCCGACCGCCATCGAAGTTGCCACGCTGCTGGCGGGGATTGCTGAGCCAGCTGCCGCGCAGGCTACCGGAGCGGTTCCCAATGCGATCCGCGGCGATGTCGTTGGTCGCGAGCTGGAGAAGGCCGCATTAAGGGAAGAATTCGTCGCGGCGTCAGGCGGTCGCGCGGCAATGGTCTGCGTTTCCGGCGAGCCGGGAATCGGAAAGACAACGCTCGTCGAAGATTTTCTTGCGGAGCTTGCGCGAACATCTGCGCATCTCGTTGCTCGAGGCCGCTGCTCGGAAAGACTCGCTGGCGCAGAAGCTTATCTCCCCATTCTCGACGCGCTCGAGGATCTGCTCCGCGACGATCCAGGGCAGGCTATGCGATCCGCGCTCGAAGTGAACGCTCCATCCTGGCAGAAACAGATCGCTCCTTTCGATACCGGGCCCGGGGGATCGGGTGCGCCTGCATCGCAGGAACGGCTCAAGCGCGAGCTGGTGTCGTTTATCGGCGCGATATCAAATGACAAGCCGCTCGTGCTGTTCATTGAAGACATTCACTGGGCGGACGCATCTACAGTCGATCTGCTCGCGTACGTGCTCACCCGGCTCGGGTCGAGCCGGTTCTTTACGATCATCACGTTCCGACCTTCAGAGCTTCAACTCGCGCAGCACCCATTCCTCGCTCTCAAGCTCGATCTACAGACGCGTGGTGTCGCGCGTGAGCTTCCGCTCGCTTTTCTTACCGAGAATGAGGTGCGCGCGCTGCTGGCGTTGAAGTTTCCCGGCAGCGCTTTCCCTCCCGAAGTCGCGCGGCTCATACACTCGAGAACAGAAGGAAATCCACTATTCGTCGCTGACGTCGCTGAATATCTGAGGGTGAAGGAAGTCATCCGCGAGAACAACGGCGTCTGGTCAATTGCCGGTTCGCTTCCCGATCTCGAGCGCGATCTGCCCGAGTCAATGCGCAGCATGGTTCAGCGCAAGATCGGGCAGTTGAGCGAGGACGATAATGCACTCCTCGTCGCTGCGTCGGTGCAAGGTCATGATTTTGATTCAGGCGTCGTTGCGGCGGCGACTGGACGTGATCCGGCAGATGTTGAAGAGCGGCTCGTCGATCTCGAGCGGATCTATACGCTCGTGTTCAGGCGTGACGAGCATGAGTTCGCAGACGGCACGCTCACGACCCGGTACAGGTTCGTTCACGTTCTCTATCAGAACGTGCTGTACTCGTCGCTGTCCGTGTCACGGCGCGTTCAGTTGAGCAAGGCGGTAGGCGAGACGATGCTGAGATTCCAGAAGGGCGTGCCCGGGGCATTTGCTGCTGAGCTTGCATTTCTCTTCGAATCGGCGCGCGATCCTGACAGAGCAAGTCAGTTTTTTGCGGCTGCGGCGAGAAATGCGGCGAAGGTTTTTGCGAACGGCGAGGCAACAGTTCTAGCGCGTCGTGGGCTGGCTCAACTCGCGAAGGTTGACGAGAGTCCCGAGCGGCAGGCGCGCGAACTTTCGCTTCAGAGCGTACTCGGCACCAGCCTGGCGGCCACACAGGGATACGCCGCTCCCGACGTGCTTGTTGCGATGGCGCGCGCGCGTGTGCTTGCGGAAGAGCTTGGGCAGCAGCCGCAGCTCGCCCCGGTGATCTGGGGCCTTTTCGCCTACTACCTGGTTTCAGGAGACATACCCGAGGCGAGGACGATGTCCGAACATTTTCTGCGCTCGGCCGAAACCTCGAACGATCCACTGATGCTCGTTGGCGCCCATTGTGCCACAGGCATGACCATGATGTACACCGGAAATGTCACCGGCGCCCGGACTCACTGCGAACATGCCGTGACGCTTTACTCCCGGGAGATGCGGCCCCAGTACCACGCCATGTATCGCATGGATCCCGGGGTTTTCGTAAACAGCGAGCTAGCGCGGACTCTGTGGGTGCTCGGTCTTCCCGATTCCGCGCTCTCGGCACGGGACGCCGCGCTCAGGCTCGGCATGGAGAGTCCGGACCCGCGCAGCAGGGCGCTGTCACATGTGTTCGCCGGGATCCTGCATCAGCTTCGACGCGAGGTGGAGCTCACTCTCACACACGCTGCTCGCGCTATCGAGATCTGCGACGAGAACGGCGTAGCGCAGGAGCGTGTCTGGGCAATGGCAATTCATGGATGGGCAATCGCGCACAGCGGCAATGTGGATGAGGGTATCCGCGAAATTCAGGCGAGTATCGCGATCCAGAAAAGTCGGCATGCGGGGCTCAATCTCACCTTTGCAATGCGCCAGCTCGCTGAAGCGCTGAACCTCAACGGCTCGTATCTGGAAGCTCGCGATGCGGCGCGCGAGGGACTCGAACTATCCGAGCGCCACGGCGAAGTCGCATCGAAGGTCGAGTTGTACCGGCTCATGGGAGAAAGTGCACGTGCCCTCGCAAAGACAGGCGAGATCGACGCTGCAAATCACACCCGCTCCGGCTCGACGTTGTCACCCGAAGCGTGCTTCCGCGCCGCGGTAGAGCTGGCAAGAAAGCAGAATGCAAAATCGTTCGAGTTGCGGGCGTCGGTTCCGCTGGCGCGACAACTCGTTGAGCGCGGAATGGATGCGGAGGCTTACGAGCTTGTCCGTTCCATCCGCGCTCAGTTCAATGAAGGGGCCGACACACGGGACCTGCAGGAAGCTGACGCTTTTCTCGCCGAGCGCACCTGGTCGGTCTGAGCGACCTCAGGTGATCGGGTCGCCCCATTGAATCATGTCGACGTCGACAGTGATCTTGCGCCCGCCGTTGGCCGTCTGGGTTACCGTCACTGTACCCGCCGATCCGTCAGTCGTCCGCAGCTTGAACGGACCGTAATCCTCGGAATCGAATCGCACCGATGCAACCTGCGGCTTGGTGTCGTCAAGTATGTCGAGGCTGAGAGGATACGTTCCCGGCGCCAGCGGCTTTCCGAAATTGTTGCCCGAGAAAAGCACGATGATGTCGCCCGGGACGCCATCCGCATGGACAACGCAGCCGAAGCCGTGATAGCTCTTGTCAGCGATGGTTCCGACAAACTGTGCCGGCGCATCTCCACGAATCTGGCCGCTCGATGAATAAGTCTTCCCCATCGCGCTTACCGTGCACTTGTTGTCCTCTGTCACAGTTGCCGTGACGCGAAGGATCGGTGGCTCAAACGGGGCTGCGGACTCCTGGCATGCGAGAACAGCGAAAAGCGGGGTCAATAAGAGAGTTTTGTGTCTCATTGGGATTCCAGGTAAAGGCTTCACAGGGAATGACTGCTGATCGGGCGTTCGGTCACTTGCTTCTAATTCTAAATAGTAGAAACATCCTTTTACAAACCTAAACGTCCATGGTTCCCTAACGCCTTCTGACCTCCAGGGGCTTGGTCCAGATGAGAACAGCCCCGCACTCGGAGAATCCTGCACCAAGCTGAAGGGAGGCACCCTGAAGGTTCACGGTTCCGACCGAGCCAACCCCCGTTGCGCCCCCGCGGCCAGCAATTTTCGCTGGCATTTCGGAGGCGCGCGGATATACCTCCACAGCGAGTACGTCATCCCTTCCAACAACGTCGTCGATTCCGGTCGTTCCAGCCCAGGGAACCAGGTTGCCATCGACGAATACGTTCAGGGCGCAGCGGCTACCATCAGGCCGCGGTCCGGTCGCAATCGGGCCACCCCTTCCGCCTGTTCCGCGATCAACCCGGACCGCAGCGACATTTTCCATCAGTGCCCCAAGGCTCGCCTGATGGCGGCGCATGTACTCCGAGTCGAAGTAATGACCCATTCCGGAATTCTGACGCTGGTAGAATCCGGTTTGCCACAACGCCTTATCCACCGCCTTCCCCTCGATAACCATCGTGCCGAGTTGAACGACGGCCGGTACGAGCTTGATCGCTAGCTGGACAGTCAGTCCCGGCTGGATGTCGATCGCTGTTGTTGTCGGCTGGTAACCGATACGCCGCGCAGTGAACTCCACGATACCTGCCGGGAGTCCCGGGATTGTGAACTCGCCACGGGAATTTGACACCGCACGATTCTCGGAGTCGACGATTATCTCGGCTGCCGCGAGGGCGCGCCCGTCAGGGTCCCGAACGACTCCGGTCAGTGTGACTTTATCCGGGGTCGTCGGCCTGATCGTATTGACGCGCTGAGCATCACTGATGGCCGGGGCCATCAATGCGAGTACGCTCACCATGGTGAGGGCAACGGCGCGTGCTGCGATGAAGACTCGAGTTTGCTTCATGTTTCTAATAAAGGATTTGTTTCGAAGGGAGTCAACGAAAAAAGAAGCAGGTCGTCATCAACACGTGAAGTTGGTCGGCTAGTCGACCCCGAAACGGCATAACGGCCCTGATAGTGCAGGTCTGCTTGCATGAAGAGGAAGAGAAAACCGTGAATAGCGATGATCGTGTAAAGCAGGTCGAAAGCGGGATTCGTGGCAGGCTGACCAAGATTTGCAGTCACATGCCAATCGAGCGTTTCGACCAAATGGTTCGGGATATCGCGGTGAATGAGATGAAGGCTCCGTACTATGGACTCAGGCGCGATAGTACACCTGCGCCGGCGGCGATTGCCCCGGCTACTCGATCCCGAAGTTGACCATTCCAAGCAACCCTTTTCCGTCGCTGTCGCGAGTGATGTGAATCGCCGGAAGGGCCGCCTCAATCTGCGCTCGCCGCGCTTCATACTGAAGCGGAAGCATCAGCGATCTGCCAAGTGAATCGGAGGGCTCGTCAACTGCGAACCCTGGGGTATCCGTTGCGACCTCAAAGAGGACGCCGCCGGGCTCGCGAAAATAAACAGACCGGAAATATTTTCTGTCAATCTGAAGAGTCGGGTTGAGTCCGGCGCGTTCCGCATCGTGGCGCAGGGCGAGCTGAGCTTCCGAATCTGGCACACGGAAAGCGATGTGATGAACAGTGCCGGTGCCCTGAGTTCCGCGCGGGAAATCTCCGGTTACGCGAAGATCGACGAACGTACTGCCTTGGCGGTCCGGCGCAGAAAACCGCGTTACACCTTGATGCTCGCCGGCAGCGACATACCCCAGCGTATCCACAAGCACGCGCGCAGTTGAGGCTTCGGATTCAACCCACAAGGTCGCGCCGTGAAATCCGCGAATCGCGTCCTCCTCTGGAATTCCATCCGACACGTCACGGTGGGGTAGCGAGTCGGAACCGGGGTGAGCGACGATCTCCAGCATCAATCCGTCTGGATCGCGAAACGCCAGCACTGTTTCCTGAGCTCCGCCGAACGTGCGCCGCACCGGCATCTCATAGTCGATGCGATGGGCCAGGAGACGCTGTACCCAGAACGCAGTTGCTTCAGGGCGTACTGCAAACGATGTGACAGCAACCTGACCGGGACCAACTCTCCCAGCCCGACCGTCCGGCCAGGGAAAAAACGTGATGACCGTGCCCGGAGTGCCGGACTCATCGCCGAAGTACAGATGGTACGTCCGCGGGTCGTCAAAATTTACAGTCTGTTTGACGAGGCGCAGCCCGAGCGTCCCGGCGTAGAAGTCGACAGTTCGCTGCGGGTCGGTTGAAATGGCGGAGATGTGATGAATTCCGGAGACGTTCGGACGCATCTGTCAGCCGAAACAGTGAAACGTCAATGCGCTCTGACGAGAACGTCCCGCACTGTAGACGCGAGTACTGACGGCGTGAACGGCTTCTGAACAAACGCGCTTCCCGACGGAAGCGATCCTTCACGGGTCAACGCGTCACCAGCGTAGCCACTCATGAAAATGACTGGCAGGTCAGGTCTCGATTCCCGTAATCGAACAGCCAGCTCCGGGCCGCCCATACGCGGCATGACAACATCGGTTAGTAAAAGATCGATCTTGCCATCATGCGCCTTCGCCACGGCGAGAGCGTCCTCCCCGTCGGCCGCCGTCAGCACGGTATATCCTGCGCGCTTGAGCGCCAGCCGGACGAGCGAGCGCACCGCATCCTCGTCTTCGGCGACAAGAACAGTTCCCGCGTTGCGAGCGTCCTTCGATGAATCGAAACAGGGCGCGGCAGGAACGACGGGCGCGCTTCGTTCAATGCGCGGCAGCAGAACGGTAAAGGTGCTCCCCTTGCCCTCCTCACTTTCCGCCCATATGTAGCCACCCGACTGCTTCACAATTCCGTAAGCCGTGGAAAGACCAAGTCCAGTGCCTTCACCTGGCGCCTTCGTTGTAAAGAACGGCTCGAAGATGCGAGCAAGGCCGTCCTCGCCAATACCACATCCGGTATCCACGACCGCCAGCGATACGTATTCCCCCGTCTTCAGGAACGGATAACGCGCGCGATCCACTTCGCTGACCGAGCGATTCCCGGTCTCGATGGTGAGTGTGCCGTTGTCACGCATCGCATCGGCCGCATTGAGCACAAGATTCATCAGCACCTGCTGCATCTGCACGAGGTCGACTTCGACGCGGCCCAGATCAGTGCCGGCCACGGTCGACATCGTGATGCGCGCAGGAACGAGCCGGCGCAGCATTGCGGACTCACGCTCCACGAGCTCGTTGAGATCGAGTACGTTGGGCCGCAGCATCTGCCTCCTGCCGAACGCCAGCAACTGGCGCGTCAACCCGGCAGCGCGGTCAGCCGCCTTCTGTATCTCCACGGTGTACTCTTTCGCCTCCGCGCCAGACACGGTCTCGTGAAGAAAGCTCGCGAAGCCGGTGATGGCCATCAGGATATTGTTGAAATCATGCGCGATTCCACCGGCAAGCTGGCCAACGGCTTCCATCTTGTGCGCCTGCCGCAGCTGATCTTCCAGTTGACGTTGGTCAGTTACGTCTGAATGCGCACCGATCCACTCTCGTATCTGTCCGTCTGCGTCAATGAGCGGCACACCTCGAACGGTTATTTGCCGATACTCTCCGTCCCGGCGAAGGATGCGTTGCTCGCATTCGAAGGCCGTTTTGCCGGCCAGCGCTTCATTCCAGGCCTTAGCGCTCGCCGTGCGATCGTCGGGGTGAACTGCTTCGAGCCAGTTACGCTCGAGATTTGAATCGATCGACGCGCTGCCGAGACCGCTTCCTGAACCATGCTCGATAAGGCCGCGACCATCTGCGTGCGCACGCCAGATAGTATCAGAAGTTGCCCGCGCGAGAACGCGGTATCTCTCTTCCGACTTGCGAAGCTCTTCCTCCGCTTTCTTTCGCTCCGCAATGCTCCGCATCGTCGCGGTGAAAAGCTGCCTGCCGCCCTTGGTGAAGCTCGCAAACGTGATTTCGACGAGCAGCTCTTCGCCATTTCGCTGGAGGACCGCAATCTCAATGCCCCGCCACGAAATCGTGCGTGTTCCTGTGGCCACGTATCGCTTCAAACCAGCTGTGTGCGGCTTACGAAACCTTTCGGGCATCAGGCTCGTGATTGACATTCCCGACAATTCCTCTGCCGTGTATCCGAAGAGCAGCTCGGCGGCAGGATTCGCATAGAGCAGTGCGTTGTTCGCGTCCATCACTAGAATAGCGTCAGCTGCGACCTCCGTAAGTGAGCGAAAGCGTTCCTCGCTTTCGCGGAGAGCTTCGTGGGTCGTTCTCGACTCAGCCAGCAGATCGATAGTCTCAATGGCGCGGGCGGCAACAGCGGCAAATGCCTCGAGTGCCTGTACGTCGTCGGGAGTGTAAAAATCAGCCGTGTAGCTATGCACAGCAATCACACCAAGCACACGATCGCCGGAAACGATTGGAGTGCGTATGATCGACTCTGAGAGTCGCTTCGAGCCAATGAGCTTTACGGCACCTCTCGCGCGCGGATCCTCCGATCGTAGCGTCACCAGAGATTTCCTGTCGCGGACGACGCGCTCGCTCGGCATCCCATGGAGGGGAATCGTGACTGCGGGTTGAAACACGCCTTCGACCCAGTCGGGCAGGAACGTCAGCGAATGCGACTCAGCATCATAGAGCCCGAACGTGAGGACCTCGAAAGGAAGTACCTCGGTACATGCGTCTCGAATCAGCCTGTCCAATAGTTCGTACGACCCCGCGCCAAGGACTCCGGAAGCGACCGAGGCAACGGCCTGAAGTCTGGCGGCCATTCGCTCCGTGCGCTGCCGGCTTTCGTCGAGCGCGCGCTCCTGACGCTTTCGCGATGTGATCTCATTGAAGAAGACCCAGGCGCCGTCTGCTGCTGGAGAAACTCGATACTCGAACCAGCGATCGCACCTCCCGTCGTGATACTCATGAGCCTCACCATTGTCGTTCGCGAGTTGAGCGACGGTGAGCGGAAAGGGCTGGCACGCCCGCTTTGGCAGATCCGAATCAACCTGCTCGCCAACGAGGTTTTCCGGGCGGCTCTCCAGAAGCGCAGCCGCGTTGTTGTTGACGTAGGAATACCTGCCATCAGTGCCGATGGCGACGAACGCGTCGCTTATGCGCTCGACGAGATCGGGCGAGAGCGCCGATTCACGTGAAATGCCAGTTGAGGTGTGTTGCGGCCCAAGCTCTACTCCATCCTTTAGCGAATTCCGAGCGGTCATGACTGGCAGTTGATTAATACCTGAATCAGGGGGAATGGAGTAAAGTGGTGCCGCTCACGCACCACTATCTGGTGGAAGGACTACCTGTCGACGATCAAGAACCCGCGGAGTGGCGCACCGCCTGTCGAGTTGTCGGCAAGAACTATCGTTCGCGCCGCGCCGGAGGCAATCACAGCGCTCGCGATGTTTATCGTAACACTGGCTTCACGACTAGCCGGAACGGTCCCCGCCGGCACGGCGCGGATCTGATACGTGCCAGGTGCCACCGAGAAATATGCTGAGGCCGCCTGATAGGCGAGCCCGCCGGCGATTGGGGCCGCAGTCGAGAGATTGGCACCCACCGCTGTAATGAACACGTCAACCGCGCCCGCACTCGGACTCATGTTAACGATGCGCAAACGTGTCGCGGTGGCCGCCCCGGTGGGATTGGTATCAACTGTCTGGAATCCCGTGATTCCGCTTCCACCGGCCCCACCGATAGCATAAATGGTCCGGTCCTCGTCAGCTGCAACGGTGAAGTTCAGGGTCGCCACAGCAACCGTGGTGTCAGCAGTCCGCTTCAGCGAGAAAGCGCGATTGCCTGTGTAAACAGCGGCATACGGCGCGGTGGCCGGAGCCCCAAGGTTTGCCGGCGCCGCCTGAGCGTACTGAAGGTCGACGGTGAACACCACGCCTTCAAGACTCGCATTCACCCGGCCGCGGGTGGCATCAGTGATCAGGTTGACGAGACGAACTCTGCCAGTGGGGCCGCTTGGCTCGAGCGGTCCCGGCGCACCCTCAGTGCCGCACCCCGTCAAAGCCGCGCATCCAAAGATCAGAAGTGCAACCGTGCGACCCGCGAACACCGGGCGGAACCTCGTTGATTCACTCATCTGTCGCGGCCCCATTAAAGTGCACACCCGGTAGGAAATGCCGTCGGCTCAGCCGGATCGGCGGGAACGTTGGGATTGGCATTGCGATCCCCAACGGCGTACGGAAGCCAGCAGCGCTGACCGTCAACCGGAACCGACGGAGCGGCAACCAGACCCCTGATCGCATTGCGCCGGCGCACGTCTTCCCAGCGAAGACCAGTACCAAACAACTCATACCTGCGCTGAACGTATATCTCGGCGAGGAGCTGTCCCTGCGTCAGCTGGCCAGCGAGTGGAGGCAAGCATGCTTTCGGATCATCGATACCGCGACCGCCAGTGCAATCTGTGCGGACCGAATCGAGCGCCGCCTGCGACGCCGCAAGCTGATTCTGGTTTGCAAGAGCCTCAGCCTTGATGAGGAGGGCTTCGTCGGGGTAATACACAGGAAGAGGCGCCTGCGGATTTGCGTACCGGTTCCATGGATCGAGTAGCGCGCCGACCCTTCCTACCGCGGTCGTTGAGGGGATCACGAAGTATGACCCTCGCTGATCCTGCGGCGCCATCGACAACCTGAACTGGCGACGCGGTGCAATGCCGTTGGTTCCGCCGGTCACATTGGAGTAGAAGTTCACCGCAGGTGCAGGGAACGTCAGTACCGAGATCGCAGCAGTTCCCGAGCGGGGAACGAGATTGGCGTTTGCGAGGGCCGCCGCATCATCATTCGCCATACGTGCATAACGTGCGCGGAACATGTAGATCATGCTTGTGAGATTCGACCCCGGCGTCATGATACCGGAGTTGAAGAATGCGCTCGGCGGAGTAGCAGCGACTTGATTCGCCGCAGAATCTAGCAATGCACGTACTGCGGATAGCGCTTCCGCGCGCGGCACATATTCCGGCGCTAAGACCCCGAATGTGTTGATTGGTATTCGCTGATAAGATTGCAAAGCTTCACCCAGCGACTCGGCCTTGAGGGTCCATGCAAGTGCCTTGAGGCCACTGGCCGTGCCGGGCTCGATCTCTCCCGACAACGCGTTCGCGCCGGTGATCAGATCGTCGGCAGTGCGCACCGTGCGGTAGACAAGGTTGAAAACGTTGTCGGCAATGGCCGTCCCGGGAGCGACCGATCCCTGCTCGGCATCGCTGATCGAGATGAGCGCAGCAGTCGTCGAGGCAAACTCGTCAGTGACCAGGCCCGCCATGTAGGCGAAGGAACCATACGACTGCGCGAATCTTCCCTGCAAGCCTGTAGCAAGCGCAATCACCCCGTCCGGACTCGTTGTCACCTGGTCTTCGGTCGGGGAGTTCGGATTCTGTAGATCGAGATTGCAACCGGCAACCGAGACCACCGCGGCAGCAACCGTAAGCTTTCTGATCATTCGCATTTTCATTCTCCGCTCAGAAGCTGACACGCGCGCTGACCGACCAGACGCGCGGGATTGGATATCCGCCGAAATCGAAGCCCCTGTCGGCGGCGGTTGTCTGCACTGACTCTCGTCCGCCTGCGTTCGTCCCGAAGAGGTTGATCTCCGGATCGTACCCGCTGTAGTCTGTCCACACAAAGAGGTTTCGACCGGAAAGAGTGACGTCGATGCCGTCGCGGAACACGCGGCGGAACGGGGCGGCGTTGAACAAATAACTCGCGGACAGCTCGCGAAGTTTTACGAAGCTGCCGTCCTCGACCCAGTACTCGAAGATTCCCTGAGTGCGCGAGTTGAATGTCGGAGGAAGCTTCCGCGGATCGCCATAAGGCAGAAGTTCGAACTCGTACGTCTTGGAGTTGCTGGCGATGCCTGCGTTCTGCGCGCGGGTAGACAGGTTCATGATGTCGTTCCCGAAGACTCCATCAAGAAGCGCCCGAAGTCGCACCTTGCGGGCGACAGTGAATTCATTGAGCAGCGACCCCATCCATTTGGGATTTGGATTTCCGATGACCTTTACCAGCGAGTCGTTGCAGTTCCCCCTGCTGATCGCCTGGCGCTGAGCGAGTGTGGCGCCCATGTCAGCGGTCTGATTGCTGCGGCGGTAGCGGCCGAGTGAATCGAGGAGCAGGCCGCCAGTGATACAATCGCGCGCCGCGTACGAGCCATAAAACACTCCGGCGGCTTCACCTTGCCGGATGCGGTTTGGATATCCGCCCGCCGACTGGAAGTCGAGAATGTCGAGCTTCTCGACGAGATTGCGATTCCTCGTGTAGGTCGCCGTCGAGCTCCACTCGAGGTTCCGGCTGTTCACATTGTTCGTTTTGACCAGCAGTTCAATGCCTTTGTTCGACATTTCCCCGATTGGGAAAAACTGGCGCGAGAACCCCGTGCTTGTCGGGAGCGGACGGAAGAAGAGCAGGTCAGATACGAGTCGGTCGTAGTAGGTGAATTCACCGCCAACCCTGCCGCCAGCCAGCCCCACCTCAGCGCCAACTTCCCACTCGCGCGCCCGCTCGTTCTTAAGATCAGGATTGCCAAACGTGATGTCGTTAGCGAATCCCGGTCGACCTGCGAAGGGACCTTGCGCATACGTCACGAACTGCGAGTACGCGTTGGCGAGTCCCGGCTGGCTACCCGCCCATCCGAGCGCGGACCTCAGACGGAGACTGTTGAGCATTCCGGGCTCATTGTCCCTCACGACGTAAGACGCCGAGAATTTCGGGAACAACTGCCATCTCTCTGATGGCGCGAACGTCGACGATGCATCGTAACGTGCAGCGCCCGTAAGGAAGAGCCGGTCGTTCCACGCCACTTCCTGCTGGCCATAGAAGCCGAGCGTGCGTAACTCGATCTCTGTCTGGCCCGCCGAGAATACCGATCCCGCGCTGACGAGATCGCCCACCGGAGCGAGTCCATTGGCGGTTGCGGCAGTCGTCCGAACTTTCTGCGCTGTGTAGTTCAACCCGCCCGTGGTTCTCAACTCTATTGCGCCCATCTGCTTCCACGTATAGGCCGCGACCGCGTCCTGATTGACGACGCGGGTTGCCTGGAACACCGACTGTGACCGGCCAGTCGCTAACGGCGCAGTGCCGAGTACAGCTCCCCGCGGTACGAACTGACGTTGCTCGAACCCGACATTGTCCAGTCCAACTGTGTAGTCCAGCAGCAACTGCGTAGACGGATTGAAAGTCAGCTTGGCCGACCCTATGAACCTGTCAATTTCCTGTGGATTCCGGATGCGGTCTATCGCGAGCAGTGGGTTGGTACCGAGCGCCGGAGGCAGGGGGTAGATACCGTTGACCGGACGGAAATCGACGCTCGTCGGCGCAAAGAATAGCGAACCCATTATGCCGTAGTCGTTCTGCTCGCCGAACGCCTGCAGCTCGTTGTTGGTCTGGACGTAATTCGCGGTGACGTTGCCGATGAGCCTGGAACTCAGTTGCTGCTGAAGATTGACGCGCGCCCCCATTCTTCTCGATGACGTGGAGCGCATGATACCGTCTTCGTTTGCAAAGTTGCCACTGATGAAATACTTGGTGGTCTCGCTACCGCCATCAACCGTAAGGTTCTGCTCGGTAGCCCCAGCACGCTCGAAGATGTCATCCTGATAGTTGAAGCGGGCGACAGGCCGCCCGGCTACGTCGAAAGGATAGAAGTTGAACGGCTGCTGCTCGCGAAGCTCATTGGACGAGTACCGCGACGTGTACGTGTAGCGGGGCTTCCCAGTCGTTCCGCGTCGCGTGAAGATCTGCACGACACCGTTGTTGGCGCGTGATCCGTAGAGAGCGGCCGCGGCCGCGCCGCGGATAATCTCGACTCGTTCGATGTCTGCAGGGTTGATATCTGCAAGCCGGTTCTGCGGGTTCGACCTGATCCCGAGATCAGAGAGTTGTGCCGAGCTGTTGTCGACGATGACTCCGTCCACGATGTAGAGCGGATCAGATCCGGAAATGAACGAGTTCACTCCGCGCAGGCGAACGGAGATGCCACCACCGCCGGGACCACCCGAATTCTGGGAGATCTGCGCCCCAGGAACTTTTCCCTGCAGCGCCTGATCGAGAGTGTTGGCCTGGGCGCGTGAGATTGTTGCTGCGTCAACCGAGGCAGTGCTGGTTCCGACTTTCCTGCGCTCCGTCGGCGTTCCCTGCCCCGTTACAACGACTTCGCTCAAGTTGACGGCGCTCATGCGGAGGGTCGCGTTCACAGTAGTAGCGGCTCCCGCACCGACTGTCACGGTCTGCGTTACCGGCTGGTATCCAATTCGCCTGACGGTTACACCGCGCTGGCCCGCCGGTACAGCATTGATGGTGTAGGAACCATTCTCGTTGGTGACCGCGCCGAGTCGCGTCCCGTCAACTACAACCTGGGCCTCAGGGAGGCCGCGTCCGTTAGCGGCATCGGTCACCCGGCCACTGACAGTTCCTGTTGATTGACCGAACGCAACAGCGGGCATCGCGATCATGGCAAAGGCAACCGCGAGTCTGAAGCGGCGGACGGTAGTGTGGCGCATTTTGGCTCCGTTTCCTGTTCTTTGCGGCGTAGCCGCGAAGTCGTGCGGGAAGTGGCGATATCGTAGCGAAGAGAACAAGGTAGAGCAATAGCAGTTTCATCACTCTGTCGCGCTGGTTTGCCCTACAGGCGCCTCGCAACATAAATGATCGACGCGGGTTTGCCAGTTTGGGGATGTACTGGCTCGCGTATCTCGGTCAGTCGGTAGCCACTTTGCTCGAAGAGCCTGACCCACGTCTCGATAGTTCTGAAATACCACGGGGCTGCTTCTCCAAAATCACTTCCACACCCAGCCCAGGAACCTTCTCGCCAGCCATCAACGTATGGTTGATCGCCCATCGCGGAGACAGGATGCAGCGTCTGCACGACAAGCGATCCAGTGTCGTTCAGCAGATTCGTGGAGTAATTGACCAGCGCATCTATCGCATCACCCCCGATGAGAGAGAAGTTCGCCACGACGACATCCACCTTCACCTCCAGTCTGCCGGCCGCAATCTCTTCATACGACGCGACCCTGAAGTCCCCACCGCCGGCATCATTCGCGCGCGCAACCAGCTCCGGGACGACGTCAACGCCGATGCCCTGAACGCCGCTCTTGTCGAGTGCGCGCAACAGCCAGCCTTCGCCGCAGCCAATGTCTAGCACCGTAACTGGTGCAAGACTGAGTACGGCATCGATGATAGCCTGATTGGTAACGAGACTCCGGCTGGCAATCCTCTCCTCTCGTACTGCATCGGTCCACGGCTTTGCGTTTGCCTTCCACGCCGTGATGACCCTTTCGTCAGTCAATGTCAGCCTCGGCGCCTGAGCTGATTGCGCGGGTGATTGCCGCCCGCAATGGACCAACATCCTGGAAAAACCCCCGTGGGTTCGAACCCTGATGTTGGCGGTTCGTCAACAAAACTACCGAAATACCGTGCTTCGGAATTCCGAGCACATAGGTGCCAGTGAAACCCGTGTGCATGAAGCTGCCCGGCGGGGTGTTCTCGGGAAGCTGCCATCCGAGGTAGTGACCATAGCGGTCGAGTGTGAGGAAGTCCTTGATCACTTTACGGCTGAGAAAGCGGCGGCCCTCGATCTCCCCATCGTTCAGCAACAGATAGAGCAGCTTCTGAAGATCACCAGCGGTCGCGAAAAGGCCAGCGTGGCCGGCAACACCTCCGTTTCCGTGGAATGCGTTTCCGTCGTTCACCTCGCCAACAAGGACGTTCTGACGCCAGCCGTTCCACGTCGCTGGATCACCGCGGTAGCGATACCCAAACGTTGAATCGTAGACCATCCTGCGCTCGTAGCCATTTCCGGTTTCAGTCGCCGCAAACCCGTCGCGCCCGCGCGAAAGCGGATTGAATGTCGCCCCAACGTTGATCGGCTTGTAGAGATTGTCGTCAAGGAACCTGTCCAGCGACCGACCGCTGACACGCTCCACGATATAGCCGAGGAGCATGAAGCCTAGGTCGCTGTAGTGCCGCGCTGATCCCACTCCCCATTGAAGCGGCATGCGGCGAATAGTCCCATACGTTTCAGTTGCGGTAGCGCCGTGATAATAGAGCGGCTGCCACTGCACGAGACCCGAGGAATGATTGAGAAGGTGGCGAACAGTGATGCTGTCGAGACTCGACCCCCGAAACTCGGGAAGGTACCTGTAGACGGGCGCGTCGAGCTCGATTTTTCCTCTGTCCACGAGCAGCATTGTGGCGAACGTCGTTGCCATGACCTTTGTGACTGATGCAAGGTCGAATATTGTGCCGGGCTGCATCACGCGGGGCGACACCAGTCTCCGGCTGCTCGAATCGTATAACTGAGCGTGCCCGTAGCCTCTCTCGTGAATGACCCGGCCGTTGTGGGCGATCGACAGGACAGCGCCAGGGGTAATTACTCCGATGGCTGCGCTGACGAGCGAGTCGGCAATCGCAATTCCAGCCTTCAGGTCGCCGGCGGTGACAGCGGACCTCGATGCGATGATTCCGCGTGCGCCGAGCTCAGCGTTCCTGCTGCTACCGGGAGTTCCTGGCCGCCGATATTCTGGCGGAAGCTCCCATGGATAGTAGGGTGCAGGATCCGCCGTCGGTACGTCGTACTGTTTCCGCAAACTGGCGAGCTTCATTTCGAGATCCTTCCGGATTGGCGCCCGGGCAGGATCTGAGTAGATGCTCACTAGTTCCTCAGGATCAGTCTCGAGGTCGAACAACTCCCATTCGTCTACTTCATAGTAGTGAATGAGCTTGTAGCGCTGCGTCCGCACACCGTACTGCCGTCGCACTGCGTGCCAGCCTGGATACTCGAAGTATTGATAGTATATCGCGTCGCGCCAGTCGGCTGGCTTATTTCCCTTGAGCAGCGGAAGGATGCTTCTCCCCTGCATTGAAGTCGGAGCAGAGACTCCGGCGACGTCGAGAAAAGTCTCCGCAAGATCGAGGTTCATGACGAGATCGGTGTTGACGGATCCACTGCGCACTACGCCCGGCCATTTAATCAGGAGAGGCGTGCGGAATGATTCCTCGTACATCCAGCGCTTGTCGAACCAGCCATGATCACCAAGGAAAAAGCCTTGATCCGATGAGTAGACAACGATCGTGTTCTTCGCGAGTCCCGTCTCCTCGAGTCGCTGAAGCACCCGGCCGACCTGCTGGTCGAGTGCGGCAATAACCCGCATGTAGTCGGCGATGAAGCGCTGGTATTTCCAGCGGGCGAGCTCCTCGGGCGTCAGGCCCTTCTCAGCAAGTGCTGCGTTCTCGCGTGCGTAAGCAGAGTCCCACATCGCGCGTTGGGCCGGTGTCAGGTTATTCGGCGGCTCGAGCTTCAGGTCTCGCGGAATGAGGTCGAGAGCAATCTGCATTTCCGGATCGCGCGCCGGAGATGCGCGGCCAGCGCCCTTGTCGGTGAACGTCGCTGGGACGGCGAAAGTCGTATCGCGGTACATCGCGAGCTGATCCGGTCCCGGGTCCCACCATCGATGCGGCCCGTTGAACGCAAGCATCATCATGAAAGGTCTGCCTTTCGCTGCCGCGACGTCCATCCATTCAAATGCGCGGTTTGTCACTATGTCGAGGGTGTATCCGGTATGCCTGACACTGTCCGTCGCGCTATGAAGCATTGGATTGTAATACGGTCCCTGCCCTGCAAGAATCTCGTACCTGTCGAACCCGTTGGGCCGCGTACGGAGGTGCCACTTTCCGAAAAGCGCCGTTGTGTAACCCCCTTCTTGCAACAGCGATGGGAAAGTGACAGTTGAAGGATGCAATGGCTCCGAATTCGTCATGACGCCGTTGATGTGCCCGTATTGTCCGGTCAAAACTGTTGCCCGGGCGGGGCCGCAGATCGAGTTTGTGACGAACGAGTTCACGAACAACATTCCGTCGCCGGCAAGGCGATCGAGATTCGGGGTGTTCGGCAGCTTTATTCCGTATCGCAGATGCGCCTGATATGCCGAGATTGCGTGGGCGGCGTGGTCGTCAGCGAGGAGGAACACAATGTTCGGACGCGGGTCGGCGACCTGCGCTGAAGGAACTGGCTTCGGCGTCGGAATTCCGCTGCAGCCAGTAAGCAGCGCGGCGAATACCAATTTTGCGAGCCTTTCACGTACTGGGTGCATGCGACTAAAGTGCGCCGGGTTCGGGAAGTTCACCAGCGCGGCTCGCTGGCAATATCTCCGGGACGGCGGGATTTGACCGTAAGATCCGAGCCGAAGGCGAAGGATCGTCGGCAATATCCCGGCGGCCCGAAAAGAAAAAGCCCTGCCGCAAGGCAGGGCTTTTCTTTATCGGGACGGCGGGATTTGAACCCGCGGCCCCCTGAACCCCATTCAGGTGCGCTACCGGGCTGCGCCACGTCCCGCTACGCGATGGTCTGCGAAGCAGAGCGCAATCTACCCGCGACGAGTACTCGAATCAACCGAACTCCTTATGAGACGCCGTCAGGTTTCGTAAGATTTCATCCTCGAAGTCAACCGCGTACTTAGCCAATCCGATCCGTGTCACAGCCCGCAGCGTCGAATTCCCCGTCTCAGGATTACCGCGATCTCGGTTTCGGGACCGTAGTCGGCGGTGCGAACGAGCGAAGGCTCCTCAATCGCGACGGTTCGTTCAATCCCCGGCGCGAAGGGCAGGGATTTTTCGCCGGCCTGCACGTCTATCACCTGCTGCTCACGATATCATGGCGGCGATTCCTTGCCGTAGTCATCACCGGATACCTCAGCGTCAATCTCCTCTTTGCGCTCGCGTATCTCGCCTGCGGGCCGAGCGCCATCGGTGGTCGGGATGAGACAGACTTCGGGGGACGATTCGGCCGCGCTTTCTTCTTCAGCGTCGAGACGCTTGGAACAATAGGGTACGGAAACATTTTTCCAGTCGGCGTCCCGGCAAATGTTATCGTAACGATTGAATCGCTGACCGGCCTTCTCATGCTCGCACTGAGTACGGGCCTGCTGTTCGCCAGGTTTTCACGACCAACCGCGGCGATTGCTTTCAGCGAACGAGCAATCGTAAGTCCTTACCGCGACAAGACGGGATTCATGTTCCGCCTCACCAACGCGCGCGCAAATCAGCTGATCGAGCTCGAGGCCAAAGTCTTATACAGTCAGATGATCGATGGAGCGCGCCAATACACGCAACTGGTTCTGGAGCGAACCAAGGTCGTATTCTTCCCGCTAAGCTGGACGATCGTCCATCCCATTGACGAAAAAAGCCCGCTGTGGGAGCTCACGCCGGAAGATCTCGAGGATCGGGACGCGGAATTCCTCGTGCTGCTCTCGGGGATCGACGAAACTTTCTCGCAGATCGTACACGCACGAACCTCGTACAAGCCGCACGAAATCGTCTTCGGCGAAAGCTTCGTCAACATCTACAACCCGGTGCGTGCAGACGGCACCGTCAGCATCGACGTCAGAAAACTCGGAAAAACCCAGCCCGTTGAAGAGTCGGACTGGGCAGCGACTCAGACATTTCACCATACAGGCTACTTCCGCGGCTACGCACCGCCGAAGCCTAAACCGCCCCAGTAGCCGCCGTGGTTACCCCACGAATATCACCTGCCATCTACCTGCGGGCAGATCAGGTGCCCGTGGTAAAGCTGAAGCTGGCGTTGACCGCCATCGGATTTCCAGCCAGGTCCTTCACGCCAGTTGTAATCGTCACGGTATGCAGCGTACTCGCCGCGAGCTGCGCACTCGGCGTGAAGGTCGCAACCCTCGTTGCGGCATTGTAAGTAATCAGTCCCGCGACTGCCCCACCTGCGGTGACGGTAAAGTTCGCGCCACTCGTAACCGTTGCAGCATCCATCGCCTCGCTGAACGTGACAGTGATCACCGTGTTCCTCGCGACGCCCGTCGCGCCCGCAACTGGCGACGTCGCCGTCACAGTCGGAGCGGTTGTATCGAGAGCCGTCGTGAACGTCGATGTCGACTGCGCCGCAAGCTGATTGCCCGCCACGTCCTTTACTCCGGTGGTGATCGTCAGCGTGTAGCTCGTGTTGTTGAGCAGATCAGATGTCGGATCGAGCGTCGCAGTATTTGTCCCTGCGTTGTACGACACCGTGGCCGGTACTGCGGCACCACCTGATGTCGGCGCGAGCGTGATCGTCGACGTGGTTATTGTAGCCGGGTCCATGGGCTCACTGAAGGTCACTGTCGGACTGACGTTGATCGCAACGCTCGTCGAACCATTGGTCGGGCTACGCGAAACGATCGTCGGAGCTGTATTGTCTGCGGGAGCCACCGTTGTGAATGTCGAATTGAACGGCGCCGCCAGCGGATTACCACTCGCGTCGGTCACAGCCGTCGACACGGTAAACGTATAACCGGTCGAATTGGAGAGCGCCGCTGTCGGTGTGAATGTCGCGACGCGCGTCGGCGCATCGTAGGTCACGGTTCCCGCAACCTGCGCACTCGTGCCCGTGTTCCTCAACGTGATGTTCGTGTTCGTTATAGTCGTAGCGTCCATCGCCTCATTGAACGTCACGCGCACAGTCGTGTTCGTTGGAACCGCGACCGCCAGATTAGCCGGAGCCACGCTCGACACTGTGGGCGGAATTACATCCGGCGTCAGGGTCGTGAATGTCGACGTGAACTGCGATGCAAGCGCATTGTTCGAAACATCGCGCACACCTGTTGTAACCGTCACCGTGTAGTTCGTCGTGCCACTCAACGGCGCAGTTGGCGTCAACACTGCGGTGTTCGTTGCGCCGTCATAGGTTACAGTCGCAGCTACTGGAGTAGCACCGGCGGTAGGACGCAGCGTGACAGTCGTCGTATTGATCGTCGTTGCGTTCATCGGCTCGCTGAACGTTACGCGAACCGTTGTGTTCAGCGGAACGTTGGTTGCAGCATTCGCTGGCACCACCGCAGTAACGGTCGGAGCAACAACGTCGGCCGTGACGAACGTCCATGTCTTCGGCGCACCCATTGGATTGCCCGCAGCATCCGTCGCTCCGACGCTCACCGTAGCCGTGTACGACGTAGCGCTGGCAAGTGGGGCAGTCGGCGTGAACGTCGCCGTATTTGTCGCGGCCGTATAAGTCACAGTACCGGCGAGGTTGCCACCGCCCGCAGTCGGTCGCAGGGTGAACGTCGTCGTATTGATCGAGGCCGGCGCCATCGGCTCGCTGAACGTCGCGCTCACAGTGGAGTTGACCGGCACTCCGGTCGCCAGATCCGCCGGCACAGTCGATACAACTGTCGGCGCCGTAAGATCGCCGGTCGTGAATGTGAATGATGTCGCGGCGATCGCGTTAGCCTGAGCATCACGGACCCCGGCGGAAACCGCCACCGTGTAGTTCACGCTCTGCGCGAGCGGCGCACCGGGTGTCAGTGTCGCTACGCGCGTAGTCGTATTGTAGGTCACCGTGCTCGGCACGGCGGTGCCCGCTGTAGTGCGCAACGTGATGTTAGTCGCGTTGATAGTCGACGCGTCCATCGCCTCGCTGAACGTGATCGTGATCGCCGCGGTCGGTGACACGCCAGTCGCACCATTGGCTGGCGAGGTGGCAGTTATCGTCGGCGGAACATCGTCGCGGGTAGTAAACGTCCAGGTGTACGCGGTCTGAAGGGCATTGCCACCGAGATCCCTTGCACCAGTCGTAATCGTCGCCGTGAGGTTCGTAAAGTTCGGCATGGCCCCGCTCGGCACGAGCGTGGCTTTGCGCGTCGTGGCGTTGTAAGTCACAGTTCCCGCAATCGCGGCACCGCCGGTAACGTTCAACCTCACCGTCGTGGCGTTGATTGTCGCTGGATCCATCGGCTCGCTGAACGTCACATTGATGTCAGCACCTGGCGACACCTGCGTCGAGCCAGGCGGAGGAGTCGTCGCGGACGCGATGACAGTCGGAGGAGTTATGTCAACGGTCGTAACTGTCGACGCCGCGGTCTCGACAGACCGCGCGGAATTCACGCCGCCGATACAATTGGCAGCCACGGAATACACGTAGGTCGTCTGCGGGCTCAACCCCGTATCGGTATACGTCGCTTCGGTTCCGACAGTCTCACCCACCTTGTTGCCGTTCCGGTAGATGCTGTAGCTGATCACGCCATCGTTCAGCGGGCTCGGCGTCCACGAAACGTTGACCGAGGTCGCGCTCGCGAGCGTGGCAACGACATCGGTCGGAGTTGTCGGTGATTCAGGTCCGGTGAGCTCGCCGCACGAAATGGCGGCTCCCGTTACAAGCACGAGTGAAGCAATCGAAAGCAGCGTCTTACGCATTCCCTGTCTCTTCAAAATTGTAGCGCGCATCCTAGTTGTCCCGCTTGATGACGATACGCCGGTTCTGCTGTCTGCCTATCGCTGTGGTATTCGGTGCGACTGGCGCATCTTCGCCGAGGCTGCTGATCCTGATGCGATCCGCGGTCATACCCTGACTGATGAGGTACTCACGAACTGCGCGCGCCCGGTCGAGACCAAGCATGATGTTCGCGGCATTTGATCCGACATTGTCAGTGTGGGCCTCGATGCTGACCTTGATCAGCTGCCCCGCGTCAGACGTAAGGTCTACGACTAGACCGTCGATCACGTTTTGGGCATCCTGGCGCCAGTCGGGTCGTGTGAAATCGACCTGAGTCCCGTCGAATGATAGGAGGACTGTTCCGACCCCCACAGGAAGCGGCGATCCCGAAGGAGCGCGAGTCACACTGTTCGAAGGTGTCGGCGTCAGAACCTGCGCGGGCGGAGGAGCCGGTGCTGGGGCAGGAACGGGCCGATTTCCGGATACAGTCGTTGACTGACGCGGAATCGGAATGAGAGGCGGCTCGTTGCGAACACGCTGTGGAGGACGAACGCGCCCTTGCGTGTTCCCGCCCGTGAAGAGAGAAAGTCCCGCCATCGCGGTGAACGCAGGGCCTCCCTTGCCTATCTGGCTCGAGACCTCAGCGCGAAACGCACGGGAGCTGCCAAGCATCTTCCTGACACCGACACCGACATTGCCGATCCCCATGCTTCGGCTCTGCTCGCAATCGCAACGCGGTTTTGTGTAGCTGATGAATTCATATCCTGCACCGATCAACCCGTAAGGCTGGACATCAGCAGTGGTCGGTCGCTGAAGGATCAAAGAAATAGTTGGAGTAAACGTCCAGAGCGGCGGCTTGTAATAGCTGTATTCCTGGCGCGAGTAGTTCACGCCAAGCCCGCCTTGAACCGCCAGCGATTTTTTCAGATGCGTGCCGAATGTCACTGCGCCGCCGAAGGCAGTCTTTCCCTTGTCGCTGCTGTACTCAGTCGAGAGGATACGACCGGTTGCGAAAAGACCGATCTCACGCGCACCAGTGAGACCCTGTTCGACCTGAAATGCTGATTGCGACTGACCGGCGCGCGGGAGCGCCGCCATTGTCAGCAGAATCAGCGACGTAGTTACCAAACGGCGCATTTAGGTTCCTGAAATAAGCTTGCGAATGACGACTATAGAAGAAATGCCCAACCAGTCGTGGTCGGGCATGTGCCCCGGCGGTCGTGCCTGCCGGTTTTTGTGGTTCATACGTGCCCGGTAAAAGCAAATGCAGGGGCACCCACCGCGCAAGCAAAATCTCTCGGTCCTGAATCCGCAATCCCTCTTGACGCAGGCCGTAAATTCCCCACGTGCCGAATCAGGAAAAGGTCGACGCCGGATCACGGATCGGGAAATACGAGATAGTCTCGCTTCTGAGCGCCGGAGGCATGGGCGAGCTTTACCTCGCGCGCGACCCCGAGCTCGAACGCGACCTGGTTCTCAAGCTCCTCCCCCGCCGCGGAGTTTTCCACCCTGACTCGGTCGAGCGCTTCGTACGCGAAGCCCGCGCCGCCTCGGCACTAAATCATCCGAACATCGTCACTGTCTATGAGGTCGGTGAATCTCCCTCGGGCCACTTCATCGCAATGGAGCTCATAGAGGGCCGAACCCTGCGAGAGCTCCGCGCTGAATCGCCGTCGATCGCGACGATTGCACGAATTGGTGCGCAAGCGGCTCGGGCACTCGCGATCGCTCACGAAGCAGGGATTATCCACCGTGACATAAAGCCGGAGAACCTCATGTTGAGGGACGACGGCTATCTCAAGGTTCTCGACTTCGGAATCGCGCAGCTTGGGCAGCGGGATCTCTCCGACCCGGAAACTGACACTCGCATCACGCAGCCGGGCATGGTTGTCGGCACGATGCGCTACATGTCGCCCGAGCAGGCCACGGCGAAAGTCATCACGCCAGCGAGCGACATATTTTCGCTCGGCATCGTGATCTACGAGCTCACGATCGGACGGCATCCATTCGAATCGAGCTCGGACATGGCAGTGTTGAGCGCGATAATCCTTCGTGAGGCCCTGCCTCCGTCGCGCATTAACAGCCGGGTGCCTGCCATCCTTGACTCCCTTCTCGTCCGCATGCTCGCCAAGAATCCCGCGGATCGCCCGACCGCGGCTGAAGTCGACGACATGCTCGACAACATCCTGGCGCTGCAAACCGCAAGCAGGCACATCACGAGCGGCGTCGTTGCGGAGCGCGGAGTTGTCGGCAGGGAAACGGAGCTTGCCGCGCTCCGCGACGCGTTCGAGACTGCACGAAGCGGACGTGCGTTCCTGATCTCGGCGTCCGGTGAACCGGGAATCGGCAAGACCACGCTGGTCGAGACGTTCCTCAGAACTCTCGCCGATTCCAGCGCGCATTTCGTAGCACTTGGTCGTTGCTCCGAACGCCTCGCCGGCGCTGAAGCTTACCTTCCGCTGCTCGACGCAATTGACGACCTGCTTCACGAAGACGGCGCTTCCGAACTCTCCGCGCTGCTTCGTGCTCATGCACCGACGTGGGCACAGATGCTGGCAAGCACCCATGCAGGCGCCGAGAGCGTGCCACCCGATGCGCATGCGCAATCCCAGGAACGCCTCAAGCGTGAGCTAGCCGCATTCCTTACCGAGGTCTGCATCCGTCAGCCCCTGATACTCCTTATCGAGGACATCCACTGGGCCGACGTATCGACAGTGGATGTACTGGGCTACGTGCTGACCAGACTGCGTAGCTCGAGACTTCTGGCGATCGCGACCTACCGCCCCGCTGAGTTGCAGCTTTCATCGCATCCGTTCCTCGCCCTCAAGCTCGACCTGCAGACTCGGAATGCCGCGAGGGAAATCCCACTCGCCTTCCTGACTGAAGAGTACATCGGTCGTTTTATCGCAGACCGCTTTCCGAAGAACAGCTTTCCCTTGGGCTTCACCGGTCTCGTGCATTCCCGTACCGAAGGCAGTCCGCTGTTCGTCGAAGACCTGCTGCGTTATCTGAAGGGCCGCGGCGCGATCGTCGAGAAGGATGGAGTCTGGTCGATTTCCGAATCACTCCCCGATGTTGAAAGTGAGATTCCTGAATCGATGCGCAGCATGGTCGAGCGGAAGGTTGGCCAGCTCGAGTCTGACGACAGAAATCTTCTCGCTGCCGCATCGATACAGGGACACAGCTTCGACTCGGCAATTGTCGCGCGAGCGCTTGGGTTCAACACCGCTGATGTCGAGGACAGGCTGGAGGATCTCGACCGGATCTACGGTTTCGTCAGGCGGGCAGGCGAGCGCGAATTTCACGGCGGCGAAGTTTCAGGACGATACCGCTTCGTTCACGTGCTTTACCAGAACTCTCTTTACGCATCCCTTTCCGTCTCGCGACGAGTGTCTCTGAGCAAGGCGGTTGGCGAAGCGCTGCTTGACCTGAACGGTGGGGACGCATCAATCGCTGCCGCGGAGCTGGGCTTTCTGTTCGAGACGGCGCGTGAGTTCGAAAGAGCGGCAGGCTACTTCGCGATGGCGACTGAAGCTGCAATCGGGATCTTCGCCTTCGACGAAGCGAGTCGGCTGGCGCGCCGCGCGCTCGCGCTCCTGAGACGTCTCTCCCCTACAACCGAACGGCTCGGACTGGAGTTGGGATTACAGTTGATGCTGGGGTCGGCAGCAGGCGTGGCCGGAGGCTACGCAGCCGCGGAAGCTCAGGCAGCGATGGCGCGTTCACGTGCAATCGCTGAAGAAATGGGACGCGCCCCGATGCTTTCCCCCGCGCTGTGGGGACTGCACGCCTACTATCTCGTCAGCGGCGACATTCGAAAGGCACACGAGATCGGACAGCAGGCACTGAATATCGCGACTGAGCATCCGAGCGACATGTCGCTGATGGCTGCACACACGCAGATGGGAATCAGCCTGCGATTCATGGGCGAGTACACGGACGCAGTCGAACATTTCGCCCAGGCAGCCGCAATTTACGACCCGGCTTTGCAGCACCAGTACACTGCGGTTTATCACATGGACCCCGGCGTGTTTTCGTTCGCAGAAACAACGCGCACACTCTGGGCTGTAGGTCGAGTCGACGACGCCCTCGCGATGAATGAGCGATCGCTGGCGCTGGGGAGATCGAGCCCGGACCCTCGCACTGTCGCTTTCTCGCTTCTCATGTCTTCCGTCCTCACGCATCTCATGCGCGATCCGGCACAGACGATGAAGTCATCGTCGGAAGGCATCGCGATCTGCGACGAGCATCAGATAATCCAGGAACGCTCCTGGATTACCACTGCGCACGGATGGGCCACCGCTCTCCTCGGCAACGCCCCCGACGGACTCGACGAGATGGCCGCCAGTCTGACGATGCGAAGGCAGATGAATGCGATCCTGGATTTTCCTTACGCGCTGACCCAGATCGCCGAAGGCCACATGCTGATGGGCAACCACAAGCTCGCCCGCGCAACGCTCGAGGAGGCGATCGAGCTTCGGCAACGGCACGACGATGCGTGGTACGAAGCGGAAGTGTATCGCATGCTCGGCGACGTCGAAATTGCGGAGACCGGGAATGCCGCCGCGGCTGAAGCGTACTATCGTCAGTCGCTCGGTATCTCGCTTAAGCAGGGGACCAGGTCGTTCGAGCTCAGGACGGCGACGAGCCTTGCACGCTTGATCGGCACGGAACGCTCCGCCGAGGCGATCGCGCTTCTCGCGCCGGTGAGGGAGTGGTTTTCATCGCAGGGAGCAACAGCGGACACCGCTGCGGGCGACGAAGTACTTGCAGGCTTGCGAGGAGCTCCGGGCGCCGTCTCAGCTTAAGAGGATAGCTAGTCGCTTGCGGCCTGCAGCTTCAACTCCATCACTACAGCCGACTGCGGGCACAAGTCGCGAAACTCGGCCGACTGTTTTACGTCCGGCGGCGCAGCTTCGCGGTCGATTCGCGAAAACCCGAAGGACGGAAAGTATCCTTCAGCGGTGGTTGTCAGCAGATATACGCCCTCGATATTCGCGCGGCGCGCATCTGACAGGAGCCGCTCGACGAGATCGCGCCCTACCCCCTTCCCTCTCCACGAATCGGAAACTGCAGCGGAACGCAGGAGCCCAAACGTACCGTATCGCTCGAGCCCAATCACGCCGACGATCCCGCCATTCGATTCGGCGACAATGAACTGATCGATCGACGCCGCTACGCCTGACGTCGGAAGTCTGCTTTCACCGAGCAGGCTCTCGACGGCAGCATTGTCAGCCGCAACCGCAGGTCTGAGCTTGTAATGCGCACCGCTCAGTCCGGTCATGTGCAGCAGTCCGGCCCGCAGCAGCTCCCTGCCGCATTGTCGGTCGCGACAGGCAATCCTGATGGCTTTGTAGCGCGCACGAAAGCGCTCATGAACCTTCCGTCGATACCTTCTGCAATTGCAGGGTCGAGCCCCGCTCCGGTCAGAAACGATTCCGCGTCCGCTGCAGTGTATACGCGCGTCGGCTCGATGTCGATATCAGTAAAGCCAGCCTTACCCAGGAGATGCTCGAACTCCGACTCCTCCAGCGCGCCAGCAACGCAACCAATCCACAACTCCATGTTCTTCCTTATTGGCTCAGGAACGTCGCCGCGCACAATGACGTCAGACACCGCAAACCGTCCGCCGGGCTTGAGCACCCTGTTCGCCTCGCGAAGCACACGCGCCTTGTCGGCAGAGAGATTGATGACGCAGTTCGATATGATGACGTCGACCGAATTGTCGGGCAAAGGAATGTTCTCGATGTCTCCCTTGAGGAACTCGACGTTCGTCGCGCCCGCTCGCTCCTTGTTCTGATTCGCCAGCGCGAGCATTTCATCAGTCATGTCGAGCCCGTACGCCTTGCCCGTGGGACCGACACGCTTGGCCGAAAGCAGAACGTCGATTCCGCCGCCTGATCCAAGGTCGAGAACCGTCTCGCCCGGGTTCAGCGTTGCGAGGGCAGTTGGATTACCGCAGCCAAGCGAGGCGAGCAATGCCTCAACCGGAATCCCAGCCGTCTGGCCATCATCATAGAGATTCGAGGTAATCGGATCGAATATCTCAGTATCAGCACTTGCCCCACAACAGCTGCTGACCGGCCCGCAGCATGACGCCTTTGCTCCTTCAGACGCCCGCGTAGCTGCCTGACCGTACTTCTCCATAACGGTTTCCTTCAGTGTTGCAGTCATCGTCGTCTCCGGTATAAGGAACAAGATTTCTTGATGTATAAAGTCAAAAAAAAACTGGTCAGTCAGCAGCATCCAACGGGCAGCGTTGCTCTCCTTGCGGGTTTGATCGACCTGATGAGATCCTCGAGCTCACCGAAGGCATCGCGGTCCAGCGAATAGTAGACCCATCGCCCCACCTTTCTGTCGTTCACGATCCCTGCATCACGCAATGCCTTCAAATGAAACGAAAGCCTCGATTGCGCCGCGTCCAGCGCATCAGTGAGATCGCAGACACACTTCTCGCCGTCCAGAAGCCGTTGCACTATCTCCAGTCGCGTCTCGTCCGAGAGAGCGTGGAACAGGGCGGCGGCCCGGGTAGTGTCGAATCTGACTGCTGTAGCCATGAGACTATTATATCAACATTTGTTGATATGTCAATAAGGGCGGGCTAGCTGTTCATTCCAAGCCATGCGATGATGGCGACCAGCGCGACCGCGGCAATCATCAGAAGCATCACTGCCTTCTGCCCCGTACCCGCGGCTGGTGCCGGCGGCGGAATCAGCATTTCCTTGGTCATCACAGCGAGCACCTCGCGAGCTGATTCCGGCCGCTTTGCCGGATCCTTCGACAAACTTCGCATCACCAGTCGAGCGACCGCCCCGGGCACTGCAACCTGTCCACCCGAAAGCTGCGGCGGATCTTCATCGGTGTGCGCAGCCATCATCTGACGCGGCGTGTTCCTGCCGGCAAATGGATGACGCCCGCCTAAAAGCTCGTAAGCGATCACACCCCATGCGTAGACGTCGGACCGTGCATCCGCAGCGCCGCCACTCGCCTGCTCCGGGGACGAATAACGCAGTGGTTCGACGGCGGCCGGGTGCATCCCTGTCGATCCAACATCAGCTCGCCTCAACGCACTGAACACTTCACTGATACCGAGATCAGCGACGAGTCCCGAGCCACCACTGATTATCACGCTATCGGGAGTGAGCCCCCCGTGCACTACGCCGTGCAGGTGCGCGTGCGTCAGCGCCGCCGACATGTCTCTCAACAATGTAAGCGCATCGTTCAGCTCGATTCGTCCACCGCGCGACAACCTCGCGCGCAGCGTGCGCCCATCGATCGCGGGGGAGATCCAGAAGAAAGTATTCTCGCCCCAACCTGCACCGATCACCGAAAGAATGTTCGGGTGCTGAAGCTTCCGCGCAGCCAGATCGCTTTCTTTGACCGGCGCCGCGCCCGCAAATAGTGAGGCGGGTACGCTCTTGATCTCGACTTCAGTCGCTTCCGTCTTTGACCTCGCGTCGAAAACGCTGAAGCCGGCCGCCTGCGGCGCCTCCCTGAGCAGGAGATATTCGCCGCCGAGTGTGGCGTCGATGTCCTGCCATGCGGGGGAGTCGGTCATGGCGGAAACCTATCCGGCACCGACTTGAAACGGGACTGGCGCGGGTCAAACCCCCGCTAGAAGCCGGCGGTGAGAGTCAATCTGAAGGCGCGGGGCGAGCCCGGCGTGATGTTGTTGTTGCTGTGTGCCGTCGGGAAGTAGCGCGTATCGAAGACATTTTCGACGTTGAGCTGCGCGCGCAGACCGAAGCCAATACCTGCGTAAAGCGCCGCATCGACACGCTCGAAGGACGGGAGCTCTACACCGTTGTCGATTCCCGTAAACACTTTCGACTGATGCAGAAGCCCGACGGCGGTTCCCAGGCGCGCAGTGAAGTTGTATTTGTTCCAGAGTGAGATGCTCGTCCTGGGAACAAGCGGCACCAGCGCTCCTGCCTCGGAGACCGCGGTAGTCTCGATGATCCTGGCACTCTGATTGGCGAAGCCTGCTGCAATCTCCCATCGCGATGTCACGTTCCCGTTCGCGCCGACCTCGAGACCCTGACTCCGTTGCGCACCTGTCTGAAGTAACCGCTGCGGGTTTGTCGGGTCGATCGACCTCGTGTTCGTACGATCGAGGCGATAAGCGGCCGCGGTCAACGCGAGTCGGTCGAGCACGTCCCACTTCACACCCGCTTCGTAATTTGTGAAACGCTCCGGCTTCAACGCTTCCGTCACTTCGGTGAGCGATGCGAACTGATCGCCCGAACCCGGCAGGAATGAGATCCCGTAACTCGCGTACACCGAGACCAGCTCCGCAGGCTTGTAGATAATGCCTGCCCTGGGCGAAATCATGTTGTCGTCGCGCCGGCGCGTCACGTCGCTCCGGCGATCCTCGAACTGGAGATCGAAGTTTTCATAACGCGCGCCGCCGATCACGAGAAACTTCGGTGTCACGGCAATCTGATCCTGAACGTACAAGGACTTCGTGCTCACCACGGTTTCATTACTCGCGTCGCTCGCTCGCTGGCTGAACGTCACCGGAACCGTCAGGCGCGGATTCGAGACAGGAACCAATACGGAAGTCGCATCACCTGAGAACAACGCCGTGCTACGCAGGTTGTCAGTAAACTGCCTGCCGAATTCTGCGCCGATGAGAATGTCATGCCCGACCGAAGCGGTGTTTGCCCGCAGGTTTACGTCGGTCTGGTTGAACAGATTGCTGCGGCCAGTCGCGTTGTTGTATCCGGAAATAGACACCATCGTGCCGGCTGTGTTCACCGCGCCAGGAAAAATGTTCTGATAGAACTTGTCGTAGCTCGCTAACCTGCTGTGATTCCGGATCTGCAGCGCGCCAGCGTCGTGCGATACGGTCATCTGGAGCGCGTTGACCTGTGTGTTCGACCTGCTTTCATCCGGGTTTCCGAAGAACGTCGACGGATGAGTTTCGACAGGCTTGCCTTTGAACGAGGGAATGCCTCTGTCAGCCGTCCGGCGATCCTCGAAGTACTCATACCCGATCGATGCGCGAGTTGCCCCGGCACGTTTGCCGAGCGTGAGTGTCGGGTTGACTCCCGATCTGTCGATCCTAGCGCCATCGCGGTAGAGGTCGGAATTCTCATAAACGCTGTTGAGCCGGCCGGACATCCAGGGCGAAATATTCTGCTGAAGATCCGTCGAGATACGACGTCCGCCGAACGTCCCAGCCTCGGCAGCGACCTCATGTCGCGTGCGCCATTGAGCTTCTTTCGTCACGCGGTTGAGAATGCCACCGCCTCCGCCACGCCCGAACACCATTGCATTCGATCCCTTCAGGGCTTCAACGCGCTCGAGATTATAGAGATCGCGATAGAATTGAACGTCATCACGCACGCCGTCGACGAAGAAATCCGCTGTAGAGTTATTTCCGCGAATGGTGATCTGGTCGCGATTGCCTTCCCCCTGCGCCATTGTCGCGCCTGGTACGAACCGCGCTACATCAGCCAACCCCTGCATCGCCTGGTCGCGCATGAGCCCGCTGCTGATGGTCACCATGGACTGGGGTACGTCACGGGGAAGCGCCAGGGATTTTGTCGCGGTGCGGCTGGCGGCCGGCGCGTAACGCGAGCGGCCGGTGTGAGCATCGACCCTGACTGTCTTCAGTGGCTGCGCTTTGGAGGCGGAGTCGACAGCCGCGGAATCTGCGATCTCTGTCTGCTGAGAAGCGGCCTGGAGTGGGGTTGCGGCCTGAAACACAACGATAAAAAACGGTGCAACTGCGAGTCTGGCAGCCTGGTTAAGCATTACTGGACAAGAGGTTAGGTCAATCCCGATAAACAAGCTCTGGATTCCCTAACCTATTCGGCGCCCTCTACTGCGTCAACCGCGAAACCGGTCAGCGCGGCGCGGTGCCCGGCACCATGGTAAAGTCGAGCTCGAGCTTTATCGTCTCATCGACGCTCAACACGACGGGCACCTTTGGCTGGGTGATACTGAAGTCAGAAAACGTGAACGACGTGGTCGCTGCTCCGGTGATTTTTCCCGGCTGAAACGTCGCATTCACTTTCCAGACGGTCGGGCGCGTGATTCCGCGGACCGTCATGTCGCCAAGTAGATCGAATGACCGCGTACCCGATCTCGGAATGGGTAGGGAGACCCCGCGCACTGATTTCGGAACAAACGTCACGCTCGGATGCTGTTCGGTCTCGAGCACGCGGCGGCGAACATAGTTGTCGCGGCGATCCTTGTCGCTCTTCAAGCCGGTCACGTCGACTGTGAACTTCGACTCCGATGCGATGATGCTGCCCTTCGAGTCGGCGGCAATCGTGCCCGTGACCGCGGCGGTTTCGCCGATCGCATCGTTCGGCAGATCGAGCCCGACCAGCTGCTCGCGAATCCGGTATCGCGCCGCGTTTCCCGTTGGCGCAGTGACATACCGAGCCGCTGCCTTCGACGGGGCCTGCTCCAAGGCTGGCGCGGCAAACGGCTCTCCCGCCGCCTCGGTTGTCCGGGCATCAGCGTTCCTGGCCGGCTCACACCCTGAAAACAGCAGCGCGGCGGAAGCGACCGCGAGAACTTTTTGAATCATGAGCTCGTAGATCCGTATTGAGTTTGGGGATGACCCTTATCTACCAGCGTTGCAAGTGGAAGGTCCTTCAGCGCTGTGTGAGAGGGTCGGGCCTGATTTCAATACTTCCTACGTACTGCCGCCCATCAACGTTGAGAACCAGGCGGTACGTGCCCGGGCCAGCGACGGGTCCACGCAGATCATTCGCGAGACCACCGCCCATCGCCATGAGAATCTGAATCGCCTCCCGGCGTGCAGCATCGTCAGTCGCAGTGCGGTAACGGTCGAATGCCTGCTGATAACTCGCGACCTCCTCACCGCCCTGACGAATCAGCTGCTCGAACCGGCGCGTGATCGCCTCACGCTGTTCTTCCGTCAGTGCAGTGACGAACGTCAGGTCCCACCTGTACCGATGGATTCCAGGCGTCGTTGCCAAGGCAACGGTCCTCGAAAGTCCGCGACCGTTTGAAATCTCCAGCGACGTTGCCGCCGAAGGCGTGGACTTGAGGTAGTAGCTGATGATCGCGCTGTTGCTCATGCCCGATCGCGCAAGCGAGCCACTCGGCGAAACCGAAGGAGGATTTTCGCCGGCATACCAGAAGTGTCCGCGTTGTCCCCCGCGACTCACGTTCTCCCATATGGTTGCCACACGCTGCTCGAACAGGTGTGCAGGCGCTGCGAGGACCGTGGGTGTCAGCTGTTGCAGAGGAGTTATGTCGTCAGCAATGAACAGACTCCGCCCATGCGTGCCCGCCACCAGGTCATTGTCGCGCGGGTGAATGACAAGATCCTGCGTCGCAACCGTCGGCATCCCGTTCATGAAGCGATTCCACTTCCTGCCCCCATCGAGGCTTGCCCAGACAGCGAACTCACTGCCTGCGAAAAGCAGATTCGGATTGCGCAGATCTTCACGTATTACGTGCATGACCTGACCGTCAGGAATGTTCGCGGTGATGTTGGTCCACGTTTTCCCGTAGTCAGCAGTCTTGAAGATCCACGTTGCAAACCTGTCATCACGGTGGCCGTCGAACACCGCATACGCAGTCGCGGGATCGAAGTGTGATGCCTCGACCCGGTCGACCCATGTAGCGGCAGGTACGCCTCGCACTGCTGCGCGAGTGTTTGCCCATGTCATCCCCCCGTCGCGCGTTACCTGGACGTTTCCGTCGTCAGTCCCGACCCAGATCACGCCGGAGCTTACTGCCGACTGCGAGATCGAAGTGATGGTTCCGTGGGTTTCAGCGCCGGTGTTGTCCTGAGTGATCCCGCCACTTCTGACCCGCGTCTTTGCGGAATCGTTGGTTGTGAGATCAGGGCTGATGATGCGCCAGCTTGTACCGCGATCGGTGGTCTTGAAAAGGTGATTGGCCCCGAGGAAGATCGTGTTGGGATCGTGCGGAGACATAACGAGCGGCGCTGACCAGTTGTACCTGAACATGTCCATGCCGCGCGCCGTTGAGCCCGATACGGTGGAGTAGTTGACCGTGTTCGTCGGACTTGGGCGTGTCGGTGTGGATGCACGTGTTTCCGCATTGTAGCGGCGGAAGCTGCCGTTCTCTCCCTCAGAGTAGACCCTGCGCCAGTCAGTCGGGTCGATCTGAATGTCCATTCCATCGCCCCAGTGAACCTTCCACGCATCGTCATTGAGAATTCCGCGTGAGTCACGGCTGAAGCTGGGACCAGCGAACGTTCCGTTATCCTGGAGGCCGCCATAGATGTAGTACGGGTCCCGCATGTCGACGCCGATACGGTAGTACTGACCCATCGCGAAGTTGTCGAGGAGGACAAATCGCTGCCCGTGGTCGTGCGTCAGCGAGACACCCTTGTCGGCACCGATGTAGTAGCGCTTTTCATCGTTAGGATCGAGCCACATTGCGTGGAAGTCGCCATGAATCTCCTCATCCGCGCTGCCGTTGCTCAGTGTCTTCCCACCGTCGTCCGACACCATGAATCGTGTGGTGAGCACGTACACACGCCGGTGATTCTTTGGATTGATCCTGATCTGACTGTAGTAGAACGGCCTGTTGTTATAGGTGTTGACATATTTCCATGAAGCTCCGCCATCTTCCGACCGGTACATGCCGGAACCCGGGCGCGCGAGGTCGTTGGTCTGTTCCGCCTCCACAAGCGCCATGAGTATCTGTGGATTCTGACGTGACACATCGAGCCCGATTCGGCCGGTTGCACCCGTCGGCAGCCCGGTGGTCAGCTTTCGCCACGTCACGCCTGCATCCGTTGACTTGTAGATGCCACCATTTGGCCCGCCACTCGTGAACACCCACGGCTTTCTCAGACGATCGTAGAAAGCGGTGTAGAGAATGTTGGGATTCGACGGGTCCATAACGAGCTCTGTCGAGCCGGCCTTGCCGTCGTTCGGTAACCCGCCGGCGAGTTTATTCCAGGTCGTTCCGCCATCGGTGGTCTTGAAGACTCCGCGGTCACCGCTGTAACCCCACAGGTGCCCGATCGCAGCGACGTAAACAGTGTTCGGATCAGCAGGATGCGTAACCACGCGGGCGATCTGATGCGTGGTCTTGAGCCCCATGTTGCGGAAAGTCCTGCCTCCGTCCGTCGATTTGTAAATGCCATCGCCCCAGGCCACGCTGTTACGATTGTTTGCCTCGCCTGTGCCGACCCAGACTATTTCGGGATTCGGTTGAAAGAGCGCGATATCGCCGATCGATGCGGACGGGTAATTGTCGAAGACCGGTGTCCACGTAATGCCGGCATTGACTGATTTGAACACACCCCCTGAGGCCGACGCGACATAGACCGTCGCGAATGCTGATTCCGCCGCTTCGATATCCACAACGCGACCGCCCATGCTCGAGGGTCCGATGTTGCGCCATTTGAACGCGGACAGAAGGGCTGAGTCCGAAGGTTGCGCACCAAGGGGAATGCCGGTGATCGCGATGATCAGTGCAAACTGTGAGCTGCGAAGCAAACGGTGGGGAAAGCGAAGCACGTTGAGCAATCTCCGTGACCGGGTGGATGTGACCCGGCAAAGATTGTCGTGGTTACACCCTATCCGATAGACTCTTCTCTCCACAAATGCAGGGTCGCGTAGCTCCGCCACGGACGCCATGCATCGGAGATCTCCTCGGCACGCGCCGCCGTCGCCCCTGCAAGACGCTTTCTGATAACGAGATCTTCCTTTGGAAAGGCATCGGGCCAGCGAAGAGCGCGCATCGCGATGTAATTCGCGGTCCATGGACCGATGCCAGGAATTGCGACGAGCTGCTTCATCGTCGCGAGCGGATCGACACCGGCCTCGAGCTGCAGCCTCCCTGATGCAACTTCTTTCGCGAGCGCGACGATGCTTCGCGCGCGCGAGCTAACTATGCCAAGCGAAGCGACGGACTCCACTCCTGCCCGCGCCACGGTCGCCGCCGTTGGCGAAAGACGCAGCACATCGTGATGCGGTGTCGTTACCGGATCACCAAAGCGTTCCGAGAACCGGCCGGCGAAGGTCGTTGCAGCCTTTACGCTGACCTGCTGGCCAAGGATCGCGCGCACGGCCAGCTCGAACCCGTCGAACGCGCCCGGTACGCGAAGGCCGGGAGTTTTCTCAACGGATCCGGCGAGCACAGCAAACTTCCCGAGGTGCGCCGCGATGACATCGGGCCGCGCATTCAGATCGAAAAGATTACGAAGCCGCCCGAGCAGTGCCGGCAGGACAGGCGTAAGAGAATGTGACAGCTCCACATTAAGGGTGCGGCGCGAAGGGTTATCGGCCACCGCGACCCATCCTGAGTGCCCACCGATATGGGCAGTCCTGACGTACCGGCTCCCGTCGACAACCTCCACGCCCTTCAACGTTCGCGCGCCAAGAAAACTGAGCAAGCCGGGCCAGTCGAACGGAGCTCGATAGCCGAGCTGCAAAGTGAAGGCAGTTGCCTCGACCGCATCACCGCTCCCGGTTTTAACGGCCTTGCGAAAACGGCTCGGCGGCATGCCATAGCGAGTTCCGAATGCGTCGTTGAAACGTCGGAGGCTGGCGAAACCGCTCGCGAACGCGACGCGAGTCATCGGCAGCGTAGTTTCCGTGAGCAGCTGCTTTGCGAGGAGCAGTCGCCGCGTCATCACCAGCTCTATCGGTGACACCCCAAGCTCTCTCTGCACCATACGGCGTATCTGACGTGAGCTCCAACCGAACTGTTTCGCGATGCGCTCGATGCCGCCACCATCGTCGAGCACACCCTCGTCGATTCTTTGCGCAATCAGGCCAGCAATACGATGAGCGTCATCGACCGGCGCAGTGCCCGGTGCGAGCTCCGGCCTGCAGCGAAGACACGGTCGGAACCC
>JANPKW010000105.1:0-3669 GCA_031426255.1 Gemmatimonadaceae bacterium | reverse complement strand
ACTTCAACGGCGGCGGCTCGACCTTCAATCGCAATGACTCATGGACAGTGCCGATGACCAAGCGGTACTCACTCTCACTTTCGGTGAACTTCTGATGCGCGCGCTAAGAGGAATTTGCCTGGGCGCCATGGTATTGAGCGCCTCAGCCTGCAGTGACCTGCTCGACGTAAGTGATCCGGGATCGATCCAGGGCGAGCAGCTCTCTGACCCGACTCTCGAAACACTCATCGTAAATGGAGTAATCGGAGAGTTTCAGGTCGCGTATGGCAGCTATGCACTGTGGTCGGGTGTACTGTCTGACGAAATTTTTACTGATCATACGAACGTCGCGGTTCGCGAGTTCTCGCTGCACAACTTCATCGATCTCAATGAGACCAATGAGGGTGTGTATGTGAACATTCAGCGAACCCGGCAATCTGCCGACGATGCTGCTGTGCGACTGCGTGGAATGCTCGGCGCATCGGCGGGAAGCAGCATCAACCTTGCTCGCGTCTACGCGTACGGTGCATATGCCTACGTGCTGCTTGGCGAAGGATTCTGCGAAGCACCAGTGAACGTCAGCGCGCCACTTCCGACAGAAGAGCTGCTGCGTCGTGGAATGGCTCGCTTCGATACCGCGATCACAATTGCCACGGCTTATCGTGCGGGCCAGACGGTAGCGGCGAACATCGCAGCTGCAACCGATCTCATCAACATGTCAAACGTTGGTGCGGCGCGAGCAGCATTGAAGATCGGTGATCTTGCGAAGGCGCGCGCGTATGCCCTGCTCGTCCCAGCCGGTTACGAGAAGTTCGCGCTATACTCGGCAAACTCGGTGCGGGAGAACAACCAGGTGCACCGTCCGGCCCGTACGGCCGACCCGTTTGTCGGCGTGCATCCGACATTTCTCGGGCTCAATGACCCAAGAGTGCCGGCGCTTGCGACGGCGAGACTTGGGCTTAACTCGAATCCGATTTTCCCGCCGCAGCGTCCTTCGATGTACTCCGGCTGGACACCGTCTGCGGTCGGAACCATCGACATCACGACGAACATGAAGTTCGCGTCGCACCTCGAGGCGCAGTACATAATCGCTGAGGCAGACGGAGCGACGGCTGCAACGCTGACTTTCGTCAACGCCAGAAGGGCAGTCGGAAACCAGGCGCCTGTGAGCTTGACTGGTACGGCATTGATCGCCGAGCTGCGCAACCAGCGCGCGCGGGATTTCTTCCTGACCGGGCAGCGGCTTGGTGACCTGCGACGCTATCTCGCGAGCGGAACGGATCTCTTCCCCAAGGGCAAGTATCCTGTGTTCACTGATTTTTACGGCGAGAACAAGTGCTTCATCGTTCCGTTGAGTGAGAAGGCGGGCAATCCGAATTATTGATTTGAGGTTCCGCTTCATCTCTCTGGCCGCCGCGGCGTTTGCCGCGGCGGCTGTTCCTTGCCAGGCGCAGGAGTGGGACTCCTCGACTGTGCGCGAGATTGCAGCGGGCGTCACGTACAAGCGGCTTGTCGTCAACAGCGGGCCGTGGCGGGTCAATGTCGTCGAGGTCAACCTTCGACAGCCGGGTTTGATTCTGCGCGGCGTCAGGGCGAAAGACTCCGCGCTCGCGCGCGAGAAAGTGAGCGAGATGTTCGGTCGCTACAAGGGACCGGGACGCGCGGTCGCGGCGATCAACGCAGATTTCTTCAATACGCGCACTTTCGAGAGCGAGAACAACGTCGTCATAGAAGGGCGAATCGACAAAGGCATCACGATGACCGATTCGCCCCATGAGAGATTCGACAACGTCCATTATCAGCTCGGCATCGACTGGAACAACAAGCCGATGATCGAGCGATTCGTAGTTGCTGCGACATTGCATCTTCCAGGGAGGAGGCCGCTCAAGCTCGAGGGGATCAATTCGTGGCCGGACAGCAACACACTTGTGCTCTACACGCGTGCACTTGGTGCGAGTACCCCTCCGGATACATCGGGCAAACGTCCTACGCTTGTTCCGCTGAAGTTGATCTCGCAGCAGAACGGCACGATGACGTTCAGGATCGCAGGGGACGCGTCTGAGGGAGGCGCTCTCCCGCTCGAAAACGGCGGCGTTCTCGCAGCGAGCGGCGACAAACGCGACGATCTGCGAGCGATCGCGAGGCGCGGCGGCACCGTAAGAGTTACCGCTCGCATTCAGCCTGCGAAATCGAAAGTCCGGACTGTGGTGGGCGGATGGCCGCGCGTCGTTATGAACGGTCGCAGCATCGCCGAGTACGCGGGCATTCTGGAGGGGACGTTTGCGCGGTTCGAGGGGAGGAATCCACGTAGTGCAGCGGGCTTCTCGAAGGACAGCAGTACGCTCTACCTTCTGACTGTAGATGGCCGGCGCGAGACGGACGCTGGCATGACCCTGGTCGAGCTGGCAAACCTGATGCTCAGGATTGGTGTCCATGATGGTATGAACTTCGACGGGGGCGGATCCACTACTATGGTAGTGGAGGGTAGAGTCGTGAATCGTCCGTCTGACAGAACCGGGGAGCGGGAAGTTGGCAGTGGCCTGCTGGTGATCGTGGGCGCTGACAAATGATCTTAGTGGTAGGTGCGACCGGCAGCCTCGGTCGGCAGGTTGTCAAGAAACTGCTGGCAAAGGGCGAGACGGTTCGTGCGATGACGCGCGACCGGTCAAAAGCAGACGATCTCAAGGCCCGGGGCGCGCAGGTAGTGCTTGGCGACCTGCGCGATCCTGAGTCGCTCGAGTTTGCGGTACGCGGAGCGAGCGCAGTGGTCGCTGCTGCTCATTCGCTGCTGGGCCGGGGCCCGACTGCGAGCTCAATCGTTGATGATGAGGGGCACCGCGCGCTGATCGATGCGGCGAAGGAAGCCAAGGTCGGGCACTTCGTGTATACATCGGCGATGGGTGCGGCGGCGAATCATCCCATCGATTTCTGGCGCACCAAGGCAAAGATCGAGAAGTATCTGACGGAGAGCGGACTCAGGTACACGATCATCCGGCCGTCGGCGTTCATGGAGGTCCATGCGTGGGAGCTGATCGGAAAGGCTGTCGTGACGGGCAAGCGCGTGATGTTGTTCGGGTCAGGCAAAAATCCGCGCAACTTCATCGCCGCGGATGACGTTGCTAACGCCGTTGTTCTAACGTTGAGAATTCCGGAGTTGCGGGGGCGGACGATCGAAGTCGGTGGCCCTGAGAATCTCACGGCGCGCGAGGTGGTCGCTGTGTTCGAGAAGGTGAGCGGGAAGCGCGCCAAGGTCTCGTCGATTCCGCTGCCGGTAGTTCGCGGGATGGCGGTCGCGACCGGCCGTTTGCATGAGGGTATTGCGCGGATCATGCGCTTCGGGATTGTGAACGAGACCTCCGATCAGACGTTCGATGCTACGCTCATGCGGACGCGGCTGCCGATTGGGTTGACCTCGCTCGAGGATTTTGCGAGGGCGAAACTCAAGGCTTAGCGTACCAGGGCGGTCCCGCCTTTCCCGCCTTTCCCGCCTTTCCCGCCTTTCCCGCCTTTCCCGCCTTTCCCGCCTTTGACTCGTGCCTGTCGACTGCGTGGACTGAGGACTGAAGCCTATGCTGTTTTTCAGTATGTGTTTCTTACTGTCGCCTGGGGACTGTCGACCCAAGGCTCAGAAGGCATCAGTCCTCAGTCATGAGCCAGAATCGCATACTGAAGAAAAACACAGGCTTCAGT
>JANPKW010000104.1:0-27504 GCA_031426255.1 Gemmatimonadaceae bacterium | reverse complement strand
GCCAGCGAGCGGCTGTGAATCGCGGAACTCATCGCGGAGCGCCATGAGACCCGGCATCTCGTGCTCGGCGAGACGGATCTCGTTCCGTCCGTATTCGGCGAGCGATATGTCCGCAACCTTGTAGGGAAGGCGGTTGTCACTGACCGAGAAGCGGCCGTTGCCGGCCTCGGTATCTGATGTCACTGGAAAATCGGCTACGCTTGTCATCGTCCTGTTGATCCTGGTGTTGAAGTAAGGGTCAGGCGGTCAGTGCGAGAGTACTGGTGCTGGAGTCGCCAGTCGCATCGGCGTTCATCGCAGGCATCTCCGCCTTGCGAGCTACCGCAGCGAACAGCGTCGGCCCCTTCGCCGCTTCGTCCGGCGAAAGAGGGTGGTACCTGCTCCCTGAAAACCCGGCAGCAGCGAACAACTTGTCGATCTGTTCATGTGGAAACCCGCGCCACACGTGCCCCATGTCCTGGATGAGGTCTTCGCGCTCGTGCGGCATCATGTCGACAACGAGGAGACGCCCGCCGCGCTTGAGAGTTCTGAACGCCTCCGCGATTGCAATCTCCGGCTCCGGCACGTAATGCAGTACGAGAAAAAGCAGTGCTGCATCGAGCGAGCCAGTCTCGATGGGCAGCGACTCGAGGCGTCCACTCCGCACATCGATGTTCGGGATTGCGCCGAGGCGTTTGCGTGCGGCCCCGAGCATTGCGGCTGAGTCGTCTACGGCGATTACCTGCTTTACGAACGGTGCTATCGATTCGGCCAGCTGACCCGTGCCGCATCCGAGATCGCCGACGGCCCATTGATCATCGAGCAGGCCAAGCAATCCCATGAGATCTGCCCGCCGCCCGAAGAGTTCGACGCGAAGGTGATCCCATTCACCTGCCGCAGAAGAGAAAAACTTCTCCGACCGGCTTCGCCTGTGGGCAAGAACGCTCTGAAGACGACGAGTATCGTTTGATGCAGCGGATGTGGCAACGACCTGCTCGCGGACCAGATGCCACAGCTTCTTACCGGATTGGTCGAGCTTTTCTTCCATCCTGTAGCGACGGCTCGTGCCTTCCGCGCGAGACGCTACCCAACCCTGGTCTGCCAGAACCTTGAGATGGCGGCTGACGGTGGACTGGGGGAGCTGGTGGATTGATTGGAGCTCGTTGACAGTGAGTTCATGCCGTTCCAGCAGCAACAACATCCGGCTCCTGACGGAGTCGGCTAGCGCGGACATTCTCTCGAAGAGCTGGGCGGCGTCAATCATTCTATCCGGATATACTAATAGATCATCTTGGATTCCGAAAGCTGTCCGGAAGGGTGGATTGGGCTGTTGGCGGTTAGCGGCACTAGACCCTAGCCGTTAGCCACCGAACTGCGAGGCAGCTGATAGCTGATTGGCTACTGCTGCTAACAGCCGATCGCAGGCGAAGCCCGCGTCGGTGGGCCCATCTATATTGATGGTTATGTCCTTCGAGAAAAACCTCAGCCGGCTCGAGCAGATCGTCGCGCAACTCGAATCAGACAAGCTCGACCTCAATAAGTCGCTCAAGCTGTTCGAGGAGGGCGTGGAGCTCCTGAGGCTCGCATCGGACGAGTTGAACGAGACCGAGGAGAAGGTGAAGGAACTGGTCGAGCGGGCCGACGGCGTGCTGGAGCTTCGCGATCTCAGCTCCTGATCCACTCGGAATCTCCACTCCCGGCGACCGGGAGCGAGTTGAGGCTGCGATTGCCGCGATCACTTCCTCGGACACCGCTGAGATGCCGGGCCACCTCGCCGAAACCGTGCGGTACGCGCTAAGTGGCGGCGGTAAGCGGCTTCGGGGGCTTCTTGTTCTGGCATCATACCGGGCAGCGGGTGGTCACGGTGACGCTTCATTCGTTGCCGCAGCGGTCGAAATCATCCACGCGTACTCCCTGGTGCATGATGATCTCCCCTGCATGGATGACGATGACGTGCGTCGAGGCCGACTCGCGACTCACCGCGCATTCTCAGTGGCTCTCGCGACTTCTGCCGGCGCCGTGATGATCCCGATGGCCGCCCGCGCTGCCTATCGCGGAGGCCTGGGTCTTCGGTTGCCCGCGAGCGCCTGCTGTACGATAGTTAAGGTATTGATGCAGTCGGCCGGTGCCGGAGGAATGATCGGCGGCCAGCTTCTGGATCTTGCCGGAGAGGGAACAGCGCTAACCCGCGATGATCTCGACGCAATGCACGCGGCTAAAACCGGCGAGCTGATCTCCGCATCGGTGCGCCTTGGCGGTATTGCCGCAAGTGCATCGGCGGCGCGCATCGATGCGCTGGAGCGTTATGGCAGGTCCATCGGTTTGGCGTTTCAGATAATGGACGACGTGCTCGATGTCACTGCGTCATCCGACCAGCTCGGTAAGACTGCCGGCCGGGATGTCGAATTGGGTAAGAGCACTTATCCGGCGCTGCTGGGCGTCGAAGGTGCAATCGCTCGTGCGAACGCACTTGTCACCGATGGTTGTCATGCGCTTCGCGAACAGGAAATGCTCACCGGCGAGCTTGAACATCTCGCCGGTTTTATTGTATCCCGTCGTCACTGAACCGATAGTCACATGACCTTATTGCAATCTGGAAACCTTCCGGCCGCGACCCGCTCGATGAGCCGCGATCAGTTACGCGATCTTGCCGCGGAGATACGCGAGCGTCTCATAGAAGTATGTTCGCGTACCGGCGGTCACATCGGAGCCGGCCTCGGCGTCGTTGAGCTTTCAGTCGCCATTCACGCCGCATTCGATACGCCCCGCGATCAGGTGGTGTGGGATGTCGGTCACCAGGGGTATCCCCATAAGCTGCTGACCGGCCGTGACCGCGGAATGGAGACGCTTCGCCAGGAAGATGGGCTCTCAGGCTTTCTCAAACGCACGGAAAGTGAATACGACACTTTCGGTGCGGGGCACGCGGCCACCGCGATCTCAGCGGGGCTTGGAATGGCTGCGGCGCGCGACATCAACGGTGAATCGTTCAAGGTCGTTTCAGTTCTCGGAGATGGCGCTCTCACATGCGGGCTTGCGTACGAGGGACTCAACAACGCCGGCGCCTCCGGTCGCGATTTCATCGTCATTCTGAATGACAACGAGATGTCCATCGCGCCCAACGTCGGCGCGATGTCGAAGTACCTGACGTCAATTCAACGCAACCCGCTGTACAATCGCTTTCGCTCAGCGCTCGGTGCAGCAGTCGAGTCAACTCCTGCGAAGCGTGCCGGATTAGCGACGTTCGTGAGAAAGTGGGAAGAGAGCATGAAAGCTTTTCTCACACCGGGCGTTTTGTTCGAGGAGCTTGGCTTCAGATACTTCGGCCCGATCGACGGACATGACATCGATGCTCTCATGGATACACTCTCCGCCGTGCGCGGCTTCAGTGGTCCGAGGCTCGTGCACGTAATCACGCAGAAGGGGAAAGGCTTTCCTGCGGGCGAACACACCGAAAAGTGGCATGCGCTCCCGCCTGGCCATGACCCGGCCACTGGCAAGCAGCTGAAAGTGTCATCTGCAAACGCCGCCTACACTGCAGTGTTCGGCAAGGCCTTGTCAGAACTTGCCGAAGAGAACAAAAAAATTGTCGCTATCACGGCTGCAATGCCGAGTGGAACAGGAACCGGGATTTTTGCGGCGAAGCACCCGGAGCGTTTCTTCGATGTCGGGATCGCGGAAGGTCACGCGGTGACGTTCGCCGCTGGTATGGCGACGCGCGGCCTGCATCCATTCTGCGTGATCTACTCGACGTTCCTCCAGCGTGCATACGACAACGTCATTCACGATGTCGCGATTCAGGAGCTGCCGGTTGTCTTCGCAATGGATCGCGCGGGACTCGTAGGCGAGGACGGTCCCACCCACATGGGCCTCTATGATATCGCGTACATGCTCGCGGTACCCGGCATAACCATCACTGCGCCGAAAAACGGGACGGAAATGGTTGGGCTCATGCGGACAGCCGCAGCGCATCGCGCAGGCCCGTTCACAATTCGATACCCGCGCGATGCCGCACCCGACATCGTACCGCCCGCATCCGAGGTCGATGCGATTCCTTATGGTTCATGGGAAGTGTTACGAAAGGGGACCCGCGACGCCTCTGGAGGTATCGCGATATTGGCAACAGGTACGATGGTCCTTCCATCACTCGAGGCAGCAGAGATGCTGGCCGGTGAAGGAATCAATGCGACTGTCGTCAACTGCCGGTTCATCAAGCCGCACGACGCGGATGTGCTTGCCGCCGTTGTTGCCGAGTGCGAGTCGCTTCTGGTTGTGGAAGAAGGTGCAGTGGTGAATGGCTTCGGTGCGTATATGGCAGCAGTGGTCGCGGCAGTCGATCCCGCAGCGCGGGTGCTTACGCACGGTGTACCAGACGCGTTCATCGAACAGGCCCCGCGAGTCAAACAGCTTGCAGGCCTGGGCCTCGATGCAGCCGGCATCGCTCAACGGGTCCGCGAGATCCGTCAGGGCAAGACGCGGGGCGCACGGCTGCTCGCCGGTTGATGCGCGTCGGAGTCATTGGTCACACCGGATACGACGAGCTCGATGACATTCTAGGCAGGCTGCTCCGGCTCGCGCCGGAGCTCGGTCTTTCGCTCGAATTCGAGCCGGAACTGCACGCAGTCGCTGGCAGCGGAGATGTTCTCGAGAGTGCATCCACTATCGACGCGCTGATCACTCTTGGTGGCGACGGCACGCTGCTCCGCGGAGCGCGGTTGATCGCAGGCGCTCAGGTACCGATCGTCGGAATCAACCTTGGCCGGCTCGGCTTCCTCACGACGTGCGGCGCAGACCAGCTCGAGCATGTGCTGCGGCAGCTGTCCGCGGGGGAGTCAGTAGCTGAAGCGAGGATGGCATTGCGCGCCACGGCCGTCGACGGCGCAGGCGCGAACAGGCAGGAGTGGTTGGCGCTCAACGATTTCGTCGTTCACAAAGGTGGATTCGCGCGCGTCGTCCGACTCGGATTGAGTGTCAACGGAGACTCGATCGGAACGTACGCCGCCGACGGAGTGATCATCTCGACTCCGACTGGCTCGACTGCATACAGCCTTTCGGCCGGGGGACCAGTTGTGTATCCGACCGTTGAATCGATTCTGCTCACGCCGATATCGGCGCATGCGCTCGGTGTGAGACCGCTCATAGTCGCACCCGATGCCATAGTCGAAGTCGACACCTCGCAGAGCTCGGAATCGCTTCTTGTGACAGTTGACGGACAAGTCGGGACACAGCTCGTGCCCGGAGAAAAACTGGTTGTCAGGCGTGCTGTCGACCCGGTGCACATCGTCAGGCTTCCCAATTCGAGTTTTTTTGAGAGAATGCGGGCGAAGCTCGGCTGGGGCGGGCCGCCCGACGCGGACTGATCACCGATGCTGACTGAGCTTCGAATCAGGAATTTTGCGATCATTGAATCGCTGACGCTTCCACTCTCCGACGGATTCAATGTTCTATCGGGTGAGACCGGCGCGGGTAAATCGATAATCGTCGGGGCTCTTGGATTTCTGTTAGGTGAGCGTGGCAGCTCGGATCTCATCAGGACTGGAGCAGAGAAGGCGACGGTCGAAGGCGTATTCGACGTTGGCGAATCAAAGTCGATCGCTGCTCTGATCGACGAACGCGGCATCGAAACTGACGATGGCACCATCGTCCTCAAGCGGGAGATTTCGAGCGCCGGTCGCGGTCGCGCGTGGGCAAACGGGTCACCCGTTACCGCAACAGTCCTTGGCGAGATCGGTCGGGCGCTGGTCAACCTTCATGGGCAGCACGAAGCACAGACGCTGCTCGACAGCGAGTCCCAGCGTCGGATTCTCGACGAGTTTGGCGGGTCCGCCGGCCAGGCAAACACGGTACGAGCTGCGTTCGCGGAACTGTCGCGCATACGGCGCGAGATCTCGCAGCTCACGTCGCGACGCGCGGATGCGGAGCGGCGTGCTGACTACCTGCGACATGTGGTACGCGAGATCGAGGATGCGAAGCTGACACCCGGCGAAGACACGCGCCTCGAGGATGAAGCAAGAGTGCTCGAGAATTCCGATGAGCTGCGCGGACTCGCCCAGAGCATGAGCGCGATGTTGTCAGGGGACGAGGAGGGTATTCTCGACCGCCTCGCAACAGTCAACAAGTCCCTGTCAGGCGTTGTGCGCGTCGATCAGTCCGTCGCGAGGCTTCAGGAACTTTTCGACAGCGGGTTTTACGCTCTCGATGAGCTGGCGCGTGCCATTGATGACTACGCGCGATCAGTTGATCTCGATCCGGATCGACTCGACGAAGTTCGCAGGCGTCGCGAGACAATCTATCTGCTCATCAAGAAATATGGCCCGGCGCTCGAGGACGTTATCGAGATGGGCCGCCGGTCGCGAGTCGAACTCGATCTTGTCGATTCCGGTTCCTTCGATCTGGCCGAGCTCGAGAAGCGTGAAGAAAGTGCGCGAGAGAAGCTGATGGCTGATGCGAGGAAACTCTCTGCACTGCGGGTGAGCGCTGCGAAGAAGCTGGCAAAGGCGGTCGACCTGGTTCTTCCGGATCTCGGAATGACCGGCGGTAGCTTTGCACCTCTGCTCGTGTCGAAGGAATCGCCTGATGAAGACGGCGCGGAGGAGATTGAATTCCGGATCGCGCTCAATGTGGGTCACGATGCGAGGCCGCTGGCGCGTGTTGCATCCGGCGGCGAGCTCTCACGCGTGATGCTCGCGCTGAAGACCATACTGGCTCGCGCGGATGCAGTGCCGACGCTCGTCTTCGACGAAGTTGATGCAGGTATCGGTGGCAAAGTTGGACTTCAGGTTGGCGACACCCTTCGAAGAGTCGCTGAGCATCACCAGGTGTTCGCGATTTCACATCTCCCGCAGATTGCTGCCCGCGCGCACCATCACATCGTGGTAGCGAAGGCCGCGAGAGGTGGAGTTACTACCGCCGATGTCACAGTTCTCGTGGGCCAGACCCGCGTGGTTGAAATTGCGCGCATGCTTGGTGGTGATCCCGAGAGCAAGGTTAGTCGCGAGCATGCAAGAGAGCTTCTGCAGACGGCGGTTCGGTGATGAGCATTGTGGTGATGGATCGTCTGGCGTCCAAGTGAGCATTCCGGTTCCGAGAGTTCCGTGGCAGGTGACAGGCAATCACTGGATCTCTGTACCGTGTATCCATCCTGCCGACGCATCGATCCATCTGCTGGGCACCGTGGACGCGGGACTGCGGGGCGCGGTAGAGTTTGCTGGTGACGCGGGGTTTCTCGACGGAAGTGCGACTCCACTTGTACGACTTGTAATCGAGGCAGACGGAACGCGCCTCACCCTTGGTGCTGAAGGCATAGCGTGGGAGCGCGAGTCCGGGTGGTTGCCGTCATTCAACGCACGGGCGGGATTGCTTTCGCTGCGCGGAATCATCTGTGCACCACACGGTAGGAATGCGGATGTGTCCGGTGTGGTCATAGCACTCAGTGTTGAAAATCGCGGGCCGTCCGCGGTAGACCTGAAGATCGGAGTCGAGGGAACACTCGGTCACCGTCACTTGCGAATTCGCTCTTCGCGTGAGTTCTCCGACGCGCACTCGGTTGAGGGAGGCAACGACGGCTCGGTGCTCCTCGAGGGCGCGAGTGCAGAGAGTCCGATGGCGCTCGCGATTGGAGGAGAGGGCGATTACGACATCGGCATCATGGAGGCGACCTCCTCGTGGTCGCTGAGTCGGCACGTAACTGTTGATGCCGGGCAATCGCACGAAGCGCATTTTCACGTTGCCGCTGGAGCTGAGCGGGATGGTGCCGCGGCGATGCTACGCGTCATGCGCCGACGTGGCGGACCCATGCTTGTGGACGCAACCAGGTCCGCGCTGCGTGCTATGGAGCCAGCAACCGGGAATCAGGTTGCCGACAGGATCATCGCGCGACATGTCTTCTTCTGCTACTTCGGAAGCGTGACGCGCGCGCTCGATCAATCCCATTGGTACATAGTGCGCAGCAGGCTGCCCTGGAACGAGCACGGTTTGACGATTCGTGACTGGCACGCGCTCATGTGGGTGTTGCCCGCGATCCAGCTCGTCGACCAGCCGCTCGCGCGCGAGATTCTGTTGAGAACCTGCGAGCTTCACGGCTATGCTCCCGGCGGTGGCGTGCATTATCTCGATGGCTCGGTGTTCGAGCCCGGGTTCTCTCTCGAGGGTGCGGCGGCGTATGCCATCGCGGTCGATGCGTACATCGTCGAAAGCGCGGATGACAAGGTGGTTGAAGAGCCGGTGCTTGCCGACTCCCTATACGGATCGAACGAAGATATCGAGGCGCGCCGGCACTCGCAGTATCCGCTTTATTCCACCGAAGTTAATCCGGATGGATCAGTCCCCGAGCGCCCGTTCACTGCCCATGGCAATGCTGTAGTTGCGCTTGCCCTCGACATACTGAGCCATACCCTCGATGAGAAGACAGCGGAAAAAGTGCAGGATGCCGCGGCGGTGCGTGCTTCAGTGATGCGTCAATTCAGCGAGAGTCCTGCAGGGAAGCCGGGTTTGTATTCGGCCGTCGATCTTGCGGGAGGTTCGGCGCTTGCCGATACCCCGTCAGCATCCCTCTACTGGCTTCCTTACTTCGACCTGCTCCCGCGCGACGACTCGATGTATCGGCGTACGGTGAAGCGGCTCGAGTTGGCGGACATCAACGAGCTCGAAGTCAGGTGTGCGAGACTCCTCGGGCCGGGATCGTCCGACGCGCTGGACTGGCTCCGTCGCGCACCGCTTGATGGAGGACTGGCTGCTGAGTCCGTCGATGCAGACGGTCGTGCTATGGCAAACGGCGGCGATGCGGCCCTTTCGGGTCTCATCGCTCACACGGTATGGTATTGCGTCAGTGCACTCGGCGTGCGCGGCTGATGGCAGAGGGGTATTGACGTAAGCGAGAGATCGCTTGGTCAATTCGGTTGCGGCTGCACCCACGATTCATAGTTTGCGAGAGGGTACACCCGGCTCGGGTGGCGAAATCGGTAGACGCGAGGGACTTAAAATCCCTTGTCCCAAAGGACATGCGGGTTCGATCCCCGCCCCGAGCACTGACTTGCCCCACGTCAGACAACCCCGCAAACACCATCCTCGCCAAAATACCTGGGAGGATGCCCAGCGGTATCGCGCAGCAGCGCGTGCATCATTTCGTGGCGGATCACATCCCTGTCCGCCATCGCGGATTGTACGATGAAAATCCGGTGCGTTTCAGGAAAGTACATGCCGAGTGTGCGAACACCCGGTTGGACCACAGTGAGAGTCACCCGGGGAACGTAGTAAAAGGTGACTTTGCGGAGGGTCCCCTCCAGCTTGCTGCAACTCTCCAGCTCGTTCCAGATCGGTCGGAACATCGCCTCATCGAAGTACTCGACGCCATCCGGGTACTCGAGCGACTCACCGGGCGCGATGAAGTTGACGCATCCCGAGAGAACGCCGGCAACGCACGCCGCTGCCGCGACCCGACTTCTCAGGATTCGTCCCAGGTGTTCGGTCACTCAGAATAGTAGCCCGGGCACTCACACGCACCAGAGCGCTCTTCGCCCATCCGGTAGCTGCCGCGCACAGCTAAGAGTATTTTCTCCTTCCATATAGTCGATCGGGAGGCCGGAAATGTCAGGCAGTTCGCAGCAGCAATCGAACCCCACCAACGGCGTTCAGGAGAAGGGTACAGCGGACAGCATCGACCAGGTCCGCGACCTCCTCTTCGGCGCACAGATGCGCGCGGTCGACGCTCGCATACAGGACCTCGAGCAGAAAATACTCGAAGAAACCGCTGCTATTCGCTCGATGCTGCAGGAGTCCTTGAAAGGCCTCGATGGACGTCTTTCCACCGAGCTCTCTACAGTCACGACACGACTCCAGTCAGAAAAGATGGACCGGTCTGCGCTTGCCGCCGGGCTCACCGAGCTCGCAACCCGGATCAGCGGTCCACAGCCCGGTTCGGGAAAGCAGGAATCTGACCTGAAACGTTGATTCGTCGTGTCTCCAGAGCGTGCGCGGGGCGTCGCTAACGGAGCAGATTCAGTCGAGGAATACGAGAGGCTGCGCGCCCTCCTCGTAGGCCCCGAGCAGTCGCGACTCGATGCAATGTCGGATGAACTTCGAACGCGCGCGGTACGAGTCGAAGATCTTGCCGAGAAGCTCCCCGAAGCACTCGCCCTTCGTGGCAGCCGTGACGACCAGCTCGGTCGCGCACTGAGCCCCACGATCGACACTGCGTTACGCGAATCGATACGACGCGATCCACGCGAGATGGCCACGGCCATTTTCCCGATACTCGGACCCGCCATCAGAAAATCGATAGCAGAAGCGATGTCGGGCCTCGTGCGATCGATCAACAGCGCTGTCGAGGAGAGTCTCTCGCTCCGGGGAATGAAATGGCGAGTTGAAGCGTGGAGGTCGGGTGTTCCGTATCCTCAGGTAGTTCTCAAGCACGCGCTCGTATACCGCGTCGAGCAAGTCTTCCTGGTTCACGCGGAAACGGGACTTCTTCTCGAACATGTATCCGCCCCCCACCTCGACGTCCCCGAAGCGGAACTGGTCTCCAGCATGCTCTCGGCCATTCAGGATTTCGTCAAAGACTCATTTCGGCCTGAAGAAGGAGCGACACTTCGGGAGTTCAGTGTCGGTGAACACACCATCAACGTCGAGGCGGGCCCGCGTGCGCTGCTCGCTATCGTCGTGCGCGGCGAAGCTCCTGACAGTGTGAGGCTTCGTCAACAGGATACGCTGGAAACGCTCCACCTGGAATTCGCGAGCCAGCTCGCAAGCTTCACGGGGGACTCCGGACAATTCGCGCGGGCCAGGCCATTGCTCGAGGATTGCCTCGAGACTGTCCTGACAACGACGGGAGATGGAGCGAAGCGTCGCATGGTCTGGATGCGATGGGCATTGCCCCTGCTCCTCGTCGCTATCGCGCTCGCCGCGCTATTCATCCAGTCGCGCCTGCGATGGAATCGCGCAATCGCGACACTCCGTGCCGAACCGGGGCTCGTTATCGTAGACGCGGACCGCGGGTGGCGGAATTGGGAGATCTCCGGTTTGAGGGATCCAGAGGCGCGGGCACCAGGGGAAGTGCTCACTGCGGCAGGTCTCACCCCTCGCTCCCTGACGGGAACGTGGGAGAGTTACATCTCGCTCGATACTCCTATTGTAGCGGCACGAGCGCGCAACGCACTCGACTCGGTACAGACACGTATCGAGCGCGATCGCATCCTCTTCGAACCGGGATCCGCGACCCTGTCGCCCGCGGCGATTGCACGTCTCTCCAATGCATCGACATTGATTCGACAGTTTGATGAGATGGCTGCTTCGATCAAACACTCGGTCAAGCTCAGTATCGCCGGCAGGACGGACTTCTCGGGCGCGGATGCAACCAACGCCGCACTTGCCGAGCTGCGTGTGGAGGCGGTTGCTGCATTCCTCGAGGAGTCAGGCGTATCCCGCGATCGTCTGCTGTCTGAACCCCTGGCGACAACACGTCCCCTGACATCCGCTGATCCAGTTGAACAAGCGAGAATCAATCGCAGCGTGTCTTTCAGCATCACCCATAGTGCTGCATCTTCGTCGTCGGGAGGCCAGCGATGATTCAGAAGAAGATCTGCATGGTGGGCGTGTTCGGCACGGGCAAGACTTGTCTCGTGCAGCAGTACGTGCATTCGATCTTCGCCGCCCGGTATCTCACGACCGTTGGCGTGAAGATCGACCGCAAAGACGTGAAATCCGGCGACCAGGATGTGCGCCTCATGTTGTGGGATCTCGAGGGACGCGATGGAATCAGGGACGTCAACGCGAGTTACGTGCGCGGTGCCCACGGGATCATCTACGTTGTTGACGGCACGCGAAAGGAAACCGTTGACCAGATCTTCGATATCAGGGCCAACGTCACGTCTGCCATCGGTGAAGTCCCATCCGTGATAGCGCTCAACAAGATCGACCTGATCGCCGAATGGAAATTGTCTGCCGCTGATGAAACCGCGCTTGCCTCCAATCTCGTCAAGGTGATCAGAACGAGCGCGCTGACGGGCGAAGGTGTAGAGCAGACGTTTCAGTGGCTGGCGGACGAGGCCATGAAAGAACAAGGGCATGCCACATGACTATCGCTATTGACGCATTCGGCCTCACCGAGACCGGCAACGTCCGAAAATCCAACCAGGACAACTTTCTGATCGTCGAGATACGCAAGTCCGTTGAAGTGCGTCATTCCAGCCTCTCCAATGAGCTGTACGCGGAGCGGTTTGGCGTAATCGGAGGGCACCTGTTCGTGGTCGCCGATGGCGTTGGCGGAGGACCCGAGGGCGACCGCGCAAGCGGCGAAACGATCAAGGCATTGCTCGACTACGTTGGCGAAACGGTGGTGTGCTTTCATGCCGTCTCTCCATCAAAGGAGCACGAGCTTTTTGACCGGCTCGAGGAAACTGTCAGGGGCGTCCATGCGAGTCTCATTGAAACCCACGGTGGAGCGCGCGGCCCGGCAACCACTCTAACGATGGTTCTCCTCATCTGGCCGCGGGCGTACGTAGTTCACGTCGGCGACAGCCGTGCTTACGTGAGGCGAGGGGGTAGAACGCAGCAGCTTACACGCGACCAGACGTTTGGCGAATACATGATCAGCCTCGGCGCATGGACTGCCGAGCAGGCAGCGAGATCGACTCCCGGCGCAACGCTCACGAGTGCAATAGGCGGATCGCAGCTCGAGCCGGTTGTGGGGCTGATCGACATTGAACCGGGCGACAGCATACTCCTCTGCACTGACGGGCTCACGCGGCACGTTGGAGACGACCGGATTGCCCAGGTGCTGGCTGAGTCGGCCAACTCCGAGACGATGACACGCACCCTCGTAAACGAAGCGCTGGCAGCCGGGGGAACCGACAATATTTCAGTGATCGTCGTTCGCTCGAGCAATAGCGACTGAGAAGAGGCCCCTCCAGCGGGGTTATGGCCCGTGATGTGCCAATTCAACCGGTACATGTACATCTAACGGAGCCATAAATGGATCGCGGAATCGACTTCCTCAAGAGTCAGGTCAACAACGCAGTCATGCAGCACAAGACGTTTCTCGAAGCCCTCGAGGATCATGAGGAACAGGCTGACGACAGCCGCTTCAGGGACCTCTGCAGCCGGCACATCCCGAAGGTTCGTGAGCATCAGAGAATGCTCGAGGATTATCAGCAGACACTCGGCGCTGAAGCCGGAGAGGGCAAGAAAGTTCTTGGTGCGCTGCTGGGAAAGGCACGCGACCTCGCCGATGCCGCACGGGAAAGTGATTTCCTCAGGCTCGTTGGTGACATCGTGATGTCCCGCCAGTCCGAGGACACATTCAAGACGTTTCGCGATGCAGGGCGTGCGCTCGGAAACACCCAACTGGCTGCGATCGGTGAAGTTGGCGAACGCCACCACGATGAGTACAATCGCGAGGCGAACAGGCTCGTGCAGCAGATCTTCGTCGAGCACGTTCGCGGCGTAGAGCCGGGAATGGCTGACGCTGGACTGCGATCGGGTGCGTAACTAACTCGGAACTGGAAGGCAAACTCGAAACTGGCAGGCAAACTGAAAACTCAGGACTGCAACTCGCCACTCGCAAACTCGTCTGCGCAGATGAGTTCCCGTTGCGAGATAAAGTTCTGAGTTTTGAGTGAAAAGCCGAGTTCCGAGAAAAACCCCAGTTCCGAGTTAATGGGAAGGCTGCTGATAGCGCAGCACGAGGCGTCCCGACTAATTTCCTCCTATGACAGACGTCGTTGCCCTTGCTGCGGAACTGCTGGCGATCCCGTCCCTTTCGGGAAACGAGAAAGCAGCAGTTGACTTCGTTTCAAAGTGGCTCGTAGCCCGTGGATGGAACGTCACAGTTCAGTCAGTCTCTCCAGGGCGGGGTAACGTCTGGGCGTCCCGGGCGGGCGGCGGAGTCACCTTCTCCACTCACCTGGATACCGTACCCCCGCACATCCCGCCGAAAGCCGACGCTGAAAAGCTATACGGCAGGGGCGCATGTGATGCAAAGGGAATAGCGGCGGCAATGCTCGTGGCCGCCGAGCGACTGGTGAAATCAGGGGAGAGCCGGATAGATCTTCTCTTTGTCGTCGGCGAGGAGCACGGCTCTGACGGAGCGCGCGCAGCAAATAATCTTTCTCCGACTAGCCGATTTCTGGTGAACGGCGAGCCTACCGAAAGCAAGCTTGCCAGCGGAGCCAAGGGATCACTTCGCGTAACCGTCCGAACCCGCGGCCGCGAGGCCCACTCGGCTTACCCGCACCTTGGCCAATCTGCAATTGAGCCGCTGCTCGATCTGCTACCGTCCCTGCGTACGGTTCCGCTTCCCTCTGATCCCGTACTCGGGGAAACGACGGTAAACATTGGACTGATTCGTGGCGGCACCGCTGCAAACATCATCCCCGCCCAAGCGGAGGCCGAGATGATGATCCGCCTGGTCGGGGACGTCGAGCCGGTGAAGGAGATCATCACTGAATGGGCGCGTGGACGCGCGGACATAGAGTTCGGGTCACACATTCCGGCGCAGCGGTTTCACCTGGTTGACGGTTTCGAGACCGGGCCCATGGCCTACACGTCGGATATTCCTTTGCTGTCGCGGTGGGGAACCCCGCTGCTTTTCGGGCCGGGGTCGATCCACGTTGCGCACACCCCCGATGAACACATCAATATCGAGGAGCTGCGTGCGAGCGTGGATTCGTACGAACGCATCGCGCGCCAGCTTCTTTCCTCATGACGTGGACGCCGCCAAACGGACTCAGGTACCCGGTTGCGATTCTTGGCGCTACCGGAGCGGTAGGCCAGACTTTCATCCGCCTCCTCGCAGACCATCCCTGGTTCGAGATAACCGAGCTCGCGGCATCGGAGCGAAGTGAAGGGAAGCGTTATGCCGATGCGGCGAAATGGCTGGAGGGTGTAATGCCCGAGTCTGTAGCGGGAATGATCGTCAGGAACACCGATGCTGCCGGCATTACGTCACCAATTGTGTTTTCAGCGCTCGATTCCTCGGTTGCCGGAGACGTCGAGCGAGCGTTTGCCGAAGCCGGCAAGTTCGTGTTGAGCAACGCCAAGAACTTCCGCATGGATGACGATGTGCCACTCGTCATACCCGAAGTGAATGCGAGTCATCTCAACATTCTTGACAGGCAACGGCGGGAGCGTGGCTGGACGGGTGCGATCGTAACGAATGCGAACTGCGCAGCGACAGTAGCCGCGGTTGCGCTCGCTCCACTTCAGGAGCGCTACGGCATCGACAAGCTGTTCATGACAACGATGCAGGCAGTCTCAGGTGCAGGATACCCTGGCGTCGCGTCCCTCGACATACTCGGCAACGTCATTCCCTACATTGCGGATGAGGAGCCCAAGCTGGAGCGCGAGATGCTAAAGCTGCTCGGCACTTATGGAAACGACGCGATCAACTTTGCCGACATGCAGGTGAGCTCGCACACGAATCGTGTTGCGGTCGAGCATGGCCACACTGTCTGCATCACTGCATCGTTTCGCGAGCGCGTGTCCGCTGAGGATGCCGCGAGCACACTTCGGAACTGGCGAGGGGATCCGGTCACATTCGACCTTCCGAGTCGTCCGCTAAGTCCACTGATCGTAACCGACGAGTTGAATCGGCCTCAGCCTCGCCGCGATGTGAATGCCGGCAATGGCATGAGCGTCATGGTCGGGAGAGTGAGGGCCGATACAGTGCTCGACATCAGGATGGTGGCGCTCGGACACAACACGATTCGTGGCGCTGCAGGCGGATCTGTGCTCAACGCCGAGCTGCTGGCGCGTACGGGCCGGCTGGTCGTCGAGTGATCGTCGTCAAATTTGGCGGCACGTCGGTAGGAGACGCCGCCGCCATCAGGCGGACTGCGGACATCGTCAAAGGCCGCCTTCCCAGGAAGCCTGTTGTTGTCGTGTCGGCTCTCGGTGGCGCCACGAATGCGCTCATTGCAATTGCAGAGCAGTCTTCCAAAGGTCATCTCATCGGCGCGATGCGCGGCGTGGAAACTCTTCGCGACCGGCATCTGAAAGAGTGCCAATTGCTACTGGATGGTACCGACGTTGTCGACGAAGTTTCGGCCGAACTCAGTGCAATGTTCGACGAGCTCGCCCACCTGGCAGAAGCGCTCTCCACTCTTGGACATGCAACACCGCGATCAATGGACGCGGTGGCAGCGTACGGCGAGCAGCTATCCGCAACATTGGTATCGGCAGTGTTTGCGCAGCACGGAATTGATTCCGAGCATGTTGACGCCAGGTCGGTAATGATTACCGATGAGTGCTATATGCAAGCCGAGCCGCAGACAGAGATGATCGCCGAGCGGGGGCGCGAGATCATTCTGCCGATCCTGCAGGCGGGGCGCGTGCCCGTGGTGGGAGGGTTCGTCGGCGCGACTCCATCCGGCGTGACCACTACCCTCGGGCGCGGCGGGTCTGACTACAGCGCATCGTTGATTGGTGCGGCTCTCGGTGCGGAAGCGATAGAGATCTGGACAGACGTCGATGGAATGCTCACGGCGGATCCGCGTGTAGTCGAAGGCTCACGGTTGATTGAAAAAATCAGATTCGATGAAGCATCGGAGCTTGCATCATTTGGCGCCAAGGTACTGCACCCGAACACCATTTCTCCCGCAGTGCGGCTGGGGATCCCTGTGTTCATCTACAATTCGCGCCGTCCTGAAGGCAAGGGAACGCGGATTACCTTCGATGCGCCGCACCGCGCGGTGAGTGCGATTGCCGGAAAGTCTGACGTGACTGTGATCAGGGTGACCGCGGCGCGCATGCTTCTAGCGCATGGATTTCTGCGACGCGTTTTCGAGATATTCGAGCGGCATCTGACCTCGGTGGATGTTGTAGCGACTTCCGAAGTTTCGGTCTCGGTAACTATCGACGATCCTGCGCATCTCGATGCGCTGCTTGTCGACCTGCGCGACCTCGGCGATGTGTCGATAGAGCGGAATCGAGGCATCATCGCAATCGTCGGAGCCGGTATCAGCGATGCTGGCGGCGCGATGGGGCGTGCATTGACTGCGCTTGGAGATGTGAAGATTCAGATGATGTCGCTCAGTGCGACGGGTATCAATCTCACCGTCATACTCGATGCTGACAGCGTGAAGCCCGCAATGCAGCGCCTCCACAGGGAATTCTTCGAGGTCGAAAGCCGATGAGTGAACCCGCGATCGCAATCATTGGCGACGGCAAGATGGGTCGGACGATTGCTCAAATGGTGCAGGAGCGCGGCTGGCACCTCACGGCGATGCTCGGCGGCGAGCATAACATTGGCGGCGCTGGGATTACGCGGCGTGCGCTGGGTGACCCGGATGTCGCGATCGAGTTCACCGAACCGGCGTCAGCGGTGCCGAACATAATGGCGTGCATTCATGAAGGCGTGCCGGTGGTAGTGGGCACAACTGGATGGTACGATGCACTACCCTCGATTACAGATGCTGTAAATGAGGAAGGCGCGTCGCTTCTCTGGGCGCCCAATTTCAGTATTGGCGTTACGCTGTTCGTCGAGATCGCTCGCGAGGCTGCGCGAATAATGTCGAGCTCGGGGTTTGCCGCAGCGATGGTGGAGACCCATCATTCGGCGAAGAAGGATGCGCCTTCAGGGACTGCCATCGCCATCGTCAAGGCGATGGAAGAACCGCTCGGCCGCGATGTACCAGTGACCAGCGTTCGCACGGGCTCTGTTCCGGGGACTCACGACATCATCTTCGATGCGCCTTACGAGCAGATAAGCATGCGTCATGAAGCTCGCGACCGGCGGGTTTTTGCTGATGGTGCACTGCGCGCCGCCGAATGGCTGCGGGGCAGGAAGGGCGTCTTCACGATGCGCGATGCGCTCGGGTTTCCGGGCATGTCGGGAGCGACAGGAAAACAATGATGATGCTGAAGGATTCCAAGGATCGCGTGCTGTTGCGCGGAGCTGGCACTGCGCTCGTTACGCCGTTCACTGAAGCGGGTGATGTCGACGAGGCCGCGCTCCGATCGTTGATCGACTGGCAGGTGGATGAAGGCATCCATTTCCTTGTACCTTGTGGCTCGACCGGCGAAGCCGCGACGCTTTCGCCAGAGGAACATCGGCGCGTGGTCGAGATCACTGTCGAACAGGTTGCCGGACGCGTTCCCGTAGCAGCTGGCGCAGGATCCAATGACACCGCGAAGGCAATCGCGCTGTCGAAGGGAATGGCAGCCATTGGCGCAACGCATTTGCTTCACACGTCGCCGATGTACAACAAGCCGCCGCAGCGGGGCATTGTCGCTCACTTTCGGGCAATAGCGGACGCCGTCGATCTGCCTCTCATCGTCTACAACGTGCCCGGCCGAACCGGAAGCAATGTGGAAGCGGAAACCACTCTCGAGCTCGCGCAGCACGAGAATATCACGGCAGTAAAGGAAGCATCGGGTAATCTTCAGCAGATTGCAGAGATCATTCGCAACCGCCCTGATGGTTTCAGCGTTCTCTCCGGCGACGATGCGCTCACACTCGCAATCATGGCGGAAGGCGGTGAAGGAGTGATTTCTGTCACGTCCAACATTGCGCCGCGGCTGGTGGCTCGAATGATCGACGTTTTCGATGACGGTGATACGGAGGGCGCGCGTGAAATCTCGCACCGGCTTGCCGAGTGGACGTCGGCGGCGTTTGTTGAGTCGAATCCTATTCCTGCGAAGGCTGCCCTGGCCATGATGGGGAAGCTCAAGAATGTCCTCAGGCTGCCGCTCGTGCCGCTTGCCGACCGCCATGCCGATCTCCTGCGCCATGCCCTCAACACTGCAGGCGCGCTGCAGTGAAAGACGTGTCGTCGTTGAAAGAGCGTATCGAGCGCGCCCTCGCTGATGCGGCAGGTGGACAGGATGGATCTGAGGCCCGCGCCACTGTCGACGACCTGCTCTCTGCACTCGAAGCGGGAGATGTGCGGTCCGCTGAACGCGACGAGTCCGGTCAATGGAATGCGGTACCGTGGGTAAAGCGCGGGATACTTCTTGGCTTTCAGGTAGGAAAGGTCACTGATCTCTCGCCCGAATCCGGTGCACCTGGATTCCGTTTCTTCGACAAGGACACATACCCTTTGAGGGGATTGTCGCTCGACGACGGAGTTCGTGTGGTGCCCGGGGGCTCATCAATACGACGCGGCGCGTTCATAGCTCGCGGCGTCGTCTGCATGCCCCCGATGTATGTAAACGTCGGCGCACACATCGGCAGCGGCACAATGATCGACTCGCACGCACTCGTTGGATCGTGCGCGCAGATAGGTCAGCGCGTCCACCTGAGTGCCGCAGCGCAGATCGGCGGCGTACTGGAGCCCATAAACGCTTCGCCGGTAGTGATAGAGGACGATGTTATCGTAGGCGGAAACTGCGGGATATATGAAGGCACAGTCGTGCGGGCGGGCGCAGTCATTGGTGCTGGCGTAGTTCTGACACGTGGCACGCCGGTGTTCGATCTTGTGAAACAGCAGGTCTATCGAGGCGACAGCAGCAAGCCGCTCGAGATCCCTCCTAACGCCGTCGTCGTGCCCGGAGCGCGCCGCGTAACGTCGGACTGGGGCGAGAGCGAAGGTCTGTCACTGCAGACACCGGTCATCGTGAAATACCGCGACGACAAGACAGACAGCGCTACTGCCCTCGAAGGCTGGCTGAGGTGAAAGGGCGCGGCGTCGTCCGCGTTCCCGGTGACAAGTCAATCTCCCATCGCGCGTTGATTCTCAGCGCGCTCTCGACTGGCAAATCGCGCATCTGCGGGATACTCCGCTCGGCAGACATCGAGTCAACCGCCTCCGTGCTGCGAAAACTCGGTGTTCGCGTACCTGCTCTGTCGGCAGACGTGAGTATTACGGGTCGTGGCTTGTCCGGTCTCAAAGAATCGGCATCCGATCTTGAGGCGGGTAACAGTGGCACCACTGTCCGGCTGTTGTCAGGAGTTGTCGCAGCTCACCCTTTCACATCTCGCTTCGTCGGCGATGCAAGTCTGAGCCGGCGGCCGATGAAACGTATTGCCGAGCCCCTCAGGGCGATGGGTGCACGTGTCGAGTTCGATGCGGGGGACGGGCTACCAATGACGATTCACGGCGGAGAGCTTGCCGCAATCTCGTGGAACACAAAATCCGCCAGCGCGCAAACCAAGAGCGCAATACTTCTTGCAGGGCTCGTGGCGGGCGTCCCTGTCTCGGTGCGTGAGATGCGGCAGTCGCGCGATCACACCGAACGCATGCTCGTGTCACTCGGTGCGCCAATTTCGTCCGATGATCTCACGACCACCCTCGCACCCGTCAACTCGATCGGCCCACTGGATATTGTCGTACCCGGCGACCCGTCGTCTGCGGCGTATTTCGTGGCGCTTGGGGTGCTGGGTCGAAAGACCGTAGAGCTGCCAGACGTGTGCATCAATCGCACGCGGACCGGATTCATCGAGGTACTGGCAGCGATGGGTGCGCGCATCGAGTGCGCAGACAAGCTCGCAATTGCAGGAGACTCAGTCGCGACGGTGATCGCAGGTCCCGGCGAGCTTGGCTCGATCGCCGTTCGACCGGAAATCATTCCTTCGATGATCGACGAGCTCCCCCTGCTTGCCTGTGTCGCTGCGGCCGCCGGCATCGAGCTGGAAATTCGTGGTGCGGGCGAGCTGCGTGTTAAGGAGAGCGACAGAATACAGTCGACGATCGCGAATCTGCGAGCGGTTGGAGTCGACGCCGAGGAATTTGCTGACGGATTCAGAGTACGTGGCCGGCGTGAGCGGCTGGCTGGTAGAGTAGTGACGAGCGGTGATCACCGAATCGCGATGTCGTTCGGTATTCTGGCGCAGCTCGACGGAAACGAAATCGAGATCGACGACCGCGATTGCGTGAGCGTGTCGTATCCCCGATTTTGGGCCGATCTCGCGACGCTGGCTTAACTGACGATCTCCTCACTGCAAGCATGAAAGTCCTTTTCATCGTGACCGCCTTCCCGCGGCATGAAGGCGATGTCATTACGCCATGGATGGGCGAGACTATCGAGCGGTTGATTGCCGGCGGTACACAGGTCGAGGTCCTGGCCCCGTCATACCGGGGATCGCGCTCTGGAATTATTCAGGGCGTTATGGTGCACCGCTTCCGGTACGCCCCTGCAGTACTCGAAACGCTCACTCACGACATGCCGGCGGTCGAACGAATCAGGCGGAGTCCTGGATTTCTTGTGCTTCTGCCAGCGTACATCGCGGCCGGATCACAGGCTGCAGCGCGCATCGCCCGCGATGGGAAGTTCGATGTTGTTCATGCATTCTGGCCGATTCCTCACGGGCTGTTTGGAGTTGCTGCCCGCCGTGCGTCGAAGGCCGCGCTAGTCTCGACATTCTTCTCCGCGGAGCTGATGTGGGGGGGATTGACGCGGCGCGCGGTCGCACCGGTACTTCGTCAGATCGTTGATGCCTCTGATGCGGTGACGGTGATATCCAGCTACACGGAGAAGCGCCTCCGTGAATACGTGCACGATGTATCCAGCATCACCATCCCATTCGGGGCGGCTGCCGTCGACAGGTCGCTTGCAGAACAGGGAAGCGCAAAAGCGAAGAGAGATTCAGGGGATCTGTTCGAGCTCCTGTTTGTCGGTCGCCTCGTAAAGCGAAAGGGGGTCGATGTTCTGCTACGCGCAGCGAGGCTACTGGGTGGAGACAGGCGTCTTGTCATACGAATCGTTGGGGGGGGACCCGAAAAGGAATTCCTCGAGTCCGAATCGCGCAGACTTGGCAACGGTGACAATGTCCGGTTTGAGGGCGTGGTGTCGGCCGACGCGATTCAGGGTTTCTTTACCAGGTGCGACGCGCTCGTGCTGCCGGCGATAGTTACGGAAAGCGGTGACACCGAGGGGCTGGGTGTCGTCCTCATTGAAGCGATGGGGTATGGAAAGGCTGTAATCGCCAGCTCGGCTGGAGGGATTACTGACATTGTATCTGATGGGGACACTGGCCTCCTGGTGCCCCCGGGTGATGCGGATGCGCTCGCGGGTGCAATCAGACGCGCGATGGACCACCCTGATGAGCTCGCTACGATCGCGGTCAGGGGGACTGAGTTCGCGGCGAGGGCATTCGGCTGGAATTCCATCGTGTCGCGTCTCTCTGCGGTATATGAATCCGCGGTTGCGGCGCGGAGTGGCAGCTAAGACCTTTCCTCCGTCCTTCCGCGCGACAATCGCCGCCGTGGACACTCGATGACAACCAGCATACCAGACATGGTCCCGACAGACCCAAAAACTTCGCACGCCACGTGAGCCCACCGAAACAGACAACGAAGAAGGCGAAACCTTCGCACGCTCCCCGTCCCACGCTCACAGCGAGGGCGCCGGATCTCGACCTCGACGTTCCCTTCCGGACCGCGCTCGCGATCTTTCTCGCGCTTGCCGTCATTTTCTTCTTTCCTGCGTTTCTGCCAGGACAGGGAATCTTCGGCACCGACTATCTGGCCGGCAGCTATCAGTTCATGGAGTTCCTGTCCAATCAGCTCAGGGCAGGGGTGATTCCGAAGTGGGTCCCGTATGTGTACGGAGGGGTCCCGCTGCATGCGAATCCGGGCAGCACGTATTACCCGACGAGACTGGCGCTGATGTGGCTGTTGCCGGACTCGCGGGTATTTCCGGCGCTGCTCATGTCGCAGCTGTTCATCGGCGCGGGCGGCATGTATCTGCTCGCGCGCGAGTTGGGATCACGCACCTGGATCTCATTCGTCGCCGGGCTTGCGTTCATGTTCACCGGCATCACCATGTCCGGCCTGTACAGCGGGCACGACGGCAGAATCATCGTCGCGACGTTTGCACCTCTCGTGTTTTTCTGTCTGCACCGCGGCATGCGCACAGGGTCGTTCCCCGCGTTTGCAGGACTGGCCGCGACACTCGGATTTACGCTTCTCTCCTTCCAGATCCAGAGCAACTACTACCTGCTGATTGGCGCAGCCTTCTGGACGATCTTCTGCGCATGGCAGTTCCGCGCGGCGGGCCGGCTTCAGATCGTACGCCGCATGGTGCGCGCGCTGCTCGCGGTTGCGTTCGCCTTCGCACTGGCCGCAGTGAACTTCCTGCCGTTTCTCGACTACGTGGCGGAGTCGCCGCGCGGGGCTGAAGGGGGGCGAGGGTACGAGTACGCGACGTCGTTCTCGATGCCGCCGGCTGAGACGATCGGTCTGGCAATCCCGGAGCAACAGGGTTTGCTGGGCACATACCACGGAAAGAGTTTCTTCAAGCAGCATACCGAATACGTTGGCGCGCTCGTCATCGCGATGCTGTTGCTTGGTTTCGTCTTCGCGAGACGCAGCCGTTACTGGATATTCTTTGGCATAACGACCCTGGTGGCGCTCAGTATGTCGTATGGCGGTTTTACGCCCATCTACCGCCTCTATTACACCCTGCTTCCAGGCGTAAACAAGTTTCGCGCACCCTCGATCTCGTTCTTCATGGTATCGATGTCGCTCGTGATCATGGCAGCGATTACGCTCGAGGCGCTGGCGCGGATACGCGATGCCGCGCCCGAAGCGCAGCGATCTGCGCGCAAGAGTACAAAGGCAGCGACGGGCGGCGGGTCCGACTCTGACAGGGCGGGCATTGCTACTCTCGCGCTGATCGGACTCGGAGTGTTTCTCCTGCTCGTCTCGCAGTTGATCCCTTCGCCGGTGAACGAATCAACAGGCTGGATCCGGTTCGGTCTCTTTCTCGGAGTGACCGCATTCCTTTTATGGTCGTGGGTGACGAGTCGGTTGCCCTCCCGCGTTGCCGCGATAGCGCTTTGTGTGGTTACGCTCGTCGACATGTGGGTAGTGACCCGGCAATTCTTTCAGATCGTGCCACCCCCCGAGGAAGTTTATGCCCCTGACGATGTCGTTCAGTATTTGAGAAACGAACGCGACTCGAGCAGAATCTGGGTGTTTCCGTTTGGTGGACAAGCGGTCTATCACGGGGTGGAGCAGGTTGGCAACAATCGCATTCCTCTCCGCAACTATCTGATGCATTTCGGCTTCGAGCAGGCCGGCGGCGAGCATGGCAATCAGCTCGACCGATGGAACAAGTACGCAGGCGCTGGAGAGCAGGTCTATGTCGACTGGCACAACTTCCTGAGCAATCCGCAGTTCAGGAGCGCTGCGAATATCCGCTACATCGTCAGTGGACTGGATCTGGGGGTGGCTCCGGGTGATACGGCGTCAGCGCACATGGAAGAGGTCTACCGGGGGCCGAACGGTATCATTTACCGGAATAATCTCGCGCTGCCGCGCGCGTACATCGTCCCCAATGTGCAGCTCATACCCAACACCGACAGCGCGCTCATTTTTCTCAAGCAGCCGACATGGAATCCGCGCGACGTCGCGGTCATCGACCGCCCGCTTGGCGTTATACTCCCGCAGACGCCGCTCCAACACACCGCCGCGATAACCGAGCGGACGCCGGACAGGGTCGTAGTTCGCACCAACACGAACAGACCGGCGCTTCTTGTCCTTGCAGACGTTTACGCGCACGGATGGAAAGCGTACGTCGATGACAGGCTCACTCCGATTGCAATCACCAATGTTGCATTCCGCGGCGTGCCCGTCGGCGCCGGCGACCACACCGTCCGATTTGAGTTTGATCCTGATCAGCTCGAGACTGGACGAATCATCAGCTCGATTCTCGCTCTGCTTCTGATTGGCTACGGAGTTGGCTATCTCGTCGTGACCCTGCGGAAACCGAAGGCAGTCGAGGAAGCGGCGTGACCCCGAGCCCGAAGTTCGCCGTCATTGTGCCTGCGTACAATGAGGCCGATAACATCGGTCCGTTGTTCGAGGCGCTCGAGGCGACCTTCGCGCGGCATTCTCTCGACGGAGAGGTTGTTCTTGTAGACGATGGCTCAACTGACGACACGGCGGCATATGCCACTGCCGCGGCGGAGCGGCTCGGTCCCCGCTTCAAGGTCGCACGTCACCGACGCAATCTTGGCAAGACCGAGGCGATGATCACCGGAGCGCGCGAGGCAAGCGCGGACGTGTTCATCGTGTTCGACGCGGATCTCCAGCATTCCACTGAAGAAATTCCGCGGTTCATGGCCGAAATCGACAAAGGGCTGGATATCGTTACAGGCCGAAAGATTGGCGCTTACGAAAAGCGTGCAGTCAGCTCGGTATACAATCGCATTTCGCGATTCCTGTTCGACGTTCCCGTCCGCGACCTGAATTCGATGAAAGCGTTCAGGCGGGAAGTACTCGAAGAAGTTCCGCTGCGGCATGACTGGCACCGTTTCTTTGTAGTCATCGCATACGCGCGAGGATTTTCGGTCGCCGAAATCGACATCGAGCTTTTCCCGCGGCGCGCAGGTGTCTCGAAGTACACGGGATCGAAGCGCGTGCTATCGAGTGTCGGCGACCTCCTCGTCGTCTGGTTCTATCTGAGATTCAGCCGCAAGCCCATGCAGCTCTTTGGAGGCGCGGGATTGTTGCTCACGGTTCTTGGCTTCCTGATCGGAATCGTGATCACGACGTTCCGCATCCTCGGCTACGGTCCGCCTTCGATTGGTTACCGGCCGCTGCTTGGCCTTGTCGTGCTTCTCCTGGTGGTCGGCATCACGCTTTTTGGTTTCGGCTTCACTGCCGAGATGATCGCAATCCTGCGGAGTGACGTTGATCAGCTGAGGCAGGGAGAGAAGCGACACGGCGCCTAGCCGGGCGTTGCTATATTCGGCATATGGCGAATGAACGAATGGCCATCGCCATTGATGGCCCTGCTGCATCCGGAAAATCCTCGACGGCAAAGGCGATTGCTCGGGCGCTTGGCTTTCACCACGTGGATTCCGGCGCTCTGTATCGCGCTGCAACGGCCGCTCGCGTCAGGCTCGGCGGAGATCCCCGGGAGTGGAGTGAGGACTCAGTCATCGATGCGGCGCGTATCGTTTCCCTCGTGCCAACCGAGATCGGATTCATGCCGCTACTCGATGGCGGGACCGCTGAATCAGAGATGAGAGGGGAAGCGGTCACGAGCAAGGTTTCCTTTGTCGCGAGGATGCCGGCTGTCAGAGAATGGGTGAATGCACTCGTTCGAAAAGCCGGTGAGGAGTTCGATGTCGTTGTGGATGGTCGCGATATAGGCACCGTGGTGTTCCCAAGTGCACGGCTCAAAGTGTTTCTTGATGCTGCGCCCGGCGAGCGCGCGCGGCGCAGATTAATCGAACGTCTGCATCGCGCACCGACGGACTACGAGGTCGCCGAAGAGACCGGGAAGATCGTGCTGAGGGATGAGATGGATGCTCTGCAGAGCGTCAAGTCAGCAGATGCGATAACGATCGATACGACGCACCTCGATCAGGCAGAGCAGATCAGGCAGATCGTCGAGCTCGCACGGAAAGCGCAATTTGAGGCCTGAGGCCTCAGCCCTCGGTAGCGGGCCAGTTTGATCCTGACAAATGATCTTGGTCTATCCGGGATTTCGGAGCGAGGACTTTGCGGACTCAGGACTTACCGCAATCGAGGATCGACGACTAAGTGCGGACTGAGGAGGAGGCGAAGGGTCCCAACACCGCTATTTCATTGACTTGCCACGCTCGCGGGGGATGATTGCCAGCAGCAATCGGCGAGTTTGTCCGCCCGTACTGTCCTCGGTTCTCAATAAGTCGCAGATCTTCGATGGCTGTGAGTCCTCGGTCCGCACGAGTCCTCGATCCGCTATCCTCGATCCAAATCGACGCCAGTCCACGAACCTGAAACTGACCCACTACGCAGGCCTCAGGTCAATTGAATCTGAAGCCCTTTTTGGGTATAATTACGGGCTGCCCCCGAATAGGGGCCAAACCCAACCCTTTCACCCAGTAGAATGCCCGATCTCGATATCGAAGAAACCCCAACCGGCACGCTTCTGACGCCGCGCGAGAAGCGCGACCTGCAGAAGGCGCAACTGCGCCCGCTTGCCAACCTCCGCCCCGAGCTGTACGACGAGGACGATTACTCCCCCGATGAGCTCGAAGCAATGATGGCCATGTACAATGGCACCATGGCTTCGATCGAAGAAGGTGAGATCGTCAAGTCACGCGTCCTCGACATTCGCGACAACATGGTCGTTCTGGACATCGGATTCAAATCCGAAGGAACGATCCCGCTCGAAGAATTCAAGGACATGCCCGACCTCAAGGCAGGCGATGAAGTCGAAGTGCTTCTCGAGCATCTCGAGGACATGGAAGGCTCAGTTGTTCTTTCGAAGAAGAAAGCTGACTTCATGCGTGTCTGGGAACGCATCCGCGTTGCCTATGAGAGCGATCAGCCGGTCAACGGAACGCTCGTCAAGAAGATCAAGGGTGGTGTCGTCGTCGACCTCATGGGCGTCGACGCATTCCTCCCCGGCTCTCAGATCGCGCTTCGCCGCGTTCCGAACGTCGACGAGCTGCTCGGTCAGTCCTTCGAGTTCAAGATCATCAAGCTCAATAAGCGCCGGCGGAACATCGTCGTATCGCGCCGCGTCATTCTCGAGCAGGAGAGAGCGGGCAAGCGCGACAAGCTCATGAAGGACCTGCAGAAGGACCAGGTCAGAAAGGGCATCGTGAAGAACATCACCGACTTCGGTGCATTCATCGACTTGGGCGGCGTGGACGGA
>JANPKW010000103.1:0-2455 GCA_031426255.1 Gemmatimonadaceae bacterium | reverse complement strand
AGTTGTCGGACGCGGACCGCGCCGATGTCATCCGCGGTATTGGAAACACGGCTGCTCAGGGCGGCACTCAGCGGCTTCGCGAAGCTGTCGATACCACACGCAGGCTGATCCCGCACATCTCGTCCCAGATAGAGGAGGGCGTGGTGGGATATGTGCTCGCGCTGCTGCCGCGTCTCGCGAAAGCTCAGATCACCGTAGGCGGGCGGCGTGCAGCAACCCTCGCAAGAAATCTTTCTGCGATATGGGCCGCTCGTCTTGTTCTTGGACGGCCGGTAGGGCAGGACGCATTCATCGATGCGTTATTCCGGTCGATACCCGACATCGTGCGCCGTCACATCGCTCCGTCAACGCTGCTTGCTGCACACAAGGGCGCTTGGCAGGCAGGCGCGCTTCCGGAAAGCGATCCAGAGAGAATACTCGGTGCTATCGCAGATCCGATCGAGCGCGCGCTGTTATCTGTGACGCTACCGCGTGTTCCTGCGGGGGTCCGCGGCGAGGCACTGTGCGGAGCCCTCGCTTCAGCGGCAAAGTACCAAGCTGAGATCATTGGGTGGCTTCTGCTTCCACGTCTCCTCAAAGAAGACCTGGTACCAGCAACGACGATCGAGACTGTCGCAGACATTGTCAGTGCTGTGACTGCCGGTGGATATGCACTTCAGGGCTTCGGATCGACAAAGGAATGGATTCGGAATGTTCGCAGTGAAGTCGCAAAATCGCCGCTCGGTCAGGACAGTGCGGATTACCTCTTCAACGTGGTCGTCCGACACTTCAATCCGTCGGCACAGCTGTCGGCAGCGGTCGGCGACAGGACATCGACGGATCCAGTCGCGGACGGTTTCGCCCTGTGGCTCAGATGCGAGCGTGCGCTGGGGATCAAGTCGGGCATCGCAGACAAACCACGGAGGGCAGCGTGACTTCCTTCGTGAATCGTGACCAAAGCTCATCTACACCGGATGCTCGCTACCACAATTCCGGATTCGGGCCGCGGGAAATGTTCCGGACATCCGCAGTGGGGAAGGAGCGATCCTTCGACATCTACCGAACACTCAGGATGTGGTCCCCAACAGCCGACGACACATTGATCCGCCGCAGGCTCCGTCCCGAGAGGTCAACGCCGCTTGCCCCCGAAATCATCGACCGGGCGTGTACGATTACTCTGGACCTCCTTGGAATTTCGCCGGCGATGCAGGGGAGAATCCGCACCGATCCTGCGCAGCGCGCGCTGCGGAGTATCACGACACTCGCGTGTGAGCTCGCAGGTTCCGGGCTCACCAACGACCTGGTGGGAATAGCAAGCGAAGGACGTGGACGTGATATCGCATCCTTTATCCTTCCTATGGGCGTCGACATCCTCCCACCGCTCGAGGTCGCAACGACATTGGTGGCGGCATCGGTCTTTGCGCCTCCCCTCATTCTGTGGACGAGGGAGCCATCGTTCACATGGTGGAGGACTGACTGCTATATCAGCCTCCGGATGTTCGAGTCATCGAAGTCATATACCGGCGACGATCGATGACCACCGATGTGATATGTACTCATGATGCAGAAGCAGCCGACGTACCTGGGATTTCCGCTGATTCAGTTGTCGCGAGCATTCTCGACCTTGCTGCAACCCGGATGTTCGCACTCGAGGCGATGCTTTCCGTCTCGCACGTCGAGTGGTCGAGTGCGATTACCACAGCGTGCGTGGAATGCGCTCACCGTCCTCGCCTTCTCCTGAATCCCAGATTCATTGCAGAGAACTGTGCAACACGCGAACGGCTTGCGACCCTTGTGCTTCACGAGCTCGCGCACATCAGCATGGGGCACACGAGGCTTTACCCGCGCGGTGGCTGGGCGTACAACATCGCATTCGATGCCGTCATCAACCGTGACCTGTCGTTTCACTTCGCAGGCAACGGAGACGCGCAACCATACACAGATCTCTTCACGTCGCTCTACCGTCCAGGGAGTGATCCTGAATTTCTTCTTCGGCCCCCTGATGGATGGCCAAGCCGCCCGCAATGGGGCGCATCGGAGGGGTGTAGCGAAGAGCTGAGGGGAATTCACCGCCGTCTTTATGATCCGGCGGCAATCAGGAGTGGCCGGAGACGAACACTTCATGTGACGTACGCCGAAATAATTTCTGCGCTACAGAGAGGCGTCACCTCGGATCCATCCGTCGAGCAACTCCTGTCGCGATTGCTGGGATCGCACGGCGCTACCGAAATGGAACGCGCCGCTGAGTCGGGCGGCCGGGATGAGCGTGCTACAAGGATTGTGAAGGATCTCTTCGAGGGGATTGGCGCAATCCGGGTCGATGCACAGCAGGCCGGTCGCGGTGGCGAGCCGGAGATGCACGCGCTTGACGCGGTCGCGAAGGAGCGACTTCTGGAGCTTGCTCTCGAGGGCCTGTTCAGGCGCACCTTCGCCGCGGCACCGTCACTCGCGCGGCGGATGAGAGAAATCCGCCGGC
>JANPKW010000102.1:0-2336 GCA_031426255.1 Gemmatimonadaceae bacterium | reverse complement strand
GGTGGCTCGGAAGCGTCGTCGATTATCACGAGCTCGAAAGCAGTCTTCTTGAGAGCGACAAATACTGAGTCAGTCGCCTCCCTGAGCCATTGGTACTCTTCATACGTGTCCGACTTGAAGTGGACGGGCAGCAGCACGCTGACAACTGGCGACGAGCTCATTGCTAGACCTTCATACGGGCGCAAGCGAGATAATAAGCGACGTGCCGTTCATCGGCCGAACTCAGGACTTTTTGCTGAATGCCTCCGAAACCGCTTTCCACGAGCTCGACGCCGCGCAACTTGCGCACTCGCGAGGCGAACTGCTGAACGCGCGAGCGACAGCGTTCGAACTCGAAGGGATGCTTGCGCGTGTCGCTGTTCCCGTCGGATCCCATCCGAAACTCGCCAACAAAGGCATCGAAGAACTTGAATTCGACTTGTTGCTCGATGGCGGCGATGAAGAAATGCCAGTCCTCGAGATAGTGGAGGTCTTCGGGGAACGCTTTCCCGTGCGCATCGCGAACCAGTTTCATCGCCGGGATGTTGGCAATGAAGCCGTTCGTCGGAATGAAGTTTTCGAATACCAGCAACGCAGCTGGCGCCGGCTTGTGCATCTCGCGGACGTCACCTCCCGCGCCGCGCGCCATTGTTCGTCCGGAGATGATTTGCGGAGCATCAAGCCGCAGCCGGCGCGCCATCTGCGCGTATCCGCCCGTGAGAATGTCGTCGTCATCGACAATGCCGAAGGCCTGACACTGTAAGGTGTCGATCGCATGCGACAGGGCGACGTTCAGGGGGTAGCCGCGGTAACGTCCAGTCTCGGGCGCTGACAGGAGCGCATACTGCGCATCGTCAATTCCACGCATCTTGAGGCCGCGGCGTACATGTGTGACGCGATCGCTGTCTCCATGCACGACAACGATTGGCGAAAGCCTCACACTGTTGTCGAGGCTGGCGCACGAGAGGATCGAGTCAGCCAGGCTATCATTGCGTTCACCGCGGGTGCGAATCGCGACGCCGACGTGAATATCAGACAATCTGGCCGGTACCGTCGGCATGCCACCACGAATATACATCAACTTGGCCGCGGCCGCGCTTTGCTCCTGACTGACGAACTTCGAAACCGACTGCGTGCGGTCGTGCCACCGATACATGTAAAGATACTCGGGGATTAGTGCGACCGAAGCATTGTCCAGAACCCGCAGCAGGAACTCGAAATCCTGGCACATGTCGAACTGTTCGTTGAGGGGGCCGTATCGTTCGAACAGGGAACGGTGAATGACTTTCAGATGGCCAGCGCTCATTCCCACCGATGGTGCCATCAGCGCAGGCTGCGTGTGCGTGCGAAACCTGAGGATGTTCCCGCGATCGTCAATGTCGATCATGCCCGACGAGAAGTAATCGGCATTGGTCGTGACGGTGTAGAAGTGGATTGCCAGCAAGGCATGCGGAAGCAGCAAATCGTCGCAATCGAGGAAAAGCAACCACGGGTGCTGGGCGTCCCGGATCCCGATGTTGGAGGCGGCCGTGGTTCCGACGGAACCTGCCGAGAGGATGCGGACGAAAGGTGCCAGCGAGGGAGGAATGCGATCCGACAGTTGAGTATTCGTGATCTCGGGATCATCGTTTACGATAAGCCACTCGAACTTCGGTTTGGAGGAAAAGCGTGAAGCCGTAGTGTCGACCATGAGCGCGACGCTCGCTGCGCACTGTTCGAAATGACGCAGGTGCCCCCAGAACGGCGTGATCAACGTTGCGCCATCCGCGAGTAATCCACCGCGATCGATTCTCCGGCCCGGATCTACAGTCTCGCGCTCAGCTGAACAAAGTGCTTTGCGGACCTTCAGGGCGACTTCAGAAACTGCAAAGGGCTCCGGCTCATGAACGCCGCTGTAGTACCGCGTCTGCATGTAGTCGGACGCGGCCGCAAACGAGGGTTGCACGATCCCCTGCGAAACCGCACAGTTCGAATAGAAACGTGCGTTAGGCGAGATCGGCTCCTCGCCAACCCAGCCGTTGTTTCCGAGGCTGGCGGCCACTACGCGCGCTTGAAGGTCTGCGAGCCAGCGCGGCATGACATCTTCCGATGTCTTCTCAGTGGAGCGGAGCCTGCCATCTTGGACGAATTTCAGGATTTCACGCCAGCTCGGCGGTTGGACAACCTCATTCGTGATCTGCCCAATCCGACCTTCAGCCAAGCCGAAGCGTACGTAGTGATACAAAGGCACAACGCCACTCTCACGGATATCGGGGTATCGTGTGAGATATCCTGCTACGTCAAAGCTCGACACGTGTGGCTCTGCCGAAGTCTTCGAGTTGAGGAATTCGAGCAGAGCGGTCCGGGACATGAACGTG
>JANPKW010000101.1:0-38887 GCA_031426255.1 Gemmatimonadaceae bacterium | reverse complement strand
CGGGGTGTGAGTTTGCGAGAGTGTAACTTACCGGGGAGCGTCGGTCACGGGGAGTCGGCGAGCCACTGCGGATTCAGAACCAACAGCAATCTACGATCGACGAAGTAAGAATCGCAGACAAGGTCAGGACGCCCAAGCGGCGCGGGAAGGCCCGTAGTCCTGAGTCCGCAAAGTCCTCGCTCCGAAATCCTCCCCGGAGAGACCAAGAACATTTGTCAAGTTCAAACCGAGCCACTACCGGGAGGCCCCTGCGGTTGACTGGACCCCTCGATTCCGGTAATATTAAAGGCTGTATCGGTGCCACGTACAACGCGTCCGCACCCAATTTTCAGGGAGATAGAGTCAGTGCCGAATATCGCGTCAGCCAAGAAAAACATGCGCAAGTCGAGAGCCGCAATGGCGCGCAACCGCGCCCAGCGCTCGGCCCTCCGCACAGCGCTCAAGAAGGGTCATGGCGCGACCGAAGCAGGTGACGACACGCTGGTAGCAGTCAAGCTCCTCGACAGAGCGGCCCGCAAGGGACTGATCCACAAGAACACCGCCGCGCGCCACAAGAGCCGCATGGCGAAGAAGACAGCAGCCGCAGCGAAGTAGCTCGCTGACTGGCGGACATCAAAACGGGCGCTAATGCGCCCGTTTTTTTTTGTGCCGGGAACCGGCGTTACATGGTCGCCAGCTCACCACCACAGCGTTCGCAGTACCACTCCGTCGCGTGGTTTGGAGTGCCACATTCCGGGCACTTCAAGGTCTTGGCGCTGTCCGCCCGCGGCGGTTCCGGTTTGGGGCGAGTCGATACTCCGCCAGGCGGGGTACGCGGCGGACGCTGGCGTGACGCCGATGCTGCGGCATCGCTTGCGGCAGTGGCAACCGGATCGAGAGTAAGTCGACCCTGATCAATGGGGCGAGGCGACTCCTCGACCTTTGCATTGGACTGATCCGATCGACCGAACTGCGGGCTCGGATGTTCGTTGTCAGTTGGAACCCGAACTTCGGGTGAGGTCGCAGCTGATGTGGCCGGCGCAGCGATTGGCGCATGCGAGGCAACAGGGTTGGCGGCAATCGTCGGCTCAGGCGGCTGCGCATCCGGAATAACCTGATCCTGCGCTGCGGTCCCGACAGGGACGCCCACGGCTTGCTCAACCGAACGCGACTGCGTGACAGGAGCTGCCGCCACCGCAGTATCGGCTGCCGCGGGTGATCCGGTACTTCCCGCCTCGCTCAGTTTCTGAATACCCCTCAGCTCGCTCAACTGATTGTCGAGTGACGCACGATCCGCGGCGATCTTGTCGAGCTCCCGCTCCGAGTCGCCCTTGAGCTGCTCCCACTGCGCGGGCTCGTACTCGCCAACCGCTGCGCGAAGCTCGGCCTCCTGAAGCCCCTCACGTCGCGTGTCCTCTTCGCGAGCAACTTCGACGAGCCTCGACGACAACGTCGAAATGCTCAGCTGCAGCTCCTCGGCGTGGCCGCCAATATCCTTCAGAACTCTTTCCAGACGCGTTTGATAGTCAGCCTTCACGCGCTCGAAAACATGCTCCGGCGTTCCTTCGCGACGCGCGTCGAGAGAGGTGATCCACTGCTCGTATTGCTGCCGCTCCGCAATCAGGCTGCGGAGCGCATCGAGCGCATTCGTCTTCGCTTTCGTCATTCCTGATTCCTCGATGAAGCGCGGGTTGCCCGCGCGTTCGCTATCGTTCCGTTCGATCTATACACCAGCCTGCCTCCGACGATTGTGCCCACTGCACGTCCGGTCAGTGTCATCCCCGCGTACGGCGTATTGCGTCCCTTGCTGTGGAAGTCAGCTGGCTCGACCTGCCACGTCGCCGCCGGATCGAAGACAGTGACATCGGCTACTGCACCTTTCGCAAGAGTCCCTCCCGGAAGGCCGAATAGCTTCGCCGGTGCGCAGGACATTTTGTCGACGAGCGTCCGGAAATCTATGTGCCCTGTCACCACCAGGTTTGTTACCGACACAGCGAGTGCTGTCTCCAGTCCAATGATACCATTCGGCGCATCGGCAAACTCGCGCTCCTTCTCATCGTAGTGGTGTGGCGCGTGGTCCGTCGCAATCATGTCGATGGTGCCATCCCGCACCGCGTCGCGGAGTGCTTCTACGTCCCTGAGCGTCCTGAGCGGCGGATTCATTTTGGCGTTCGTATCGTACGAGCGTATTCGATCTTCAGTCAGGGATATGTGGTGCGGGCAAACCTCCGCTGTAACGTTGATGCCGCGCTCCTTTCCCCAGCGGATCAGCTCGACTGAACCGTACGTGCTCATGTGCGCCAGATGGACGTGGCCGCCAGTCCGGCGCGCCAGGAGAATATCCCGAATGACCATGATCTCTTCGGCCTCGGAGGGAATTCCCTTGAGCCCGAGACGCGCGCTGACTATTCCCTCATTCATCGACCCACCCTGCGCCAGCGTTGGCTCTTCACAGTGGTCGATCACGGGGATGCCGAAACTTCTTGCATACTCGAGTGCCGTGCGCATCAGCTGCGCACTGACAACCGGTTTGCCATCATCGCTCATCGCCACCGCGCCGGCTGCAACCATCTCGCCGAACTCGGCAAGCGTCTCGCCTCGCTGGCCGACAGATATGGCGCCAATCACGTGGACTCGCGCTGCATCTGCACGCTGCGCCTGGCGCATGATGAATCCGACTGCGGCCTGGTTATCGGTGACGGGATCGGTATTTGGCATTGCGCACACCGCGGTGAAGCCGCCTGCGGCGGCAGCGCGTGCTCCGGTCGCTATCGTCTCGACGTCCTCTCTCCCGGGCTCACGCAGGTGACAATGCACGTCGATGAAACCGGGTGATACGACGTGGCCCTCGCAGTCGATCACCTCTGCATCCGTCACCGCTCCAGCGCGGCCTGTGGACGATTCGATGCGCCCGTCAACGATTAACACGTCGCAGACTTCGTCGGTATTCCTGGAGGGATCCACGACTCGTCCACCCTTCAGCAGAATCGGCCTTACTGACATCAGCGCGAACCGCCCTTGGCAGCTTCAGCCAGCTCAGGCTTACCGCCGGCAAGCAAGTACAGCACAGCCATTCTGATTGCTACTCCGTTCGTTACCTGGTGGAGGATCACACTGTGTGGACCATCGGCGACGTCTGAATCGATTTCGACCCCGCGGTTCATCGGGCCGGGATGCAGTATCAGAATGTCGCGCGGCGCACGCTCGAGGCGCTCGCGCGTGACTCCGAAAACCCGATTGTACTCCCGGCTCGACGGTATGTAGCCGCCAGTCATCCGCTCGAATTGAAGTCGCAGCACGTTGAGCGCGTCTGCCCATTCAATTGCTTCTTCGATGCGCTCGAATACCGTGACACCGAACTGCTCAATCGCGTTCGGCATGAGCGAGCGGGGACCGCACACAGCCACCTCGGCGCCGACATGCTTGAGACCCCAGATATTCGACCGGGCAACACGGGAATGAAGGACGTCGCCGCAGATGCACACGCGCTTCCCTTTCAGGTCACCGAGTTTATCCCGGAGGGTCAGTATGTCGAGAAGCCCCTGCGTGGGGTGCTCGTGCGTTCCATCACCAGCATTGATGACGTTTGACTCGATACGCTCTGCAAGAAAATTCGCGGCTCCCGACGCACCGTGCCTTATGACAACCATGTCGATGCGCATCGCTTCAAGGTTCCGCGCAGTGTCGACCAGAGTCTCGCCCTTTGACACACTCGATCCCGATGCCGACACGTTCACTGTATCCGCGGACAGTCGCTTCTCCGCGAACTCGAATGAGATGCGGGTGCGAGTCGAATTTTCGAAGAACAGATTGACAATCGTCGAGCCGCGCAGCGCAGGGACTTTCTTGATTGCCCGCTCGCTGATCTCCTTGAATGGTTCAGCTGTGTCGAGGATCAATCGAATCTGATCGCTCGTTAACGACTCCAGATCCAGCAGGTCCTTGCCGAGCGCGCTTGTCATTCCGGTGAGTTTTTCGGGGCGGGGACGACAACCACTTCCGTCCGTCCATCGAGATCTTCGACAAGGACGTCTACCCTGTCACCTTTTTCAACGCTGACTTTCTTGCCAACGATGTCGGGCTGGATCGGGAGCTCCCTGCCTCCCCGGTCGATCAGGACTGCCAGCGCGATGTGAGCCGGCCTCCCAAAATCCGCGAGCTCGTCCAGCGCAGCGCGGACAGTTCGCCCGGTGTACAGAACGTCGTCCACAATGACGATGTTCCTCCCGTCGATATCCCAGGGGATGTCAGTTGGGCCGACCACTGGCCTGGGGCCCACCGTCTGGAGGTCGTCGCGATAAAGCGTGATGTCGAGGGACCCCTGAAGCACGCGGGTTTTTTCCCGCTCCTCGATCAGTCCGGAGATCTTCGTAGCCAGCTGAACGCCGCGACGCTGGATTCCAACGATGATCAGATTGCTCGTGCCTTCGTTGAGCTCGATGATCTCATCGGCCATTCGCCTCAAAGTGCGCTCAACTGCGCTTGCGGTCAGGACTGTCTTCTGTTCGGTGGTCCGGGAAGGCATTGGAGGACTAATATGACGCCGCCCCAGTATTAATTGAAGCGTTCGCGAAGTCGGTCAGGAGATTCGAACGCCTGCCCGCTCCTCGATCACCCTCACGGCCTCGACATGATCGGCCTCATCGCCAAGCTCGGCGTGTGCTTCCGAGAACAGGCGGGATGCCAGATCCATGAAGGGCGCCTCGATCCCCTGATCGCGGGCAATGTCGGCGGCTATCGCGACATCCTTATCGAGCAGCGCAAGCTTGAACGTTCGAGGAAACGCCCGACCGATCACGCGCTCTGGAAAAAGATTCTCCGAGCTGTTCGACCTGCCGCTCGATCCATTGATGACGTCGAGCGCGGTCGTCGCATCAACACCAATCTTGGCAAGAACTGACAGCACCTCGCCGGCCGACCAGATATGAACGGCCAGCAAGGCCTGGTTCATCGCCTTCACTGCGTGTCCAGCGCCAGTTGGCCCGCAGTGGACAATCCGCTTCCCGAATGCTTCGAGCACAGGACGCGCCCGTTCGATGAGCGCAACTTCGCCGCCGCACATCACCGTCAAGGTTCCAGCATCTGCGCCCTTCACTCCACCGCTGACCGGAGCGTCCATGAAGCTGACGCCCTTTTCTGTCAGTCGAGCAGCGATTGCGCGCGAGGTTGCCGGATCACCCGAGGTGCAGTCGACCAGCAACGTACCCGGACGCATTCCGGCAATTAATCCTGAGACGCCGTCCAGAATTTCGGCAACCTCGCGCGACGAAGGCAGACATGTCACAACGATGTCAGCACTCTCCACGGCGATCGCTGGAGTCGGCGCGGCCGACGCACGGTGAGCGGCAGCAAACTCGCTAGCCTTGACTGCGGTTCGATTCCAGACCGTCAGGGCAAATGGCTCGCGCGCGAGGTGGCGGGCCATCGGGGCGCCGATCGCGCCAAGGCCGAGGAACGCGACGCGCATCATCGAGGAGCCGTGGCGTGAGCGTAGATCAGTCGCGACAAGTCAGCGATCAAAGCGCTCGAAGCTCTGCTTTCGCGCAGCCCTTTAGTAAGAACTACCACCACGTAGGGTTTTCTCCCTTGCGGATAGACGACGCCCGCATCATGTGACACGGCGGTAATCTCGCCGGTCTTGTGCGCGACGCGTGTGCCCGGAGGCAGGCCCGCGGGAATCTTTTCATTGAATTCCTGAGCCAGCAGAATCTCCCGCATTTCCGCTGAGCTGGCCGGCGAAAGCACCTGACCGCGTTCAATTGCAAGCAGCAGGATCGCGAGGTCGCCGGACGTTGTCGTGTTGTTCATGCCGCGATCGAACGCTTTCTGGTCCTCGACCCCCCGGAGCACCTGAATGCGTCTGGCGCCCAATGAGCGAGCCATTGCATTGACGTTTGCGGCGCCAGTCAGCGCGATCAGCTGATTCGTTGCGAGGTTGCTCGAGCGCGTGATCATTCTCTGCATCAGGTCCCGGACTGTCACCCGTTCGCCGATACGCGAATACAGTGCGGTGTCGCTATCCGAGGCTGCGTCGAGCGCGTAGGAAGATCCATCGGCAATCGACGAGAACTGGTTTACAAGCAGAATGCCCTGGTCAAGCGAGAACGCAGCTGTCTGCCCCTGGCGTAGTACCTCCATCATTACCGGCACCTTCATCGTGCTCGCCGCGTGGAATACGCTGTCCCCGTTTATCTCCAGCGCTTCGCCAGTTTCCAGGTCGTGATACGAAACAGCGACAAATGCTCCCGGTGAAGCGGCAATGCGCGCGTTGATCGAATCGCGTAGAGATCCGGGATCTGGCGTCAGCAGTGCACCTGCGAGGACCATCATACCGGGCAGCATGTCAGTTGTCTCCGCCGACTTCGTCCCATATGCGAAGCTTGTAAGTCTCCCTGAGATACAGGCTGCCAACTATGAAGGTCAGGATCGCGACTGAAATCGGGTATATGAGCCCTGCGTAGATATTGCCCGTTCGTGCGACCAGTGCGGTCGCGATGAGAGGCAGAAACCCTCCAAACCATCCATTGCCGAAATGATAAGGAAGGGACATCGACGTATATCGGATTCTTGCTGGAAACGCTTCAACCAGGAACGCAGCAATCGGCCCATACACCATCGTGACGAAGACCACCTGAACAAAGACGAGCAGGGTTAGAACGACCGGGTTGAGCGGATCCGAGAATTGTTTCATCGCGACATAAATCGGATAGTACGAAACAGCCGCGAGAAGATTTCCTGCCATCATGATCTTCTTGCGACCGATCCGATCGGAGAGCGCGCCGAACACCACGAATAGCGGAGCACCGGCGAGCAGCGCGACAGCAACAATGATGTACGACGTCGTAAGCGGCACTTTCAGCACGGTCTGCAGAAAGAACAGCGCATAGAACTGACCGGTGTACCACACCACTGCCTGTCCTGCGGTGGCCCCAAGCAGTACGAGCAGAAAAATCTTCCAGCTGCTCCACGTACCGAAGCTGTCCTTGAGCGGAGCTTTCGACGTCTTGCCCGATTCCTTGAGCTTGATGAAAAGCGGGGACTCCTTCAGCCGGACGCGGATGTAGTACGACATACCGACGAGCAGGATCGAAAGCAGGAATGGAATTCTCCAGCCCCACTCCTTGAAGGCTTCTTCGCCAACTGCTGCACGGACAATGAGGATGACGACCAGTGACACGAAAAGGCCGAGCGTCGCGGTGGTCTGAATGAAGCTCGTGTAGAAACCCCGCTTGCCATCAGGCGAATGCTCGGCCACGTAGACCGCGGCACCGCCGTACTCGCCGCCAAGAGCAAGGCCCTGAAGCAATCTGAGAACCACGAGTATGATTGGCGCAGCCATACCGATACTTGCGTAGCTCGGCAGCAAACCTATCGCGGCAGTTGATCCGCCCATGATGAGCAAGGTCACGAGAAACGCGAACTTGCGGCCCACGAGGTCGCCAATCCTTCCAAAGACGAGCGCGCCAAAGGGCCGAACGGCAAAGCCCACTGCAAATGTTGCGAGCGTCTTGAGGAAGTTCGCAGTGGCGCTCCCTTCCGGATAAAACTGCGTGGAGATGATCGCCGCGAGGCTGCCGAAAATGTAGAAGTCGTACCACTCGATCATCGTTCCGGCCGAAGAGGCCGCGATTACACGCCAGATTCCACGCTTGTCAGTCACGAACGCCCCGGTTGCGATGCGGATTTATCGGCGCCACGAAACCAGCCGCGGCGATTCAGCGATAAATGTGCGGAACTGGGGAGATTTGCGCAGCCAGGCTGCGATGCTAGGCCGCCACGCCTTTCTTCCAGTCGCCGCGAAACACCGCGCGAATTGTCTTCACTATCCGGCGAACCAGCAGGATGAGAAGAATGAGCAGCAGTATGGCGGCTGAAAGCGTCAGGAATGGATGATTCCAGATGAAAAGCATTATCGACGCGATGGTCGCAAACTCAGCCGCATTGGCGACGCTGTTGGTCACCGGCTCGGGCGAAGAGTCGACCGCGTAGCGAAGACCGAGCTTCGTGCCGTGCGTCGTCAGCGCCAGGCCACCACCGACGAGCCCTGCGGCGACAACCATCGGCGGGCTCAGGTTATAAGTAGTGGCGACTGCAAGCAGAGCCGCCGCCGGAGGACGAATCACGGTTTGCAGAGTTTCCCAGATGCTCGCAACTCCCGGGACGAGTGTGACGACGAACTCGAGAATGTAGAGCGCAGATGCGAGCGCAATCACCCAGACGCTGCTCACTGCGCCGAGCGCGCCCGGAAGCGGATCGATCCAGCCTGCACGGTCGGCAATCCCGAGTACCGCAACCGTCGCGGGAAGGTTGATGCCTGCCGCGTACGCAACACCGAGTGACTGCGCTACAGTTGTGACTGAGCTCATTTCGAACCTCCTTCGAATACAACCTTACGTCGCGCGGCGTTCGGCAGTTTCGCCGCTGTCATATCCATCCGGCCGCCCTGTAGCGCAACGTTCCGGCCACCTCGTAACTCCACATTGCAAACGCTCGCAGCCGGTCGTCCGGTTCAGTGAGACTCAACACGGCGACGTCGCGTGAATCTGCCGGGACACAACTGACAAGCAGTCCGACCTTTTCGAACGTTGCGCATGCACGCCGCGCATGGAAAGCGGAAGTAACAACGATGATTCGCTTCCAGCCGCGCTCACGCGCCAGGCGCGCGACACGCACGGCCTCGTCGCGCGTGCTGCTCGCCAATCCGGTTGCGATAGTTGGCGATCCTGCCAGGGACACGATGCGCTCCTGGTCGGATCCCGCGGTCACCCACTTTCCGTTGACGCGCTTTCTTTCCCTGGTGAGCACGATCACCGGCGCAGCGCGCTGTCGCGACAGCTGCACGGCTTTCAACACCCTGTCGAGTCCTTGCTGGGGCAACATTCCATCGGCGCTTACTCCACCGGACAGAACAACTATGGCGTCCGCGGCTGCGGGCATTGCATCACGCCGCAGCATTCCTCGCGCCGGGCCTTCGACAACTCCGGTAAATGCGACCACAAGAAGGAAGACCGTAAACCCGCCGACGAGCAGCGTCAGATATCTCAGCAGGAATGTCTGCCCGATCAGCGCGCCGACAGTTGCAGCCAGCGGAAGAGGTCCGAGTCTTCCGATTCCAGCGATGTGCGGTAAGCCCAGCTCAGAGATCACCAGCCAGAACGCCACCGCGACGGCAACACCCGTTGCACTGCTCATGAGTCGCGATTCACGGGGCATCTTGCTGGCCTGGACCGATGGCGGCTCATAGATTGAGCTGCGCGAGTCTTCCTGCGCACTACTACTCAAAGGCCCGGATGTAGTCATGTCCAAATCTACGTTGCTTCAGGACCCGATCTCACGTGACCAACTCCGCGAGCAGATCAGGCAGAGTGTGAGAGATGCGCAGGTTGCGGCACAGGAGGCAGCGCAGGCTCAGGCCGCGGCCAGACAGGCGGCTGAGGAAGCCGGGCAGACAGGCACACTTGCACCCCTGCCCCCGCTGCCGCCGCTGCCGCCCGGAATTACACACGTCGGTATCCCATCGCGCGAGGAGATGATTCCGCCGCAGGTGGAAAGCATTTCGATCGCGTTCTTCGTCATGGTTGCAGCTGTTATCATCGGGCTGCCGTTAATGCGCGCCATCGCAAGAAGGATCGAGCGAGGAACCCCGGTTGCCGCGCCCATTCCACAGGAAGTGCGTGATCAGCTGCAGCAGATATCGCAATCAGTCGATGCGATCGCGATTGAGGTAGAGCGAATCTCCGAGGGGCAGCGCTTTACTACGAAGATGCTGAGTGAGCGGAAGCAACAGGTGAGCGAACTGGCCGGCGGGCAATAACACCTGCGCACCACGCGAGAACCGCGGGAAAGAGTAGCGTAAGCAGGTAAAGCAGGAACGGCGGCAAACCCATCAAGGCACCAAGCTGGTCCGCCATAGTCGACACCGGGCCGCGCCATATGTCGAGCAGCAGCAGCGAGGCCCAACCTGCCGCGGCGGCAATAGCTGCGTCCCTGACCCGGTGGGCATCTTTGGAGAAAAAACTCCACATCGCCGCAACGATCGGTACCGACCACCAGCCCAGTCCGTATGTCGTCACAGCAAAACCCTCTGCCAGCAACAGGTACTTCACGAAGGCGTTCATTGCGATCGCGGGCTAAGGGTGAGCGTTGAAATCACACGCTTGCGATCGAGGTCTTCCGGCTTCCGGGGGAAGAGTATCGGATCGAGTTGTCCCAGTGCCCATCGCGGCAGGCGATCACGATACCGACCACTGGCCGGTGCCCCCGATTGCCCTCCAGGATAAACTCCCCAGGCCCTGATCTCGGGGCCGAGCTCGACGACCATTCGCCAGCTTGCACCCGAAGTCCCGGAACCGCCCGATGGATTGAGTGTGCTCGGACCGCCTTGCACCGGGACGCGGAGTGTTGAAAACGCCGGGATGCGAAGGAGATGATGAATGTTCGCATGCCGGGTGTTCGACCAGAGCCATCCGTCGGACGACGCAGGGCCTTTGTTTTTCAGCAGATTCGCATGCGCCGAAACGAGGCTCGCGGCAAATATCGCATCGCGATTCTCGCGCGCTGGCGTCTTCCTGTTGTCCCACCAGACGCTTTCACCGAATTGCGAAAGCTTCAACAACACCTGCGATTCGGGCAACCGGAACGATGGGGTCCCCGCGGTATCTGCTGGAAAGGCAAGCTCGTCCCAGGTGAGTCGGCCAAGTTCGACCATCGCAGCCTCGAACAGCGCGGCGCGTCGATTCTCCTTTACGTAGCGCCGATCCCACTCTGCCAGCAATCGCGCAGCTTCGCGCAACGTATTGTTGCCGCGACTGGCGGAGTCTTCACGCGCGGCGGCAGCAAGAAAGAGCGGGACGAACGCATCGGCTCGTGCGCTTCCGGGATCAGTCTGGAACTCTCGCATGTCATCCGGCGTCACCCTGGGATTCGATCGCAGCAATGATGCGATACGCATTCCGCGCCATGGGGAATACCAGTCAGAGCCCATGTACGCGGAATTCTGAGCGGGGTCTACCGGCTGCTGGTTCGCAGATGCGATGAAACCCTGGGCCGGATTTCTCGCGAACGGGTACCGCTCCACGGGCAGCTGACCGGTCCAGTCGCTCGCCGATTTTGATCCGTCGCGAATTACGTCTCCTCGCCCGTCGCCCGGCCGAACGGGATACATGCCGCTCGAGCGAATCGCTATGTTCCCATCCCTGTCGGCGACCAGGCCGTTCTGGGTCGGAACCACATAGCTCCGCATGGCATCGAGCCACTGATCCACGCTCTTCGTTGCTGAAAGCGCGAGGAAATTATCAGGCTCCCGCGACGGCTCGTATACAGTCCATCGCATCGAGACCCATGAGTCATCTACCTTCTGCATGGGACCACGATGAGTGTAATAGATGGTATCGGTCGCGATGACCGAGCCTCCTGCATCACGGTACTCTTCAATCCGCTTTGTGAGCTGACGGTAGCTTCCGTCGAGCAGATATCGAGTCGGACTGATGCTGTCGTCTACCGCTTCCGCATAGTAGTCGCTGACATCGGATCCAGTGTTCGTGAATGTCCACGCGACGTCGCGATTGAATCCGATCACGACTCCGGGCATTCCCGGAAAACCGACGCCTGCCACGTCGAGTTTTCCGGGCACGACGATGTGCATCTCATACCATACCGAAGGCAGCGACAGCTCCAGATGCGGGTCACCAGCGAGGAGCGCATGGCCGGTTGCTGAACGTGCTGGTGACACAGCCCAGTTATTGCTTCCCAGGGCATCGCCACCATCGGTGCGACCGCCACGTGCGAGAGTTGTGAGAAGCTTTTCCTGCAATCGCAACGCAGTCGCGACACTCTTGTCCCCCGTCGACGGCGGTGGCAACTCGGAAAAATCATATCGCGGCCCGCTCAGGCCGTTGGGTTGGATCGGTTCCTGTATCGGGCTATTGAGCGGAAAGAGTGCGTCAGCCGCCGCGACGCCAACGAGAGACTGAGCCCTGAGACGTTTCATCGTAGCGTCGTTGAGCCCGAGAGTCATCGACATGCGCGACAGAAAAAAAAGTGAGTGCAGAGGCTCCCACGTGATCGGCCGTGCGTTAAGCAGGCGATACTCGATCGGCAGGTCGCGCGGCCGCATGGAGGATATCCACGAGTTCACGCCGCCTGCGTAGGCAACGAGCGCACGGTATCCGAACGAAGTCGTGTCATATGCGGCAAGTTTGCGTTCTGCTGCCCAGGCGAGACCGAGCGACCGCGCCTCCTTGTCCGCCACTAGCACGCGCGGTCCTGCCCATTCACTCAGCCGGCCTGACGCGGCGCGTGTTTGCGCCTCCATCTGAAAGAGCCGGTCGCGCGCGCCTACGAAGCCGAGCGCGCGATAGGCATCAAGCTCTGTTTCCGCGAAAATGTGCGGAACTCCGCGATCATCGAACACGACACGGACCGGCTTACTCAGTCCCGGAATCGAGAGGGACTGAACTCCCCGGAATGTCGTGGCCGCAGCCCCGGCCCACGCACCGTTGGCTGGATCGAGCAGCGGACCAAGTGGCGGGACCGGCCCGACGGGCCGGAATCCCGCGTAGAGAAGCGCGGCTAGTATGAATGCCGCGATTCCGCGAACTATCAAGGTTTCTGAATCGAGACTGGAGTGACGTTCAAGTGCAGGTTGTGGTTGATGCGGAGTCCGGCGATTCCATCAACCGGCAATCCCGCCTTGCTCACCGACGCTACCTGCTTCCCGTTTACCGAGAGCTTGAGCGCGTCGCCGGTTACGCTGGCTGACAATGCATACGTGGCCTTGCCCGAAGCATCCTCCTTCGGAACATCAGCGTTCGCGGTCCACTTGATGACGTCGCGAGTCTTGTCCCCTTCCCTCACCTTTACAAGCAGCTCACCTGTTCCGCGAACCACGAAGTAAGTGTACGCCTGCGTGGGTAGATCGAGGTCGCGACCGCCGATGATGAGGCCGTAAGCTTCCGGGTGTGTCGGCTTCGCCAGCTGTTCGATCGTTGCCGAAGCGGTGTAGCTTCCGCTCGCGGAATCCTTTCCAGCGTACACGATGTGCGCAGGACCGGTCTTCACTTCCCAGTTGCTTCCGCTCGCCGTGTAGCTGGCGCCAGTTATCGGCGCGTCGGGGCGATCGGTACGCGCGGAAAAGCCTGCGGGAATGCTACCCCCTGCCACGTTTACGTCGGGATCAGTATTAGCGGCGACGGCGGCAGCAGTGTCAACTGCCGGCGCTTTCTCTTTGGCGGTGCAGGCAGCGAGTACCAGCGCGGCGAACAGGATCGATGCTTCTCTCTTCATTTGATGCTCTCCGGGTTGAGGCGTTGAATATAAAACCTGTTTTCAGCGACCGTGTTTGACCTTCCACTGCGCAACAGTGTCTACTGCGTCGGGAACTATGACTTTCATGAGCTTTCCGAAGCGAGCCACCAGCGACATGACGACTTCTCGCCGACGCGACGCTGCGGCGTCGATGATTTCCCGCGCGCAGTTTTCGGCGCTCATTACTGTTTTCCTGACGGGGCGCGTCCCAAGGAAGCCCCCATCCGGTGCAATCGCACGATGCGCGATATCTGTCGCGACGAAACCAGGGTATATGACGGTGACGCTCACCCCTTCCGTCCTCAACTCGATGCGAAGTGAATCGAAGAATCCGGCCATCGCGTGCTTCGACGCCGCGTAAAGAGTTCGAGTCGGGACGCCGTTCATGCCGGCAAGGCTAGCTACCGCGACGATCCGACCGCCGGTTTTCTTGAGATGCGGCAGAGCGTGGTACGTACACCACACGCTTCCGAGATAATTTATGGTGATGATGCGTTCGGCGACATCGATGTCGGTCAGCTCATCGAATCGCGAGTGCATGCTGATGCCCGCGTTGTTCACGAGCATGTCGATGCGCCCGAACTCGGAGATGGCAGTGTCTATCAGGCGCTTGCACTGCGACTTTTCCGATACGTCAGTCGGGAGCCCCAGGGCTCGCGCGCCAAGTGCCCGGCATTCCGAGGCCGCACTCTCGAGCAACGCCGGATCCCGCGCAGCAAGCACGAGCAGCGCACCCTGGCCGGCGAGCTGACGCGCAACCTCGAGCCCGATGCCGGCAGAACCGCCTGTAATGATGACCACCTTGCCCCGAAACACTGCTTTACTCATCCGCGCCGAAGTTAGGCGCGGAGCCGACAACCGCTAGGGAGTCTTGCTTTTTTGCACTTGCTTGTCGGTCGCGATGGCGATCTCCCGCGCCAGCGCATCGAGCACCTTCTCGAGTGCCGCCGCCTGCTGGTTGATCGTTACCTGAGCAGCGACGACGGCATTTTTCGCGACCTTGAGGGCTGCAACTTTTACGGCCGGATCTTCAGTGGCCTTCTTTACGGCAGCGTGCACCGCGTCAGCAAGCTGCTCCGCCGCCTTCTCGATATCCTGAATCGATACCGAGTCGCGCGAAGGCTTGGTCTCCGCACTCTGCGCCGCTGCAGTTGACGCTGCGCCTCCGAAGATCGAGGCCACGACGATGCCGACGATGAGATTGATGCGTGAAAGGCGAATCATGAGCCGGGTCCTGCGTTGAGGTGAAACCTCTTTCATTCGTGCTCCCGTTCGACAGCCGAACGGGATGAAAGGGTTTACCGTGTCCTACTCGCTCTTTCGCTTTGCCTTCGTCGACTTGGACGACGCAACCTTGGACGTCGACTTGCCCGCTTTCGCCGACCTTTTGGCGGTTCGTGACCGCTTGCGGCTCGACCGGGCGGTGCGCGCGCTGTTCACCCATCGGGCACGGCTTCCGCGTACGTCGATATGAGCAAACGGGCCATGTGCACCGGTAGCGTGATACAACCCGACTCCGCCGACCAGGTCCGGATACTTGCGCTCGACCCTCTCTACCGCAGCAAGGACAACCCTCGTGTCAGCCATGTTGACCCGGCCGTCCCTGTTCAAATCGTCCATTCGCCCGTCGCCATTGCTGTCGACGAAGATGTCGGCTGCATCACCGTATTGATGACGGCTATCGCGCGCTCGCCCGCTGCGGTCACCAAGCCCGACATTGTACTGCGGAGTTCTGAAGCCGGACAGGACGGTGACGTTCCTGGCCGGAATTCCCTGGTCCCTGAGCTCCTGAATCACGAGCTCGAGCTTGTCGATGAGCGGCTCGCGCAGCACCAGGTACTTTGGCCAGACATTCTGCTGGTCGTGGGTCAGGAAGTCGCGAAGACGGAAATTCTCGGAGATCCGGGTATCCTGATTCTCGCGGGTCACCTCGATGAAACCTTCGGGGCTCGAATACTCCTCGGACCGCGCCTTCCCCCGCTCTTCCGGCCAGAACCCGATACGGTACGAGCCAACCGAGCCCGCGATCTTGTCGCGGAATGACCGCATGGTGATCATCGAGAAGTTGCCGATGTTGCTCGTCCCTTTCAGCACCTGAATCTGCGGAATGACCTTGGATGTGTAGGTCAGGTTGTTGGCGACAACCGGTATCTGAATCGATCGAGGGGGAGCAACGAAGCGTGCGAGCAGCTTGCCGCTTTTTCCGGCGAGGTTTGCAGCGACGGCGCGAAGGCTCGAGCTGTCGACGATTGGCAAGCGCGCTGCCGCGGCAATGTCGGGATTTATGGCGACCTGGGCCTTCGCCTCGCCGCCGACCAGGGCCGGCGAAACGGTTAGAGCGAGGAGCAGGGCGGATGTTCGTCCGCGACGACCGAGAGCATTCATATGGCGCCTCATCGGTAGCCCGACGAGCGTAGCGGGGAGTGTGTCTCCGCCTTAGCCTCGTGGCTTTGCGTCGCCGCCTTTCGACGGGTTTGCCGGAAAATCGGTTCGGCCCGGCCAGACTTAGCCGGGAAATAGTGTGCTGCCATTAATAGACGGATGAGGGCCGGCAAAGTCACAAGGCGTCCGTTCGACGCTAAATCGAGGACCGGAGCCAAGGTAACTCGCGAGCCGGTAGTGCGATAGCGAAAATTTGGGGCTTGGAATATTTGTGACATTCCTGTCGATGGGGACCGCTATATGGGTTATGCCCGGCGCTGTCCGTTCAACACGGAATCACGGAGACCCGGAGGCTGCTGGGCATGAGTTCCACGAGGGAAGTTCTCAGCCCGGGCGGCTGGATCCGCTTTTCCGCCTTTGTACAGGCACACAACGACGCCTGTTCTACCGGGAGGGTAGCCAGGCGAGGCCTAACTTTCCCTCCCTTTCTCCGTGTTTCCGTGATTCCGTGTTGAACAGACAATACCAGAAAGAAGCCGCCCCCCTTTTCCCTGCCAACCAGGCGAGCCCCACGCCCAACCCTCGAGCCCGCTAGGTACAGGTAATCAGCCCAGTCACACCCGCGCTGCAGGTCTTCGAAGTCTGACTGTGGCTCGCCGTCGCGGTCCAGCTCGGGGGCGGGCCGGCCGCCGCCGTCGCCGTTACGGTCACGTTCTGCGAGGCATTGAACCCCTGTGCCGTCCCGTTGCCAGAGAAATAGGCACCGGTGCTGTCCGCAGCGAAGCTCTCTTCGTAAACAGCAAGATTCCGGAGATCTGATTTCATCGCGGCCAGATACGCCTTCTCCTTCGTACTACCGAACTTGGGGATCGCGATCGCTGCCAGAATGCCGATTATCACGACAACTATAAGAAGCTCGATCAGCGTGAATCCTTGCCTGTTCCGCATCATGGGTCGTCCTCCTGTCCAGACTTTGAAAAAAGAACCGCGCCACGGCGCGGCCGACCCGGACATGATGCGTTGGAACCCTGCCAGACGCGGCAGCAAAACTCTGCACCAGGTATTTTTCCAGCGCACACGGGACGTGACTAAACAGCGAGAGACTTGATGCGTGTAGGAGTGCCGAAAGAACTGGTGCCGGGCGAAAAGCGCGTAGCCCTGGTGCCTGACGTGATTGCCCAGATTCTCAGGCTCGGGCACAGTGTGGTTGTTCAATCGGGCGCAGGCGAGCGAGCCGGCTTCACGGACGAAGCGTTTGCGGCAGCGGGGGCGACGATTACTCCCGATGGATCGGCCACGTACGCCGGCAGCGAGTTGATTCTCAAGGTCCAGAGACCGACCGCGGAAGAGATCGCGATGATCGAACGCGGAACGGTCCTCATCGCATTGCTTCAGCCCGCAAATGACCCGCAGATATTCGCTGCGCTTTCTGCTGCCGGCGTGATCGCATGCAGTATGGAGCTGGTGCCCCGCACCACCCGCGCGCAGATGATGGATGCGCTGTCGTCACAAAGCACGGTCGCCGGATACAAGGCCGTGCTGATCGCAGCGAACGCGCTGCAGAAGTTTTTTCCAATGTTGATGACCGCGGCTGGAACTGTCCGGCCCGCGCGCGTGCTTGTGATCGGCGCAGGCGTGGCGGGACTTCAGGCAATCGCAACCGCGCGACGAATCGGTGCAGTCGTTGAGGCATTCGACACCCGCCCTGTCGTCAAGGAGCAGGTTCAAAGTCTTGGCGCGACATTCGTCGAGCTCGAGCTTGGAACTCACGACGCGCAGGATGCGGGAGGATATGCGAGGGAGCTCGCCGAAGAGCACATTCGCAAGGAAAAAGAGCTGATACACGAACACGCGAAAAACGCCGACGTCGTAATCACCACGGCATTGGTACCCGGCCGTCGTGCACCGCTTCTCGTGACCGCGGAAACAGTGGCGGCGATGAAACCCGGTTCCGTAATCGTCGATCTCGCGGGAGAGCAAGGGGGCAATTGCGAGCTGACCGAGCCGGGCGTAACGGTCGAGAGCAACGGCGTTCTCATCATCTCGCCGCTTCACATCTCCAGCGACCTCGCATACCACGCCAGTCAGATGTACGCAAAAAACATTTCCGCACTTGTCGCGCTGATGGCGCCTGAGGGCGCACTGAAGCTCGACCTGTCCGACGACATCATCGCCGCTGTCTGCGTGACGGATTCGAGCGGCGTACGAAACGCCGCAATTCATCAGAAACTTTCGGAGGCCGCAACATGAGCGTCGAGCTCGTTCTCGGGATCTACGTTTTCATTCTCGCGATGTTCGTCGGCTTCGAGGTCATCTCCCGCGTCCCATCAGTGCTCCACACCCCGCTCATGTCTGCGACGAACGCGATTCACGGCATTGTCGTGCTCGGTGCGATGCTGGTCGCTGGATCCGCTGACACACTGCTGCTGCAGGTGCTGGGATTCATCGCGGTTGTGTTCGGTGCGGCAAATGTCTTCGGCGGCTTCGTCGTGACTGATCGAATGCTCGAGATGTTCAAGAAACGGGAAAAGCCAGATGCTTGATGCGCGCGAGTCATTGATTGCCGCTGCTTACATAGTCGCTGCGATCCTTTTCATCTTCGGCCTCAAGCGACTGAGCTCCCCGGCGACTGCACGCTGGGGAAATCAGCTGGCTGCGCTTGGCATGGGGCTCGCACTCGCTGCAACTCTGCTCGACCGTCAGATCCTTTCATTCTGGATCATTGGCTCAGGCACGCTTGTCGGCGCCGCCATCGGCACGTACTTCGCGCGGACCGTCCAGATGACCGCGATGCCACAGATGGTGGCCCTGTTCAACGGAATGGGAGGCGCGACTGCAGCGCTGGTATCACTTGCCGAGTACATAAGACTCGCGCGAATCGGGGAGAGAGCGGGCGCTGGTGAGTCTGCGTCGATCGTGCTTGGAACGATCATCGGTGCCGTTTCATTTACCGGCAGCCTGATCGCTTTCGGAAAGCTCCAGGAAGTCTTGTCGGGCAAGCCGCTGCAGTTCCCTCTTCAGCGCCTCGTGAATGGCCTGCTTCTCCTTTCGATTTTCGCTATCGGAACGGCAATCGTACTCGGAACGGGAGGAACGACCGCGCTGTGGGGTCTCTTTACCCTTGCCCTCATACTCGGCGCGATGTTTGTGCTTCCCATCGGCGGCGGCGACATGCCAGTGGTGATTTCGATTCTGAACTCGCTGACCGGGCTCGCAGCTGCGCTGACGGGATTCGTGCTGCACAATCAGATGCTGGTTGTCGCAGGTGTTCTTGTCGGAGCATCCGGCACTCTGCTCACGCTGCTCATGAGCAGGGCGATGAACCGTTCGGTTGGCAACGTTCTCTTCGGGGCGTTCGGCGCTGCCTCCACCACTGAAGCGGCTTCCGACGATGGCATTCAGCGGTCGATTCGTCAGACCACCGCCGAAGACACGGCAATCGCGTTGGCATACGCACGAAGTGTGGTGATCGTTCCGGGATACGGACTCGCGGTCGCCGAGGCGCAACACACTGTGCGCGAGCTTGCGACAGACCTCGAGAAGCGCGGCGTCGATGTCAAGTATGCGATCCACCCTGTCGCCGGCCGCATGCCCGGTCACATGAACGTCCTTCTCGCCGAAGCCAACGTTCCTTATGACCAGCTGCTGGAGATGGAGCAGGTGAACGGCGAGTTTGCGCAGACCGACGTCGTTCTCGTCGTAGGCGCCAATGATGTAGTCAATCCGGCGGCGCGCGACGACCCATCGAGCCCGATCTACGGAATGCCGATTCTCGATGTCGACAAGGCTCGCAACATCATCGTGCTGAAGCGAAGCATGGGTCACGGGTTTGCAGGCATCGAGAACGCGCTTTTTCATCATGAGAAGACGCGCATGCTGTTCGGCGACGCGAGGAAATCACTGACACAGGTCGCCGAAGCGCTAAAAACTGCCTGACAGCGCGATCAGTCCTCGTAAGGCTCCATGTGCACGAGCACGCCTGCGACCTGTGGCACCTTTGCCTTGATTGCACTCTTTACCGCCCCACTCAGCTCGTGTGAGTCGTGCAATGACATCGATGGGTCGGCCTGGACGTGTATATCCACGTAGTACACAAGCCCGGCTTTTCGCGCAGACAGCTTTTCGACGGCGCGAACATTCGCGACTGAAGATGCTGCGACCCTGACGGAGCTAGTGATATCACCGTCGGGCATCTTGTCCATCAAGTCGTGCATAGCCGGGCGCATCAACAACATTCCATTGTAGAAGATCACAAACGCGGCGAAGAGTGCGGCCCAATCATCTGCCTGTTCCCACCCCGGCCCGCCCCAAAGGGCGATGGAAATACCAACGAATGCGGCCGCTGATGTAATAGCATCGCTCGCGTGGTGCCACGCATCGGCGCGCACGGCTGTGCTATGCGCCTCCTCAGCGATCGACTTTACACGCCGGAACATCGTGAACTTCACAATGAGAACGCCGACCAGCACGAGGAGGGTCCATGGCGCTGGAGTCTTGTGCGGGGTGCGAATCTCTCTGACTGCCTCGAACCCGATCCCGACAGCCGCGGCGAGAAGCATCATCGACACGACTACGGCCGCTACTGATTCTGCTTTACCGTAACCGAACGGATAGTTCTCGTCCGGGTCACGACTCGCTACACGGAGCCCTCCCCACACGACCAGCGACGCAAAGATGTCGGCCGTCGACTCGACCGCGTCGGCAACGAGTGCATAGGTATTCCCGACGAGGCCGGCAACCAGTTTTACGATTGCGAGCGCGGCGTTGACTATCATGCCAGCCTGGGCCGACCTGATGGCGCGGGACGACGAATTCACTCCTGAGACACTCCGTGACAGGTCCGACTGTGTTCGGTTGAGTACCTAAGGTATTGGATCAGGAAGGAAAGTGATGGAATCAGACTTTTGCGAGACATGCTCACGCAGGTACATTGAGCGTCATTCGAAACCCGCCAATTGCGAGGGTCACACGATTGGACGCCGAACGCAAGCTCGCTGAATACAAAACGCCGACCCCAGTTCGTCGTACGCCGCTGCCGCCGGCAGCGATCCAGGATGCAGCTGTGCCGCGGGAGCGGAGTCCTATCGCCCGGTACGCGATCGCCGTGGCTGTCACCGGCGCTGCCCTCGGCGCCACGATTGTTCTCAAGCCGTGGCTCGACAGCACAATCTTCCTCGTGTTCTGGCCGGCAGTGTTTGGGGCAGCGTGGTTCGGTGGATTCCGGCCGGCAATGCTCGCAGCATTACTGTCATCAGCGGCCGTGTATTCACCGTTACTACCAACACCGGCGCTCGACGCAAGCATGGCCGAAAAAACCGTTGCCATCGGCGGGTTTCTGCTGGGGTCGATTCTTTCCAGCTGGGCGTTCTCCCGCGTAAGGAGCGAGAGCCAGAAGGCAGCTCATGCCGCGATGATAAATGCGGCTCTGGCGAAGAAACTCGACGACTCAGCCACAGAGTTGGTCCAGCAGCTTGAAGAATCCCAGGCGCTGCAGGAGGAGATAGAGGCATCGACTGAAGAACTGGCCGAGCGCACGCAAGAAGCTGAAAGTGCGGAGCGGTTCACGCGCGGCATTCTTGACAGTATCTCTGATCCATTTGTTGTCTACGACTCCAATTGGCGCTTTCGCTACATCAATGAGTCAGCAAGCCGAATCTTTATGGCGACGCGAAATCCGGAGACAGAGGTTATCGGCCGTAACGTATGGGAAATCTGGCCCGAGCTCGAAGGCTCCGAGATTCAGCGGAAGATGCTCGAAGCAGCGGAAAAGCGTTCCCCCGTTTCGTTCGAGGCATTCGCCCCTGATTCAGGAACCTGGTCGGAATTGCACTGCTATCCCCTTCCTGACTCCGGACTCGGAACACAATGGAAGGACATCACGCCGCGAAAGCGCGCTGAAGAGACGACTCATTACCTCTCGGAAGCCAGTAAGGTTCTCGCCTCATCGCTGGACTACGAAAAAACGTTGACTGAAGTCGCACATCTCATCGTGCCGCACTTCGCCGACTGGTGCGCGGTAAGCATCGTCGATCTATCGGGCGAGCCCAGGCAGCTAGCAGTCGCGCACGTCGATCCGGATAAGGTCAAATGGGCGCATGAATTGAATCGGCGCTACCCGCCGGACCATTCCGCGAATTCGGGTGTGGGCCACGTAATAAGGACAAACCAGCCGGAGCTTTATCCGGAAATACCCGACGAGCTTCTCGTCGCCAGCGCAGTTGACGAAGAGCACCTGAAGATCACTCGTGAGCTTGGGCTGAAATCAGCTATGGTGGTCCCGCTTTCGACGCTCAACAGGACTGTTGGGGCAATCACGATTGTCTCTGCCGAGTCAGGGCGGCGCTACAGTGAACAGGATCTCGACTTTGCGATGGAGCTCGCCCGCCGGGCCGCGTTCGCCGTCGACAATGCGACGCATCACAAAGCGGAGCTCGACGCAAGGCAGGTTGCCGAGGGTGCGAATGCCGCGAAGACCCAGTTCCTCGCGGTAATGAGTCACGAGCTCCGGACGCCGCTCAATGCAATCGGTGGGTATTCAGAGTTGCTCCTGATGGGACTTCGCGGTCCGCTTACTCCGGATCAGCGCGCGGATCTCGAGAGGATTCAGCGCAGTCAGCGAAATCTGCTTTCACTCATCAACGACATCCTGAACTACGCAAAGCTCGATGCGGGGCGCGTTGAGTTCTCGATGACAGCGGTGCCGCTTCATTCCCTGCTGCAGGAGTTGGAGCCTCTTGTCACCCCGCAGCTTCGCGCGCGCAAGCTCGTCTATCAGTACTCCGGCTGCGACGACTCTTTGACGGTGTGGGCCGACCCGGAGAAGGTTCGCCAGGTCCTGCTGAACCTGCTGTCAAACGCAATCAAGTTCACGGACGCGGATGGCAGCATCAAGATCGACTGCGATGCCGACGCGAATTCCGTGACGGTTATTGTCACGGACACGGGGCTTGGAATTCCCGAGGACAAAGTGTCAACTATTTTCGAGCCCTTCGTGCAGCTGGAGCGAAAACTCACCAGCAATCACGAAGGGACCGGCCTCGGTCTCGCAATCAGCCGTGATCTGGCGCGGGGCATGGGAGGCGAGTTGACGGTCGAGAGCAAAGTGGGTGATGGATCTGTATTCCGCCTCACGCTCCCCCGGCAGGGATCTGATCCAGGGGTCCTGACCGGGGCAGGCGAATCGTAAACACCGTTCCATCGTCCTCCGTCGATTCTACATCGATCCTTCCACCGTGAGCCGTCACGATTCGTTCGGCAATGTAGAGCCCGAGGCCGAGGTTTCCGTATGCGCCTTTCGTGCTCGCATTAGCCTCCCTGCTTTTCATAGGGCCGAACATCCCGTTCATTTGATGAGCTGATATGGGGACACCGTTGTTGTGCACCGTGATCGCCACCGCTTTGTCGTCGCCAGCGACATTCACGCTGACAACGGTACCCACTGCCCCGTGCTCGAGCGCATTACCGACGATGTTGGTCAATGCCTGACTGATCCGCGCGCAGTCCCAGTTTCCTCGGTCCCCTCCCCGTGCGTCAATCTTGATAGTGCGATCAGGATGAGCGGCGCAGATCTCCTCAACAACATCATGAACCGTTTTGTCCATGCTCATTTCTTCGCGGACGATCGGGATTCCACCGCCGAGGCGGCTTCTCGTGAAGTCGAGGAGGTCGCCGATCATGCGCTCCATACGCCGCGAGCTGCTGCCAATCCGTGAGGCGAGTGTAAGGTGCGGTTCCGGCAGCTCTTTCGTCTCCAGCATGAACTCGGCGGACATCACGATGGCGTTCAGCGGTGACCGAAGGTCGTGACCCAGCATTGCCAGGAACATCTCTTTCGATTTGTCCAGATCCTCTGTGTAGCGCGAGACTGACTCTGCAAGCGATTGATCTATCGCTTCGTTGAACCTCGTCAGGTCATCGATATCAGAGGGAGCGATTGTTCCACCCTGTGACTTGATCCACAGGCGAATGACACTTGCGCGCAAGGCCCTGAACTCAGAGACCATTTGCTCGACCGAAAAGCCGCTCTCGGCCCGGTCGGCGCCATGCTCTTCGGCAGCGGTAACGGCATCATCCTCTGAGACCGGCGCGTTTCCTTTCGATTTTTCCGATTGCTCGGCCTTGTTCTGCGGAGTTTCCAGATCTTCAACAATCACCGTCAGCATTTCGCTCGCATGATCTCGCAGAGCGACAATGTCCATTGCACCACTTGCCGGGGAACAGGTACGCGCGAATGCCTCCCATTCCTCGAGAATCGCCTGCCGGTTCGCAGGGATGAACTCGGATAGCCGCATTTGTCCTCTGCTGAAAGATTCTCACTCCGCTATGGAGTCAAGGCCTTTAACGCAAACCTTCAGCCACTTCCCTGCGTGCGGAGTGCGTGCTACGGGTCTTTTGTCTTCCAGGTGAAGTCGAATCTCGAAACTCCCGTGGCCGGCAGCCCGAGCTCGTTCAAGGCGATCTTGTGAACCAGCTGTTCGAAGTCGTCCTCGCTGAGGTGGCTGCACACATTTTTTAGTCGCTCGCGTATGGCGCGCTTGGTCTCGAAAAGCCTGTCGTCACCGGGCAATATTGAACTCCTGCTGCGATTCGTAGACGGGACTGCAGGCCAGAGGCCAAAGCCACTCGAAAATGCCTTGCACCCGATAACTCCACCCTGCGGGCAGGGTCAGCATCCCCGCCTTCGGGTCACTTTTTGCATACCAGGACTGCAATGGCCGATAGCGAAGCCCGCTATAAAAGCATCTTTGACACGACTCCCGATCTCGTCCTGATACTGGACGAGACCGGGATTGTAGTCTCGGTTAACGAATCGGTAGAGCGCGTGCTTGGATACCCTCCTGACCAGCTGATCGGCTCGCCCCTCAGCCAGATCATGCCCGAGCGATACCGGGATCAGCACAACCGCGGCTTTCGAAGATATCTTGAAACCGGAATCCGCAATCTCGACTGGCGGTCAATTGACCTGCCCGGGTTGCGCGCCGACGGTCGAGAGATACCGCTCTCTATTTCCTTCGGGGAATTCAGTGAAGGAGAGCGGCGCTTCTTTACGGGAATTCTAAGGGACGTTTCCAGAGAGAAGCAGGTTGCCGGCACGCTCGAATTTCTTGCCAGCATCGGGCCCGGCCTCGCGTCATCTTCCCTCGACTTCAAGGCTACCCTGAAAGCCGTCGCTCAGCTGGCGGTCCCTTCGCTTGCTGACTGGTGCGCCGTCGATCTTGTCCAGACAGACAGGAAACTGGAACGGCTTAGCGTCGCTCACACTGATCCAGCGAAGATCGCACTGGCCCTCGAGCTTGCAACGTTATACCCGCCGAAGCCCGATGCCTCGCGAGGCGCATTACACGTAGTGCGCACGCGGTGCAGTGAGTTTCGAGCCGCCATTCCAGTTGAATTCCTCAAAGCGGCCGCTTGCGACGACCGCCATTTCGAGATGATTTCTTCGCTCGGTCTTACCTCGTATGTCATCGCTCCGCTGATAGCCCATAACCGCGTCTACGGCGCGATCACAGTCGCACAGGCTGAGTCCGGGCGGCAGTTTACCGAATCTGACGTGCCGCTCATCGAAGATCTTGGCAGGCGGGCGGGATTGGCAATTCACGACGCTGGACTATATCGCGAAGCCCAGGAGTCAAACCGGCTTCTCGAGGAGCAGGCAACGGAACTCGAGCAACAGACCGAGGAAGCCCAGGTACTGGCTGAAGAGCTGGAAGCCCAAGCCGAAGAACAGCGCAGAATTGCGGTCGACCTGGCGCAAAGAACCGAGGAAGTCGAAATCGCGAACCGGGTGAAATCAGAATTCCTCGCCAGCATGAGTCACGAGCTTCGGACCCCGCTCAACGCAATATCAGGATACGTAGAGCTGCTCGAGATGGAGCTCCGTGGCCCAGTAACGGATGAGCAACGCGCCGACCTTGCCCGCATTCGCCACAATCAGCAGCATCTGCTATCCCTCATCAACGACGTTCTCAACTTTGCAAAAGTAGACGCCGGCCGGCTGGAATACCGGATCGAACGCATCGCCCTGGATGAGGTTCTCAAGAATTGCGAGGCGATGATCCTTCCGCAGATCCACGCGCGGCGGATCAGCTACACATACCATGAGTGCGGTGAGCCGGTCTTAGTTATGGCCGATTCCGAAAAGGTTCAGCAGATAATCCTCAACCTTCTGGGCAACGCGCTGAAGTTCACTCCTGAAGGTGGAAAGTTGCGCGCATCGTGCGATCACGCTGAGGGTGTGGGCCGCGTCCATGTGCGGGACACTGGAGTGGGCATTGAACCCAGCAAGCTGGAGGCGATCTTCGAGCCTTTCGTGCAGGTCGACCAGTCTCTCACGCGGGAGGGAAGCGGAACCGGACTCGGGCTCGCCATTTCCCGAAGCCTCGCACGCGCAATGAACGGCGACGTCGTAGTCGAGAGCGAGCCCGGCAAGGGGTCTACATTTACACTGACACTCCCCAGAGCCTAGCCTCGCAAGTTCACGCGGACTGGTTAATCACCGAGGCCGGTCGCATCGAGGGGAAGCGACGCATTGGTCGCTGTGGACGCAGGCGCGGCGTGGCATGCGCTGGCTCCGGAATCAGTGAAGGACTGGCCAGCAACGGGCACAAACTCCCACCTGTATGCAGACGGAAACAGAGTCAGCTTAAGCACGCCATAGGCGGTGCTGTTAAATGCCTCGCTATGCGGTTCGAGGGAACTGGCCTTGTAGTGACTTCGACCGCCAGTTCCCACCACGAATTCACGAATTCCGAATTGGGGATCGAAGCCCCCGGACGATGCTTGTGGAGCGAAGCGTTCGTAGGCATGGTCATGACCATTGAGCACGACGTCGGCGCCACCAGCGTACAGCACTTCCCAAAATTCGCTCTGGGTTGGATCGTTGCCATGCTTGTCCGCTGAGCTAAAGCGGGGGTGGTGCCAGTACGCCAGCGTGCACGCTTCCGTAGTGTGTTTCGCAAGATCGGCACGCAGCCACTGGATCTGGGGTGAGTTTGCGCCACGCTCAATGTTGCTGTTTAGGACGACGACGTGCCAACCACCGACGTCATAGCTGTAGTACCCTTTACCGCGTTCGCCAGCCGCTGACCCGAAGTAGTCAAAGTACCCTTTCGCGCCCCGCGTATTGTACTCATGATTGCCAGCTGCGGGCCGGGTCCGCGCTTTATGTCTGCCCCAAGACGGTTGAAAACAATCATTGTACTCTTTGCCGGAGCCTGATTCATAGACGTTGTCTCCCAAGAGCGCGACGATTCCCGGGATCTCATCGGCGAGCCTCGACGTGGCCTCATCGTCACCCTTATAGCACGCAACGACATCTCCGACCGCGACCATTGTGACACCGCGAATAGAATCGGGAGCGACGTCGCTCTTCGAAGCGGCGCGAGGGGTATTGGGATCTGACCTGTCTTTAATGCCCCGGGTTAATTCCGGATTGCATCCCACTACCCAGCTAGCGACCGACAGTAGAAGCAGTTGACTCACGAAAGTGCGCATTCTATGAACTCGATGTAATGATGTCGTCTAACTGCCTCTCTCCACGCATGCCACGTGCCCTTATTGGGAAAACCCTACGTGCAACCCTCTACCTAATATCCCGGAGGCTAACCGACATGAGGATGGAAGAATACAAAAACGATTCTCGCCATATACCAGCAGCCGGAAATGGAGGTGCAGCCTAACCCACTGGCAGGGCGGCAGAAACCGCGTTAGCGGGCTGATCCTGGTGTAATTCGACACCTCGAATTGACACAAACCGCTATAGGTACGTTGCGAAGAACCTTGGGGGAGTAGCAAAACCTTGCAGCAATTACACTTACAACGGACAGGGTGGGATTCGAACCCACGGTACGCTATAAACGTACACACACTTTCCAGGCGTGCGCCTTAAACCACTCGGCCACCTGTCCTTGCATCATTAAACAAGCCCAACAAGCAAAAAAGCCCAGGCTTCCCCAGGCCTTCGAACAAAGACAACGGACAGGGAGAGATTCGAACTCTCGATACCCTTGCGGGTACGCCGGTTTTCGAGACCGGTGCCTTCAACCACTCGGCCACCTGTCCAACAGCGTTGAAAGTTATAACGAAAGAGCACTCGATTGAAGCTGTCCCGCCGGGATTCAGAGACCAAGCCACCGCGAGATGATATTGCGCTGGATGTCAGAAGTCCCGGAGTAGGTGGTGGCTGCGATCGCGTCCCGGAGCGCACGCTCAGCTTCCGTCTCCACGAGCACTCCCGCGCCACCCAGATTACGCACGGCGTCGGCAGCAGACGCGACCAGCGACTCGCTGGCAAACAGTTTCGCGATGGCAGCTGAAAGTCCGCTCTCTCTCGTGTGGCCAAGCGTCGTGGCGGCGCGGTAAACGAGAGCGCGGGTGGCTTCCAGCCGCACCTTCATGTCCGCAATGCGATGCGCAACCGCCTGGAATTTCCCAATCGCCTGACCCGATGCGGTTCGCACCCGCGCATGAGCGATTGCATCCTCGAGAATCCGCTCCATCGCTCCGACGTGCAGGGCGACAAGGCAGGTCCGCTCCCACTCCATTGACTCTGCAAAGATTGGAGCCCCCCCGCCGACCCGCCCCAGCACCGAGTCCTCACGCAAATGCGTCTCGGCGAAAGACACGTCGCTCATGAGGCAGCTTCGCAGAGCCATTTTCTCCAGGGGTTCCCCGGCGGTGACACCCCGAGTTACCGTCGGCACAATGAAGCACGTAATTCCCCCGTGAAATCCCTTCGACGCATCCGTCGCCGCGTAGGTGACGAAGAGATCAGCGACGGGCCCGTTCGATACGAATGTCTTGCGCCCGCTGAGACGAAAACCATCGCTAGATACTTCAGCGCGTGAAGCAAGCGCGAACGCATCGGACCCCGTGGCCGGCTCTGACATTGCGTTTGCTGCGATGAGCTCCCCACTCGCCATGCCTGGGAGCCACTGGCGCTTTTGCGCATCCGTGCCGTGACGCATGATGGGCACTGAGCAGGCAAGCATGTGAGCACAGATCGCGAAGGACAACCCGCCGTCCGTGCATCCGTATCCAAGTGCTTCGATTGCGAGTGTCGCGGCGAGGGGTGTGAGGCCGCGGCCTCCATACGCCTCGGGGATGAGCAGGCCCTGCAATCGCAGCGCGCCACACTTGACCCACAACTCACGCGAGAAGTGCTGGTCCCTGTCGCGTGCAATCGCGCCATCGTTGAGGTGCTCACGCGCGAAAGCAACAATCTCCGCGCGGAGCGCTTTTTCTTCCATGCTGAGCGCGAAGTCGAGGTTCATTTCTCCGACACCTTTGACAGCACGAGACGAGCGATGTCGTCGATCGTGTTGAGTGTGTCGACTCCCATCTCATGGGCCTCGAGCTGAATCGCGTATTCCTCTTCGAGAAACGAGACGAGCCTCACCGTTCCGATGGAATCGAGAATCCCGCTTGTGATGAGAGGCGTCGAGCTCGCAAGCGAGTCTGGCGATTCGCCAGGAAGGAATTCCTGGATGATATAGGAGCGTGTTGCGGTTGTGATCTGCTCTCTGGTAGTCGTCATCTGATTCCGGTAACGGAAGGTCGCGGTGTCGTCGAGTCGTTTTGCGCAACCCGTCCAAGTCCAAGCTCGGACGAATGCGCGAGGATTTCCGTGTAAAGTCGGTCGGCAATGACCCGATGACCTGCCGGGTTTGGATGCACGTCGTCCCTGGGGCCAATCATATAATCAGCTCGCGGGCGCCCGTCGTACACGCCGCGCAGATCGAGAACCCTCATGCCTGCAGCTTTCGCATCAGCAGACATTTCCTCGAACCCAGGTGGATAGTCATCGCTCTCCAGCCGTGGAAGGTACATGAAAACGGGTAGGACTCCCGCGGCACGGGATTTCTCGGCTATGCGCCTGTACGCCCACGCGCGAATCTTACCGAGTGTGTTTCCCGTCTTGAGCTTCCGCTTGATCTCAACTATGCCGGACGATCTGCCGATGCCGGCGTCCTGGAGGATCGTCATTAGCTCGGGATCCAGTGGGATGCGCCGAGCGGCCAGCTCGGCGATACCGTTGTAGGAGACGCCATGGTCACCGGCAAGAGCGCCAACCAGCAGCACATCGGGCTGGTACTTCAGCGCCTTATCGGTCACTCGGACGAACTGCTGAAAGCCATACCCCGCCACACCAAAGTTCAGTATCTCATAGCGGGTGTACGCGCGTGATGGAGGTTCTCGATTCAGGTGCTCTTCAGTCAGAGCCTCGAAGTTGCGTTTCTGATCTGTCCCCGACGCCATGATGACTGAGGCCCCGATCAGTGCTATACGGTAGGTGCGAGGAGGTTTGATGGCCGAGTATTCCTGGTCGCGAATGCCGAATGAGTTCGTCACGAGATCGGCGCCGCGGTTTCGCGTAGAGAGCGACGGCAGCAACTCGTAGATCATGTCGTCCCCAGTCAGTCGCGCCGCCTTGGAGGCCCTGATGGGAACGAAGTCCGGGCCAGCCTCGGGACGGATGTCGACCGTCAGAGTCGCGGGCTGATCATTGGTGATGAGCGCTTCGTAATAGGCGCGGTCCTCTATAGCTGCGTCCCGGGCGTTGAGTCGCTCACGCTCCAGCGAGAGCACCAGGTGTCCGTAACGACCTAGTCTCTGCTGTACCTCAGGCCGGCTCAGTCCGAGTAGAAGAAGTGCCCCTGCCAGCGTCAGTGTCACAGAGCGGCGGAAAGGAATCACAGATTCGCCGGTGTGTAGCGTCCATCCGCGGCTCGCGGCGTAGTGCGCGGCGACTCCTGCGAGAAACACCGCAATTACTCCGGCAAAGAAAAGCATCAGTGCTGCCGGCCGGCTTTCTCCAACAGAACGAACGAGATATATCCAGGTCAGCGGGTCCCGCGTGCTCCACCATGAGAACATCGCACTCATGAGTGTGAACATTCCCATGACCTTGAGCACGTGAGCTATTGCGTGCCGCAGTGTCCAGCTTTCTCGCTGAGCGGTTGTGACGCGTGGACGCGGCCTCAGTTGCATGAGGGTATTTGCGACGACGAGCGCTCCAAAGACGCCCCAGAAAACCGCGTCGACTAACGTCAGGGAGAATCGGCCGAGTAGCCAGAACGACTGGTACGAGTGGAGCAGCCAGGTGGCTCCGAAAACAACCAGTGTCGCCGATATCATCGAGGTTCTCATGCTGGCTTTTCGTTTCTGCAGTGCTTTGTACGCCGGCAGATAGAAAATCTTCAGCATGAAATCCTTCCAGTAGACGTTCACGCGGCGCCAAAGATCATTCGGGCTGGATGCGAAGAAGTAGAGGCGGTTCGTCTCCGGAAGGTTGAAGCCGAACAGGCACAGAATGCCGGCGATCAAGTGGAACAAGCCGGAGACATGGAGGTAAACCAGCCACGCCGACGCGAAGTAGATCGCAACAGTTTTGATGCCATATACTGCATCAGGCGACCTGGAGAGGTGGTAGTAAACGAACCGGTAGATCAGCAGGTGAATCGCGCCGCGAAGTATGAGTCGCACGCCGCGCTGATATATCTCCAGGGGCGGCCTGTCGTAGTAGTTCCTGCGGAAGGCCCCGTAGTCGACTACGGGGAAAAACGGAAACGCCGCGTTTGGGAGAAGAAAGAAGTAAGACAGGCGCGTCCACACGGATGATGCAGTCCGTTCATGCCTCAGGTCATACACATAGATGATGAGGCGGAACATGAACATCGAAGCGAGCACGGCGATTGGCCTACGCTCGACGCCCAGGGCCATGCCGGGGATGCCACGCACCAGGAGCACTGCTGCCACACTTCCGGCGATCAACAGAAGTGCCACTCGCTTGTTGAACGCGATCGGAAGATGGCAGATTGCAATCAGCGCCAGCCCAGCGGCGGTTACGCCGAGCGCCAATGATCCCAGCACGACTCCGAACGCAGCCAGACTAAGTGCGAGAAAAAATGGCATGCGGTACGCCGGAGCAAGCGACGCATGTATGACGAACCCAACGGCAATGAGCGCAGTGAGCGAATGAAATCCGCTCGATCGCTCGAGGTCGAACTCGTGAACAACGGCAAATACCAGGACGAGCTGAAGCAGGATGACGCCGTGGGAAGCGAGCGTTCCAAGGCGACTGGATGCAGCACCAGTTGCGTCGTACGAAAGGTCAGACACTGCGCGGGCCGCGGGTATGGCCGTCAACTAAGCTGTTCCCGCAAGCGCTGATAGTCAGTCTTCCCTGTGGACGTTTGCGGGATCGCTTCGTGGAACGTGAATCTGTCGGGAACCATATACAGCGGCAGCGCGCCGGCACAGAACTGCTTCAGGGCCACCACCGACGGCTTCGGGTCGGAGTTCGCGACAATCGCCGCCTCGATTCGCACGCCGCTTTCATCATCGGGAAATGCGCTGACCGCGCAGTTCGCTACGGCGGGATGCAGTGACAGGGCGGCTTCGATCTCGCCCAGCTCGACGCGAAACCCGCGACGCTTGACCATCCGGTCCCGCCGTCCGAGAAAGATGAACCCTTCTGTAGCAGACTCACGTACCATGTCACCGGTCCGATACCAGCGTTTACCCTCGAGATCAACGAACGCCAGCCGAGTGCGGTCGGGCAGGTTCCAGTACTCGCGCATCACTGTAGGTCCTGTTATCAACAACTCGCCTTCCTCACCGCTCGCTACCTTGTTATCCGAGCTATCTACGACTCGCGCATGGTCCCCCGCGCAGACGTTTCCGATCGGATAGGGCGTCGCGCGATCCTCGGCGACGCCGGGAAGTCCGAAGAAGGTGCACACGTTGGTCTCGGTCGGCCCATAGAGATTGAAGTACTGCGGTTCAGTCCACTGGTTTCTCAGCGAGCGCAATGCGTTAACCGGGAATACTTCACCGGCGAAAAGGACGAGCCGCAGCGACGAATGGTCGTGACGATCGAGTTTTCCGTAGCCAGCGAGTAGCCGAAGGGCCGAGGGCGTGCTGTACCAGATGGTAACTTTCTGCTCCTCGATCAGTGATGCCAGACGAAGCGGCTGCTTCCCCGTCTCATCGTCGATGAGCACGACGGCCCCGCCACTTGCGACCGACACGTAGAGATCCAGAATCGACAAGTCGAAATGGAATGGCGCGTGTGACGAAAATCTGTCCGTGTGAGACGGTGCAAAGGTCTCCACACACCAGTCTGTAAATGCCCGGGCGCTCGCGTGTGTGTGAACAACACCTTTCGGCTTTCCAGTCGAGCCCGATGTGTAGAGTATGTACGCGAGGTCATCGGGATCGACCTGTCGGCCATCCCCGTAGGCCCGCGCACCTGCAACGGGCGGGCGAGTCATTAGAACAAGCCCATCACCTAGCTCCGCTTCAGTCGCGACAACTGGAAAACCGGCTGCCGTCAATGCCTCGGCTAGTTGCCCGGTCGCAATTACTGCCGAAGCTTCGCAGTCGGCGAAGATTCCAGCGTTTCGCGCGGGTGGAGAGGCAGCATCCACGGGAACGTATGCACCGCCTGCGGCGAGGACTCCATGAACCACGGCTACTGCTGAAACGGATTTAGGCGCACAAAGTCCGATTCTGTCGCCGCGTTTTACTCCTGCTCTCGCAAGCGCCGACGCAACGGCATCGGAGCGTGAGCCGAGCTCGGCGTATGTAAGGGAGGCGCCCGTGCGCGGATCTTCGACTGCTGTACGGCCGGCGTGCTCGCGACGGGAGTACTCCAGCAGTTCGGGAAGTGTGCCGCGCATCTCAGGCCAACATACGTTGGCCGAGTCGGGGCATCAACCGCTCAGGCGGCGCGACTCGAAGAATTCAGTGAGCATCAGGGCACACTCATCTTCCAGCAATCCGCCCTGTACCTCCGGGGAATGATTGAGTCGAGGATGACGCAACAGGTCTGCAACAGACCCGGCCATGCCGGCCTTTGCGTCCCAAGCCCCAAAGACGACGCGCCTGAGCCGCGCGAGGACGATCGCGCCAGCGCACATCGCACACGGCTCGAGTGTTACGTATAGAGTGCAGTCATCAAGACGCCACCGGTCGAGCGCGGCGCAGGCCTCGCGGATGACCAGCATCTCAGCGTGAGCTGTCGCATCCTGGTCCCGCACTGTGCGATTGTTGGCCCCGGCGATGATGGACGTGCCCTGAACGATCAAGGCACCGATTGGAACTTCGTTCTGCCGGGTCGCATCATGGGCAATCGCCACCGCATTGCGCATGAACTGGTCATCGATCTCAAAGCGCGCGAGGTCTCTCGCGCCGGAGAACAGATCCACCTTTAGATGGCTGCGCCTTCAGGCGCCTTGATGAAACTAAGGTGGCCATCATCACCGACGTCAACGACAATCGTGTCGCCTTCGAGGAAACGGCCCTCGAGGACTGCAAGTGCCAGCGGGTTCTGCAGCAGCCGCTGGATCGCCCTCTTCAGTGGACGCGCGCCGAACGCCTGGTCATACCCCTCCGTAGCGAGCAGATGCCGCGCGGCAGGAGTTAGCGAGATCTTGAGCTTTCGCTCGGCCAGCAGGTCGTCGAGACGTCGCAGCTGCAGGCCGATGATGTGCTCGATCTGACTCTGCCCCAGCGGCTTGAAGATGATGACGTCATCGACACGATTGAGGAACTCGGGCCGGAAGTGTTGTCGCAATGACGCCGTTACCTGAGTCTCCACAAGAGCCCAGTCCTCTGTTCCATGCTCGAGGATGAAGGCACTTCCAATGTTCGACGTCATGATGATGACGGCGTTTCTGAAATCCACTGTGCGGCCCTGCGAGTCGGTCAGCCGTCCGTCGTCGAGAATCTGGAGGAGGATGTTGAACACATCTGAGTGAGCCTTTTCAATCTCATCGAAGAGGATCACCGCGTATGGGCGACGACGGACCGCCTCGGTAAGCTGGCCTCCTTCCTCATACCCGACGTAACCCGGAGGTGCGCCGATCAGGCGCGCAACAGCATGCTTCTCCATGTATTCGGACATGTCGATGCGGACCATCGCGTGCTCGTCGTCAAACAGGAACTCGGCGAGAGCGCGCGCTGTCTCTGTTTTTCCCACGCCCGTCGGCCCAAGGAATATGAATGAGCCGATCGGGCGGTTCGGATCCTGAAGGCCAGCGCGTGAGCGTCGCACCGCGTTGGCAACGGCGCGAACTGCTTCGGCCTGCCCGACGACTCGCTCGCTCAGCAGTGACTCGAGTCGGGTGAGGCGCTCCCGCTCACCTTCCATCATCCGCGAAACCGGTATGCCTGTCCACTTTGCAACTATCTCAGCGACATCATCGGCGCCGACTTCCTCCTTGAGGAACTGCCGCCCGCCCTCCTGCTTGCTGGCGAGTTGCGTCTCAGTGTGACGCAGCTGATCCTCGAGTTCCGGGATAGTTCCGTAAGTGATCTCCGCGGCTCGCCCAAGGTCTCCGCTCCGCGTCGCCTGGTCTGCCTGCAGACGAGCCTCCTCCATCTGCTGCTTGATCTTACCGACGCTGCCGAGTGTTTCCTTTTCGTTCTGCCACTGGGTTTTCATCGCGGTCGATTTTTCGCGCAGTTCAGCAAGCTCGCGCTCCAGCGCGTCGCGCCGCTCTACGGAGGCCCTGTCCTTTTCCTTCTGTAGTGCCTGTCTCTCGATCTCGAGCTGCGTGATGCGGCGCTCGACTTCGTCGATCTCCTGGGGCATTGAATCGATCTCGATGCGCAGCCGCGATGCGGCTTCATCAATCAGGTCGATTGCCTTGTCCGGAAGAAACCTGTCGCCGATGTAGCGATTGGAGAGGGTCGCGGCTGCGACGATTGCGCCGTCGGTGATGCGCACGCCGTGATGCACCTCATAGCGCTCCTTCAATCCGCGCAGGATTGCAATCGTGCTTTCGACACTTGGCTCCCCGACATATACCTGCTGGAACCGGCGCTCGAAGGCGGGATCCTTCTCGATGTGTTTGCGATATTCGTCGAGTGTGGTTGCGCCAACCATTCGCAGCTCACCACGTGCCAGCAGCGGCTTCAGCATGTTGCCTGCGTCCATCGAGCCTTCGGCCTTGCCGGCGCCGACGAGCGTGTGCATCTCGTCGATGAAAATCACGAACCTGCCTTCTGCTTCAGTGATTTCCTTGAGCACTGCCTTCAGGCGCTCCTCGAACTCACCGCGAAATTTGGCGCCGGCGATCAGCGCTCCGAGGTCGAGCGACAGTAGCCGCTTGTCGCGCAAACTTTCCGGCACATCGCCATGCATGATGCGTTGAGCCAGACCTTCGGCTATTGCTGTCTTCCCTACACCTGGCTCGCCGATCAGCACAGGGTTGTTCTTGGTGCGGCGCGACAAGACCTGAATCACACGACGAATTTCTTCGTCCCGTCCGATTACCGGATCAAGCTTTCCCTTCCTCGCTGCTTCAGTCAGGTCGCGAGTGTACCGCTGCAGCGCCTGATACTGGTTTTCCGGATTCTGATCTGCCACCCGATGGCTGCCGCGAACCTGCTCGAGCGCCTGAAGAAGATCGTCGCGTGTCGCACCGGATTCGTTGAGCAGTCGCTTTGAGTCCGTGCCTTTGACTTCAGCGAGAGCGAGAAGGAGATGCTCCGTCGAAACGAAGTCGTCGCCGAGATCTTTTGCTTCCTTTTCTGCGCGGTCGAATACCTGATTCAGCTCGCGCGAGAGATTCGGTTGAGCGTCAGATTGTCTGGGGTAGCGTGATGCTTCGCGCTCACACTTTTCCTTCAGCGCAGCAACGCTCACGCCAAGCTTCTGCAGTACCGGAACCACTATGCCTTCGTCCTGCGCCAGCAGTGCGAGCAGGAGGTGCAGATCGTAAATGACCGGATTACCGGCGCGGCGCGCGATGCTTACTGCTTCGTTGAGCGCTTCACCTGATTTTACTGTCAGCCTGTCGGGATTGATCATGCGGACACCGCGTGCAATGTGAGTGCCTCATATAACTGCCAATCTGGCGCAGACAAATCGGACGCAGAATCAGCGACGGCTGTGACAAAAAGAAATAGAGAGCCTGGCAACCTCACCACGCTCTCTATTTCGATACCAGCATCTTTTTTACCAGCGGCTTGCCGTCAACCTCGAGTCGATACAAGTAGACGCCTGATGCAACTTCCTGCTGCGTCTTCGCATCACGTCCGTCCCAATAAGCGGTGTACTGCCCACAAGTCAGGAACAATCGGTCGATCGGTTCTCCCCCAGCAACATTCCCGGCTCCGCCCTGCAACACCGGCACAGAAACTGGCTGTGCCAGCACATTATAGATCCGCAAGCTTACGCGGTACAACCGGCTCGGATCACTGCACCCAGCGCCGTCTCCGACCCTGAATGGGATCCTCGTTTCCGGATTGAAAGGATTCGGGTAATTCTGTCCGAGCTCCAATCCGGAGCCATTCGCTCTACCGGATTGGGGTGTTAGTCCCTGGGCCGACAGATCGCCTGGCATGAACGCGCTGAGGGCAAGCACCATCAGTGCCACCCACAGGTGTTTCATTTTTGCTCCACTGCTGACAAAGAAAGTTTAGAAGAATACCCCTCGGAAAACTGGTTGTACGGATGTTCTTATCGGCCAAGCTACGGTCACTCTGGCATAGTGTCAAGCTGACGGGGCTGATCCGTTACTCATATACAACCCCGCAAACCCTATGAAGCTCCACTCGAGGCTACGACGACATCTCATTAAATGACGAACCAGCAAAGGCCTGAGTTTCCGACTGCCAATGAGACACCGTCGGAAGCTGGATGGTTTCCCCCTTCGAGCGCCCTCAGGACGTCGTCCAGCCGCCTTTTTCCCACACCTTGTAGGCCTTGAGCTCGCGGTCCGTGCCAAGGTGCTCATGGAAAAATTCCCGAAGCAGTCGTTGATGCGCTCTCCCTTCATCCGGATTGAGAGGCACTGCCGTCTTCCACGAGGTCCATGACCTGAGAGCCGCGCGGGCTTCAGGGGGTATCACCCGGGCTCCAATTGCCAGAGGTCCACAGCGGGGACATAACGCGCCACCCGCGGCATTGGAAAACGGGACGCGCGCGTCAGGGTCGAGCCCGGCGTGGCAGTTTGCGCACTGGTCGAGAGCTGGAGTAAAACCGAGCGTCGCGATGATGTGCCATGCACCGGCGAGGGCTGCATCCACGCTGAACTCAGGCGCCGCTTGAGCGAGGCCGTCCAGCGCGCCCTCGATTGAATCGAACAACCCCGGAGCCGGCTCGTCGCTCGATGTTCTGAGTGCGAGCTCAGTGATCATCGAGGCGGCGGTAAAACGGCCGACATCCATTGCCAGTTGTGGCCGTGCCCGGCTGACCTCCATCGACGATAGCGACTGCAACTCTCGATTCGGGCGCATCTCGATCTCGACGGTTCCCTGAGCGAAGAGGTCAACTGCCGTCCCGAAACGCTTTCTCGAATTGCGCGCTCCACGCGCAAGCACTGATTGAATCCCCGCATCGCGTGTCATGATGCGCACGATGCGGGACGTCTCTAGATAGTCGAATGCGTGGAGGACTATCGCTTCAGTAACCAGCGTGGCCATCCACGCAATCTACAGAGAGCCTGAATACCGCGCCCCGATGAGAACGGTGCGACGCGGCGCTGCAAAGTTGAGAACGTCCTCATAGCGTTTGTCGAAGAGATTCTCGACGCGAGCAGTGATTCCAAGCGTGCGCTCAGACGACGTGAAGACATCCCTGCTCGCAGCCAGGTCAATCCTGTAGTAAGGTGAAAGTTTTACGGTCGGCGCGGGGAACTGCGAAAAATCCTTGTCAGGTCGCTCACCGGAATACGTTGCGCTCGCCGACAGTGACGCGATGCTCCTTCGCGACCAGCCAAGTGTTGCTCCGGCGGAGTGCCGGGGCCGACGAAGCAGCGGTTCACCCGCGACGAGATCGCCTGCATAGTCACTCGACACTCGCTTCACTCGGGGCGTGGCCATCGCATAACTCGCAGATGCAGACCACTCACTCGCGAGAGCCAGCCGCGCCTCGAGCTCGAATCCATTCGACTCGGCCTCGGTGAGATTCTCGAAGCTTCCAAGAAAATCAGGGGGACCGCCGCTCACGTATTGAATCATGTCCTTGAAGCGCTGATTGAAGTAGCTGCCGGCTATGGTGACAACACCGCTGGAAACTGACTGCTCGCCCCCTATCTCCCAGGAAACGCCGCGCTCGGGATCGAGATCGGGGCTGGCCGTCGTATAAAGAGTCGGGCGGATCTGGTTGAAGGCGGGCGCGTTGAACGCTGTGCTGAAGGACGCGCGCAGCCTTGTACTTTTTCCGAGCGGCGCGGTGGCTCCGGCCCTGTACGTGATGAACTCGTCGTAG
>JANPKW010000100.1:0-6245 GCA_031426255.1 Gemmatimonadaceae bacterium | reverse complement strand
TTGCACTCGACGTATCGTTGCTCAGTCTGGTCGGTGTACTACTTGCCTATCTGATTGCGCGTTCGCTTTTCTAGGAGACTGAAAAATGTTAGGCAATCTCGGCTTCCCGGAGATCATGATCATCCTGATCATCGTGCTGCTTCTGTTCGGGGCGAAGCGCATTCCGGAGATCGCGGGCTCAATGGGGAAGGGAATCAAGGAGTTCAATAAGAACATCAATGAGGCCACCCGCGGAATAAACGACGAGGCCCCTCGGCAGGACAACCGGCTCAATGAGTCGGACATCATCACCCGCAGCGATGCTCCCGAAGAAAAGAGACCAGAGCCAAGGCGGCTGATTTAGAGATTGAGGCGGCGTCGCCCGCGAAGGCGACGCCGCGTTTCCGGGTCCGCAAAATTCCAAGCTGAGTCGCGGGCTGGCGAACCAAACCATCGTTCATAGTATTGGTTGGGGCCCGCGGGAAACTCCCGCAACAGGCCTGCTTTTCGTGCCACCCAGCGCCGAGACGAGAGGGCATGTCCTTAACGCTTCGATCCCGCGACGTCGCGCAGCTACAAGCAGCGCTGGAAACTATCCTGACGCCGATCGCGCACTCCTCACCGGAAGACTGGGGACGTGCGGTGATGCGGGATGTGAAAGAGCTTCTTCACGCCGATCAGGCCTTTTTTGCTCTTCCATTTGACGCGTCGGTTCATGTCACTGGTGACGGCGAAAGAACGCAGGAAGCGGGTAGGCAGTACGAAGCCGAGTATTGGCAAGCTGACGTTGTAATCGGTCAGCGGCGAAAGGCTCTTGGCCTGGAGGTACATCATCAAGACCAGCTTTACAAACCAGGCGAGATCGAGACCGACACGCTCTTCAACGAATGGTGCGTACCGAACAAGCTTTTCGATACACTTGGAATGGCTGTCGATGTCTCGGGCGGGCCTATTCCCGCGGGAGTGAATGTATACCACGACCGTCCGGATTCTCGCGCGTTCGGTGAGCGGGGGCAGGCATTGATGAGCCTCCTTCTCCCCGCCTTTAGAGCCAGCGTCCGCTCTTATGGTGTCCTCTCGCAGTTGCGGGGATCCTTCAGTCTCCTCGTCGACCGAATTCCAAGTGGAGTGTCTGTGCTCGATGGGGGTGGAGATGTCCTGCATGAAAATCCCTCGCTCGGCCAGATATACAACGCGGAGCCTGAACGCGAACGACTGCGCGCGGCCGTACAACGCGTTGGTCGCGCGGTGTTCTCAACGGATACGCCGGGTGGTGCTTCCGGGTTCGAGCAGATTCACACCGCCACTAAAAGCTACGAAATTCGTGCAAGTCGCTTTGCCGCTCTACCCCCAATTGACCGAGCGGCCGGCATGGTGATGGTCGACGCCCGGTGCCCCGATCAAGTGAAACGACGTGCGGCAGCAGCACAAGTCCGTAAGGAGTTCGGCCTTACAAAGCGAGAAGCCGAAGTTGCACTGCTTCTGGCCGGACGTCTTTCCGCAGCCGAGATCGCAACGGCCCTGGGAGTCAGCGTGCATACCGCGCGGCACCATACCGAACGAGTGTTCGCGAAGACAGGCGTCTCGCGCCGGGCGATGATCGCGGATCTTTTCGACCGGTAACCCAAGACCAACGGGTATCGTGACTTATTCGATCATTGGCCGTGACGCGGAGGCGGGAGAAATTGGAGCTATCGTGCAATCGTACTACTACGGCTGCGCTCCGCGAACCCTCCTCCTTGAGGCGGGAGTAGGCGTCGTTGTAATGCAGATGGTGCCGGACATGTTGTATGGCACACAAGGAATGGCGGCGATGGCTTCGCACAAGTCACCAGCCAGTACACTGGAGGAACTTACCTCCGCCGATTCTGCGCGCGCCTTTCGCCAGGTCGCCATGATGGATTCGCAGGGCGAGGCGGCGGCGTTTACGGGGGAAGGATGTATCCCGGCCAGCGGTCACCGAATCGGGCGGGACTGTTGCGCCCAAGGGGCAATGGTAGAAAGCGAAATGGTGTGGGAAGCGATGGTAGATGCCTTTGATTCGGAGCAAGGGCGTCTGTCCGAGCGCCTGATCGCTGCCATGCGCGCCGGCGAGCGTGAGGGCGGTGACATCAGAGGAAAACGCGCGGCTGCAATGATTGTCGTTTCAATTTCGAACCAACTCTCCTGGGTGAGGCAGCGCCCGATTGATATCCGCGTTGATGACGATCCAGAACCACTGATTCAAGTCAAGCGTCATCTAGCCCTGCAACGTCACATGGGCGCAATCGAGCTCGCATTTGAGCGCGGCTTGGCCGGCGACGTAGAGGGGGCAGTTAAAGACTTCGCGCAAATTGCTCACGTTTCTCCCCATGATCCGGATGTAACCATGCGGTATGCGATCATGCTTGCCAAGGCCGGAGACATGATAGAAGCCCGACGGCAGCTTATGCGAATGAGCAATGTCCACAGTGGGTGGGCAAGGGTTCCGTATCGGTTGGTGAAAGGAGGCCTACTTCCTCAGAACAAGGATCTGCTGGAAGGCCTCGATCACTAGTCCGCAGATGCTATAAGGTTCGCGGATTGGCGAGGATCACCTTAGACACTTCCGTCCTGCTCGAAACTCCTAGCTTTCTTAGAAGGTTCTCGGTGTGGTGCCGCGCGGTATGTTCGCTCACACCCAAACCGCTCGCAATCTCACGCGTTGTTCTGCGCGCCACGAGCATCAGCACGACCTCCGCCTCACGGTGTGTCAGACCAAAGCGCGCCCTCACCTCAGCGATATTGACCGGCCCAGGAGAATAGTGTGCGCGCTCACGCACGGTCACTAATATGGAACGTCCGCCACCGTGGCCGCCGCCAAGAAAGCACGCGGAGATACTGTAGTTACCAGTCCCCACAGGGCGATCCCCTGACACGCGTGCGGTGTCCATCGGGCCGATTGCGTCCGTCGCGCCCGGCCTCTGCAGCGCAAACGAATACTCGCATATGACCTTGGACAACGTCCCATCACCGTCACTTCCGAGCATTCGCTCTAGTGCAGCATTCCGGTGCATCAACTTTCCACCATCGCTGAAAAGGGCGCAGCCGTCTACACAGCCGTCGAGCAAGGCCAGCACACTAAGATGGTGTTGGTGAACCTGGTTCCCCACGGCGATACCCGCCTTGAACGCCGGGGCGAGAAGGCGAAGCATACCCAGCGCTGTGCGGCGACGTTCCTCGCTGAGGTCGCGCTCGTGCCACAGATACAGCACCGTTCCGTCTACGTGGTTTTCAGTCACAGTAGAAAGACAGAGGGCGTCGAAGACTTTGTACTTTGCGATGTAATCGCAGTAGTACTCCGTCTGCCGAAATCGGGGAAGCTCGGGCCCGTAACACTCGTTCCGGCTAAACACAGTTCCAAGGGTTGGTTGCGAACCGAGGGCACGTCCAAAGTCGAACTGGTGGTAATAATCCCTATGCTCGTCGATGGCAGTTTGCTCGAAACCCAGCGGTGTCATCTTAAACCCGCCAGGCTCTGGGGACCTTATCGCCGACTTATACGCTCCGGTCAGGGGCATGAGTGCCCGGAGGATGCCGGCGTGCCAATCGCTCTCCGTTGCAAACAAATCAGGCGACAGCAGCATTTCCGCTGCATTCGAAAAGGTGCTCTGCTGGCTGTGCGAAAGCCGCAATGGCATGTCCCGACTCCTGAAACTGTCTTCTAGGGGAAACATCCGCTTCACCAGAATATGTGACCATTGAAGTCGGACAAACAGTGAAATAAGAAGGATCGCCCAAAATAAATAGGCAGTTGTTGCCCATGCTCCCATCGGAGGCGGCTGATACATATGACGTCGTCTGAAAAACCCGGTTCCACGAGTTTTTCGATGTCCTCATTAATCAACCTTTATGCGCGGAGCGACGATGCCACCTGAACAAGTGGGACCCGACAATAAAACAAAGCGACCGTTCCGAGCGCGGCACCGAAGCGGGAGCGTGTTGCTGTTGGGCTTTCTCTGCATCACTGCGTGTTCGAATGAGGTAGTGGCACCCGCAGAGAGTCGCGATGTCGGAATACAAGACAGGCCATCGCGGTCGTTATCACCCGGGCCATCTGCGGCGCTGACCGCGAGCATCCCGGCGTCGATTTTGTTTTCACAGACATCGATACCACTCCGCCTACCGAACGACATCAACGGGTCCGGGCTGGTCGTCGGTGAAGTTGTCGACGATGTGGCGGCATACTGGACCGAGACAGACGGACGAGTTGTGCTCGGTGGTGCCGGGGGATCGTCCGGTCACAGCTCGCTCGTCGACCTGAATGCAAGCGGTATAGCCGTTGGCCGCACAGTGCTCGGAGGCCAAATCGTCCTAACGCGGTGGTCCCAGCCTACAAACGCTTACGAAGTTCTACCGACCCAGTTCGATCGCAACTTCGCGCAAGCAATAAACGACAACGGCGCAGTGACAGGGTTTCACGACGGATCGGGGGGTCGGCCATTCTACAGATCACCAGCGGGCGGGAACGTGGTCATGCTCAGCTTCGCTCCTTCGTTTTTCAGCGGCATCTCAACAGACATGAACAATGCGGGCGCCATAACTGGATACTTGAACCTCACGGGCAACGGACCGCGGCATACGGTGGTGTGGTCCTCGTTCACTGCGGCACCCATTGATTTGGGAACGCTCGGCGGGTTCTTGAGTGAAGGTCACGCAATCAATGAAGGCGGAGACATCGTGGGATGGAGTGAGGTTTCCCCGGGCAACCCGACCAGACACGCCGCCCTGTGGCCGAGCAGTGGCGGAATTATCGATCTGCGAAGCTGGCCAAATCCTTGTCCCGGAACAAGCGAGGCCGCCGACGTCAGCGACACTGGCGTCATCGTAGGCAAGTGCAATGGGCGTCCCGTTTTGTGGACCGCAACGGAAGGGATGCGATACTTGGCGCCCGGCGGTGGCGAGGCGCGGGCCATTAACAACGATCACCTGATCATCGGTACTTCAAGTTTGGGAGGAACGCTTTGGAAACCGTTAAATGCTGCGCCGATTGCGGATGCCGGGGGTCCTTACGAAGGTCAAGAGGGTAGTCCGGTCCCTCTGAGCGCGGCAGGCTCAAGCGATCCGGACGGGGATGCGATTACCTACGAGTGGGACTTCGGCGACGGCTCGACGGGGACTGGAGTTGAGCCCTCCCATACGTACGCCGACAATGGAACCTATGTGGTCTCGTTAACTGTCACTGACGCCCGCGGGGTTACGAGTGCAGCGGCAGTCACCACCGCAGTAATAGGGAACGTCGCACCGAAGCTTGCATCATTCAGCGGCACCAGTGATCCAATCGCACTGGTTAATGGACAGGCGACTGCCTCGTTTACCGCGTTGTTTGCGGATGCGGGTGCCGCGGATATCCATAACGGTTCGATCTCCTGCGACGGCGGCACCGGCGGCACCGCATCGGTAGAAGAAACAGGAGGCAGTGGAGAAATCACGGGAGTATGCGTCTTCTCGTCGCCCGGTGTCTACAGTGTTGCGATGACCGTGAGTGACAATGACGGTGGCAGCGACAGCGAGACTGCATCGCAGTACGTCGTCATCTTCGATCCGAGCGGTGGATTCGTCACGGGTGGCGGTTGGATCAACTCGCCAGCGGGAGCTTATTCAGCAGATCACTCGCTCACTGGCAAGGCGACCTTCGGATTCGTGTCAAAGTATCAGAAGGGTGCGACGATTCCAGATGGCAAAACGGAGTTTCAGTTCCATGCCGGCAGCTTCAACTTCTCGAGCCTGTCGTACCAGTGGCTAGTAGTCGCCGGTGCGCGGGCGCAGTTTAAAGGCGACGGCACGGTTGGTGGACAGTCTGGATACGGTTTCCTCCTGACTGCGATAGATGGCCAGCTGTCCGGCGGAGGGGGCACGGACAGATTCCGAATCAAGATCTGGAACAAGTCGTCGGGAGCGGTTGTCTACGACAACGTTGCCGGGGCAGCCGACGGCATTGACACTGCCAGTACACATGAGCTCGGGGGAGGGAGTATTTCGATCAAGAAGTAGCCTTGCATCCACGAGTAGGGGTTGCGCAAGCAAAGAGGCCTCGGCAATGCCGAGGCCTCTTTTTGCAACTAACCGCCACTGATCAAATCCGTTACGGTGCCACGACCGCCTGGCGGTTCGCGGATTCCACTTCCTTTCGCTTGTCCTTCACTGTCGCAGACTCACGAAGGTTTACCATGAACTCGCGTACACGCTGCTGCTTGAGCTGCTGAGTCACCTGCGCACGCTGGGAGGCTTTCACCTTCTCCCATTCT
>JANPKW010000099.1:0-44065 GCA_031426255.1 Gemmatimonadaceae bacterium | reverse complement strand
GCCAGTACTTCGATTCCTCCTATCTGCGGCCAGTACGTGTCGGACCACCAGAGAACCTTGATGCCGTCAGTCATGCGCCTGCGACAGCGTTTCTGACCAGGTCCGGCACGCGATCGAGATCGTTGCCGAGGTGGAGCCTGTGACACTGTGTTCGCTTGACGAGGCGTACCAGGCTCTCGAAACCCTTTGCGTCGATGCGACTGGCGGTCATGAGGCAGTTCGGCGCGAGCTGCTTCATCGCTTCCGGTCGGCTTGCTGGTGAGATCGACGATTGCTCACCTGCTCGTACTTGCGGAAGGACTATATGCTCGATAGGTGCGGACGAACGCATCCGCGCCGGATGAATCTCCGCAAGCATGAGTACGCTTTTCCGCTGTTCGACTACCCCGCCTCGCTGTGCTTGCCGGTAGAGATCACCGAAGCGCGCAAGGTGGTCGGGTTCGATCCAGCCCGTGTTGTACACACCGTGGCCGATGAAGCCAGTCGGTGTTTCCTCGAGGATCACGAGGTCTTCGGCGATGAAGTCGAATCCTCCACGCAGGCACGACAGGGCGGACGTCGATTTACCTGATCCTCCAGCGCCGACGAACAAGACTCCGATTCCCTGCCAGCTCACGAGCGCTCCATGAAACATGTAGAGACCGAACTGCTCGACGATCAATGGGAGGAGATTCGCGAGCGGCTTTCCTTTCTCGTAGACGGTAACGCGTTCAGCCGATTCAACCCATGCGGTGACTCGACGTGTCTGCCGGTCGAGGCACCAGAGTGAGCCCGACTCGAGAACTTCGTGGTAGACCATCCGGCCATCGGGCGATGTCTGGAAGCGATGCCTTCCAACATCCGCGTGGAATCCGCTCCCTGACCTGACCGGAATTTTGGGACGCGGTCCTCCTGCGCTTATCTCGACCTCGATGTCATATACACTGGATTCATCCGACTGTCCAAGGTGTTGGAACGGCCTGTAAAACAGCTCCACGATTTGCTCTGACGGTGAATGCAGTCGCACCGCAAGGCCTGCGAGTGAAAATCGGCGCTCGTGGAGTTCTTTGGGCGGCGGTGGAGAGGTCAAGCTGTGCTGTTGCGGGATAGTCTGGAAGCTGCCGGGTTCAAGGTCACGCGGCAAGGCGAGACGCCACGCTTACGGTCACACGGTGCAACGCCCGCTGTGAACCGAGAGGCCGCGGCACGGAACAACGATCACATCAAGCTCTGCAAGGGATTTCCCATCCAGTAGCTCGCCTTTACCAGAAAAACATTCTGAGGATCCGCAGCGAACAGCCGGCCAAGCTCACGTCTCACCGGTAACCCATCGGTCAACAGCCCGTTGTCCCGCGCCTGACTCCACACCACGTACAACGTAGACCCCGGCCGATACTGCCACCGCAACACCGTGTTCGCCCGCAACTGACGCACACTGAAATCCGGATTGGGAAAAGACACATCTACCTTTCCATCACGATCGATATCCAGCGAATATCTGTTGCTGACCGCATCGAGCTTCAATCGATCTTCTCCGAGCGTCCTGAACCGGTCGCCGAATTTCCTCGCTGTCGGAGCAGTGACCTCGCGAATCGTGCCGTACCCGCCCGAGCTGATGAACGGCTGCGCGTAAACATCGAGCGAAAGCTGCGGCGTGAACGTGTAGCTCACGCGCGCGGTGAGCGATGCAGTCGATTGCTCCAACCTTCCCATCAGATAACGCTGCTGACCATTCACGCGCACGGTTCTCACAAACTGGTCTTCGTCCCTGTTCCATGTCGCCGAAGGCGTTATTGAAATAGATGACGCCGCCGACGGCCGCACAATCACACCCGGCGAAATTGTAACCCTGCGCTCCGCAGTCTCTTCGGTATAGTATCCGTAGAGGCGAAGACTGCCGCTCACCGCGTTTCGCCGGTTCGTGTTGACATTGAGATCAGCATCGGTATACCCGGCATTCATCAGAGCCGGCCCGCCCCGCAGGTCCCACGGCGACACGCTCGGCTGCCACCGGGTCGAAGTCAGCGACATTCCCCACAGGTTCGTGAACTGCGCACTGAGCCGGTACTCGCCCATCGACCTGACGAGCTCGCCGCCAAAACTCCAGGCGGGAATGAGGCTCACGCCGGTGCTCCAGTTCCGCGTGTACCTGTTCGGCTTGAAGCTTCTGTAATTCCACCCCGGGGCGAGGTACCATGTATCTGAGTAGGTGTTGTAGCCGGCATCGTTGAGCTCGAGTCCGGGCGAACGGAATCCCCAGGTGATTCCTCCATACCAGTCACCTGCAATCTTCTGCAATGCGCCCTCGGTTGCCCAGCCACCCATGTCGGTGATAGTGGTGTCGTACACCGTATGCAAAGCGTCGGGACGCTGGAACCGGTGCACGCTGCTGCGCTGTGTGAGCGCGAGCGCTGACTCGCTGCCGTGGACCATCGTGCCCAGCATCAGCAGTCGCGCTTCGTACCGGTTGCTCGCAAACCGATGCCATCCGTTTGCGCCACTCATCAGCGATCTCGATCGCAAAAAATCGAGACGAGTATCGTCGAACTGCCTGAGCGTAGATGAGCCAATCATTCCGACTCCACTCTGCCCCCGCCTGAAATCCCGTACGATTCGAGCCACTGAGTAGTGCGACATCGGTTCGACCGGCTCGCTCGTTGTCGCGCCGGTCGAATCGGCGACACGGGCGATTGACTCCGCCGTCACCGCGTGCAGCACCCCGACCGACCATCCTCTCGAGGTCTTTCCAGAGATCTTCGCTGCGCCGAGTATGCGGGCACTTTCAGGGATGTCGACGAAGCCGCTCGCTGGCGGGCTCAACGACCGCTGCGGGGGTCGCCCGATTCGCCGCGTATAGAATGCCTGGAGTTCCGGCGCCATGGTGAACCTGAAGATCTCCGCACCTTCAGTGAAAAACGGTCGCCTTTCAGGATAGAAAGTCTCAAAGGAACCCAGATTTACAACCGAAGGGTCTGCCTCCACCTGCCCGAAGTCGGGATTGATTGTCGCGGTGAGAGTGAGGCTCGAGGTGAGCCCATATTTTATGTCGGCACCGCCCGAAACCGCGGCGTCGTTGCGCCGGTAGAACGGATTCGACGAGCTGCCGGGAACACGACTCAATTTCGCGAGCGTGTATGGCATTATTTCGAGGCGGCGCGTGCTTGCCAGTCCCTCGAGGCCCGTCAGGTTGCCGAAGAAAGAGACGACGCGGTTCGTGCCCGGGATGATCGGCGCCCAGTGGGACACTTCCGAGAGTCTCGATATGTCACGACCGAACTCGATTCCCCACGGCCCCGCGTTCCCGCTTGGAGACACGCTGTAACGAAGCTGAGAAAGCGGAATCCTGAATTCCGCGCTCCACCCAAGCGAGTCGATTTCCGTCGCCACTTCCCAGACCGCATCCCAGTTCGAGTCCTCACGCGAGTCCTCGAAGAAGATCGCGTCGTACTGAACCGCTCGCGGAGTCGTCGCAAACTTGAATGCAGTGCGACGGTCGAGGTTGCTGTCGATCGATACGGTCACCCATTCGGCTTGAGCACTTGCATCGTCGCGCCGGCTCAGTGGCGCGCTGATGAGATGAGGATGCGTGTCGAACATTCGCATTGCCACGTATAGAGCCGCATCATCATACACGACGGACACTGTAGTGCGTTGGGTCGCAGGCTTTCCCGTCACCGGCTCGCGCTGAATGAAATCAGTCGCGATGTCAGCGCCTACCCATGCGCTGTCCCCGAGTCGCCCATCTATAACGGGGGGTGCTGCTGTGACCCGGCTTGCCGACATCGTCCGTGGTTGTGGCTGCTGTGAGACGAGCGCCGGCGGCGCGATGAGCGACACAACGAAGACTGAAAGTTCGACCAGACGCTTGGACATGGCGGCAACTTTACAACGGTCGCGCCCTTTAGTACAGCAGGTCCGGGAACTGGCCGCGGTCAAGGTAAGGGGAACCTTGGCATGTGGGCATCGCTCACTCGCAGGAATTTTCCCCGCTACTATCCCCGCGGCTTGCGACTCCGCGAGATCTTGTCCTCGTACATCGCCTTTCCTCTTCGCGCGTTGTACGCTCTCTGATACAGGTACTTTTCGTCCGCGGATGAGATGTCCCGATGTCCGTACTTCGACGCCATTACGGAAACGTCGTCCGCCTGCTCCTCCATTTCCGGCATCGACCTGCACGCGACGCTCGCTTGGCGCAACATGGCCGCCGCGCGACGAAACACCTTCACCGGCATCTCTGACCGGCTGTAGGCGGGGACCTCGAGCTTCGCCAGTTCCCACATCTCGCGAGTGAGCCCGTTGGTACGGCTCGTCGGCGTCCTTCAGCCAACCGCCCGCCGGCGCTTTCGTTCGCGCTCCGCAGAGACGCGGTCAGCGAGATAGATCTTCAGAAGACTCTGGTAAGGGACGTCGCGCTCATTCGCCAGGAGCTTGAGCTCGGTTAGCAGCGTGTCGGGCAGCCGGACAGAAATTGCCGTGGTCGACGGGCGCAGATTAGGGAATCTTACTGCCTCCGCTTTGGACCAGTCGACATACTGGGTCGAATCGGCGCTTTCCCAGAATTCACGCTCCGCTTCCTCGGATTTAAACGCTGGTATCTTTCGCAGAGCGCTCTTTGATTTCGGCATAACGGAATCTCTCCTTGCGGCTCATGTCGCGCGCCGCGATGACAAGAAACGGCTCCGGCTTCCACGGCACACTCATTATTATATAGTGGCGGCATGACAGTTACATGCCCGTCTACTGTCAGTGCCCCTCACCATCTTTCGCTCGAAACGAGAAACCTGTTCCAGGAGGAACTGCAAAAACACTAAAAGTCGATTCATGGTGCACCGTCATCCGAAAGGATGCAATTCAATCTCTCCGTAAGCGAGATAACACAGCATCCATCGAAGTGGTGGTCACGCTAGCCCTTGGCGGAAAAGCGCTCGACTCAAATGAAGAGATTTTCATAGTTCAGCACGACAGCGCCAAACGGCAGGAAGCGGTAGTCCGCCAGCTCATCCTTCAAGGTCTGCAAATGACACAAGCCGGTCGCTTCGCCGAATTCGCACTCGTTCACGGTACGCACGGCCCGTCACTCGGCTGCGACTGGCTGGTCTTCGAAAGCACGCCGGAGGGAGGCCGGGTGTCTTTCAGGCACAAATGCGAGTACGTCGAAGGTCTCGAGGACTTTGCCAGCGACGACTATCACCCCGCCTGGATCCCCCATGTAGGACACGGATTCATGCTCGCATCAGACGATGAGTACGATGTCTGGCTCGACTTCTACACCGGTCGAACAATCGTCAATCTGAAGATGTCGGCAGCGCGCCTCTGAATAGTTGTACACTCAACTATTCAGAGGGATGCTTCGCTAGAGTCGCAACGGATTACGGGTAAATCGCAATCCCGATGTTGAACCGGCTGGTGTTCACGCCAAAGCCGTCTTCGTCTGAGAAACTCTGACCACCGACCTTGACGGTGTTGAACTCGCCCTTCGTGTAACGGAAGTTCAAGTCCAGGGCCAGCTTCGAACTGAAGAAGTAGTTGAACCCTGCTCCCCCTGTTACTCCAGTACCTGATAGCTCCACTCTTTCTCCCTCGAAGTCATCTTCCGCCGCCAGGCCCGTAAAGGCCAATTCGAGATACGGAACGAAGGAACTCGATCCGGGAAATGAGAATCTCCCGCCCAGATCCCCGTGAGCAAGAACGTATTCATCTCCATCATCAGGCGAAATGCTCGCGCCGGTCGCGCTCAGAAACAACCCGAGGTTCTTTGTGAAATTGTATCCAGCGATCAGTGAGAGCCCGCCGCCGTTCTCCCGCTCTGAATCGCCGAAATCAGCATCGTCGAACTGGATCGAACTTCCGTTCAGCGAGACACCGAGGTGCAACCCGCTAATGTCTGCGGTGCGCTGCGCGGACAAAGGACCCGCAGTCATTACACTGATCGTAGCAACGACCAGCAGAGCCTTCAGATTCTTCAGTTTCATTTTTGATATTGGTTGATTAGTTGGTGTGTGATTGCAGATCTATTTTCCCGCCGATGCGCTGGCACATGCCTGCTGAACGCGTGCCGAGTCGGCGGGGATGTAGATGGCTACCGCTTTTCCCTTCCTTTCTGTTGACGTCCCAAAAACTGCCGCTGCGACTTTAGCTCCCGCGCTCGGCTCATCGATGTTGCCCATGATGATTCCGTTGGCGCCGACCTCTGCCGCCTTCTTCCGCATCGAGCCCGCCATGTTGCTCTCGTTCGTGTACATGGAGCTCCCCGACGCGTTGAGAAGCGCAATCTCGTGATATTCCGACGTAACCTTCGATGGAGAGCTGAAAAGCTTGATGGCCGCCGGACATGTTCGAGCCATTCGAACGGAGGTGTCCATCAGAGATGCGTTGGTCTGCACGCAGGCCGACAGGAGGCAAAGACCTCCGGCTAGAACCACTGCCTTGTAACGGTTCATGAAACTCCCGGTTAGGGTTAAAAACTTCCCTGAAACGATAACGGACGACTCTGACAACTCCCCGAACCGCCGGGGAGTGCTGGTACCCGCCGATCGTTAGCCGAAGCGCCAGACCTTCGGGAGAAGCATGACTTCAGGTCGCTTCGCATATTACGGAGTTCCGATCGCAACCGTGCCCGCCCCACCCAGGCTGGCATAAAGTCGGGTCGGCGTTAAACCAAATACCGCGCCGAACTCTCCGTTGATCGTCGTGGGGATCCGTCGCCAGACAGTGCCGTCGAAATGCAACAGGGTACCATTGTTTCCTGCCGCATACACGTTTGTCGGAGAGAAGACAAAAACCCCGTTGAGGCGCTCTGTCGTTCCACTTTCCATTGCCTGCCAGCTCGTTCCATCATAGCGAAGGATCGTACCACCATGGCCGACCGCGAAAATATTGGAAGCACTACTGCCGTGGATGCTGACGAGGTAATTCGTGGTGCCGCTAGCTAACCTCGTTGCGCTAGCGCCGTTGTAATGGAGCAGAATTCCATTTTTCCCCACCGCGTACACGTTGGAAGCGCTCGTCCCCCAGATATTTTCGATACGATCGGTATTGAAGCTTTGCGACAATCCGGTTGCGATGTCGGTCCATGTAGTCCCGTTGTAGCGCCTCAGAGTTCCGTCACCACTGACAAAGAGATCGGGTGCGGATGCCGGCCCCCAGACACCAAACAGCTCGGCACCAACCTCCAACATCGAGGTCCACGCGGTTCCGTCGTATCGGATGACATTCCACTGGCCAACCGAATACACCTCGCTCGAGGTCTTTCCGAAAACGCGGTAGCGATTAGCGCCTGATGGATGCGCCATCGCACTCCAGCTTGTTCCGTCGAAGTGACTGAGGCTCCTGTAGCCACCCGACACGAACACATCGTTTTCGCTGGATGCCCATAGTCCCGAGAAATTCTCTCCAGGAATTCCAGTCTGCAGCGACAGGGACAAATCGCCAGCAGTAGCCGTCAGAGTGGTCGGCGAGATCCCGCTGACAGTCGCGGAAACGGAGTGATTGCCACCGCTATGGAGCAACCAGGTTCCCAGCGTCGCTATTCCATTCTCATCCGTAGCCGCTGCAGATCCTGTCAGCACTCCACGTCCCCCGGTAATCTCGAAGGCTACAGCAACGCCGGAGATCGGAGTTCCGGTCGCATCCCGGACCACAACCGAGGGCTGGACGGCGAGGCTCGTCCCGACAATTGCCGTTTGACCATCCCCTGTGTAAGCGGTCACGCTTGCGGGCACCTGAGTCTGCGGATCCACCGTTATCGACGCAGAACCTGTTACCGCCCTCTTGCCGCCGGTCGAGGCCGTGATGGTTGCAGGACCGCCAACGCTCAAGCCTGACACTAGCCCGGTGCTAGAGACGGTTGCGATCGCCGCGTTACTGGATGACCAGACGAGAGACCTGTCCTGAATTTTGCCACCCGAAGTAACAGTAGCGGTGAGTTGCAGTGTCGATCCCGCGACCACTGACCCGGACGAAGGGGTGACCGATACCACTACCGTAGATGAGCCACCTTTGGCATATCGCAGATCGGGACTGTCAATTTCGGGCGATGTGACGTCTGACGAGCAGGCACTCGTCAGCAGTGCGATGGCAATCGCAGTTGATTGCCGCCAGTTCCAGCGCATTTCAAGGTCCTTGAATGAGGGTGATTTTCAGGACCTATCGATAGGAGCGTGTCGTCAGTCCTCCGTCAAAGGGCCACATGCCATGATGCAATTCCGGTTTGACGCCTATTTGACGCCCGGCCCTAACTTTGAAGACTGTCATTCGTTGCGCCGACGGGACTGACGGTCAGACCCGCTGGCTAGCGTTCACGAGATGGCTCGTCAATACCAGCAACCGATGACCGATGAATTGCGCTGACAATAATTCCACGGTTCGACTCATCACGCTTGGCAGTGCAAGCTTGGTGTCAGTCGACGATACCGGAACACCCTTAGTTCTCTTCCGGCCAAGCAAGCCGCTCGCGCTCCTGATATACCTCGCGTGCTCACCGGCGAGAACTGCATCACGCGAACACCTCATCAACCTTCTCTGGGCCGACGTTGGTCCGGAACGCGGACTTCGCACCCTTCGCCAAACGATACTACAGCTCCGACGCGCACTCGGCGAAGAGGCGATAATCAGCACGGGCCGTGACCTTTCGCTGACACTTGCTCTCCAGTTCGATCGCGATGACTTTCTAATCGCGGTTGCGGAACGAAAAGCGGAGAAGGCAGTCCCTATCTACAAGGGACCATTCCTCACGGACTTCGGAATTCCCGGAGGCGCCGAGTTCGAGCACTGGGCCGACCGCGAACGGGACCGGCTGCATTCAGCGTATGTAAGATCCGCCGAATCTCTCATCAGGTCCGATCTCGATCATGCGCAACATGATCGGGCAATCGCCGAGGCGCGGCGGCTTCGCGATTTCGAGCCCGATCGTGAGTCCGGCTGGCGCCTCCTGCTTGAAGCACTGGCCTCATCGGGCGATGACGTCGCTGCCGTAGTCGAGGCCGAAGCACTCGAGCGCTTTCTGACGTCAGAAGACCGCGAACCTGAAAGCCTGACGCGATCGGCTATCAATCGTGCAAAGAAGGTTCGCGCTGCCGCACCCGCCGAGGAAATCTCGAGCTCGCGTCTCGTCGCTGAACTCACCGGTCGCGACCGCGAGTTCGCACAGCTCACGTCAGCATGGGCCCATGTAAAGTCCGGCCACTTCCGGCACATCCACGTGCTTGCCCCACCCGGCCTCGGCAAAACCCGGCTTATGCAGGATGTCTTCACACGTCTTCGCGCATCTGGAGCGCGCGCGATCTGGATCGGAGCATTCGCCGGCGAGAGACGACTGGCGTATGCGTTGGCGAGCGATGTCGTCGGGAGAATAGGCCAGCTATCCGGCGCGAGCGGAATTTCCACCGCGGCGGCAAGCTCGCTCATCGCCCTAAACCCAAAATTGTCTTCGAGTTTCGCCGCATCGACAGATCGATCGGATGGCGAAGAAGCACTGCGTCGCCGCGTACATGCGGTGAACGAGCTGTTCGAGGCGGTCGCTGACGAAACCCCGTTCGCGCTCTTCATCGACGACACGCACTGGGCAGATCCAACAAGTCGCCAGCTCCTTAAAAGCGCATTTTCACGGATCAACGACTGTCGCATCCTGCTCGTCACGAGCTCGCGCAAGGTTCCGGATGGCGATCTGCACCTCACGTCTACCGAGACGATGCCAATCGAGCCGCTCGATCGGCAGCAGGTGTGGGAGTTTGTGTCGGGCTTCGGTGCTTTGCCTCATACCGATCGAAGCGAGGACTTCGTCGATACCCTTCACGAGCATACGGGCGGCTCGCCTCTTCTCATACTCGAGAACCTGCACCTCGCAATCGAGCGGGACCTGCTTTCGCTTCGCGATGGCGAATGGTTTTGTGACGACCCGGCCCAGCTGATCGAGAGCATTTTACGCGGAGATGCACTCGGCCAAAGACTCAAGAAGCTCGACATGCGGCTCTTTCGCACTCTCCTCGTTCTCGCAGTTGCAGAAGAGCCCACAGCTCCAGCCGTCGTTACAGATGCATTAAAGGAGGAGCGGGCGGCAGTGGACTCCGACCTTGCAACCCTCGACCAGTTAGCGCTTGCGTCGTCGAACGGCGAGGAATGGCGGTGTGCGCACGACTCTATCGCGGAAACCACAGCCCGGATGGTACCGGCTCATCAACTCTCGGAGATTCACGGTGCACTCGGCACTGCTCTCGCTGCAGCATCCTCCGCGGACTTGTCGGAGCTTCGCATCGCAATCCGTCACCTCGGTGCAGGCGGGTGTCGTCAGCAGGTGCAAGAGACCTTTGCCCGCGCCGTCGCGATCGCCCGCGCTTCAGGCGATCATCGCTCGAATACTCAGCTCGCCGCGGCAATGCTCGGCGAGACCGTCCCCACCGACGCCGCAGGGAGACTCGTTGGGACGCTCCCATTTCAGCAGCGAGTCGGACTGACGAGGCCGCGCCGCGTTGCCGCAGCTTCGGCGATGATTGTAGCGGCGATCGCAGTGCCATACGGACTGCTGCCTCCGACTGCTGATCGGCTCGCGATCACTACACAGCCGCTGGCTGCGAGCGTGCTCGTTGTGCCACCGCCTGTTGTCGAGATTCAGGATGCGAACGGCAGGCGCATTCCCGGTGCTGCAGATACGGTGACTGTCAGCACACTCGACCCCAAGCCAAGGCTTGTCGGCACACTGCGTGTCGCAGCGGTCGACGGAAGAGCACACTTCAAGGATGTCTATATCGAGGGGGAAGGCGCAGTACGCCTGCGCTTCACCTCGGGAAGATTGAAGCCCGCGGATGCTCGGCCGATTAACGTCTCTGGCAGCAGGCCATCACTCAGGCTCCTGTCCGGAGTCATAAACGGTCAGCCCGTTTCTCCGTCGAAACGCTCATTCACCGTCACTCCGGGCGAACTCATCTCGGGCGACTTGATCCTGGAGTATTCCAGCTATTGGGGATCCGCGTCAGTCATACTTGGAGCAGCAGCATTGTGGGGAGACCGCACGACCAACTTCCTCGATCTGGCACCGTTGTTCACTCCTGCGGAGCGGCAACCAAGGCGAACCAGTATTCGTTTCAGGGCACCAGAAACACCTGGGACATACTTTATAGTATTCGCCTTCGATGCAGAGGGGAGCGTGGAGGACTTCATGTCCGGTACGAATTGGCGGTTGCCGCGTCCGATCTGGAACGATGGCAACGACATTGCCGATTGGACGCCCGCGCAGTTGGCACAAGCTAACGCGATGGGTTCGGCTGATTCGCGGTTCGTGCAAATCGATAACGTGACCGGGAAGCCGAGGACCGATCCGCATCCGGTCCCGGCTACGGTTATCGAGGTGTTCGTGAGGTGACTAGCGGTAGATATCACTGCCTCGGCGAAAGTTCGTACCGTGTCTCGATCCTCAACCCCACGTTCGTATTGTCCCAGTGACGATGCAGGCACGAAAGCGCGGCGGGGCTAGTGACTACGATCTCGCTCAGCCATTCACCACCGATCGGTCGATAAACTGAACCGATTCGTTTTTTCGAATCAGGATGCCGCCACGCAAGCAAAGCCGGTACCGTTAATCTTGCTTTAATCATTCCGACACTGTGCATACGTATGCCAATCGACCCTGGCTGAGGACACGCTGAGTGGGGTGATCAGCTCCCGATCGGCCTCACTTTGGCCAGTTTGGCGAACTCGCCCTCACAACCGATACCGAGATAACGATTACGTAGTCGTCGAACTGTTTCACGATCTACCGATGCAGAATGCGCTGCAGGATTCCGCGCATCCGCAAGCTCGCTGAGAATCGCGTGAAGACTCGCGGTAAACCACTCACCGCCCGACACGAACTGCCGCTTCAACAGGCCGTTCAGTTCATCCATTTTGCCTAGTATCACGGCTAGAGCCCCGAGTGAGTGGGGACCGGCGCGTGCAAGATCGACACTTTTCCCATCAAGATTGACAGTCCGCTCGAGCGGTTTCAGTCTTTCCAAAGCATGCCGGAGCAGAATGTTGGTCTGAACCTCGAAAGCTTTTGCAAAGTCGATTACGACTGGCGAGAAATCGAAGGCAACGTCATCGCGGTGATCACGATAAAGCTTCTCCGCTGTCGCGATGAAGGTCCGGGTGCCGGGATCGAACCGCGCCCATATCTCCTCGCCGAAAGAATTTTCTCGCAGCTCCCGCTGAATCGCACCGATTCCGCTGTGTTCACCGTCGAACTCCACCCAGTACCGGCCATCAGTCATCTGCTTGCGAACATCGGCCTCGAAGTAACGCGCGCCATCAGGCCGCTTGACGATCAGTGGAAGATCCACCATACCGCCGTACAACGAGACCGGCATATCATGGTATGCTGTGTTGCGCAGCTTCTTCAACTCGTCGACAACCGCAAGCGTATCGTCAGCTACAAGTCGCCGGATGTCCCACAGCTTGAACCAGCAGTCGCAATGAATTCCATCCTTCAGGTACACTGCAGGTACATGAGTCTTATCGTCATCCTCCCTTACGTCATCAGCAGTTATCTCAGCCACATGCGCTACATACAGCGACCGATAATCAGTCAGGTACAGCTGAACCTCTGACTCCGCGTCCCCGTCCGGGTCGCCGAGGTCGTCTTCGATCGACAGAATGTCCGCAATGTGCGGGAGGTTTTCCTGGCGCCTTGACGACCTGATCTTCCCCCACCAGACATACACACCATCATCATCTTCATCTCCGTTGCGCGATCGCAACGCCCGCTCACGTAGCAGAATGATGTGCGACTCCATCACGTCGGTTCCATATGACGGATTCCACACGCCAACGAGGTGACGCGTTGCGCGCTCGGTCATCGACTCGACATCTCCCCAAGCCGCCGCCCCATCTCCGCACGCAGCTCGGCCGGCTCGAGTACCTCTGCTTCAGGCCCGTACTGAAGTACGTGGCGTACGCCCCACTCGGGATCTGCAAGTGGATAGTCTACGGTGATCGAACCATCCGCATCAGGCTCGACACCTTCACGCTCCCCAATCCAGCGTGCAATTCGCGCGGAATACCGCACTCTCATCCCGGCAGACGGGACTTCGACCTTCAGGCCCTTTCTCTGCTGGAGGGTCTCTCGAACCGAGAAGTCGGCCGGTATGTCGTAAGTCTCAGGTAGTGCTTCTGCCCCTTCGACACGATCCATCCTGAAGACTCGAAGTCCTTCGCTAGACTCGCAATACGCGACTGCATACCACATCCCGCTCGCGGGCACTATTGCGTACAGTCTTACCACGCGCGTCGTCGCTTCGTCGGCACCGCTGCGTCTGTAAGTGATTCGCGCCTTCTGGTGATCGCGGAGTGCGCTCCGCAACTCGTCGAGATGAATCAGTCCCTCGGTTGGCGCGAGCTCAGCATGCCGCATGGGCGATTCATCGTGATTGGCAGGAAGCCTTGCGATCACGCCGTGAAGTCTCTCTCGCGTCCGTTCAATTGCCGGAGTTTCGTCGGGCGGACGCTCCGCGCGCAGAATCGCCAGGCCGAGCTCGAGTGCGCATAGTTCGTGAATCGTGAGTCCCATCGGGCGGAGGAAGTGATCTGACATTACCTCGACGGTGCCGGGCCCGATGAAGATCTGCATCCCTTCGACGAATCCGCCGGGCGCGCCGTGTCGATCGGCGAGCGATTTGAGGTCCGCAAGCAACACGGCCTTCTCGACGCCCACGCGCTTTGCAACGCTATCGAGCTCATGCTCGTCGCCATCGGCGATTTCAGGTATGACGCGAAGTATTCGCCTGAGCTGGTTCGCTGCGGTATCGGTCACCGGTCGCCTCCATATACCGCCTGAGTCGCGTCGAGAAGTTCATTGTATTCAGCGACAAGTGCGTCTGGGGATACGGGAACCGCCTCTCCGCCAAATGACAGCAGCCATCGTGCGAATGCGTCGCTCCTTCGGAACCTGAACATTCGGTGATCCTCGTGTCCCTCGACTGTGACGCCAAGCCGGGCGGCCGCCTGCGCTGCACCGCTGCTGCCGGGAAAAGAAACAATCGCCTCATTTCGATCGCCTTCACCCAGTTCCCATGAATGCTTCGAGCGCGCGTGCTCACGAAGCTTGAATCCAGGTGGAATCTCGTAGTCAGCCGATTGAGATCTCAACGAGTTCACTTCAACTCCCGACATACGCGTCAACCGAAAGTTCCGGAGCTCGTCCTTCTCGCGATCGCGGGCCGCCAGGTACCAGTGGGAGCTGAGGAAAAACAGGCCGAACGGATCCGCGTGCCGGCGTGCTACCAAATCCGTCGACATCGAGTGATACTGAAACTCGATTGACTTCCGCCGCACGAGCGCATCGTTGACCAGCTCGAAGACGCTCTCGTGTTGTACTGGTGCGTAAGGCGGAACCGCCCTCTCCATCAGCATCACCCCACCGCCATCCTCGGCCGGCGGAATCGGAAGATCAAAAGACAGTTTCCTGATCGCAGACTCTGCCTCTTCGGCCAGAACGGGGTCGCCGAGTGCGCGGACACGTTGCGCGGCGTCAGCCACTGTCTGGAGCTCGTCGGGCTCAAACACCAGCGACGCAAGCGCGCGGAATCCCCACTTGTCAGGCTTACGGGGTGTCGATCCCGTTTGCCCATCGCGTGCGGCCAGTGACAGATACGGAAGGTAAAAGCCTTTCTTGTCGAGCTTGTATCCGGCCGCTTCGCCTTCATCCCGCGATGGGATCGTCTCTATCGATATTCCGAACGCCCTCAGTTCATCCTTGTCACGCTCGAACATCCGCATGACAGCGTCCTTCTTTTTGTCCGGGTTCTGATACGCCGGGATGTCGCGCGCGAGATCCTCGAACGTCGCAGGAAAGTTGCGACGCAGCAGCGCGGCGATCAGGTCGGTCCAGCGCTGGAGTTTAGGTTCTCTGGGCATTTAGTATCATGTGGAGACTATTAGGCCGACCCCGCGGCTCAGCGGAGTGTTTGACATTGGTTGTCCAATCACGATAGAGGCAGCGTCTGACAGCAGACTGTCGCTTCGAAGGATTAGCTCGCCGGTATCGTTACCGTCACGCTCGTCCGGGGACTTCGAACCGTCCACAGCGCGTAGGTACCGGGAGCGAACGAGATCGTCGTAATCCGACTCTCGCCCGGTGGCACGTCCGAGAATCCGCCGCTTGATTCGAAAGGATGATCAGCTCCGTCGGTGCGTCGCCATGTGACGGCTTCGGTCGCCGTTCGACCCGGCTTGACCCTGTGGACAGTGAACTCGTATGCCTTCTCAGTCGTGTTCGTCACCCGTATCGACTGCATTCCCTTCCGGAGAGTACCGGTCAGTTTTACCTCCCCCGTCCCGCTGATCACCGCGCTGACATCGCCATCCGGAAGAACCTGCGCGGCGGCAGATGACGCACGCACTGTCAGCGGCCTGAACATCCCCTTCATCAGGTGACTTCTGTTTTTGTCCGCACGCGCTGATCCCACACGACAGACGAGCGCGTAGTTACCGGGCCTGAGCACCATCGTTGCATTCGAAGTCATTGGGGGTTCGGCCATTGAGGGGCCTCCGAGATGCGTCGCCCACGAAACCTTCTCTCCTTTCATCTCAGCATCGTACCACTCAGTCACAGTATGCCCGCTATCCAGGCGAACCACCCACACCATATGGAATGCCCGCGTCGGATCGTTGCCCGGGGATGCGGGAGCAAGGTTCTCCGCAATCGCCTTCTTTCGATTGGTGAGCATGTCACCCACCTGGCGCAGGACGAAGGTCGTCAAGCCTGACGAGATGGTATCAGGCGCTCTGAGAAAAAATTCCCCCGCTTCAACAGATACCACCTGACCCGGAAGCTTGACCTCGGTTTTTCTGGCCTGTCCGTCAGCTGCAGCGACGGTTGAGAGCAGCAACAGAAATAAAGTCCCAATCGGATGAAGCGTCATTTTGCCATCCCGTGAAGATTTCAACCCCGCAACTACTATAGTATACGCGCCGCTCGAACCATCTTCGAGCGACCCAGTCGCGCCGTGACATCCACCGGCGCGTAAAAACGATGACTCAAGTGACGGATGATGTTGCATTCCTTAGGGCGGGTGTGTATATCCAATGTAGATACGCTAAGAACCCGAGGAATCATTATGGTCTCAAAGGTCCAGAAATGGGGCAACAGCCTCGCCGTGCGGATTCCGAAAACGTTCGCCGAGGAAGTCGAAATCGCTGAAGACTCGAGCGTCGAGATTTCCGTTCAGGACGGCAGAATCGTCGTGGCCCCCGCCAAACCGGAATGGAGGTTGAGTGAGCTGGTCTCTGGCATCACCCGCGCGAATACCCACCATGAGACAGTGTGGGGAAAACCATCGGGATCGGAAGCCTGGTGACTTCGGCCGCTAAGAAACGGTCCTACGTGCCAGACCGTGGAGATGCGGTTTGGCTCACCTTCGACCCGCAAGCAGGACATGAGCAGGCAGGACGTCGCCCGGCACTCGTGCTTTCTCCCAGGCAGTACAATGGGAAAGCGGGGCTCGCAATCCTTTGCCCTATCACCACCCAGGTGAAAGGCTACCCCTTCGAAGTCGCTATACCCGACGGACTACCAGTGTCCGGCTCAATCCTGGCGGACCAGGTCAGAAGCCTCGACTGGAGCGCGAGCCGGGCGAGCCGCATCTGCAGAATGCCTGACCATGCCACGGACGAAGTTCTGGGTAAGCTTACTGTCCTTCTTCAACGGATGCGGTAACTGCACGACAGACAGCAGTCGCTCTTATGTCGCATCATGGCGGTTTCGATTATGTGCGAAAACCAGCATTGTTGATTTAAGGATTCGGCTCGCGCTACTGGGAATCGAGAGTATCGTCGGCCAACGGTAGCGTAAGCGTAAACGTGCTCCCTTCCCCAAGCGTGCTCGTGACCGTCAACTCGCCCTCCATCGCACGCGCGAGCTCGCGACTGATTGCCAGCCCAAGGCCGGTTCCCTCATGCGGCCGGGTAAGATCAGTCCTCACCTGCACGAAAGGATTGAAAATCGCCTCGAGCTTGTCAGCGGGAACGCCGATCCCGGTATCACGCACACTGATGTGTATCACCGCTTCTTCTTTCCTGCAGTCCACATCCACCCGTCCACCCGCGGCAGTGAACTTGATCGCGTTCGAGAAGAGATTGACGAAAATCTGAAGCAGCTTTTCCGCATCGGCCATCACATCGAGCGACGGAGTGCAGCTGGCGGCCGTGAGAAAAATCCCCTTAGCCTCGGCCTGGGGCCCGACGAGTGACTCCGCCGATGCCATGGTATCGTGCAGATCAACTCTCGCACTCTCGAACTGTACAGTGCCGGTTTCGAGTTTCGCGTAATTGAGAATCTCGTTGATCAAACCAAGCAGGTGCCTCTCGCTACGCCTGATGCGTGTGACAGCTTCACGCTGCTGATCGGTGAGCGCTCCATGAATGCCAAGGTCGAGCAGGTCTGCATAACCGCCGATCGCGTTGAGCGGCGTTCGCAGCTCATGGCTCATGTTCGCAAGAAAATCCGTCTTCGCGCGGTTGGCCGCCTCAGCTGCATCGAGCGCCCTCCGCTCGAGCTCGACATCAGTGTTCGTCCCAAACCACCTGATGATTTCGCCTTTCTCGTCCCGCAACGGAACTACTCGCGTAAGAAAACGACGGAACTCACCATCGCCTCCTCTAAGCGGAAAAGTCATCTCGAAAAAGTCACCGCTGGCAATCGCGCCCCGCCATTGCTCGAGAACCAGAGGGAGCGTATCCGGATGATGAACTGACTGCCATCCCCACCCGGTCATCTGCTCGGGAGTGGTACCGGTGTACTCGTACCAGCGCGCATTGTACCATTCGATGAACCCATCTGGGCGCGCGGTCCATGCAAGAGTCGGAATCGCGTCAGCAAGCGTTTGCAGCTGAATCTCACTGGCAACCACCGCGTCACGGGCAAGGTTTGCCTCCACCGTGCGCATCGCCAGGTCTGCCGCGGTTTCCTGCAATTCCTCGGTTTGCGCCTCGAGCTCGACTGCGTTGTCCTGGAGTTGCTGATTCAGCAGCTCGAGTTCAACCTGCTGACCCTGAAGCGCTTCGTTCGCCGTTTCGCTTTCCGCCAGAAGCCGTTCGATCTCGCGGCGCGCCTGTACATGATCCGTTACATCGCTGCCGTAAGCGATTACTCCCGAGCGTGTTCCATCAGGCTCGGTCAGCGGGGCATAAACGAAATCGACAAACCTCTCCTCCGGAGCCGCACCAGGCTTACGCTGCACCGTAACCGCGATTTCCCGGCCGATGAACGGCTCACCGGTTTGCAGCACGCGATCCAGCAGCTTGTCAAATCCCTGGCCTCTGACATCAGGGAGCGCATCGTCAAGCGCTTTGCCGATGATGTCGCGATGGCCGATCAGCTGATAGTAAGCATCGTTCGCCAACTCGAACACATGACTCGGACCCTTGACGACAGCCATGAAGACCGGGGCTTTTTCGAAGAGCTGGGCAAGCCGTCTACCTTCATCCTGCAGGTTCTGGTTGGTATCGAGATCCATCTTCGAAAACTGGGGGAATAAACGACGGGGCGGTAGCAGGAACTGGAAACTACGACGCCCGACTGGAACCTCAGCCGATCGTGGCCGTATTGTAAGCATGAATTGTTCTCAGACATCCCTCGGGCAGTGGGCGCTGATTTCGGCGATTGCCCTGAGCGGCACACATCTCCCGCTCCACGCCCAGTCCTCATCGGTGGACCAGGCCCGACGGCTCGTCGACGCAGAGAGGTACAGCGAAGCGCAGCAGATATTGAAGCCCCTCGGCACCACTGACGCGGCCGCCGCCTTCCTCCTTGGCAAAGTCGCTCTGATTCAGAACGATGCTCCAACCGCGGTCAACTGGCTGGAGAAATCCGTAGCCCTGAATCCGCGCAGCTCGGAATCCTATGACTGGCTCGGCAAGGCGTACGGAACGCAAGCCCAGAGAGCTAGCAAGCTGAGGCAACCCTTCCTCGCTAAGAAGACGAAAGCCGCATGGGAGAAAGCGATCGCTCTCGATCCTGGAAACCTCGAGGCGAAGGAAGATCTCATCCAGTATTACCTGCAGGCGCCGGGTTTCCTCGGCGGAAGCAAGGATAAGGCAAAGGCGATAGCTGCTGATATTCGCGCACGTAACTCATATCGCGGAACGCTCGCAGCAGCGCAGGTGTGCGGAAGTCTGAAGGATGACGCATGCGTCGAACGAGAGTTGAGATCACTCGTCGCCAGTCATCCAGACAGCTCATCGGCATACAGCCTGCTCGCGTCGGTATACACAGGTTCCAGGCAGTTCGACAAGGCATTTGCCGTTGTCGATTCGAGATTGAAAACCAGGCCCACCGACCCGCTCGCGCTCTATGCCCTCGGGCGCACAGCATCCATTTCCGGCCAGAACCTCGAGCGAGGCGAACAGGCGTTACGCGCCTACATCGCTAACCCGGCACCGAAAGGCCCAGCCGCCGCGAACGCTCATCACCGGCTTGGACTGATAGCAGAAAAGAAGGGAGACAAGGCGGGAGCAAGAAGCGAGTATCAGCGCGCCCTCCGGTTGAATCCAAATCTTCAGGAAGCAAAGAAGGCGTTGGCCGCTCTCTAGCGTTTGCTCCTCAGGAGCGCCGCACATAGCTTGAGCGAAGTAGCTCTTTCGATGGGGGAACGGCCTGGACCTGCGCGGACACCTTCAATCCACACTGGGAGACGCATACTCCGTCGAGCGGGAACTCGGCGGAGGCGGCATGTCCCGCGTATTCCTCGCGCACGAAGCATCCCTTGGCCGCCACGTTGTGGTGAAGGTCATGAGTGGCGACGCGGTCGTCGGCATAAGTGCGGAACGTTTCGCGAGGGAAGTCAGACTCGCTGCGTCACTTCAGCACCCGAATATCGTTCCAGTTCTTACAACAGGAATCGCTGGCGCACTTCCCTACTTCACGATGCCCTACGTGCGCGGCGAGTCACTTCGCGTTCGTATGAACCAGGGCGGTCCGATACCGCGGCGTCACGCGATCTCGATTCTCAGGGACATCGCTCGAGCACTCCAGTATGCGCACGTGGAAGGCATCATCCACCGGGATATCAAGCCCGACAACGTCCTGCTGTCCGGCGATGCCGCCGTCGTGACCGACTTCGGAATCGCAAAAGCGATCTCGGTCGCGCGAACATCGAACGCCGAGCCGTCTTCGCCCAGCGGCGACCTGCATACGCTGACGCAGGCTGGTCTGACTATCGGCACTCCGGCATACATGGCTCCAGAGCAGGCGGCCGCAGATGTCATCGATCACCGCGTCGACATCTATGCGTGGGGCATCCTTGCATATGAGCTGCTTGCTGGCGGCCACCCATTTGCCGGCAAGACCACCGCCGTGCAACTCATGGCGGCTCACCTCAGTGAGCCACCGGCATCGCTCCTGGGAAAAGTGCCTGATCTCCCCCATGATCTGGCAAGACTGGTGATGCAGTGCGTCGAAAAGGAGCCGGGAAAGCGCCCTGCTTCTGCCAGCGAAATACTCGAGGCGCTCGAGGGCACATTCGAGTCGCGCGAGACTCCATCGATGGTTGTCGCGCGGGCGAAGCGCAAAACTTCATGGAAACCAGTCGCGATGGGCGTCGCCGCTATTGCTCTCTTCGCGATCATCGCATTCGCAGCCATGAAGCTGCGGAATCCCGCCGCGCCCGATACGATCAACGCCATCGCGGTCCTGCCATTCGCCGACGATCGCGCTGACTCCGCCAACGCGTACTTCGGCGAAGGTATTGCCGATCAGCTGATGACTGAGCTTGCACAGGTTCCGGGACTGCGCGTGGCATCACGCACTTCGTCAATTGCGCTTGGACGCCGGAGCGATCTCGACGTGCGTGAAATAGCACGCCAGCTCGGAGTCGCTGCAGTCGTTGAAGGAACGGTGAGACGCGCTGGTGATCAGCTCCGGGTCGCTGCACAACTCACCAATGCTTCCGACGGGCTCATACTGTGGAGCGACACTTATGAGCGCACCAGCAAGGACGTCTTCACAGTGCAGGACGACATCACCCGCTCGATCGTCAACGCACTCCGCCCGGAGTTTGCTCGCGGCTCAAATGGAGGCGTGACGCCGAAGCCGACAGGTACGGGAACATCGAACCCGGAAGCATACGATCTCTACCTCCGCGGATTGTATCTGGTGGAGCGACGGGGCCCGGGCGTGAAGCGCGCAGTCGACTACTTCAGTCAGGCGATTGCAAAGGACAGTGGATACGCACGCGCATACGCGGCGCTCGCAAGCGCGCTTCAGTTCTTTCCATACTTCGCTGGCGTTCCATCCGACCGAATTGAGGAACGCACTCGCATCGCCGCCAATCGCAGCTTGCAGCTTGACCCGATGCTTGCGGAAGCAAGAGTGGCGCTGGCGATGGCAGACTGGCACGCGTTCCGTTGGGTTGAGGCGGAGGAAGGATTTCGTCGCGCACTCGCGGCAGACTCGACATCATCTGTCGGACGCACTCAGTACGGCCGATTTCTCCTCAGCATCGGGCGCGTCCCTGAGGCCCTCGAGGAATTTCGCATCGGGCGAAGGCTCGACCCGCTGGCCGGAACGTCATCGGTATGGCTCGCGTACAGTCTTGGAATAATGGGCGATGAAGCCGGCGCGCTCGCCGAGAGCCGACGCGCGCGCGAGCTCGATCCAACGTTGATAACGGCTTTCACTATTCTCGCGCTCGAGCGCGCGGGTTCAGGAGAGCTCGATGAAGCACGCAAGATTGCCGGCAATACTAACCCGCCTATCCCGTTCAAAGGGATGACCGCGTATGTCCTGGAGAAAACTGGCGAGACAGCGCGCGCCGCTGAGCTGAGGCGCGAGCTCGAAGCGGCGTCAGACTCAACATGGATGGTCCATAGCGGTCGTATGTTCGCGTATCTGGCAACGGGGGATACGGCAAAAGTGTTGAGCGAGCTCGAAGCCGGTTTTGTCCAGGACGAGAACATCGCGCACTGGGTTCCGTTCGTCGATCCGATGTACGATCCGATTCGAGAAAGCGCGAGGTTCGCGAGCGTGCTGAGGAGGGCTGGACTGGAGGGTCGCACTTTCGTTCGCCGTTAATTCCCTTGCCCCTGGGACTCGAAGCTCGGCAGGCAAACTCGGAACTGGCAGGCAAACTTAACACTCACGACTACCACTCAGGACTCGCGACTTGTAGGCTTTTCCGACTCCGACTACTTCCGCCTGAAGTACCTCTCAACAGCAAGCTTTCCCACCTTCACGCCCGCATCTCTCCCCGCATCCGCCGAAAAACGGTAGTGCACCCCCGCGAATATCCGCGATTCAGTCACGTCATCGATGTACTCCTGCGCGCTATGATACCGCCGGAGAAGCGACTTATCCATGTCGAGAACGATCGATGGAAACTCCTTCCCGAATTCCTCGGCGATGACAGTTCCAACAGCGCCGGCGGAAAGACAATGCCCACACGGGTATTCCGGATGCGGCGGAGTATTGATCATCGGCTCCCACGCGACATCGCCCGCAGCGGAATCGCCAGCAATCAATCGTGCGTTGCGTAGCGCAGTGATCGGGCGCCATAGGTTGTACGCATACTTCCCATCCATCATCGCGACGTACGAGTCCGCCCACGCCATCTCGGCCAGCGCAAGGAAGCGGGCATCATCTACGAGACTGCGGCCAGGCAGGCCAACGAGTTGCCGCAAGACGATCCTGACATCCTTGTTCGCCCAGAATTGTCCGATGTCGCTCTGGTCGGGCGTGCGGGCCTTCGCCTTCTTCGCTCCAATTTCGCGGATCTCGGCTAGATCGCGTCGCCACGTCTCGCTCGTGAGAGCCGGTGGTGGCGGCGACCTGAGCTCGTCGGGCTTCTTCATGATCCACGGAGTCTGATTCGCGAAAGTAGTCCCTACCCTGCGAATCGTCGGCACGTAGACGCCGGCGGCAGGTGGAGTCATCACCGGATCCTTAATGTCGGCTTTCGAGTTTGCGCGCGCAGCGATGACGGCTGCCGCGGCCTGCTTTCCCACAGCAACTCCGTTTGCTCTTGCAACGCTGTCCTTCACATTGGCCAGCGAAGTCTTGAGCGCACCTTCAAAAGCCGACTTCATGTCAGGACAGACTTTGACAAGCACATCGTGCGCAGCCTGAGCCGCCGCCGCGTCCATTGAGCTTCCCTTCGCTGCTTTTATCGTCGCGACATAGGGTGTGTACTTGCCGGCAATTGCGTTGATGGCCTCGAACATCGCGACACCCATCATCGCGCCGTCGTCGTCCTGCGTCGTCTCCTCGCACTTGGCAGCCTGATCGCGCCACTGGAGGAGAACGTTGTTCACGACTCCGCCAGCGCCGAGGAGAGGAACTACGAGCGCACCGGCGAAAACCCGTCGCGCGCGGCGACGTGTAAGAACTATCATCGCGATCTCTCCTGTCCGTGGGGCATAATGCCTTCGTCGAGTTTGAAGGCGCAGTTTCCAGCAACGAATCACGCCCAGCGCCGCAATCGCGGAAGGACATGAATGGGGATTAAGGTATGGCTTTCATGTCCCACTTACAAATGAAACCGGGCCTGACGAATCAGGCCCGGCGTAATGCCTCAGGGGTAAAAAGCGAATCCAATGTTGAGGCGGGTCGTGTTGAAGCCAACGCCATCGCCGATCTCTACCTCTCGCCCCGCAATCTTCACCTTGCTGAACTCACCCCCCGTATAGCGGAAGTTCGCGTCGAGCGCCGCGCGCCGCGCGAAGAAGTAGTTAAACCCCCCGCCGAGTCCGACACCGCCACCCTCGAACTTCACCCTCTCGCCTTCTGCATCATATTCGGCCCCCACCCCTACTAGCGCGACTTCGAGGTATGGAACGAGTGCGCTGCGTCCGGGAAACGAAAAACGTCCGGCAAGATCGACGTGAGCCAGCGAGAAGTCTTCGGTCCCGCTGTCGTTGATATTTGCACCGGTAACGCCAAGCGTGAGTCCGAGATTCCGCGTGAAGTTGTATCCCGCGTATAGCGTGACTCCATAGCCGTTTTCGCGTTGGTCATCGCTGAAAGCGGTCTCGTCGAACTTGATGGATGTTGCATTGATTGCTGCGCCGAGGTGTGGGCCTCTGACGTCTGCGATTGTCTGGGCAGCGGCTGGTATGGCGGCTGATGCGGACAGCAATATGGTCGCGATGCTTACGCGTATTGAAGTAGATCTCATGTGTATTCTCTCGAGTTGTAGTTGCAGGGCTTGAACATGTGATTAACAGGCATTTTTGGTGCTAGCAATGCCGGGATCATGTTGCAGTGCGTGCCCTCCGCTCATCCTCGATTCGCAATAAGTCGTCGATCGTCGATTGTAGTGAGTCCTGGATTCGCAAAGCCCTCAATCCGCGGTCCTGAGCGTTCGTTCACGGAGCGACTCTGGTTACCACCCCAATTTCCTCGAGCGCGCGCAGATATTCGACAACGACATCCAGCGGAACCGGCCCGTACATGGCTGACACGTAGTCCCGTATGTCCATTGCACGCCGCGGTGCGCGCGCGAGATTGAGCACTTCATAGGCATACTCGCCGCCACTTCCCCGAAGCCCGTTGTACGACAGCAACCGCAATGCACTCGCACGTGCAGGCCCGAGCTTGTCACTTAGATAATCATACCCGAACACGCTCATCGGCCCGCGTAGCTGGGGATTGCGCGCGAAAACCAGTGCGCTGTCTCCGCCAACTCGTACCGTCGTTGCGCGAACCGGAAGTGCAGTCGCGGCATCATCCGGCATCGACAGCACCATGTTCACCGAAGTTGAAACGTCAGTCTCATAGTGCCGGCTGAAACTCTCGAGGTTGTCCGCCTCACCCTGAGCGAGCCCCTCCATACGTTCGTGCACCCGTGCAGCACGTCTCAATGCGCCCGCTTGAACCGCGTGTCGAATGCCCGGAACGTCCTTAACCGACATCGACGCGAGGAAATATCCGGTTGCACCACCGATGAACGCCGCGCGCTCGAGCTTTGATGGATCGATCTTGTCAGGTGTGTCGGCAGTGGTATGTATGTACCTGTCTGGCCAGTCGTGCAGATAGATCGCCGGAATCCCCCACGATGCATCGGTGTACACGAGATGATCGCTTCCAAGCTCGAACTCGTCGAGCACCGCCATCAGCGGTTCCTTCCCGCCTTTCGCTGCAACGAGTGGATACTTCGCATTTCCAGTTGATGCGTATTGCAGTGTCTGATCGTTGACGAACGCACCGAATGCGTGGCCGACATCGTACACGAACGAGGGAAGACTTCCCGGCCCCGAGCTCACGTGAAACACGGCTTTCGATTCAGGTCCGCCACCAACCATGTCCATATGGACGACTGCCTTTACGTGCTTTGCCCATTCAGGCTTTGCATTGAGAATCGTGACAGTGCCTTCAATCTCCGGCGGCCAGACGAACCTTATCGAACGAGCGGGCCGGGGGATCTTCCCGTCGCGTATCAGTTTCGCGAGGGTGACCGCCACCTCGAGGTTGGCGGCGCATCCGCTCGCATTGTCATTCGCGCCCGGCTTCGGATGGTCTAGATGACATGAGAAAACAATCTCTTCCCGCGAAAGCACCGGGTCCGCACCACGAATCAGCGCAGTGGCGATCTCGGTAAAGCCGGGTCGCTGACCAGCACGAACGTGCGCCTGCAGCGTGACTCTCTCACCCTTCCCAATTCGATCGCGAAATCCGCGCGCAACCCTCGGCGACACCATGATCCCGAAAGTTTTCGTCGGCTCGAACGTCTCGAGATGACCCCATCGCACGAGATCGACATCTTCACCCCACCACGCGGTCCGTTGATTCTGCGCATAACTGACGATTCCGCTCGCACCATGCTTCGTAACTCCGAGCGGCACCACTGATCCCGGCTGCGATGACACGAGAAGGAGCTTGCCGCGCACATTCTTCCCCGCATAATCAGACTCGGACGTCCCGGCCCCGACATCGACAAGCTCGGCCGTCACGTCGCCGCTCTCGCTATCCTGCGCCAGTGACATCGGCTGGTTTGCCCAACTCGTTATCAGATCCCGCCGCCCGCCAGCCTTTACCTCCCATAACTCAGCCAGCTCGGCATCCCACGGCAGCCGCGATCGCTGCGTTCCGTAGAAGATCTTCCCGTCCGCCGGGAACTGCTCCACCTGCGCATCCTCGAGTCCAGCCTCCCGAGCCTTCGCTACTATATAGTCTGCGGCTCGCCGAAACGGTCGCGACCCACGGGTCCTGTGATTCTTCGAGATCTCGACTATTGTCTCGAGCGCCCGATCGCCCGAAAGCTCCGCGGCGAGCGCAGCGACGACCGGCTCGCTCAGAAGTGGCGGTTTGTCCTGCGCCAGCACGGGAGTACTCAGGAAGGCCAGGACCAAGAGTCGCTTCGCCATTTAGGTAAGCCTCATTCAGGTGAGGGCATCTGAGGTGACGTGTCGATGCTCAACGGTTGATCAAGTCAGGCCTCGAGAAGCGCGAGCAGGTCAGATGGAGACCGCGCCTTGATCGGGCTTTTCCTGTAGTCCTTCTCGTTTCTCGTCGCCACGAAGTCAGCGCCAACTTTCGCGGCGGCCGCAGCCTGCACCGCGTCTTCGAAGTCGCTCATCCCCATTACCAGGGCCTGTGTGAAATCAGCCGCGTCTACAGGGACGATGGTTACGATTCGCATGATGTCTGTGATGGCTCCAGCAGCTTTCTTCGGGCTCGAGTTACGCGCAACTATATAGTAGACAGTCGTAATCGTATGCCCGGCAACGTATCCTTCGAGTTTACCGCGCTCCGCGGCGTCGAGCAGCAGAGCCGAGTCCGCAGCCCATGGTTCCCGGGCAAGAAGGACATCGAGTATAACATCGATATCGAAGAGCACTCTCACTTCGAATGCTTTTTCTCGAGATAGCGCTTGTAATCGGATTCATCGGCCCTTCCGATCCCTAGTCCAAGGAGACGGCCAACTGCCGGGGAAAGCGGTTGCCCGTCGAATTCGTCAGGAAGCCTCTGTAAAAGATCGCTGACAAGCTGAGAAACGCTTGTGCCCTTTCTGCGGCTATAGAGTTCTCCCTTCCGTACGGCTTCAGCGTCCAAAGTAAGATTCTTCACGATTTTCGACATTCGGCCTCCCGCTATGCGCATAACACATCTGGAAATATGCGCATAAACCACCTTGGGCGTCAATGGCCACCGATGGCGTCAGTCTGGCGTCAGGCGTTCGCGTATCCAAGCTCCAAGCTTCTTCCTCGAGAGCTCGCCATCCCCCAAGGCGATCATAGTCATGAGGACCTCCTCTTCGGTGGCGGTGACGGTGCGGCCGTTCATCTCGAGAAAGACAGCCATCGCGAGGAATGCGACGCGCGTATTCCCATCCCGGAACGGCCGGTCAGTCGCAATGGCGTGACCATAGAAGGCAGCCAATCGGGCAAGATCTGGCTTGTCCTCCTCTTCCCATTTCCTGGCAGGCCGGGCGAGCGCTGCATCGAGGGCATGCTCGTCCTTCATCCCCCTGATGCCGCCGTGCTCGCGCATCTGGTCGAGATGAATGGCGTCGAGCGTGACGCGGTTCAACCACTTTGGGGCCGGCACTACTTGGCCAGTTCCTTGAGCGTGTGCCGGTACCGCCTCGATGCTTTGGACGCGAGCGCCAGCGCTTCGGCAGTTGCCGGATCGTACGGTGTGAGAAGGATTCCCCTGTCCGTTTCCACTGCGAGGATGCGATCACCTGCCTTCAGGTGGAGGCGGTCGGCCATATCCTTTGGCAGGGTTGCCGCGACGGATCCGCCGGCTTTTCTGAGGTTCACATCTCTAACCATTGTTTACTCGGGTATGAAAGTCGGTGAATATAGCATATATATGCTACAACGTAAGGGTAGCTACCTAGCGTTTTTGATCAGTGAATTCCGTGCCCCCTCCCGTGAATTCCGTGCCACCGCTCGCGGCTCCGAAAGTGCCGCCAATACGACATTACCTTAACGACCCGAGAGATAGCCATGGATGATTGATCCCAAAGAGTGCTAGAATAGTCGCCGTCGCCACCATTTAGCTGCAGCGTCCTCTCCCTGGAGAACCCGTGAACGTTCGCCCCGCCGTTCTAGCCATCGCTGCATTTATCACGATCTCATCGCCCCTCGAAACCCACGCCCAACAGGATTCATCAGCATCGATCTCAGCACCCCCAAATGCCGTAGCCTTCGATCCTGTCGCCGCCACCAACACCTACCTCGCCACCCTCTCCCCCGAAGCAAAAGAAAAATCCGACTCCTACTTCGAGGGAGGCTACTGGATCCAGCTCTGGGACTTCCTCGTCACCATCACCGTAATGCTCCTCGTCCTCCGACTCGGCTGGTCCCGGCTCATGCGCGACCGGGCCGAACGAGTAACCGATATACGAGGCATTCACGTGTTCGTCTACTTCGTCCTATTCACCCTGCTGACCACCCTGATCACCCTCCCCTGGACCCTCTACACTGATTTCTTCAGGGAACACCAGTACGATCTATCGAACCAGACATTCGGCGCCTGGGCCGCTGACTTCCTCAAAGGCCTGGGTGTGTCACTGGTACTTGGCGGAATCGCCGTTGCTGGACTCTACGCGGTCATACGAAAACTCCCGCGCAGCTGGCCGATCTGGGGCGGGCTCGCTGCAATGGTCTTCCTCGTTTTCGGCGCTTTGATCGCGCCGATCTACATCGTCCCCCTGTTCAACAAGGTGACGCGCCTCGAGGATCCCGCCGTTCGCGACCCGATCCTCAGTATGGCCCGGTCAAATGACATCGCTGCGGGATACGTCTACGTTGTCGATGCATCGCGGCAGACAAAACGTATCAGCGCCAACGTTTCAGGCATCCTCGGCACCGAACGCATAACCCTCAACGACAACCTGCTCAACCGGACGTCGCTGCCCGAGATCAAGGCAGTGATGGGTCACGAGATGGGGCACTACGTGCTCAACCACGTCTACGAGTTTCTCGCGTACGCTCTGATCATGGTTGTCGCCGCCTTTACGATCCTTCAGGGCGGGTTTGTTTGGGTGAACAATCGCTGGGGCTCAGCATGGGGAGTACGCGATATCGCAGATCCTGCCGGGCTCCCGCTAGTGTCGCTGATTCTGTCTGTGTTCTTCTTCGCGATCACGCCAGTCACCAACAGCATCATTCGCACAAACGAGGCAGAGGCAGACGCCTTCGGTCTCAACGTAGCGCGCGAACCCGATGGATTCGCCCAGGTTGCACTAAGGCTTTCGGAGTATCGCAAGCTCGACCCAGGTTCGCTCGAGGAGCAGATATTCTTCGACCATCCAAGCGGACGAACCCGCGTCTACAAGTCGATGGTATGGAAGGCCGAGCAGCTGGCTCAGGCACGCAAGCCGGCTGGTCCTTAAACGGGGCGCGCCTCTTAATTCCTCGCCCTTAGATACTGATCGGGCCACCGTATTTCCTGCCCCAGCGCCTTCGCGGCATGCAGCGGGAAATACGGATCGCGCAACATCTCTCGCGCGAGCAGAACGAGGTCGGCGGTTCCGTTCACTACTATCTCATTCGCCTGCTCGGGTGTGGTGATCAGACCCACCGCACCAGTCGCCATTCCACTCTCTTTTCGAATACGCTCGGCAAACGGCGCCTGATATCCCGGCCCGATGGGAATCTTCACTCCCGCAATCAACCCGCCGGACGAAGTATCGATGAGATCGACGCCATGCTGCCCGGCAATTCGCGCAAACTCTATTGACTGCTCGATATCCCAGCCGCCTTCGGTCCAGTCGGTTGCCGAAATCCGCACAAACAGCGGCAGGCTCTCCGGCCACACTGCGCGCACCGCGTCGATTATCTCGAGCGTAAACCGTATCCTGTTCTCGAACGACCCGCCGTATTCATCGTCACGCGTGTTACTGAGCGGCGACATGAACTCGTGCATCAGGTATCCGTGCGCCGCGTGCAGCTCGATGATCTCGAACCCTGCATCCAGCGATCGCAAGGCAGCCGCGACAAATGCCTCCCGCACGCGATCTATTCCCGCTTTATCCAGTGCTACCGGAGCAACGCTCCCCTCGTAATGCGGAATCGGACTTGGTGCAAAGATCGGCCACCATCCGCCCTGCTCCGGCGACAGGAATACGTTCCCCCGCCAGGGCACATCGACACTCGCCTTCCTTCCTGCATGGGCCAGCTGCATCGCTGTCACCGAACCCTGCGTTTTCATGAAGGCAACGCAACGCGCCAGCATCTCCACGTGTTCGTCCTTCCAGATCCCGAGATCCTGCGGAGAGATGCGCCCCTCGGGAAGCACCGCTGCGGCTTCTGCGATGATCAACCCGGCGCCACCCACAGCTCTGCTGCCGAGGTGGACGAGATGCCAGTCGTTCGCGAATCCATCGGCGCTCGAGTACTCGCACATGGGCGACACCACGATGCGATTGTTCAGTACTACATCGCGAAGGGCAAGCGGAGAGAAAAGATGTGAATCGCTCATGCCCGAAAACTATTGGGTCCCTGAGACCTCCGGACCTGCCACTTCGGAGAGCCAGGCGGGGTGCTGCCCGTCCGCGAATACATTCGCGCAGTACAGGCACACCCAACCGTCGTCGCAGGCTTCGGTACCATTCTGCCCCGTACGCCGCATGACATCGGATAGTCCCGCGACCGATGTCATCCGGCGCACTTCCATCGAGGCGCACTTGGGGCAGCCTTCAGGCATTGGTCAGCAGCCGAGCTCTGCCCTTATCGCTACTGTTGCGGCGATTATCAGGCTGGCGTTCGATGCAGAGATTCTCTTACCCCTCTGAGCGCGAACATGATTGATCAGATCCTGAAGAGCGCTGCAGGCTGCCGGAACGTTGCTCGCATTAAGCGCCGCCAGCGCATTAACGAGCTTTGAATCCATACTAGCCCTGGTGCCGCCAGTATATCCAAGGGTGCCGATCGCCGCACGAAGATCCGCGATCATCTCGGCCGGTATTTCAGTACTTACTTCCGGCGCTTCGGCATATGCGGGATTGTAAATCTGAAAGACGTCGTTGAAGATCGATCCGCTCTTCACGAACGTATACGTCACTGTGTCGCTAGCCGTGGCGACGAACCCGAAGAAGCCGTTGCCGGTCGAGCTAACGTAGGGATTGATCGCAACTGATTCGCTTCCGATCCTCAGCGTGACAGTGCCGGTTGGCGTACCGTCGGGCGATGTATACCCCGTTTGTATGTAATCACCGCCGAAGGCGATGACGTCCTGTGGAAAGCCGAGCTTGTTCACTTTCGGCGCGTCAAACACCGTAATTGGATCGATGACACCCAATGTGAAAACCTCGCAATCACCGATTCCCAGGCTGCAGGATCCGTCCGGGGTCACGCTAATCCCGGGGTTGTAGAAGGAATTGCCGGCGACCTCGTCGATGACGATACCAAAATCGCCGTAGTCAGTCACCAACTGAGTGACTTTTCCAGGCGTGAGCGCGGAAAAATCCATGTTCACGACGGTTCCGCCAGCCGTTGCGACCGCCGCTTCCCACTCGGCTCGATCGGTATAGACGCTGAGACCGGGCGTGATCACTGTAGCCGATCGCGCTCGGAAAGAGGCGATCCCGGCGTTGGGTTCCGTCGGGTGCTGTTCGCAAGCAGTAAGGGTCGCGATGGCCAGCACGATGGCCAGCCTTGTGGGGTGGACGCGCATCAAACCTCCTTTGGGGGTCCGTTCGGGTTGCAATGATGGTCAATAGGGATTCACATTCCCTTGCGAAAAACGGCAACAGAAACCGTCATGGCTTCTCGAAGCGCCAAAAATCCGCCTCAAACCGCCGCCGCGAACTACTCCAGTTTCCCGGTTCCGCAGCCCCTGCTCGACGAGCTCTTCACGGCAGCATACGAGGAGCTGCGCCGGCTGGCAGGCGCGATCAGTCGCCATGACCCTGCGGCCACCCTTTCCCCTACCGCCCTCGTAAACGAAGCGTGGATGAAACTCGCGAAGTCGCCACCATTCTCGGTCGCTTCGCCATTGCACTTCAGAAGCATCGCTGCCCGCGCAATGCGGCAGGTTCTGGTCGACGCTGCACGACGACGGCAAGCATCCCGGCGCGGGAGCGAGGTCGCGTTCGTGACCTTCGACGACGGTGCAGAACACAGCCTTGCCGCCGCCCGCGATGTTCTTGCGCTGAACGAAGCGCTCGATGAGCTGAACCGCCTAAATCCGCGCCAGGCAACCATGATCGAAGCGAGGTTTTTTGGCGGGCTCGACACAGCGGAGATTGCAGGTCTTCTCGGAATTTCCGAAGCGACAGTACTCCGGGACTGGCGAGCCGCTCGCGCATGGCTCGCACGAGAAATTCGGAAAGCCTGAACAATGGACCAGAAACGCTGGGAACGGATTCAGGAAGTCTTTCATTACGCACTCGAGATGTCCGACCCCGATCGTCGTGCCGTTCTCGAATCTCTTGCGCGTGAAGACGCTGACCTGGCGTCTGAGGTTCAGTCCCTTCTTGACGAAGACGCGCGTACGTCGCTCATCGACAGGGATATTTCATCGGTCGCTTCCGATGTAGTCGCAACCTCCGAATCACAGGACATTCTGTCGCAACAGCAGTTTGGCGCGTACAGGATCATCCGAATGCTCGGCGAAGGAGGAATGGGCGTTGTCTACCTCGCCGAACGCAGCGACCTCGAGACAAAGGCTGCGATCAAGATCCTGCGTGATGCATGGCTGTCGCCGGCGCGCCGCGAACGGTTTCTCAGCGAGCAGAAGACCCTCGCCCATCTCGAGCACCCGCTAATCGCGAGGCTCTACGATTCTGGAACGCTACCCGACGGTACGCCCTGGTTCGTCATGGAACACGTTGAGGGGACGCCGGTAACCGAATACTGCAAGGCTAATGCGTCAGGCATTCGTGAGCGCCTGACTCTTTTCCGCAGCATCTGTGAAGCAGTTCAGTTCGCGCATAACAACCTCGTAGTTCACCGTGATCTGAAGCCCTCGAACATCCTCGTTCGCGCAGATGGGTCGGTTAAACTCCTCGACTTCGGAATCAGCAAGCAGCTGCACGCTGACGGCGACGTCCGGGAGCAAACGCGTACCGCCGTTCGAATGATGACGCCGGCATACGCCGCCCCCGAACAAATACGTGGCGAACCCATCGGTCTCCATACCGACGTCTACTCCCTCGGCGTAGTTCTCTACGAGATGCTCGTGGGGAGGCTCCCATTCGATTTGTCCGGACATAGCCCTGCCGACGCCGAACGAGTACTGCTCGAGCGTGAGCCGGAGAAGCCATCGTCAGCTGCTCGTCGCATGGCAACCGTGTCTGCCGGAGCTGCGCATGCCGGTTCTATAAGCGGGAGCTCGTGGACCGATCTCGATGTCCTATGCCTGACCGCCATGCACAAGGAGCCCGAGCGTCGCTACCGGACCGTCGATGCACTGGTTCGCGACGTCGACCACTTCCTTCGCCAGGAACCCCTCGAAGCGCGGGGCGACAGTGCGCGGTACCGACTGGGAAAATTCACCAGACGCAATCGCGCCCGCCTGTCGGCTGCTGCCCTGGTGATCGTGTCAGTGATCGGACTATCAATCTTCTATACTGTTCGCCTGACGGAAGCGCGAAACGCCGCACTTGCTGAAGCTGCGCGCGCCGGACAACTGCAGCGGTTCACGCTGAACCTGCTCCAGGGCGGAGACGAATTCGTCGGCCCTGCTGACAGTCTTCGTGTAATCTCCCTCATAGATCGCGGCGTTCAGGAAGCAAGAAGTCTCAGCAATGATCCAACAATGCAGGCGCAGCTTTTCGAAACCCTGGGCAGCATCTATCTGCAGCTCGGAAAGCTGGATCAGGCAGACACGCTCCTGAAGCTCTCGCTCTCAGCGCGTCAGGCAATCCATGGTCGAGAGCACAGCGACATCGCGCAAAATCTCGTCGGGCTTGGAATGGTGAAGAATGCGCGCGCCGAATATGACAGCGCACAGGCGCTCGTAGCGCGCGGGCTTGCAATGTCGAAGCGTCTGCTGCCGCCTGGACATCCCGCAATTGCAAGAGCAAGCGCGCAGCTTGGTCAAGTGCTCCAGGAAAGCGGCGACTACGACGCGGCAATCGCCGTTCTCGATTCTGGTGTAAGACTTCAAACCGTTTCATCGGTTGCGACACCGGAGCTGTCAGCGACGCTGACAGAACTTGCCAACGTGCACTTCTACAAAGGGAACTACGCCGTTTCCGATACGCTCAACAGGAGAGTGCTAGAGATCGATCGACGCATTTACGGACCTCGGCACCCGAGCGTTGCGAATGACCTCATCAATCTCGGGGCGATTCAATTCGAGTTTGGCAAATTCACTGAAGCTGAGCGCTACTACCGGGAAGCGCTCGCGATCACTCGGCCATGGTACGGGGACAACCACCCTTCGACGGCCGCCAACCTCACCATGCTCGGACGCGCACTCGTCTCCCAGCAGCGGCTCGACGAGGGGGCATCTGTGCTGCAGGAGGCTGTTGCCATCAATGAGCGCGCTTTCGGGCCCGTTCACCCACGTGTTGCATCAGCCTTGAACGAGCTCGGTCGCGTCGCCCAGCAGCAGGGACGGCTCGATGAAGCCGAAACAAACTTCAGGCGGATGGAACAGATCTACCGGACAGTTCACAAGAACAAGCACTATGTGATCGGCGTGGCGATGTCGAACATCGGCGGCGTGATGAAGGAGCGCAAACGATATGCTGATGCCGCCAGGCTCTTCGAAGATGTGCTGCAGCTATACAAGACTGAGCTGACGCCCGATCACCAGCTGGTTGGAATCGCACGCGTCCGGTACGCGGAAATTCTTCTGCTTCAAAAACGATACGTGGATGCCGAGCGAGAGGCGAGCGCGGGCCACACAATCATCGGGAAACAACCGAGCCCGCCTGCCGTCTGGATGGATCGCGCTCGGCAGGCACTCGTCTCGATCTATGACTCGACTGGCCGCACTGAGCTCGCGATGCCCTACAAAGGAGCGCTCGCGGCTAAGAAATGAGCAGCCTGGTGCGAATTGCCGCGACGATATCCTCCATCGTCTGCCTCCACGTGAGGTCCTGAGTCACCAGTCTATGCGCGGACGCGGTCATTCGGTCACGCTCGGCAACATTGTCGAGATAGCGCCTGATGGTCTCGGACATCTTCTCTATCGGCGCCGATACGAAGTGCTCGCCTTCAACGAAAGGATCCGGCCGGTAAACGGGCTCCGAGACTATCATCGCACCGTTCGCCATCGCCAGAATAAAGCGCTTCGATGCAAGCTTGCCGGGATAACGCTGAAGGTGCACCACTATCTTCGTTCGGTTGAGGAATTGCGTGCGCTCCTCTCCCCACAGCGCGCCCTCGCGCTTGTGCCAGTTTCCGCGCGCAGTGACATCGATGCCATCCCGCCTGAGCTGCTCGAGGAGCTTCCTTCTCCGCCGGGGGCGCATATCTCCAAGGAACAACACGTCGACATCGCGCTCGAGCCCGCGCTGTTCGCCGAACGATTCGTGATAGCCGTACTCGTAGCGAAGGGCGTCGTAACCCTGTTCCTTCGCATACTCTTCCTGCTCACCACCAAGAACAAAAAGAAGATCTATCAATCCTTCGCGCATCATTGCACGAAGTTTTCTCTCGTTGGTGTAGATGTCGGTCGCTCTCCAGTCGCCGAGCAGGATCTTCGCAATCTCTGCGATGTTGAGTGATGACCGTCGCGGCAAGCCGGACGCACGCGGCGGCGGAAGCGGCTCCGCATACATAACCACGACGGGGGGTCGCTCGACCTTCGGCATCCTGAGCAGCCGGCGCCGCGTCTTTGGGAAGTAGCCAGGGTTGTTCCACATCAGGATCACATCGCACGACTTGAGATCGATGGCGCTGTCCTCAGCCATCACGACGATGTGACCCATCTCCTGCAGAACTTTTGCAACCGTCGGCACCGTTCCCGCGAGAGCAGGGACCCTCCTGTCGAGAACGAGAAACGACAGTGCTTCGCTCGATTCAGCCTGGGCTACGGGAATATTCCCCGCTGAGTATAGGCACTGGCGACCTTGCTGATAGCGTTAATGAATGCCGCGGTGCGCAGGTCAACGCTGCGCTCCTTCTGGATATCGCGCAGCTCTGCATACGCGGCCACCATCGTCTCCTCGAGACCTGAGCGCACGAGTTCTTCCTCACCTGCAGCCTCAGTCGCCACGCGACGAGCGGCATCCGTGAGCTTTTTTCCTGCAAGCTCTTCAGCCGCGAAGATGATCTTCTCGTTCGTGTGCTCCTGGAACCGCTTCTCCATGCGACCGAATCGCATATGCGAAAGATTCTTCACCCACTCAAAATACGAGACGGTCACACCGCCGGCATTCGTGTAGATGTCGGGAACGATCAGCACCCCGCGCGCGAGCAGCTTCTCGCTCGCATCCGCGGTCACCGGACCATTTGCTCCTTCGACCACGATCTTGGCCTTGATCCGATCAACGTTAGCACTCGTGATGACGTTCTCGAGCGCCGACGGAACTACGACGTCGCACTCAATCTCGAGAGCATCCGCGCTATTCGGAATATCAGTCGCACCTTCAAACTTGAGTATCGATCCGGTCGCGGCGCGATGCTCCATCACCTTGTCTACATTCAGCCCCTTCGCACTGAAGATCGCCCCCTCACGCTCAGCCAGCGCGACCAGAATCCCACCGCCGTCCTGAATGAACTTGGCGGTCCAGTAGCCGACGTTGCCGAGGCCCTGAACAACGACGCGTTTTCCCTCGATACCGGTCGTGAAGCCAAGTGGCTTCATGTCTTCTGCATAACAGCATGCTTCGCGCAGCGCGTAGAAGACACCAAGCCCCGTCGCCTGGGTGCGTCCGCGGACGCCGCCGAGTGTCACGGGTTTGCCGGTAACGCACCCGAGCGCGTCGATCTGTCCCGGGGCAAGCGTCGAATAGGTATCGACGATCCAGCCCATCTCCCGCGGGCCCGTTCCGTAATCAGGCGCTGGAACGTCAGTGCCAGGTCCGATGAGGTTCTTCGCGAAAAGTTCGTAGGTGTATCGGCGCGTCACACGCTCGAGCTCGGCATCCGAGTACTTCGACTTGTCGATACGAACCGCGCCTTTTGCTCCGCCGAACGGAACGTCCACGAGCGCGCACTTGTATGTCATGAGCGCGGCCAGCGCTGACACTTCGTCTTCATCGACGTTGGGGGCAAAACGAATTCCGCCCTTCGTCGGGAGGCGGTGCACGCTGTGCTGCGCGCGCCACCCGTTGATCACCTCGATCTTCCCATCGTCCCGCTTGAGCGGGAACTGCATTCGATAAACCGAATTGCAGGCCTTGATCTGCGCCAGCAACCCGGGATCATGATCGAGGTGTGCGGCTGCCTTATCGAAGTACTTGCTGACCTGCGCGAACATCGGAATATGATCTGTCGACATCTGATTTTGATTCCGTCTGGTGATGCGCAGAATCTACTTCAACTAGTTTCTCGCCGGGATTGTCAGGCGTCTCGATCCGACCTTGTTCGACGCAGCAATGTCGAGGGTACGCTTCGGAGTAGTGATAGTCGTCGTTCCCCCACGTGCGAACGCGATGATCTCTTTCGAGTCAGGATCCCTGACCACGAGCATCGGATACTCGGCAGCATTCCAGTCGAGTCTCACCTTCCCACCGGCGACCACCGATGCTTCAATCGCAGGCGTAGTCGAAAGCGTTCCTCCGGCACGAACGTTTATCTCCCGCCCTTCCCCGGACAGCTTGAGGGAAACGATGCGCGCTGCGGCAGCTGGACTCATCGGCACTGCGAATCCGAACTGCCTTACGTCGGCCTCGATGTCTCCGATCTTTTCGGGATCGAATGACACCGAGAAGACCTGAGATCCGGCTGCGTCGTAGCCCTCGACGCGATAGCGACCGTTCCTGGTCGGAAGCGAAGGACGCGTATCGGCAAGGAATGCTGGCTCGAGCACGAGCTTCGTTCCCTCGACGCGGCCCCAAATCATCAACGCGCTCTGAACCGAAGCCGACACTGATGCAGCAGTGCTTCCGCGGAAGTTCAGAATTGCTTCGTACGTGTAGTCACTCACCCATTCGGGGCCGCAGTAACTCATCACGTCGCGACGTTCCGCATCCATCACAACTCCGGTCGCAACATCGAAACCGAACACGCCGATTCGGGCGTTCGCGTACGGATAGCTGGGATCTGGATTGGCGGGTCCACCACACGGAGCGTGGTTGCGTCCCCAGTTGTGACCGAGCTCGTGTGCGACAGTCGAGGACGCACTCGACGCGTCCCAGCTGAGCGTCGTCTTGCCGGGGACGTAACCGATACCTGCAATTCCACTCGTGTATGGTGCCTTGAGTATTCCCACGTAATACTTGGGGGTTCCTTCAGCGAGACGCACTGTATTGAGCTCAGTTATGATCTGAACCCACACGTCGCCCATATTGGCAGTAGTCAGGGCCGGGGCCGCGGTCACGAATGACGAACGCAAGTCAGCCGATGATTGGGCCATCGGGAACATCTTCATCGTCAGCGAAAGCAGCTCCGGAATTCTCGCCTCGGTGACATTGCCAATGAGGGAGTTCGCTGATGTCTCGATTGGAACGAACCGTACGTCCAGCAGCGGTACCGCCCGGATATCCAATGCGAGCGGAGTACCTGACGCGGGAAAAGTGTTGTCGGTTTCGTTGACTTCCCTAACCGTATTGTCGGGATCGATGTCGACGATGTACGAGAGGCCACTCGTTACGACGCTCGCGGGCACGGCAACACCCCAGGTTCCGCTCAGCGAACCTTCATTAACCGTTGTACCCGTTGAATTGCCTGTCGCATTGATTGTGGAAGTCGAGACGAGCGTCCCGTTTCGGAAGAAACGCGCGCGTACTTTCGGGGTCGCCGAGTTCGGCTCGTTTGCCTGAAGAAAGACTCGAAGAAATGCCGGCCGGCCTGCGATCAGCGGCACCGAGCCGTTGAACCGTTGGATGCTTTGTGTGATGTACGCGCCGGCGACAGTGATGTTGAGTGTCGGCGGACGAGTCACGTAGGCAAAAGCTGCGGGCGTACGCACGCCGGCCGTTACTACTAGCTGTGCCGACTGGGAAGCAGCACCATAGGTTTCCGCTCCCACATCGAAATTTCTTGCTCTTACCGTATACGTTCCCGGAGCAAGCTTTGAAAGCCGTTGCGGGCCTTGTACGACGGTGCTGTAGTTATTTGGCCCTGTGACATCCCACACGGCGATCGCACCAGCGGGAAGTCCGCTCGACGCGAAATCGATACTTCCGGTTGTTGCAGCGTACTTCGCCTCGACTTGTACAGGCGTGTTGGACGTAGCAACGGTGAAGGTGGAGAAGATCGGCGAGCCGGTGTACACCTCGTCTGCCGAGACGGGATCTACCTGAAGCGTGTATTCACCCGGATCGAGATTTGTGACTTCGCCGGAGGCTGTGAGATTCTTGAAGAATCCCGCGTTGTTGAAGACGGTGACGGAACCCTGTGCACCGGCGGGAAGCCCCGTAATGGTGACATTGGCGAACCCAGTCGATTGCGTGAATCCAATAGTCACTACCGACGGAGTCGAGCTCGCGACGATTTCCACCACCTGCGACGTAAGGCTCGGCGTATAACTCGCCCGCGGGCCGACCGCCTTTGCAGCCGTGACGGTGTAAGTGCCCGGGGTGAGATCAGCGAGAGTACGCGTCGCGCTAACCGTGATCGGCGGCGTTCCTACTGCGCCCTGCACCGTTACCGGTGCTGCGACCTCAGCCGGCAGATTGCCGATGTTGATCGTCAAGCTTCCGGTTTTGGGAGCGGTTGGACCGCCGTCGCACGCCTGAAGCGTGAAGCCGAAACCGACCATGGCGGCGACGGCAAATCGTCGTATTGAAATCATCCTGTAAGAATACACCAGAATGCCCGAGTTGCTTCGGGGATTTATGAGAAATCAGCCGGCGCTACCCTCTTCCGTATAGACCTTGGCCCCCACCATAGCGGCCAGAAGGAGATTTACGAGCCAGATGGCCGGGTAGGTGAGCCAGAGACCGGGCGACATGATGCCCATTGCCACCCGCCGGACATCGTCTGCATCGCATCACCGAGCCCGGGCTTGAAGGCATTGGATTCGGCCTTCATCCGCTCCCCTAACATCAGAGCCATTGACCCCATGTCGATCACGTTGAGCACTACACCCGCGGCAATCCCGCCAACCAAAACTTTCGATGTGTTGATGGCCACACGGTCCTCCCTGGTTAAGAGTCGGACAAGAGTAGGCAGGTTGGTCGCGCCAGCAAAGCAGATCGTGACGAGCCGCTAGCCGTAATCAGGTGAAGCGGGACACCCGGAAAGGGGACAGGTCGAAGCGGGATTTCCCTTCTGCCGCGAGGTCTGCCTGTATCTCGCCAATAGCGCTCGCGAACTTGAACCCATGACCGGAGCACGCGCTCGATAGCAGTACGTTTGGACTTTCGGGATGAAAGTCGATTACGAAATCATGGTCCGGCGTGTTCGTGAAAAGACACACGTCACGATCGACAACGATTGCATGGGACAGTTGCGGCAGGACTCCCGAAAGCGCGCTTCTCAACGGTTCGATTTCCGACTGATTGACATCGCGGTTCACATCGTCAGCGCTTTCGACAATTTCACCTGAGTGCATGACGCTCGCTTTCACGCCGCGAGCGAGTCGCGGAAAACCATAACAGATCTCACCCGGCACATATTCATGCGCCCAGATCGGAAAACTCTTCGCATCGTAGCGCGAATCTCCTGTGCCTGGCTCGAACCAGAAGACTGCCTGTCGCTCGACTTCGAGCGGCAGCTCGAGATTGCCAATGATCTCGCGTGACCGCGCGCCAACGCTCAACACGAGCCTGTCAGCGAAATAGTTACCGAACGCAGTAGCGACCTCGACGCCTTCGCTTGTCGCGTTCCACGACGTGAGTGGTTCCTCGAACCTCAGCTCTGCACCGTGCTTCGCGGCAAGCTTGAGATGCGCAGCGTTGCAAGCTTCCGGATCGAGATACCCTGCTCGCGGATCGTGCACGGCGACATCGCCATTTCGTAGAGCGAATGCTGGGTAACGGCGCGTCACTTCGTCGGAACTGAGAATCTCGTATGGCAAGCCGTGCTCACGCGCGCTCCGGAGCGTCCCGTTTACAAGGGCGCCTCCTTCCGGCCCGATCATGAGCCCACCGATGGTGTGCATCAGCGAATTGCCCGCGTGCCCCTCGAGCTCGCGCCACAGATCATGCGCCCGTTGCACGAGCGGCACGTACATCGGGTGCTCGAAGTACATCTCCCGGATTATGCGGCTGTCGCCATGCGACGATCCAAAGGGATGCCCGGGCATCCATCGCTCCAGGCCAAGGACGCGCTTGCCGCGAAGCGCCAGGTGCGCAGCCGTCGCACTTCCCATTGCGCCGAGTCCGGCGACTATGACGTCGTAACGTGTTGAGGGCATTGTTTCCGTTTGCCTTGCCAGACCGTTCCGGGGGGTGCATCGTAACCGTGAGATGCTACATAACGCAACGTGGGTACGACCGGCGGATGAGGAGCTCGACCTTTTCGGTATAACTCACCGCGGCAAGGTACGAACGGAGAACCAGGATCATTTCCTCGTTTCCACGGTTCACCCGCAGGTAGTTGTCCACGCGACGAGCCTTCCGGATCCCGATACACTTCCGCTTCGCGGGACGCGCCTTGCATCGGTATTCGTTCTCGCTGATGGAGTTGGAGGAGGAGTTGCGGGCGACGAAGCAGCGCGCGTAGCTACTGAGTCGGTAACCAGATACGTCGCGTCCACGCTCCGCTCGTATCACGCCGCGGGTTCTTCAGCCGAAAAGGAGCTGCTCCTCGCATTGAAAGGAGCCGCTCTCGAAGCCCACTCGGCCGTGCTCGCTGAGTCGGCGAGACGTCCCGGCCATCCTAGTATGGCGACGACGCTCACCGTGTGTATCGTCGTTTATCCGTGGGCATATGTGGTTCAGGTTGGTGACAGCCGTGCGTATTTCCATTCCGAGGGCAAGCTTCGGATGCTCACGCGCGACCAGACAGTTGCGCAGTCGCTGGTCGATCAGGGCCTGATGTCAAAGGACAGGCTCAATTATTCACCATTCAAGCACGTCCTCTCGAGCGCGATCGGTGCGGCAGAGGCCTTACCAGAGGTTACGCAGTTTGACATCAGCGTCAGAGGCTCGCTGATCCTGATGTGCAGCGATGGCCTCACCAAACATGTCAGCGACGAAGAAATCGCCGAATCGATCAGGAAGATGACATCGTCGGAGCAATGCGCGAACGAGCTGCTCAATCTTGCGCTCGAGCGGGGCGGATCCGACAACATCACCATTATCGCCGCGCGCGCCTTGCCGCAGTCCACTAATGCGCCCTGAGCTCGGGATAATCGAAGGGTTCTACGGAAAGCCATGGACGTGGGGATCGAGGAAGGAGACTGTTTCATTCCTGGCGCCCTATGGATACCGGTTTTACCTGTATGCTCCCAAGGCAGACCCATTCCTGCGAAGGCGCTGGCAAGAGAGCCATCCCGCGGAAATAGCAGACAGCATTGCAGCGTTTGCACAACACTGTCGCGCAACTGGCGTCCGTTTCGGTGTCGGAATCTCCCCATACGAGCTGTTCAAGAACTTTGACGCTGCGGCTCGCGATGCGCTCGCTCGCAAGCTCGCCTTCTTTGACGAGGCTGGCGCCGAGGATCTCGCGATCCTGTTCGACGACATGCGCGGCGATGTCCCTGATCTCGCCAGGCTTCAGGTCGAGATAGTCGATTGGGCAGTCGATCGGACAAAGGCAACCCGGGTTATCGTGTGCCCTAGCTACTATAGCGATGACCCGATCCTGGACCGCGTTTTCGGCGCGCGTCCGGATTTGTACCTGGAGGATATCGGCCGCGACCTCGGAGAGGACATCGAGATTTTCTGGACCGGGGAAGAGGTCATCTCACGACAATATTCGAGCGGTCATCTCGAGCGTGTGGCAGAACAACTTGGCCGGCAGCCGTTCATCTGGGACAACTATCCAGTGAATGACGGACAGAGGATGTCGCAGTACCTGCATCTTCGCGGATTCACCGGACGGGACGCGGGAATGGCCGGCCTTATCGCCGGACACGGGATCAACCCGATGCTGCAGCCGGTTCTCAACAGGATTCCAGCCATCACGCTATCCGACAGCTACAGGCTCGGAGACACTTACCAGTATGCTGAGTCGTTCCGTCACGCCTGCGTCGATGTGCTTGGCGACGAGCTTGGAATGTCAGTGCGTGAAGATCTCCTGACGCTCCAGGATATCGGGCTCGATCGCCTTGGTGAAAAAGAAAAACTCCTTCGAGAGAGATACCAAGGAGTCGATCACGCCGGTGCCCGCGAGATCATCTCGTGGCTCGACGGAGATTACAAGATCACAGACGAGATCGTTCAGACTCAGTAGCATCATCTGACGAGAACCGGCGCGGCGATGCGTATTTCTCCGCCAGAGTCTTTATTGTTGTGAGACTTCTCAAGGTTGCGTGCGCGTCGATCATCTCCGCAATCGCGAGTGGCGATCCGCCCCCGTCGTCGACCTGCCGGAGCCAGTAAATCTCGCGACCGCGCGCATGCAGGATGTCAGTGCGCGTTCTCCGAACAGACAATGCGCGCGTCGTTCTTTCGTCGAGCTGCTCACTCAGAAGAATGACGAACACCGAGCTTCTCTCCGGCATTTTTTCGAACGGCACATTTGCCTCGATATCCGCAAGCTCGGCCGGGGTGCGGATAAATGTCCATATCTGCCCTGATATCGAGCGCTTGAGATGACGCGAGATCTGGGCTTCGAGGGCGCTGACGACCCCGACGGGCGATGTGTCGAACTCAACGATACCGGACGTGCCGTGGGACTCGACGTTCAGGAAGCCCAGCTTGATGAAAAGGCTTCGCAACGTTTCCTGCGGGATCGCTGTGGGTCCGAGAGGAAGTCCCGTGATGAACGCGATATACCGTTGCATGGTGGTAAGGACGGGCAAGCCATGTGCCGAGCGACCTCAGCCCGATTCCGGCCTTTGACTCGTGCCTGTCGACTGCGTGGACTGAGGACTGAAGCCTGTGTTTTTCTTCAGTATGCGATTCTGGCTCATGACTGAGGACTGATGCCTTCTGAGCCTTGGGTCGACAGTCCCCAGGCGACAGTAAGAAACACATACTGAAAAACAGCATAGGCTTCAGTCCTC
>JANPKW010000098.1:0-4384 GCA_031426255.1 Gemmatimonadaceae bacterium | reverse complement strand
GCGTCGAGCTCGTTGCTCTGCGAAAATTCGTCTGCACCCGCGAGAATCGTACGCGTCGGGCTGGCGTAAGTCACGGAGATCTGCGGGAAAACCGAGCCAGGTGTCCGGCGGTCGCGAACCCAGTTCGCACCAACGAACGCCTCGTTGCTCCACCCGTTCGCGAAGGTCGAATAGAGCTGAACGACGGGGGATTTCTTGTTGCTGTTGATCGCGTGGAAGTTCGACGAATAAACGGCCCGGGTCGCGGTCCGCGCATTCTGACGGCGTCCATTGTTTGTGGCGTCGGTGTAGTTCATCCGCGCGACGAGCCTGTGATTCCCGTTGATCTGCCAGTCAAGACGACCGAAGAAGTTGTCCATCGGCGTCGGCGAATTGGAGATACCTGCCGTTCCAACTTCTCCGCCCTTGGCAATGAATGCAGCCTCGAAAGCCGCCGTTTCAGCCGACGTAAACGGGAATGCGACTGTTGCGTCAGAAGGCTGGCCGAGGAACGGGCCACTCACCGGAGTCGACTCTCTCGTCCATTCGTTAGCCGTGAAAAAGTGAAGCTTGTCCTTGATTATCGGTCCGCCGAGACTGAAGCCGGTCTGGTGGCGGTTGAAATCCGTCGCGCGGAGAACCGCAACGTCACGCCCATAATCCTGGTTGCGATAATACTTGAAGAACGATCCTGTGAAAACGTTCGTTCCGCTCTTCGTCACGGCGTTAAGCAGCAGACCGCCGAAGTTGCCCTGGCGCACGTCATACGGTGCGAGAAGGATCTGGTACTCCTTCACTGCATCGATCGAAATCGCCTTGGCGCTTATCTGGCCGCCAGGCTGGCCCGTCGAACCAAGCCCAAACACGTCGCGCTCGGTCGCACCGTCGATCTGCACATTGTTCATGCGGTTCGACATTCCGCCGCCGGAATACCCAGGACCTGAGCTCGACACCTGCGGGGCTGCTCGCGTGAAGTCAACGAGGTTTCTTGCATTTGATGGCGCGCGCTCGAGTGCCTGTTGAGAGATAGTTGTCTTCGTTCCCGTGCTGCTCGGAGCAATGATCTCTCCGGTCGTCGATCGGATCTCGAGCTCGCCAAGCTGAGTCGCCTGCGCTTCAAGCCTGATATCGATACGGCTCGTCTGGCTGAGCTGAATCTGAATTCCAGTGCGCGTGTGCGGCTGAAAGCCTATACGGCGAGCGTCAATCGTGTATGGCCCACCAACTTCAAGGCTGGTGAGGCTGAAACGGCCGCCTTCGCGGCTCTGGGTACGCTGGGTAAATCCGGTCGTCTGGTTGGTGATCGATATCTGGGCACCTTCGATTGGCGCGCCCGAGCTTTCCGTGACAAAACCGCTGATCGCGCCGGTCGTGATACCCTGGGCACGCGCGTCAGCTGCCAATATCGCCGACGACACAAAACCAAGCGCCGCGACAAAACGGGTCAAACGTCGTGTGAGCATGTTGTGAACCTGTGGGAAAGGGATTTGGTCGTGCATGAGAAGCGGAACCGGGGAATGCAACTGCCGATCACGCGACCTCAACAGGGTCGCGGTCTTGCTCAAAAACGGCATCAATGAAGGCTTGAGAATTCTGGCGTGAGCAGGGGGTTCCGAACGCCTAAAAACTACCGCCTGTGACGAACCGCGGCAAGGAAAGTTTGCCTGCCGCGGGTAACGGCGCTGAAACGCTTCAGTATCGGGGAGTCAGGCCCGCCTGCGACCTGAAGTCATATAGTAGACAGGTATTCCCAGCAGGATCGCACCAATGACCCCGAGCGTCGGCCACCTGCTCGCATCATCGATGATCGCATTCAACAGCAGCGACAGCGTTGCCACCACAAAAATCGCTGGTACGATGGGGTACAGAGGCACTCTGAACCCCGGCGCATATCCAGGTCTCTTCCGCAAGACATAAATCGATGCAACCGCCATCGCGTAAAACGGCACGATCGCTGTAACGAAAGCGTCAGCAAGCTGTTCAAAGGACCCCAGAAGCACGAAGATCACCCCGATTGCCGTAACGGTGGCGATCGATACATACGGCGTGCCAAAACGCGGGTGCACTTTCGCCAGCGGCTTGAACAACATCCCGTCCGCAGCGGTCGCGAAAATGATTCGCGGCCCTGTGATCATGACGGCGCTGAGCGTCCCGAAAGTCGAGATCATCACAACGATGGCAACGAACGTCACACCCGGCCGCCCCATCACGCGCTCGGCAACATCCGCCGCGACGAGAGGTGAAGTGCGAATCTCGCTGACGGGGAGAACCGCAAGGTAGGCAAGGTTTGCAAGCAGATAGATGGCGATGATGCTCAGCGTGCCGATAATGAGCACGCGAGGGAGGTTCCTCTTTGGATTCTCGACTTCACCGGCGATGAAGCTCACATCTGCCCAGCCGTCATAGACCCACAGCACAGAAACGAGTGCAAGTCCGAAAGCGGCCACCGAGAAGCTGCCCTCGGGGATTGCCGGCGTATAGTGGCCACCCGTCTGTGGCAAGCCGATCAGGAACGCGAGCCCGATGACAGTGAGCAGACCAAGCACCTTGGCCGCGGTCGCCATGTTCACCATCACGCCGGCCCGTTTCACGCCGAGATAGTTGATCGATCCCGCGATGAAAATTGCGGTAGCGGCGACCCAGTGAGTGTATGTCGCGTACGGCTCGAGAGCCGGGTTGTTCCCTGTGACGCGAATCAGATATTCTGCAAACGTCGTCGAGATCGCGCCAAGAGCGGCGGCGCGTATCATGACGAGCTCTGCCCACCCGAACAGAAACGCGGGAAGTCGGCCCCACGCCTCCCTTATGAAGACGTAGACTCCACCAGTCCGCGGGTATGCGCCTGAAATCTCCGCGAGCGTCAGCGCTCCACACAGTACGAAGAGTCCGCCAGTGATCCAGATGATCATCAGGGGCAGCGGACCCGGCACCTTGTCCGCGATGCCTGCCGGCGATCGGAAAATTCCAGACCCGATTGTACTGCCAACAAGAATTGCGATTGCGGTCCAGGGCCCGATCCGGCGAGCCAGCCCGTCCGCACCGATAGCGGATTCGGAATCCATCACATCGCCTTGGGCGGCGGTAACTCGCGGCGCGGAGGCCGCACGAGGGGTGTCAGACATGCGCAAACGGTACTGCAAAGCCCACTGACGCGCGAGTAGCTTTAGCCGCGACGTTTCAACACGCCCGCTGGAGCATCCACTGCACCATCACACCGAAGGACTCATGCACGCCTACGCCGAGCCGCTGTTCTGGATTGCGGCCGCGCTGTGCATCGTCGCTGAGCTCGCCATACTTCGCGCCGCATTCGCGCCGCCGCGAACGGTCGAAATATCATCGCAAGTTCCGACATCGCCTCGCGGTACCGAAATGATCTGGGCGATCATTCCCGCGATCATCCTTGCCGCATTGCTCGCCGCAACCTGGCGCGCGCTTCACTAATAGATGTCTTCCCTGAAACGCCTCTCATACATCGCGCTGATCCTCGCGTTCGTACAGATAGTCTTCGGCGCGATCGTAAGAATTACCGGCTCCGGAATGGGTTGCGGTGATCACTGGCCGAAGTGCAACGGACAGTGGTTTCCGCCACATGACCGTCTCGACCTGATCATAGAGATCAGTCACCGCTATCTCGCGTTCGCGCTTTCGTTGGTCGTTCTGGCCTTACTCGTAAACGCGTTCATGTCACGCCGTAGCCGAGGCGTCAGTGGCCCGGGAGGAGTCCTTCGGCCGGCAACGATTGCAGCAGTGCTCGTCGTCGTCGCGGCGCTGCTTGGCGCCGTGACAGTGAAGCTCGAGCTCAACCCGCTGGTCATCGCAGCGCATCTCACGATCGCGATGTCGCTGCTGGCGACACTGGCCGTGGCAGTATTCCGGGCAGGCGGACTTGGCGCCACATCGAACCTTGCCGGCGGATCACCCAAGGCTTGGCGCTCGTCGCGAATAGCCGTGATACTCGCGCTTGTCACCCTCGCACTCGGCGCGCTCACTGCAAATCTCCCCGACGCTGCATCGTCCTGCACCGGCTTCCCGCATTGCCGCACGATAACCGCTGACGGTGCGGCACTAACCGTTCACATCATGCATCGGGTGATCGCGTTCCTGCTGTTTGGTCACTTGCTTGGCATTGCCATAAGTACGGCAAAGCGGCACGACCCGGCGCCAGTGGTGCGGGCAGCGCGAATCGCTTTTGGTGCAGCCCTTGTGCAGGTGCTCATCGCTGCCGGAATGATCGAGATGGCTTTCCCTGCATTTCTTCGGTCCTTGCATCAGGCGACGGGTACGTTCGTGTGGCTCGCGATCGTTGTGCTGGCACTGCTTAGCGCACGTGCTGCACGGACGCAGGAGCAGCAAATCCCTGTGAAGGCGGCTGCCTGATGACGAGCCCTGCTATCGCGGTACCCGT
>JANPKW010000097.1:0-2857 GCA_031426255.1 Gemmatimonadaceae bacterium | reverse complement strand
CGGCGGTTTTCGGCACCCGGGGGAGCCAGCTGGTCTGCCTCTGCTCGAGCACCTTGTTTTCCATGGGAACGCCGCCGAGCTGCTTACCGGATGTGCGCTCGTACTCGTGCACGATCTCGCCGACGGTGACACCGACGATGTCAGGCCGACCGGAGAGCCTCCATGCAATGCGCACGAGCTCCTCGAACACGGCGTCGCCAGGAGTCGGCGGGACGAAGTCCCATAGAGTCGGCTGGGCTGCGGCTGTCATGCTGATGCCTGCAGCTTCAATGTTCCTTGCTGTAGTCGCTCAGCGGCGAGGCGCATTACTGCTCCGGTGTCACGCGCGTCGAGCGGCCACTTCCACGAGTCTTTACCGAAGAGCGCGACGAGCAATGGCTCCATGTCTCGACGGAGTTGAGCAGCTGCATCGCCCTTTGCTACGCGCTCACCTTCGATCCGACCACCGCGTGACGCTGCCCCACATGCACGTGCGACGTAAGCAGCGCCTGGCGATTGCTGATAAGCATTTCGCACGAGCGAACAGGTAAACGACCGGGGCCATGCTTCGGGCTCACGTTTGGGCGCGGGGCGGAGAACCTTCAGCTCTCGCTCTTCCCAATCCGTCTCCGCGGTGACCATGACGCCCCAGTCCTCCGGGATCTGGAGGCCCTCGATGACTCTCTCGTTCCAAACAACAAGCCACCAAGCCGTGCAGTAGCGCGCGACAGCGCGATGCTTCTCAAGGTCGGCGAGCTCGCGTCGTAGATCCGCGCGGGATGCCTTGATCTCAAACCCATCGAGTGTGAGTCCCTTGCTCGGCCACACGCCAAGGGCAAGCACGTCAGCCCAGCGAGACGTGCCTGACCACCCGGTTCCGGGCGCGACCTCCTCGATCACGACATGCGAGAGGCTCATATCCTTTGGCGGATACAGCTGGCGCACGAGGTCGAGCATTCTCGCCGTCCGCTCTGAGTCGGGGATCTGACGCGCTGTGCTCACGCCTTCGACTTCGCCTTCAGGCTGTTTGCCTTTGTGTTCAACGGCGCGCATGCCTGACAGAACTTTCCCTTCGAGATCTCGCCCGTGCAGATCTCACACTTCTTGGCGGGGATGTTCGCCTTGATCCAGGCATTTCTCTTCGTGCAGCAGCTGCAACTGCCGTCATTGTCGAGAACGCCAGGGCAACCCTTTACAGTGCACTTCTTCTGATTGGTCGACATTGATCTGATTGGTTGGGGTCGCTCCTCGACAGTGGTGTCCCGAGGTGATGTGTCGATGCCGTGCATTGAGCACTTGTCGACGACTCTTCCACTTCCGTTGGTATCAGGCTCGAGCTTTCGCCCACACCAGCATTTCGTTCGTGGGCGCCCGGGCCCGCGTGTCTCAACGGCCGCGGTCATGCGCCACCTCCGATCAGTAGTCGCAGGCGGTCATCGAGGTGCGCGAGCGCCGTGCTACCATTGCGCTCAATGAACTGATCGTTCGCCTTGCGCATCACGTTTCCCGCGATCTGACCCATGGCAACGCTGCATTTGTCGCAGTGCGCCTGGGTAATCGCGCAGTGAATGAGAGCTGACGCTTCGACATAAGCCCGGAAGAGCATGAGCTCGTCGGCATTGAGGTCGAGGCGATAGACTGCTCGCAGCTGCTCGAGCTGTTGGGCAGAGGTTGTCATTGCGACCTCTCCTGTTCGAACTTCAGCAGATCGTGGGGATGGGCGGTGAGCAGCTGAGGCGCGTGCTTTCTCAGCATCTTCCGGAGACGCACCCACTGCCGGCCGGAGTCGGGGACGCCGGCAAGCCGGATCAGCACACGACGTCGAGCATTCTTCCCGCCGTGGTAGTAAGCGCCGAGACCACCTGACCCGATACGATTTCGCGCGCCCTTCTTCTTTTTGCGCTGGGGCTTGGCTGCCGGGTTGACGAACTCACGGGACGGGGCCTGACTTGAGAGTGATGCCTGAACCCGCGTCGGCGCCGTACCGAAAGCGAACGCTGCGATAGCGGCGAGTGCGCCCGGCAGAATCGAGGAGTGGCGCACGCGGCGCATACGATTGAGCCTGCTCATAGGCCGGACCCCTCAAGCGCAGTTCCGCCGAGCGCCTTGAACTGTTCAGCGAGATGCGCGAACGCTTGCTTCCCGTGGGCGCGTATGTATGCGGCATTTGTGTCGCGAATGATCTGCTGCGCTTTCGGGCTGATGCCTTCGAAGCCGATAGCTCTTGCTGCGCGCTGATCAGTGACGAGTACCTGGACATAGGTTGCCACGAGCATCGCTTCGTCGGGACCGATCTTGAGCTGCGCGAACTGCGGAATGGGAGGCGTCATCTCCCGTTCCTCCGACGACTCGCGATCGCCAATTCCTTCGATCGCTTAACCCGAACCTTGGCGACCTCCACGGCGCGGCGCTTCGCGCCAATTATTTGGGGTCGCACACCGGCAGCCGAAAAGCCGCGCGGCGCAAGCTCAGCTCTGCGGGAATGGAACGCGGCGCGCTTCTCAGCCCTGCGTTCGAATCGGCGTATGCGCGCGTTCATGACCACGCTCCATGTTCAGCAAGGAACAGTCGGCGTGGGAATTCGCGCATCGATCGCGCTAAACTCTGTGTCGCTCTTTGTGTAACACTGCGGCAAACTGCCGTGAGTGACGCCGGATAGGCGGTTTGGGTGGGGTGGTTTTTCCCTCTGTGTAGAGAGTTGGAACTGCCTCCGTCAGTCTTTGTTAGTTGTGAGGAATCATTACATAGATGAACTGTGGTGCCACTGTGGTCGTGCCTCGAAAGGGAGTTCTGAGCCGCTGCGTTTCCCTTCTAATGTAGTGAGGCAGGCTGAATACGAGGTTAATGCTATGAAACCGACAGTTTTCTGTAGAGAACC
>JANPKW010000096.1:0-29241 GCA_031426255.1 Gemmatimonadaceae bacterium | reverse complement strand
AGGTTGCCAACACCAAAAAGCGCAGCGATTCCAGTCCTGAGCGCGCCGCTGTACTGAACAGCGGGATAGGGGGTCAGGAACAAGGCCGAGAGAAGTGTTGCGCCAAAGACGAATGCGATGAGCGCCGGGATAATGCGCAGTAATCGCCGTCTCCAGAAAAACAGCACGTCGGCTGAAGCGCTCGATGTTACGGTCCGGAGCATCGACCCGGTGACGACATACCCGGATATCACGAAGAAGACATCAACACCCGCAAAACCGCCGGGCAGAAGTTTTTCGTCAATGTGATAGAGGACGACGGCCGCCACGGCTAACGCGCGAAGCCCGTCTATATCCGGTCGATATGATACGCTGTCGGCGCGGCTCGTCACGCCCAGGGGAACACTTTCTTCCAGCCGGATCTGGTTTTGCCTTCGAACGGCTCGACGCTCAATGGCGGTTCGCCCTTGAGCACTTTCCTGCCGTTCAGCTTGATCGTTTCGGTCTGACTCTGAAACCCGCGCGATTGCATCTCTTCGATAGCCGCGGCTACCGAGCACTTACCTCTGCTGTGGTAGTCACTGCAGAGGTAATCGGCATTCCCTTCCTCGAGGAGCGTCCATACCAGACGCTTCGCCCGGGCACCATACGATCCCAGGAACGAGCCTGCGTTGACCTGCATGTACGCCCCTGCGTCACGCCATTCCTCGACGATCGCCAGGCCCGATTCCATGTTGGCGTACCGTTCCGGGTGCGCCACTATCGGTGTCCATCCCGCTTGCCTGAGCTCGCGCAATGCATACGTGCTGTTCGGCGGCACATTCATGTATGGAAACTCAACGAGGGCAAAGCTGGTCCCCGCCAATCGCAGTAGCGGATTATCGAGATTCGGGTGTGGCAGGTCGAGCATGACCTCGAAGCCGCGGGCAATTCCTACCCACGGGAATTCCGCTTCGACCAGCGCCTTCAGGGAATCCCATGCGGCTTCAACGCGCTCGAGGTAGGGTTCCATTGCATCCCGCTGGGCCAGCGACGCAGAGAAATGCGGGGTCGTTATGATTTCGGTGATGCCATCTGCCACGAGCGCCTGAATTCCAAGGCGCGACTCAGCGATATCGGCGGCGCCGTCGTCGACGCCTGGCATCAGGTGATTGTGAAAGTCGAGCATACACGCACAAGTTAGTAAGAATGATGCCGCGCGTGAAACAATGACACCACGCCGGATGGCTGTGTTTGGGGCTGTTGCTGCTGCCGGAGCCGGACTCCTGACAATGAATCACGGACGATGCTCGGCTATAGGGCAGAGAGCCCAGGTTTTCGCAACATTGTCAAGGAATTCATGGCGCCAGTAAAACCTCCGGACCTCTGGGGAAAGTCGGGGACAGAGTTCGTCGGCCTTCGCGAGTATCTCGCGCTGATCAAACGTCGCTGGTGGGTGGTCGTTGTTGTTCTCGTCGCCTCGGTTGCGCATAGCGCCAGCAAGCCACCAAGGGAATACCATAGTACCGCGCCAGATCCAGCGTCACGCGGTCATGGGTTTTTCGAGCACCAGGCACTGCGCCAACACGGGATATACCCCAACCAGAAGATCCGGCAGCTTCTGAAGTATCCTGTCGGCCGAGAAGGCTTCAAACCCGAAAAGCTCATCCTCGCGGCCTTCAAGCAGTCGAAATGGAGCAACCTCGATCAGCTGCCTGATGTCGCAGTTGCTTCCGAACCTGTTAGTCAGCCGCGGCGTGAAAGGTGCCAGATCCAGAAAGAGATCGACCGTAAGGATCGCCTTGCCGCCGGGTCTCAGGCAGTCGAACACCTTTCCCATCGCGGCGCGGCGGACGGGCTCGTCGAGATGCTCCATCACGCTGATCGAAAAAACCCGGTCGAATGAACAGGCGGGAAGGTGCACGGAGGCAGCATCGGCATGAATAAGACGGACGCTCGTCCCGAACACTTCGTTTAACGTTTCGATTGCTTCAGGGGTGCACGGCCATTGCTGTTCGTCCATTCCTGGATCCACGTTCGTCACCCGGCACCCGCTCCGCGAAAGTGAGAATTGAAATCCGGAAAGCCCGCCGCCGATCTCGAGAACGTCGAGGCCGGGCGACAGCTTGCCCGCGTGCCAGGCCCACGGATATTCAAAACGGCGGGTGGGACTGTTAGGCTGTATCCCATACATCCCCCGCAGACGGCTTCGCTGTCTCCACGACAGGTACTTTATCACTCGCCCTGATTTGGCCCAAACACGGCCCTCCGGCGCGCCGTTCAATCTGTTCCAGGTCTCGAATTCGGCAGGCACCTCTTTTCGAGCGATCATGGACTCTGACCTGTTTACTGTTCAGGTGATTGTGTAAATCGCGCAGGTTTCAACAAGTTAGTCGGCTTGCGATGCCATCATCGGCGCCATTCGAGGCGGTATCTTACCCGTTCACCGAGAAACGCCCTTCCAGAGGGAGCAAGGTAGACTCGTGAAAAGCTTTGTTAAACAGTTTTTAATGGTGAGCAGAATCCAGGGTATTCGCGGCTTGCCCCGTGCAACCGTATGAGCCGGGCGACCCGGCGCGCGCTCATCTGCGGAGTATCGGGGCAGGACGGCGCCTACCTCGCACAGCTACTTCTGAAAAAAGGATATCAGGTTACGGGAACATCGCGCGACGCCGCGATGTCGTCCTTCGCAAACGTGGAGCGGCTCGCCATCGGGAACGACGTAAAGCGCGAGTCCATGGCATTGACGGATTTTCGGAGCGTACTCCAGGCGATTCGCAAAGCGGAGCCAGATGAGATCTACAACCTCGCCGGTCAAAGCTCGGTAGGTCTCTCGTTTCAGCAGCCGGTTGAAACCCTCGAGAGCATCGCCCTTGGAACGCTGAATCTGCTCGAGGCAATCCGTTTCTCCGAGCGCCCGATTCGATTCTACAACGCCGGCTCCAGCGAATGTTTTGGCGACACGGGCGGCCTTCCAGCCACGGAGGACACACCCTTCCGCCCACGCAGTCCATACGCGGTCGCCAAGGCCGCAGCCTTCTGGGAAGTCGCCAACTACCGCGAAGCCTACGGTCTCTATGCTTGCTCAGGAATTCTCTACAACCACGAATCACCGCTCCGCCCCCACAGGTTCGTCACCCGAAAAATCGTTTCGGCTGCCGCCCGCATCGCCGCCGGCAGTGACGAACGGCTCCGTCTCGGCAACCTCGACATCGAGCGCGACTGGGGCTGGGCTCCGGAATACGTCGAAGCGATGTGGGCGATGCTTCAACTACCAGAGCCGCAGGACTTCGTAATCGCAACCGGCCAGGCGAACAAACTCTCTGATTTCGTGCACGCCGCATTCGCTGAGGTGGGTCTTGACTCCGGGGATCACGTGGAAGTCGACGACTCCCTCCTCCGCCCAACCGACATCAGCCGCGGACTCGGCGACCCTGATCGTGCGGACAAGATTCTGGGATGGCGAGCAAAGTACAGAATGCAGGACGTCGTGCGCATGATGATCCAGGCGGAACGCGCGCACATGGCTTGAGCGACGGTGATACCGGTATCGGTCATCATCCCCACACATCAGCGGCGCGACCTCGTTGTGGCAGCGGTCGCCAGCCTCACCGCGGGAAACTACCCCGAGGATAAACTCGAGATAGTAGTTGTAACGGACAGGTGCAGTGACGGGACACTCGAGGCGCTCCGCGCAAGCTTCTGTGATCGAATAGCCATCGTTGATTCCCCAAGGCCGGGTCAACCTGCGGCGCTCAATACGGGCATCTCCGCAGCCACCGGAGTGCTCGCAATATTTATCGACGACGAGATGCGCGCGCACCCGGACTTCGTCGAAGCGCACGCAAGGGCGCATGAGAATCACAGCGCGCCGACAGCTGTCACAGGGTACTCTCCAGTAGCGAACGCCGGGCATGGGGATTCTCTAAGCGCGTATCTCGCGCGCACCTACGCGGCCTTTCACAGACGCCTTGAATCAGCGCCCAACCCGCGCGACCCGCGATCCCTCAACGGCGGCAACATGTCGGTCAGGCTCGACGCCCTTCGCTCAATCGGGGGATTCAACGAGAGCTACTTATTCCAGCGCAACGACTTCGAGCTTGCCGCGCGCCTCATCGAGAGCGGGTTCGAGATACTCTACTGTCCTGAAGCTCGAGCCGATCAGCATTTCGCGGTCGATTCAGAAGGGATGGTAAGCAGGGCCGAGCCGCGCGCGCAGAACGATGTGCGACTCGCGAGGGAGTTTCCCTGGTGCCGCGAGTTCCTTCCCTTTCGCAGGCAACTCGACGCGGGACCCGCACAGTCGCGCTGGAAGGCCGCCTGGCTCGCTCGGCATGTGTTGCCCGCGGCCTTCAAGGCCACTAGAACCATCGCCCCATCAAGCGTTTTTCTCGTCCGATACGAATACGCCACCCGATATGCGATCGAAGCCGTACGCTCGGCCGGGGGCTGGGACGCGTGGAAGCAGCTGTCGGGCTCGCGAACGTGAAAGCGAAGGTCGCACGAAGCGTCGGCTGGAGCTACGCGGCCTATGCCACCGAGGCGGTCGTCGGGCTCGCGGTCCTAGCATTTGTCCTCCGCCGTATCGGTACAGCGGACTATGGCGCGCTAATGCTCGCGCTGTCCATCTCCGGCCTCACCAGCGTGTTCGATCTCGGGCTCCTCGGTCTGTTGACGCAGGCATGTGTTGCGGAACGGGAGCGAGGAGGCACTGAAGCGGCGAGTCGCGTCGTATCGGCGGCATTGCGATGGCTTGCCGCAGCGGGTCTTGCCGCATTCATGGTGTGCGCCGGAATCGCCCTGCTCCTTCCCGGGCCGTTCAGGATCGAACCGGCACTCGTGCGTCCGGCTGCGTTGACTCTACTGCTTGCCGGGGCGGCGGTGATGCTGACCCTGCCCGCAACGGGGCTCGAGCTCGCGCACGCTGCTTCCGGATCGTTCGCCAGGATCTCGTTCGTGCAAATTAGCGTCGCACTCGCGCGCGCTTTCGCTACGATCCTCGTAATTGCCGCCGGTTATGGAATCGTTGCACTCGGAGCGGTTCACTTCGCGTCCGCGGCCCTGAGGCTGCTGCTCCTCTGGACTGGGCTGACAAAACACGCTGACGGACTCACGCTTCAGCTGACCGATACCGATCACAGTGTTCTGCACGACTTGTGGTCGCCCCGCCGATGGGCAACCGCGGACAACATGGGACGACAGGCAGCCGCGGCATCCAGCTCGATCATACTGGGAATGCTTGCGTCGATATCCGCGGTTGCGACATTTGGCGTCGCGATGCGAGCTCCGGGACACCTTGTCGCGATAGCAAACCGCGGTATCGGCGTCACGCTTCCGTACCTCTCCCGGCAGCACGCGCGCGAGCAGCACGATGATCTTCGGACACTGTTCACTTCGACAATGGCAGTCGCGCTGGCAATCCTGGTTCCGGTCTGCATCGCCGGTATTTTTTTCGCACCCGCAATTATCCAGATCATAGGCGGTGAGCAGTACTCGACGGCTGTTCCGGTTCTTCGAATGCTGCTCATCGGGACAATGGTGCAGGCGTTCTCGCTGCCTTCATATCAGGTACTGTATGCACGCGGCGAAATTGGCGTTGCAGCCCGAATCGGCGTCGCCGAAGCCGTCGCGAGCATTCTTCTGACATTTCTCCTCGTTCCGCGAATGGGCGCGCTCGGTGCGGCGACCGCGATTACAGTCACACACGTAGCCGGGACGTTCGGATGGTTTCTGCCGGCGGCGATGAAAGCCGCCGGGGTGCGCCCGCGTTTACTGGTCTCGTCGGTGGTCGGTCATGCGCGCGAGTTCCGATCAGGCTTTTGATGGAAATCACAGCGAGCGTTATTGTCCCCACGTGGCACCGTGCCAATGCACTCTCGGCAACTCTCGATGCGCTCACAGCACAGGACACGGACGGGTTCGAGATCATTGTCGTGTGTGACGGGGACGATCCGGCGATTCGCAAGCTTTCAGAGACCAGGCAGGACGCAGTCTCTGTGCGCTGGATATTCCATGACCGCAATCGTGGTCTTCCTGCGGCGCGGAATACCGGAGCACGCGCTGCATCCGGCAGTCTGATCGTGTTTCTCGATGACGACGTGATTCCTGCCGTCGACTGGCTGCGACGCCACCGCGACACGCATCTGCAGGAACCCCCACGCACGATTGTGCTTGGAAGTCTCACCGAGGAGTACCAGTCGCCTCCCGCAGACAGCGTGGAGGAAATGCTCAGATTGCGGCGCGCCGAAGGTTATGCGCGCTTCTTCGCACGTTGCGCGGCAAACGGCGGCACGTTCGAGTTCGCGCCGCACTGCGGCAACAACAGCTCGCTTACCCGTGACACCTTCGAGGAGATCGGCGGATTCGACGAGGACCAGCGGACAATCCACGAAGATCTCGAGATGGGTGAGCGTGCCCGCGCAATCGGAATACGTTTTGTTCTCGAGCCGAATGCGCGGGCAGTACATGTGAACGATCGCAGCGCGGCATCCTACGATGCCGAGCGTCCTGCACTTGCGGCGCTAAGCGATGTTCGTCGCATTCGCGAGAAGCGCCAGCTCACTCGCGGAACTTCCGCGATTCATTCACTTCACCGTGGTTCACTGCGGGGACGCATCAAGCAGCGTCTCGCGTGGAGGTTTCCTCGGGTTTTCGGCGGCATCGGACGCGAGCTAGTGGCATTCGGCGCTGACAACGGGTCCGCTCGTATCACCGACACCGGACGGACTCTGCTTCAGTCGGCCATGTACTGGGGCGCTCTCAGGAAGGCGGGTGAAACCGAAGCTTCTCTGGCCGCCCTCGCCGGCCACCCGGTGTCCGCTCTCGTGATGCACGCGGTTTCAGGATCGCCGGTAGGAGAGGAACGTCGACACCACTCGAGCGAGAGTCATTTCGCGGCGTCAATGCGGCGGCTCGCAGGTTCAGGCTACACGACGCTCGATCCCGCGACGTACCTCAAGGGTTCGTATGGGCCAAAATCGGTCTTCCTCACGTTCGATGACGGCTACGAGGACTTTTACTCGCACGCCTTCCCGATTCTGCGCGAGCTGGGACTCGTCGCCACGGTCTTTCTCGTTCCGCAATACATCGGGGGCGTCAACGAATGGGACAGCGCCCGAGGCTTCCGCGCGCGCCGCATGCTGTCACGCGAACAGATCCTCGAGATGAGGGATCACGGAGTACTGTTCGGCTCGCATTCGATGTCGCATGCGCGTCTTACAGACCTCCCCGACCGCGAACTTGTGGCGGAAGTCCGTGACTCGCGCAGTGCGCTCGAGGACATGCTCGGGCGGGCGATCACCACCTTCGCCTATCCCGGTGGGCATGTGGACGAGCGCGTGCGCGACGCGGTCGCCAGCGCCGGTTACACCACGGCGTTCACGGCCGCGGAAGGGCGCAACGACTGGCACGATCCGCTGCTTCTCCGGCGAGCGTCATTCGCGGAAATCGATTTGCTCATCGACCTGCGGCTCATCCTGTCCACGGGCCGCGGCCTCCGATCGAACACCAGGCACGCCGTGCTGCGGTCAGCGAAGTTCGCAGCGGACTGCCTGCCGGGCTCGATCGGCAATCGCCTTGCGATGTCAGCTCGCGCGGCCGACGCCCGATTCCGCGCGCGAATGTGGGAGCGGCGATCGCGTGATCTCGCGGAGGTCGCGTCGAAAGCAGGTAGAGCTGACCAATGAGGGTGCTGCATGTGCTGGGAACCGGGAAACCCGGTGGCGTCGAATCGTTCGTTCTTGGATTAGTGCAGGATACTCCCCGGGCGGAAGCAGAAATCTCCGTTTGCATCGTGGGCGAAGACGGCCCCGTTTCCGAAGCACTACGAGAAGCGGGCGCGACTGTGAATCTTCTCCGCGGCGCAGGCGCTGGGCGTTTTGCTGAGGCCGTCACGTTTCGACGAATGCTAGGTGCGGGCTCGTTCGACCTGGTCCATGCCAACTCCGGCGGGCGGGTCGTACGCCTGCTTGCGCGCCGTGCAGGGGCAATCGTCCTCAGCCATCTGCACGGGCTGGAGCAGGAGTGGCTCCCCGACGTTCACACACGCGGGCAGGGTCTGCACAAACGAGTCGCGGTGCTAGCGGCCGGGGCTGATGAGGTCGCTGTATCATCCGAGTGGATGGACCGCTTGATGGTTGACGGTGGGTGCCGCAAACCCATAATCCGCCTTCGCTACGGCGTTGACGAAGTACGGTTCAGTCCCGAGGAGCGCGATCGATTGCGCGATGAATCACGACACGCGATTGGTTCAACGGTCGAAACGAAGATCGTCGGTTTTGTTGGCAGACTCGTGGAGCAGAAAGGCCCGCAGCACCTGCTGAATCTTGCAACGGCGCTTGCAGATCAAGACGTCATCGTGGCAATCGTCGGCGACGGTGCGGCTCGTTCAACGCTCGAGACCAGGATCCTGGAAGTGGGGCTCAACAACGTTCGATTCCTGGGCGAACAGATCGACACGCGACGAGCGATGGCCGCCTTCGACGTGACCATAATGCCGTCGGAGTGGGAGCCATTCGGAATCGTTGCGCTCGAGTCATCAGCGATGGGGATTCCCGTAGTCGCATTCAATACCGGCGGAATATCTGAAGCCGTAGAGCATGGCGAGTCAGGACTTCTGGTTCCTCCGGGCGACGCCGAGGCGCTCGTACATGACGTGCGGCGCCTGCTGGGTGACGTCGATTTGTGCAGGAGTCTTGGCGCAAAAGGCCGGGCGCGAGTAGAGAGAACGTTCAGAAGGTCGGCCGCGTCGGCGGCAGTCATCTCGCACTATCGCGAGCTGCTCGCCCGGTCGGCTGAGTCGCGCAGAACGAAGTCCACTATCTCGTAACCAACACCCCTGCTCCTCGACACTGAAGCTGCCCGGGATGTAAACCAGGTCTCTTCCGGCACGACGCGCGCCGGAGGCGACTTCACCAGGGTCACACGCGGCGCGACCGCAGCGATTCCGGCCGCGTCTCGCTCAACGGTGCGCGTTCCGTGCGCCTCGACCCAGTCGAGCATCAGAGTCCTTTCGTCAACGTAGCGCGCATACCCCATCACCATCGTCGGAATAGCATGAACGACAACAACACGCTCGGCACCGCCGCCAGCATTTATTGACGCGGCCGCCGTGCTGAATGGATTGTCGCCGCGGTTGCGCACATTGAGACGCAGGATGCCCGTTCCCCAGAGACCGAGCAGCGCTACCATCGCAATTGCGCGGGCGACGTAGGGCAGGCGCGCCAGCGCCGCGGCGAGAAGCAGGAGCGCGGCCGGCAGGGCGACGAATGCGTAACGTGAATGTTGTCGCGCATAGGTATCCTGAATGAGATCGAACATGATGAGCCCGGCCATCGACGCCGCGAGCCACAGCAGGAGCAGGTGAGTTGAGCGAAGCGCAACGAACCGTCGCGACCGCACGACGGCCATCAGCACTGTCACACCGACGATGCCAACGATTAGGAAATCGGTTGCCCCCTCCCTGTTCATCCAGTCGCCGCTTGTGACAAAATATCCCGATATCTGCCTCACCTGCGCGACGAGCGGATTGAACGCGGGCGGGCGCGCTTCGAGCCAGCCCTTCGTCACCCGCCAACCTTCGAGCGATTCAGGAACGCCGGCATACCACGGCATCACGAGCAGCAGGACGATCCCGGCAATACTCAGGAGTCTCCATCGCGACAGGCGATGCGGATAGAGCAGGAGCCAGGCACACATCCCCGCCCACGCCAGCGCGAAGAAATAGTGCGTCAAGAGCCCAATGGCCGAACACAGTATCCAGGCGACTAGCGCGCTTGTCGTAGGTCGGCTGTGCATACGGAGCGTCAGCAGCGCTGACACCAGCACGAGCAGGCACAGGAGTGAATACATACGTCCGATCGCGCCATAGAACACCGCCTGCGGGGCCAGCGCGAAGAGCGCGGCAGCGATCAATCCGGTGGTCCTACCGTAAAGTCGCTGTCCAAGCAGGAACGCCAGAGGAACACACGCGACGCTGAACAGTATCGAGAGCAATCGCAGGCTCCGGTCCCCAGTCCCCAGCACACGCGTCCAAAGGTTGAGAAGCATGTAATAGAGCGGAGGATTGGTGTCCGATAGAAACACAGCTCTAACCACCCGGCCCATTCCCGCAGGTGACGAGTCATGCTCCGCGTATCGCCGATAGGACATTGCCGCCTTCGGCGACTGCGCCTGTACAAAGTCACCGAGCTCCGGGCGCGTTTTCCCCCGCGGCTGTTCAACACTGTGCCCCGTCGCCATCGCGAGCGAAAACAATTCATCGACGTCGAGGCCCTGGCGCGAACCGGCTACAGCCCGCGCCGCGAAAGCAACGAGCATCAGAAAAATCAGGATCGCGATGTTGCGGTTCATTCAGCGGGATTCGTGACGCAGCGCCCGCAGGCGTTTCAGGACACGGAGGTAACCAGGCCCGGCCGCCGCAAGACGGAATGACGACGATCCCATTTCAGCGGTGCGCCCTACCCACGAAATTGGAACTTCGACCGTAGTGAAACCGGATACCATCGGTGTAAAACCGGTCTCAGCGTTCACCGCGAACCCCTGCTCCGTAAACGCAATGCGCCGCGCGACTTCGACTCGCATGAGCTTGAGGTTGTTTGTAACGTCCCGGAACGGACTGCCGAGGATGATGGAGGCGAGCAAGTGGAACGCGCGGTTGGCGACGATCTTTTGTACAGGGTAATTGAGCAGCACACTGTCAGGCGAGAAACGACTGCCAACCACTGCATCAGCGCCGGCGGCAGCGGCGTCGAACATATCGCGTATCTCAGGCAGGAGCTGCTCGAAGTCAGCGTCGAGCGACAGAACATATTGTCCGCGCGCCTCCTGGTATCCGTCCCGCAGCGCAAAGCCCACACCCGCTGGCGGTTTGCGAAAGAGGCCGCGTACCCTGGAGTCGACCGCGGCGAGTTCGCTGATGACATCCCGCGTTGCATCACTGCTGTTGTCATCGACAAGGATGATCTCGTGGATGTAGCCGCCGTAGAGCTCGAGCAGCCGGCTTACGAGAGACCGGAGATTCATCTCCTCGTTGTGACACGGGACCACCACCGACACGGCATCCTGCAGGCTTCGATGCTCGGCCAGGTTAGCATGATTGACCGGGCGAACACCCGGCTTCGTACCGTGGAGTACGATTGCGCCTGACATTGCCCGGACGCCCGGTACGTTCTCCATTATCGCAGAGAGGCCGTGAAACAGCCGCGCACCCCGCTGCGTCAGCGGTGCATAGAGGAAATCATTGAAAAGTGAGAAGACCTCTACAAACCCGGCTGTGCGAGCTTCGCGTTCGAGCCGATCACGGTTCATCAGGCCCCGCGGGTCGGGATTACCAGCGATTTTTCGCGCCGCGCGTCTTGCGCCGAGAAACGGGTTACCCGGATTGGATGCAAAGAAGACCGCCTCCCCTCCCGGCTTTAGCGAGCCCATTGCAAGCTGCAGGGTCGCAACAGCGTCAACGGAATCGATCGCGTCGAAGCATACGACGAAATCGAATCGCTCCCGCGGAGGAGCCTCTGATTCGATTCCATCGAACGTGAGTCCAACGATTTCATTTTCCCCACGCGTCGCAACGCGGAGATGATTCGCGAAAGCCCCTTTCCCTGTGCCGAGCTCCAGAACCCGATCGCCCGGCAGCAGGTGAACCAGTTGCCGAAAAAGTTGTGCACGCCACCTGAGGCGCGCTTCGGGCACAGGGTCGCGATTCTCAAGGTACCAGTCGCGATACCGCTCGCGCATGGCGGCGGCCGCAAGAGGAAAAACGCTGCGGGAAGGATCAGGCTTCAAGCGGTGCGTCGTTCACGCTTGCGTGAAAGTCCTTGAAGCCGTGATCAGCTCGTCGAAGATCTGGTCCAGCGACGTGGTCATCTCCCAGTCAGGAAAGTGCGACCGGAACTTCCGCATGTCAGTGATATAGCAGCAATGATCGCCGTCGCGTGTTTTTTCGACGTACTCGGTGACTGCAACGGCACCTGTAGCTTCACGCACCCGCTCCATCGCCTCGATCAGCGAGCACGAATTCGCCCGTCCGCCGCCGATGTTGTATACCTCCCCGACACGGGGGTTGTGGTAGATCGATTCGATTGCCCGCGCGACGTCCCGGCTATGGATGTTGTCGCGTACCTGTTTCCCCTTGAATCCGTAAATGCGGTAGAGCGTACCCGCGAGTTGCGCCTTCACCAGATAGGAGAGGAAGCCGTGTAGTTCGACGCCGCGCTGATAGGGTCCGGTAAGGCATCCGGCACGGAGCGAGTGGGTCTTCATCCCGAAAGTGCGACCGTACTCCTGCGTCAGGACGTCAGCGGCGACCTTGCCAGCGCCAAAAATCGAGTGGCGGGACCGGTCGATCCGCATCGTTTCATCGATGCCGGCTCGATGATCGGGACTCGCATAGTCCCACCGTGTTTCATGCTCGACCACCGGGATCTCGTTCGGTGCATCGCCGTAGACCTTGTTGCTCGAGAGCAGTACGAACACGGCGTCGGGGCTCCGGAGGCGCATCGCTTCAAGCACGTTCACGGTGCCGACGACATTCACGTCGAAGTCATCACGCGGACGACTGGCCGAGAGATCGTGACTCGGCTGCGCCGCACAGTGCACTATGAGATCGAATGCTCCATGGTCCACGAACATTCTTTCAATCCCTTCACGCGATCGGACATCCAGTGAATGATGGTGATAGTTGCGGGTGGACCCGCGGAGCCGGTCAAGGTTGGGGCGGGTTGATCCAGCGGTTCCAAAAAAATCCGCCCGCATGTCGTTGTCGAAGCCGGTGACCGAATGGCCGCGGCTGTCGAAAAATTCTACGAGCTCCGATCCGATGAGACCCGCGGAGCCGCTGATCAGCACGTTCATGCTTGCGCGGGCAGGAAGGAGTTCACGATCTTGACGATGACCGCGAGCAACATAACGGTTGAGCCCTGACGCACACCAGTAGATCCGGCGTAACCAAACATTGCTTTCAAAAAGGATCGCGTGGCGCTAGCATTGGCGTCGATGCCCGAAATTTCTTCTCAAAGCGGGGGAGGTGGTTCCACCTCCCCCGCAATGTCAGTCATCATTCCCACGTACCTCCGCACGGAAAGTCTCGCTCACTGCCTTGCCGCGGTCTCCGTTCAGACTTACCCGAACTACGATGTCATCATCGTCGACAATTCCCCGGGTGACGAGGAGACCGCGCGGGTCGCCAGGCGATTTGGAGCGCGTTATGTGGCCGAGCCGCGGCGTGGGCTGTGCCGCGCGCGCAATCGCGGCGCACTTGTTTCGTCGGCAGCCATTCTCGCCTATCTCGACGATGACGCCACACCGGAGCCCGGTTGGCTCGCTGCCTTCGAGCAGGCATTCAGGGACAGTCGGGTCATGGGAGCAGCGGGTCGCACCGTACCACTGCGCGTGGAGACCGACGCTGAGAAACTTTTTGCTGACGTCCGGGGCGGAGCCTATGACCGTCCAGATCCCGTGATTGTTGACCGCGACACACCGGACTGGTTCGGGATCGCAGGCTTCGGCGGGATCGGGCCCGGGTGCAATATGGCCTTGAGGCGCGCCGTCTTCGAGGTCTGGCCGGGCTTTCACGAGGGCACTGACCGCGGCACGCCCGTCTACGGAGGGGGCGAACAGCACGCATTCTATTCGCTGGTGGATCGCGGTTACGCCGTTGCGTACACACCCGATGCTGTGGTGAGACACCCTTTTCCGAAGGACATGCCCGAGCTCGAGCAGCGATACCTGCGCGACCTCACGGCGAGCACTGCCTATTTCACCATGATGCTCGTGGAGGAAACCGGGAACCGGGCCGCGACTCTCAGTTACCTGTGGGAGTCACTGCGCGGCCGGGCCAGACCGTGGCGGGGAGTCGCTAACCCGCGCCCACGTATTGTTCCGTTCTACCGGCGAACCGCGGCGATGATGGCCGGGCCGTTCAGGTACCTGCAGGGAAGGTTCGCATCAGCCCGTTCCCGCTGAGAAGTCAGCGGCCTGCTTCGATACCGAGTTGCCCGGCCCATCGGTCGGGGTCTTCCACAAGCGCAAAGACCGGGTCACTCGCGTCACCGAACCCCGCTCGCCGCACCTTCGAAAAACCGGCGTTACTGAGTTCCCGTGCGAGGCTCTTGTAGTCCCACATCCACAGGTGCGTACTGTTTCCGAGCCAGGCCCGCATGAGCCCTCCTGCGCCGGGGGAACGTGTGGAATGCCCGAGGTAAGTGTCGCGCATGAACTTGAGCGCCGCGTCTTCGCCGGCAGAGTCGACGTATTCGCGCGCCATGGTCTCGAGGTCCGGCACAACGAGCCGGAAAACGCCATCAGGTTCAAGAATCCGTAACGTGTTCGCGAGGGCGACCCGCAAGTCGTCGAGGGCGAGGTGCTCCAGCACGTGCGAGGCATAGACGCCTTTACAGGATCCCATCGCGACGGGAAGTCCCTTGCGGATGTCGCCGTACCGCACCCCCTTGGGGAACCGGGGATATCGGGGCGACCGGGTGAACAACTTTCCGAAGCCCGGGAGCCTTTGTGCTCTCAGCGTCGGGCTCGAATCAAAATTGAGCCATCCATCGGGTGCAGAAAGGCCGCATCCGTACTGAACGTACAATCCGGCAGGTGGGCTCATTGCCTTCGCATGATGAACGAGAATCCGATCGATTGGCGCAGACATTCGACTTTGTAATACAGATTGGCAAGCTCGCGGGCCTCATTAGCGACAGTCCCGCGGCCGAGGCGCAGCGCCAGGTACCCTGCAAACGACTTGACCCGGATCGCGCCCCGGATCATCGCCGCAATCAGCTTTCCCGGCAACCCGAACGGAAGCGGATAGGCGATTGTCGCGAGATGGTAGTCGATTCCGAAGGAGGAGCCGCCGCTTATTGCCTCGAGCTTCATCCCGTTCTTTCGAGCGTAGTGTTCGAGCGCCTTGAAGGAGAGATGCGAGTACGAGATTTCATGGAAGCTCTCCATGAACGCGGAATACCCAACCACTGCGCCGTCGCGCCGGACAACCCGCGCAAGCTCGGTGAAGGCACGGCCAACATCCGGTATATGCTCGAGGACCGCGTCGACAATGATGAGATCGAACCAGCCATCCCGGAACGGGAGAGCCTCAGCATCGGCAGCAACGGAATGCGCTCCGCCGGCGAACGGCTCGATACCTACCCACGTCCCCCCCGCCAATACGACGATGTCGCGATTCCACCCGTGGCCACAGCCTACGTCGAGGACCTTCGCATTCGTAGAAAGTTGCGCGATGTCGTACGGCCGGACTCCTCCTATGTCTACACGGCAGTCGGGGGCCTGTTCGCGGATCCCAAGCTTCCTGACTCCCTGGCTTTGAACAGGCCGCGCTGGAGTGGAAGGTTTGAGCACAGGACGCGAATCTAGTGGACATACCGTTCTACAACCAGCATTTGAAAGTTCACAAACCGCGCCGGTTGCGCATTAGTTTCCCGCTGTGAGCGGCATTCGAGTAGCGATGGTTACAGATGGAATCTTCCCGCTAGTCCTCGGGGGAATGCAGAGTCACGCCGCCAATCTCGCCAGGCACCTGGCGCGTTGTGGAGCTCAGGTCGATGTAATCCACCCGTCTCCCGACCCGGGAGGCCTCGCGAGAAGTTTCTTCGACGCTGAAGGCTCGAACGTACAACTCGTTCAGGTTCCCTGGCCCGCGGAACACCGGTATCCCGGCCACTACGTTGCCGAACTTTGGAAATATTCGACTAAAGTCCGGGAGATAATCCCCTCTTTAGCCGCGGACTGTATTTACGTCCAGGGACTTTGCGGCGGTGCGCTGTTGGCATCCAGGCGACCGAGACTTCCCCAGGTCGCAGTCAATCTGCACGGTCTCGAGATGTTTCAGCATGCTGCCGACCTCTGGACCGCAGCAGAGCAGACCATGCTTCGCCCCCTCGCACGGTACTCCGCGCGGAGGGCCGATCTTTGCGTCTCACTCGGCGGCACGCTGACGCCGTTGCTCGTGTCTGTCGGCGTGGATCGTTCTCGCATTGCCGAGATTCCCGTGGGTATTGATTCAGACTGGATCGTCGCGGCGCCCAAGCCATCCGGTGTGGTGAGGAAGATCGTGTTCGTCGGACGGAATGAGCGTCGCAAGGGAATCGCGGAACTCGCTACCGCGCTGGAGCGGCTGGCCGTGTCGCACTCCTTCGAGTTTGACTTCATCGGACCCATAGAGCCCGTTCATGGCGCTACACTCGCTGGCGTGAGGTACCATGGTGAGATAAGAGATCGCGACATGTTGCGCCGTATCGTCGCGCAGGCCGACGTTCTCGTCTGCCCGAGTTTTTCGGAAGGCATGCCGACTGTGATCCTGGAAGCAATGTCGCAGGGGTTGGCGGTGATTGCATCCCGGGTTGGCGCGGTAGAGGAACTGGTTGGTGAAAACAACGGATGGTTGATCAATCCGGGCGACGCCAATACCCTATATTTGGCGATGCGAGCTGCAATCGAGATCAGCGACGATGACCTGATGTCGAGAAAGCGCTCAAGCCTGTCACGAATGGCGAACCGTTTTACCTGGCCGGCCGTGGCCGAAAAAACGCTCGTTGCATTGGAGAAAACCATATCAGCAGGTCAAGTGACGCGGAAGCGATGTTGACAGAGTCGGCACCAAAACCCGACTCAGCGCGGGTCGATGAGCGTCGAAGTCCACGGCTCGCCTTTTTGTATTCGGAACCTTCGCCCTACATGCTTGCCTGCTGGCGGGAGTTGAAGTCCAGGTACAGCGCCGAGATTTTTATCATCCACTGGGATACTAATCCCATTGCGCCGTTCTCTATGCGCTACGACGATCTGGGGCGTGCCCTTCCTCGCGGCAGGCTCACAACGCGCGACATCAGGCGTGAGGTCACCGACTTCGGCCCCGACGGCGTCTACATCTCTGGTTGGGCAGACCGCGCCTACATGTCGGTCGCAAGGGAGTGTAAGGAGCGCGGCATTCCGGTCATCCTGGGGCTCGACGCACAGTGGACGGGAAGTCTCAAGCAGCGGCTTGGTTGTGCAACCGCGAAATGGTGGCTCCATCCTGCGGTAAACATCATCTGGACGCCGGGAGAGCGGCAGGCTCAATTGGCCGGGCATCTCGGGTATCGAGGCGCGAACTGCTGGTATGGCGTGTACTCATGCGATTGGCGCGCGTTCAGTAGTATTAGCGATATACCTGCCAAACGGCTCGACAGTTTTTTATTTGTGGGGCGCTACGTCGAGGAAAAAGGGATATCAGATCTGCTCTCGGCCTACACGTCTTACCGATCGAAGGTGGCAAATCCGTGGCCGCTTTACTGCGTGGGAACAGGTCCGCTGAAGCATCGCCTTCGTGGCGTGGCTGGCGTCACTGACCTTGGCTTTGTCGATCCCGAGAACCTGCCAGCGGTGATGGGGCAGTACGGCGGCGTTTTTGTGCTCCCAAGCCGAGTCGAGCCTTGGGGGGTTGTGCTCCAGGAAGCTGCCGCAGCCGGGTGTCCGCTCATCTGTTCGGACGCCTGCGGTGCCGGTGTACACATGCTTCAGGACGGCCACAACGGGCTGCGATTCGCGGCCTCAAAATCACTTGAACTCGCTGAGTGTATGCTGCAGCTGGCGGAAGCATCACCGGACCGGCGCGTTCAAATGGGAAGGGCGAGCTCAGTCCTGGCGCTGCAGTACACTCCAGAGCGGTGGTCACAGACCATTGTAGAGGGCATCGCACGACCGGGGCTCATCGACTGATGTCGTACGTGGACAAGCGTCCGACCGGATGGCCGACGCTTGTCCGCGGCCTGGTGATAGGCACAGGCCTGACACTGATGATTTCGCAGTCCCAGTACTTGACGGACGAAGCGATCGTTGGCTACGCACGCTGGGTATTTCTTGGTCTCCTCTGCGTAATGCTTGCGCTCCGTCCGCCAAAGCGCGTCAGAGTGAGACGCCCGCAGATCGTAGATGCTGTGTTCGCAGTCTTCGTGACTCTGGCTTTCGCGTCAGCAATTTATTCCAGTGATGTCTCGATCACGCTTCAGCGAGCAGCGTCGACCGTGCTCCTTTACACCGCAGTGTTCTGGACGCTCTGGTTCTACACCGACCTTGCGGGTGAGGAGAAGCTGATCGATGCGCTCATTCTCACCGCGGCTGTGGTGTTCGTTGCGTGCGCATTCAGTTTTTTTTTGACAGAGTCGAGCATGATGCGCGGCCGATTTCGCGGAATAATGGAGAATCCCAACGCGCTCGGGATGCTGACTATCATTTTTCTGCCGCTCATCATCTCCCGTTTCATTAGAAAACGAAAAGCTATCGACCTGATGCTGATCGCACTTGTTGTTGCCAGCGTGGTTGTGTCGGGCTCGCGCAACGGGGTATTCACTGCATCATTAGCCGCAATCTTTTTGTTATGGCGCACACGCGCCTGGAAAGCGGCGCTGGTCCTGAGCGTGATCGGAACAGTGGCGGTTCTGTCGATGCCAGAGAGCACTTCTCTTCAGGACCTCGAGTCGCGCCCGGAGGTAACGCGCTTCGTAACCGGGTCCAAGTCATCAATCACCAGCGGCCGCGCGGAAGCGTGGCAGGTCGCGATCCCGATCATTCAGCAACGCCCGAGTCTCGGCTATGGTTTCGGAACTGAGGATCGAATATTCGATGGAATGTCGTTTCGAATTCACCGCGGCCTCTACGTGCACAACTCGTATCTCGGATTGGCTTACCAGCTTGGTCTAGTGGGTGCGGTTACCTTTTTTGGTCCCCTGCTCCTCCTGCTCATCTCGCGGGCTTTCGCCCGGCGCACGGAGTCTGTTCAGATGGCGTCGTACGAGGCGATTCTGTTTGGAGGTCTCATCGCGTCGTTGTTCGAAAGCTGGGTGTACTCAGTCGGCAATGCGTTTGTTTTCCCGTTCTGGATCTGCGTGATGCTTATGGTTCGAAATGGTGTCAGGGCCCCGTCGCTTTCAGCTACGACAGAGCGTGCCGTTGCACACGTCGTAATGCGTCCGCGTAATCCAGCGTCCGGCATACGCCCACTTATGCCCACGGGTGCAGGCCGCGCAATTGAGCGGTTCGATCCACCTGGCGCAGGCTACCGGTAACAGGAAATGTGTGGGCTGAGCGGAGTGTTCTCGCGTGGGGACACCAGGCCAAGTGTGATCGCGATGACCCGGTGTCTCGCGCATCGTGGGCCGGATGATACAGGTATGGAAATGCTTGCGAGCCGCTCAGGCGAGCCGGCGGGGATGTTCGGCCACCGGCGGCTTGCAATTCTCGACCTGAGCTCCGGCGGTCACCAGCCCAAGTGGTCGCTGGGGGGTCGGCTTTGCATCACGTACAACGGGGAAATCTTCAACTACGCGGAGCTGAAGCGCGACCTCGAGTCTGATGGTTTCTCGTTTGCAAGTTCATCCGATACCGAAGTGCTGCTGCGCGGCTGGGAGCAATCAGGACCGGGTTTTCTGCGCCGGCTGCGCGGCATGTTCGCGATGGCAATCTGGGACCGCGACGCCGACGCAGGTTATCTCATACGCGATCCATTCGGCATCAAGCCATTGTACTTCGCGCAGGTTGGCACCGACCTCCTTTTCGCGAGTGAGGTTCGCGCCATTCTCGATACAGGCCGGGTGCCCCGGACCCTTTCGCCACAGGCGGTGCGTTCATACCTCTCGACCGGATCGGTGGCGGAGCCGCTGACAATTATCGAAGGTATCCATGCGATCCCGCCGGGCTGTGTGACCAGAGTAGTTGCCGTCGGTGGCGCGTTCAAAGTGGAACGAAGCGACCGTTACGTGGAACCATTCGCCGCCGCGGACCCCGTAGAGCGACACGCAAAATCGCACGTTCACCGAATCCGCGACGCGCTTCGGGAATCTGTTCGGTATCACCTTGTAAGTGACGTTCCGGTCGGAGTGTTTCTCTCTGGGGGGATCGATTCGTCTGCCGTAGCCGGACTTGCAAGCGAGGTATCTGAGACACCGATAGACAGCTTTACAGTCACGTTCGAAGAAGCGGACTACAGTGAAGCCGAGCCGGCGCGCGACGCCGCGCGACGGTTCGGGACCCGGCATAACGAAGTTCCGCTTTCAGGCAGGAACCTCCTCGACATGCTTCCTGATTTCTTCGCGGCGATGGACCAGCCTTCGCTCGATGGATTTAACACTTTCGTAGTCTCGCGCGCGGTCGCCGATCACGGCCTGAAGGTTGTACTCTCGGGATTGGGTGGCGACGAGCTGTTTGGAGGTTATCCCTCGTTTCGGCGTGCACGCTTGCTTGCGCCGCTGTGGAAACTGCCTCGAGCCCTTCGAACTGCGGGCGCATTGGGCCTCACGCCGTTCGAAGATCTCCGTGCGTCACGCGTCCGTTCCATGTTGACGGATAGTGGCGTAGCGCAAGCCGCATATCGAGCATCCCGGACGCTTTTTGGGGAGCGACACGTAAGTCGGCTCCTGTCTCCTGCAGGGGTGACCGAGGAGCCCTTGTACTGGCAGCCCGAGGAACTCGATCTGAGCCGGCTCAACGTCATGCAGCAGGTTTCCGCGTACGAGATGACGGGTTACATGCGGAATACCCTGCTCCGCGACAGTGATGTATTCAGCATGGCGTGCGGGCTCGAGCTGCGAGTGCCGCTGGTAGATATGCGAGTTGCCCAGGTGGCGCACCAAGCTGCGCGCACGTCACTCAGCGGAAACAGGGGGCCGAAACCACTTCTATTGGAAGCTGTTCGCGATCTGGTTCCAGAATCGAGCTTTTCGAAGCCGAAGAAAGGTTTTACGCTCCCGTTCGAAAAGTGGATGCGCGCTGAGATCCGTCACGAAGTTGATTCCGTAGTCGGCGATGAGGCCGGAGCAAGCGCGCTTGGGCTCGTTCCCGGAGAAGTCCGGGGGGTATGGTCAGCATTTCAGGCGCGGCGTCCTGGCGTGAACTGGAGCAGGCCATGGGCGCTCTACACTCTAATGAAGTGGGCTCACGAAAACGGAGTTTCCTGCGATTCCTCCGCGGTGACCATTCCTGAGGCCGAGCCGGCTTTAGCGCTTGGCTCCTGACAGGCGACTATAGCTGGACTACCGATAATACAGCCACTAACTTGGGCAGGCTTCTCCGGGCGCTCTAATGTTTGCGCCCCCTACCCCTCCTGTTGAGCAATGAAACTTCTGGTACGCATCCTCACCGTCATTGGCGCACTCAGTCTAGTGCCCCTCGCTCCGACCTACGCTCAGACAACCGAGGCGCCCGAGGTCCAGGGGTTGAGCCCCGGTGACTTCATCAAGATCGTCGTCTGGAGGAGAGAAGAGTTCAGCGGAGAGTTTCTCATCTCGCCCGACGGCACGATCATTCATCCGCTCTACCGGGAGGTCCAGGTGACGGGAGTTCCTCTCGCCACTGTCGAGGCGCGCCTCCGCACTTTCCTCACCCGGTATGAGACAAATCCCCAGTTCGTGATTCAGCCGCTCGTAAGAATCATCGTGGGCGGCGAGGTCCGTACGCCCAACATCATCAGCGTCCCCCCCGGGACAACTCTTACTCAAGCGATTGCTCTCTCCGGCGGACCCACTGACCGTGGTGATATCCGGAATGTACGCCTTTACCGCTCGGGCTCGGAGGTTCGCATTGACTTGAGCAAGCCGGACACGAATGCGGGATTGATTCAGATACGGTCCGGCGACCAGCTCATACTTGGACGCCGCAGGTCCTCTCTCCTGCAGATTATCGGGCCCGTGACGAGTACGATTGCCGCCGCAGCGGCAGTCGCGAGCATCGTGACGCGTTAACATGTCCGGCGTCGTACCCTTCGAGCCGCGTCCCGTCGGTCCTCCCGGAGCGCCAGCCCCGAATCGCGCATCTGCGCCCGAGGGGTATCCGGAGATTCGTTCGGAGGGCCTTTCCTTCAGGGACTATCTCGCCGTGTTCCGCCGGCAACTCTGGGTCGTGCTGGGCTCCCTCCTACTTTTTGGTGGCGCGGCTGCCTATCTCGTTTTCACCGCACCGCCGGTATACCGCGCAGAGGCGGTCATCCGCCTGGCGGACACACGGCGTGAGATGACAGGAGAAGGACGAGCAAATCCCTGGGAAGGTGTGATGGGTCGCGAGACGGACGTTCTTCTGTCGCAGATCCAGGTAATGACGAGCAGGCAGATGGCTTCGGCCGTAGTACAGCGCGAAGGGCTCCGACTTGTCCACGTCGAGGGCGAAGTGTACGTCCCCGAAATCACATCGGTCAGCGTAAGTGAGGAGGCTCGGGATACCCTGCGGCTCAGTTTTGATGCAGCGGGTGTAGAGGCCGACGTCCGCGGGCAACGCGCCCGCGCTTCATACGGCCAGCCGTTGACGACAGGCGGAGTCACGATGACCGTAACGAGGCGTCCGCGCGTTCCGAATACTTCGCTTGTCCCAATCAGCAATGGCGCGGCCGTGGCATCGTTGCGCCGCAACTTCAAGGCAACCCCGCGCCCCAAGACCGACGTTATAGATCTTCATTTCACGTCATCCTCGCCCGAGCTCTCCAGACGTGTGGCCAATGCTTTCGCGAGGACGTTTCAGGAAGTCAATGCAGAAACATCGCAACAGGCCTCGCGGCGGCGGAGAATTTTCCTGGAAGAGCAGCTAAGTCAGACCGATGCCATGCTCAAGACCGCGATGGGCGAGTACAGCTCGTATCGCTCCGGGCAGCAGGTGTTCTCGTCGCGGGAGAAAGCCAGCGCTCAGCAGGCGGGGATTGTGGACGTCGACATCCGCCGCGCGGATCTCGCTGCCCAGAAGCGCACGTATGAATCGCTGCTCGCGCAGTCGCGATCGGCGGCCGGGGCTGATGGCGGCATGCGGGCGCTCGTATCGTCACCTGGCATCGCGGCCAATCCGGTTATTCAGCAAATCTACGGACAGCTCACGCGCTACGAATCGTCGCGTGACAGCATGGTGACGGCCGGAGCCGCTTCGACAAATCCTGATGTCGTTGGCGCGACCACGCTTGTCAGCACGACAACCGGGCGTCTGATGGCGGCGGTCCGCAACCAGATTCAATCACTTGACGCACAGATTTCCGCACTCGATGACCTGAAGGCCAGGAGCACCGCCGAGATCGTCGCTGCTCCGCGGGCGGAAACCGAAGAGGCGCGGCTGGCACAGCAGGTTCAAACCGTGCAGAAAATGGCGGACCAGTTACAGGAGGAGCACCAGCGCGCAAAGATGGCCGAGGCAGTCGAAGCGGGTCAGGTGGACATCGTTGACCTTGCTGAAGTGCCCGACCAGGCGCTCTCTGCCGGCCGTATTCGCAGGCTAGCCCTCGGCATCATCCTTGGTCTTCTCGTCGGCCTCGGCGGCGCCATTCTGCGCGATGGAATGAACACATCTATCAGGCGTCGCGATGACGTCGAGCGGATTCTTCAGGTTCCCGGACTTGCAGTCATTCCACGTTTCACTGGCTTGGCATCACAAGGGAAGTTCCCGCGCGTGCTACCCGCCACCGCGAACAACGGCAACGGTAAACGCGCGAAAGGTCGCGTCGAGGGCCTGGTAACGGTAAACGATGCGGGCTCGTCCGAAGCGGAAGCGTATAAGACCTTGCGCACGAACCTCATTTTTTCGCAGGCTGTGCACACTCTGAGATCGGTCGTAGTGACAAGTGCATCGCCCGGAGAAGGAAAGACGACCACAGCGTCGAATCTCGCTGTCTCCTTTGCCCAGCAGGGTATGCGCGTCCTGATCGTTGACTGCGACCTGCGGCGCTCCCGTCTGCACAAAGTCTTCGGCATCGCGCGCGAGCCGGGGCTGACGGAATTTGTGCTCGGGCTCACCGATATCGACAAGGCTCCGATCGAGACGGAAGTAACGGGTCTCTACGTTCTTCCTTCCGGGCAGCTCCCGCCAAATCCCTCCGAGCTCCTCGGCGGTGACAGAATGAAGCGCAGTCTTGCTTCACTTGGCGAGGCTTTCGACATGATAGTCATTGACAGTCCGCCGCTGCTTGCAGCCTCAGATGCAGCGATTCTGGCAACAATTGCCGACGGCGTCGTACTTGTGGTGCGAGCCGGGCAAACCGAAGCCGAAGCTGGTCAGCAGGCCATGAACCAGCTGATGGCAGTCGGCGCGCGTGTGGTTGGAGCCGTGCTGAACGATCCGGATGCGAAGGTTCAGTCTTACGGCGGATACTACAGGTACGACTACGCTTCCAAAGGCACATAACAACTCAGCCGTGCGGGCTGCGCTTCCTGACGCTTTCGCAAAGATCGACGAACTGTCCGGCCACTGTCCCGATATCATGACGCTTCAGTGCTGCAAGCCGGGCCTCTTTACCGATTGTGTCTGCCCGCGCAGCGTTGCCGAGGATATCCAGAATCTCGCGGCACATGTGAGCCTCATCATCACCGATGAGAATTTCGCGTCCATGCGAATACTCGAGGCCAGTTGCCGAAAACGGCGTTGATACCACGCATTTCCCCATCGCCCACGACTGTAGCACCGTGGTTTTCACGCCCGATCCGGTCAGTGTGGGCGAGACGATGATTTTGCTCCTGGCGTAATAGGGACGAACGTCAGGAACCGACCCCGTCACCGTAACACCCGGGCCATTGAGCTCGCTAATGCTCGAGTGCGGAGCGCGTCCCACGAATGCCCACTGCATCGAACGGGACCATGATCCCTGCCCCTGGATTCTGTCATAGAGAGCGCGCGCCGGCCTGTAGTTTCGAGCCTGCGACAAATCGCCGACGATCATGATGTCGATGTCCTGCACCGCTTCAACGGGCGCATAGTAGCTACAGTCGACTGCATGAGTAACGACATCGATCTTCTCAGGAGGTATGAAGCCGGACAACCAGTGCTTCTCTTCTGCCGAGATAACCACCACCCTGTCGGCACGTTTCCCGAGTTGCCGGTAAAACCGCTGCAGCAGGCGCGCCTCCCTGCGAGCGGCAAGCGCGAACCTGCCCGTAAGGGTAGGGTCCGTCAGCATTACTTTGTCGAACGCTTCCTCGAGAACGGCGACGAATGGGAGGCCGTCCGGGATCCGACGATGAACCTGCGACGTCGAAGCGAGGAACGAAACGAGAAGATCAGGACGCTCACGCGCGAGCGCACCCTCGAGCTCAACGAAGCGGCGTGGGTGAGCCATGTAGGGACTGCCCCCCGCCGCGTAGTGCCCCAGTCTCCGCAGTTGGCCGAGGGGTCCCCGACGGTTTAGCGGATTCCCACTGACAGCTTCAATCGACACTTCCGCGTCAACTCTGGAGTTGTGGAAGTCCGCCGCCGTCCAGACTGCGTCCGGATGACGAACGCCGAACAGTCTGACACGCAAACGTGATGAGGCGGTAATGAGGAACGACTCCCAGCGGGCGCTGAAACCGTTCGGATATGCAGCAACGGGGGGCGTATCCATGAGCGCCCAGAGGGTTGGCGCGCGTCCTGAACCAGGGTTTGCTTGAACCAATTTGCTCGATGTTAAGTGGTTGCCAGCAATTATATGCCGATTCGCAGTGATTAGTTGTCCCTCTTGACTGAGAGACAGAGTTAAATTCCTGCCGACCTACCGCGCATTTCACCCCACAGATGACGACAAGACGAGATCCCGAATCCTTGCCCGAGCTGATCGTCGACAGTGAGGGCAGCGACAGGCAGTATTGGCGCGACCTGCTGGACTTTCGCGACCTTTTCTACTTTCTCGCGTGGCGGGACATCATCATCCGCTATAAGCAGACGATCATCGGGATTGGCTGGGCCGTGATTCAGCCGCTCATGACGATGATCATCTTCACTGTCGTCTTTGGAAGAATTGCGAGGCTTGAGTCGACTGCCGCGCCCTACCCCATACTCGTCCTCTCGGGCGTGCTGGCTTGGCAATTCGTTGCTCAATCCGTCGCTGCGGCCAGCAACAGCCTTGTCGGAAGTGCGAACCTCGTCTCGAAGGTCTACTTCCCCCGAATGCTGGTGCCTGCGGCGACGATCGCCATCAGTGTCGTCGATCTTGGAGTCGCGCTTCTGTTGCTTGGCGCGATGATGGTTGCGTATTCCTTCAGCCCGTCGATCAACATCATCGCACTGCCGCTGTTTATCGCACTCGGAGCCCTGCTCGCACTCGGACTCGGCGTGTGGTTGTCCGCCCTTGCAGTCAAATACAGGGACGTGCGGTTTGCCGTCCCGTTCGCGATCCAACTTGGCCTGTTCCTGTCACCGGTGGGATTCAGCAGCTCAGTGATCGACGAACAGTGGCGGCTGCTATACGCTCTAAACCCCCTCGTCGGAATCATTGATGGTTTCCGCTGGTCGATCATCGGCGGTCCGCTTCGCTTCCCGATGGAGGAGGCGACCATCTCACTTGTCGTCGCCAGTCTCGTCCTGTTAGCGGGAGTCCGATTCTTCCGGAAGACGGAGCGCACTCTTGCCGACGTCATCTGAGGTGACCGCATCCACGTGACAACTCCAGTGTCCGCGGTCATTGCAGAAGGACTCAGCAAACAGTACTCGCTGGGCGAAAGCAACGAGGCCTACCTCGCGATACGCGACGTGCTCGCGAGGAGGTCTGCTTCGACGATTCGCAAAGTCTCCCGCGTATTTTCCAGCGAACCGGCGTCACCTGCGTTGGACGGAACTACCCGGAAGGTGGTGCCGTCCGGAGCATTCCTGGCGCTCGACGATGTGTCGTTCGAGATCAAGCACGGAGATGTCGTCGGGCTCATAGGGCGCAATGGATCAGGAAAATCAACGCTGCTCAAGATTATCAGCCGCATTACCACACCTACCCGCGGGAGAGCGCGCATTCGCGGGCGGCTTGCGAGCCTGCTCGAGGTAGGAACCGGATTTCACGGCGAGCTCACTGGACGTGAAAACGTGCTTCTTAACGGCGCTATCCTCGGGATGAAGCACCGGGAGATCAAGTCCAAGTTCGATGAGATCGTGGCATTCGCGGACGTGGAGCAGTTCCTCGACACTCCGGTCAAGCGCTACTCGTCGGGAATGTTCATCCGCCTGGCCTTCTCGGTCGCAGCCCATCTGGATCCCGACATACTGCTGGTTGACGAAGTACTCGCAGTGGGGGATGCCGCATTTCAGAAAAAATGTCTCGCGAAGCTGGGCGAAGCAGGTCAGGAAGGGCGGACGGTTGTCTTTGTCAGCCACAACATGAATGCAGTCGAGCAGCTATGCACGTCCGGCATTCTCCTCGACCGCGGAAAGCTGATACAGCATTCACCCGACGTTGCCGATTGCATCCGGCAGTACGCGTCGCGCGCGGGAACGGATTTCCATTTTCACCGCTGGGAGCCAGTCGTCCCGGTCCGATTCAACGACTGGTTCAATCCGTCGCGCATGTATCTCGGGGACCGCGCTGGCAACCCGGTGCCTTCACCACTCGGCGCGACGGACGATGTGTGGCTGCATGTCGAAGGCACCGTTGAAGGGGCGCAGTCAACACTTCGAGTAGGTTACAATTTCTTCACGTCAGACGGCGTCCTCCTGTACTCGACTTGGCACACCGACGGTGCGGTGGCAGGGGAGGTTCGATTGGGCCAGGGACAATGTCACTTGCGATCGCGCGTTCCAACGCCTCTGCTGAACGAAGGCGGCTTCAGAGTTGAGCTCGTCGGCTCGGTGCAGGGTGTAAGTGCCCTGTTTCCGCGGGAGTCTGCGCCGTCGTTGTCGCTGACCATCGGGTCCGAGAAATACGGAACGTCTTACTGGATGTTGAAGAGATTGGGAATCCTCGCACCACAGATCGAGTGGGAGGTCGGCACCGCGTGAGGATTGCGCTCTTTTCCACTTCCTGGCTCGACTTCTATGTTGTGGAACTCGTCCGGGCCCTGGCTTCCCGACATGAGCTGCTGGTCATTGTAGACCAGCACGACGTGCTCCACGATGACCTCGGCCTACCGTCAGTGCGCGTGGCTCGCGTTCCCTGGCTCCCAACGCGGCGACATCCACTCCAGAACCTGCGGGCCATCAGGGAACTCGCGAGTGAGCTATCGGCATTCAACCCCGATGCAATTCATTTCCAGGAACACGACCCGCGAATCCCGCTTCTGATGCCGTTTCTCTCAGGGGTTCCCATCGTTCTCGATCTTCACAACGTTCAGCCACTGCCGGGGATGGAGGCACCGTTGCGCGATTGGTTCAGGGACACGTCTCAGCGACGTATTGGAGCGTTCGTTGTCCACGGTACTGCGATGACCAAAGCTGTGCACGCCCGCTACGGCGCAAACACCGCGAGGGTATTCGAGTTACCATTCGGCAGGTTCTCCGCGTTCGGAGCATCGACGAACGAGCGCACGGATTCCGAGATGCCCGTCGCGCTTTTTTTTGGACGCATTGAGGCCTACAAAGGGATTGGAACTCTGACCGCATCCCTGCCGCATGTCGCGCTGCATTTCCGGCGTCCCTTCAAATTGGTGATTGCTGGTGAGGGGAACCTCGCGCCGTACCTCCCTGAAGATCTTACCAGGATCGAGATCGTGAACGAGCGGGTGGACGATCCATCGCCTTTTTTTCGGAACGCCGACCTCGTCGTCATGCCATACACCCACGCTTCAACCAGCGGCGTGACCCCCGTCGCATATGCTCATGAGAAACCAGTCATCGTGACGAACGTGGGCTCCCTCGCAGAAACAGTCCGCGACACCGTCACCGGGCTGGTGGTGCCTGCACGCGATCCAGCCGCGCTCGGCGCCGCAATTGCGCACCTGTTCAATGACGCGCCCCTCCGGCGACGAATGGGGAAAGCCGGACGGGAGCTTCTCGACGGCCCGCTGCACTGGGATAACAACATCGCTTCGCTCGAAGCGGCGTACCAACACGCCGCGGACCAGAAACCATGAAGCCAACTTCGCCGATTTACACAGCGAACCTCTTCCAGCCGCTCCACTCTGAGCTCATGCTCCTCCTTCGCGGACTTTCCTCTGCTGATTGGGAGCGTCACACGATCGCCCGCAACTGGCGGGTCCGCGATGTCGTTGCCCACCTGCTCGACGTCGATCTCCGCAAGCTCGCAGTCAATCGTGACAGTCACCTTCCACCGCAGCCCGAATCGATCGACAGTTACGATGACCTCATCACATTTCTCAACGGCTTGAATGCGGAGTGGGTCATCGCTGCTCGTCGGCTCAGCCCGCGAGTGTTGATTGAGCTTCTGGAATTCACCGGGCCGCAGATTTCCACGCTTGTCTCTTCGCTCCCGCCGCATGAGCCTGCGCGTTTTCCTGTCGCGTGGGCGGGAGAGAGCGAATCAGAGAACTGGTTCGATATCGGGCGGGATTATACGGAGCGATGGCATCATCAGATGCAAATCCGTGATGCGGTCGGGGCGCCGCTCGTGCTTCTCGAGCGTCGCTGGATGTTTCCGCTGCT
>JANPKW010000095.1:0-20402 GCA_031426255.1 Gemmatimonadaceae bacterium | reverse complement strand
GCGGACGTACTGCGGAATGCGGGTTTAGGACTGAGCTGATTTCGGCCTGCGGACGTACTGCGGAATGCGGGTTTAGGACTGAGCTGATTTCGGCCTGCGGACGTACTGCGGAATGCGGGTTTAGGACTGAGCTGATTTCGGCCTGCGGACGTACTGCGAAATGCGGGTTTAGGACTGAGCTGATTTCGGACTGCGGAAGTACTGCCGTCAACTCAGTCCGTAGTCCGTAACCCGCAATGCGTCCGCAGTCAGCAATCAACTCAGTCAGCAGTCCGTATCCCGCAATACGTCCGCAGTCAGCAGTCAACTCAGTCCGCAGTCCGTATCCGCGATACGTCCGCAGTCAGCAGTCAACTCAGTCCGGAGTCCGCAGTTCGCAGTTCGTCATATGCTGGGTTGGGCACCAGCTCTCCGTCGATAATTACTTCGCGATCCCAGGGCAGGATGATCGTGCTTTGCGTCGCGAGGGAGTGAAAATCCGGCTCGTAGTCGCCGGTCTTGAACTCGACTGCAGTCCGAACCTCTTTCGCGCCCGCGTTCACCACTGCCGCAACGGCGAGCCGCATCGTTTCGCCGGAATCGCAGGTCTCGTCGACAATGAGCACGCGCTGGCCACGAACCTCCCCGGGGGCTGCACCGAAGATCGCCGGTGTCTGCCTCGTCTCCTCAGCCCGATAGTGGCGGCTGATGATGATCGAATAGAACTCACGTCCGAGCATCGCTGCGATGACCGCGCCTGGCACCACACCCGCCGTCGCGATGCCGACGACGACATCCGGATCGTACTCACGCGAAACCTTCAGTGCGAGGGCGCGGGACAGCTCCCCGAAGAGCGGCCACTCGACTTGCAGAACTCCCTGCGCCGGATCCACTGATTGTCTGCGTGGTGACATGTCATTCGGAACCTAGCTCTAATGGTTGTTCGACGGTAGATTCGCTCAAATGTCTTTCTGGAGTCGCTTCAGCGGAGGAAAACCGAAGAACGAGCAGAAGCGCCTCGACTACCTGAGCGAGGGCCTCGCGCTCGAACGGCAGGGTGATTACGAGGCGGCTCTCACTTCGTATCAGCTCGCACTGCGCGATCAGCCGACGAACCACAAGGTTCTGCAGAACATGGCAATCGCGTTCTCCCGGACGGGGCGTCAGAGCGAAGCGATCCGCTGCTACCGGCGCGCGCTGGAGATTCAGCCAAAACTTTCAGGCGCGCATTACGGCCTTGCCTTCCTGCTCCTTCGCCGCGGCGAGACGAGCAACGCCGCATTCCACCTCGAGTCCTTCCTGATGGACCCGCCTGCGCCCAGCGCCGAGGCGGACCGGTGGATCAGGCACGCGCGGGAGACGCTCGAAAAGATCAGGACGACGGACGAAGAGCCAGCGCACGACGATGTGGGATCCGAGGAACTCGCAAGCGGTGAGTATCCTGAGGTAACCGAGTAGATGGGTGATGTGCTTGCCATCGTCAGCCAGAAAGGTGGAGTCGGAAAAACAACCACGGCGGTGAACCTTGCCGCTGCGTTCGCGCGGCGGGGACTCAAGACTCTCATCATCGACGTGGATCCGCAGGGGTCAGTGCGCTACGGCGTTGGCCTGAAGCGCGACCACGCGACCGCAGGGTTCGCCGACTATCTGAACGGCGAGAAGGCGCTGCGTGATGTAATTCTGCCGACTGCTCTCCCGTGGCTTCGCGTGATCCTCGCGGGATCGGTTTCTGACGAAGCCGACCATGCGATCTATCAGCAGCTCATCAGCGAGACAGATATTCTTCCCGAGCTTCTGGAGACGGCCCGCGCGAGATGTCACGTTGTCGTCGTTGACGCTCCGCCTGGATTGGGCTCGATAACGCGCAAGGTACTTTCGGCCAGCCAGCACGTCATCGTGCCGCTGCAGTGCGAGCCGCTCGCGCTGCAGACGACGCCGCAGATCCTCCGGGGAATTCAGGACATCGCATCGATCAACGATCAGCTGACGCTGGACGGGATCCTCATGACGATGTTCGAGCAAGGTAATCCGGCGAGCGAGCGTGTCGTGGACTACGTTCGCAGGCACCTGCCCTCGAACATCGTATTTCCGATCGTAATTCCGCGCACTATCGCGACGGCGGACGCATTCGCTGCGGGTCAACCTGTCGTGCTCCGCAGTCCCGCCGATCCAGCGTCGCAGGCATACATCAATCTCGCGACTCACCTAGCCGACCGGTTCCTGTGAAACGGGGCGCCCGTGCGCTCGCGCTGTCACTCATTGCGAGCGCATTACTGATCGCGTGCGTCGAGATACCTACTGGAAACGAAGACCTCCTGTCGTTCCAGATCAATGCGTTGCCGTCACCTTCCGTTGTAGTCGGAGACTCGCTGCGCGACACAGCGGGCGTAGTCGCACCACTGTCAGTCACAGCTTTCAGCTACCTGGGTGAACCAGTCGATGGTGCCGTGGCAAGGTTCAGGGCACTCGACGCCCGCGTACGAGTGGACAGTGTGACCGGCATCGTGATTGGCGACACCGTCAGCGCGACTGCTTCGAGAGTCCTCGCTTCACTCGCCAGTTTCACGGGATTCATTCCTGTTCGCGTCGTGCTTCGCCCCGATACCGTTGTCGGCTCAACTGTGCGCGACACTCTCTCGTACTCGTTGACGGATACCGCGGCAAACGTATCTGATGCGCTGGGCATACGCGTACTGCACGGGCTTGCCACTACTGACAGCGCCGTTCAGGCATTCCGGGTAACCTTCGACATTGTCAGGGCTGCGCATCCTGAGCTCGCGAGCCTCGTGAATGACGCTGGCCGGACATCGAGCGTCGACACAACCGATGCTTCAGGGCTCGCCAACAGGAAGATCCGTCTTAATGTTTCGCGTCTCGTCTCGGCGGTCGATTCGGTGATCGTCGTGGCAAATGTGAAATACCGTGGCCGGCACGTGCGTGGGAGTCCAACCCGTATCGTTCTCGAGGTCAAGCCAAGATGACAACGACATCCGCTGTTACCGGGACGAGGATCGTAAGCGGGGGGCCGCCGCCGGCGCCGGGAACGCTCACCGAATTGTTCTTCGACGCTGTCGAGCGGTTCGACAAACCCGATGCTCTGCAGTTCAAGAAAAGCGACCGCTATGAAAAGGTGTCGCATCGCGAGATCCTGAAGCGAGTCCGGCACTGCGCCATTGGGCTTGGGACACTTGGGATCAAGCACGGTGACCGTGTTGGAATTCTGGCGGAGAACCGGCCGGAATGGGCGATTGCCGACTATGCCTGCCTGACCATTGGTATCACCGATGTCCCGATCTACCCGACACTCCCCGCCGATCAGATTGCCTACATCCTCAACGATGCTGGCACCGTTGCGATCTTCGTCTCGACGGCCGAGCAGGCCGCGAAGATCGCGAGTGTTCGCGCTCAGGTACCGGCGCTCACCCAGGTAATCAGCTTTGAAGAAGTGGGCGCGGCGGCGGACATGACGATCGCCGAGCTCGAGCAGCGCGGGGCAGCGTCGGAGACGCCTGAAACGCTTGCCTCATATCGCGCAGCGGCGGATAGCGTGGAGCCCGATGATCTGGCGACGCTGATTTACACATCGGGGACAACGGGCAATCCGAAAGGCGTGATGCTCACGCACAACAACATCAGGTCGAACGTCGAAGCAACGCGCACGAAGATGCCGTTCGACGGCTCCGATGTCTCGCTGAGTTTCCTCCCGCTCTCGCACATATTCGAGAGAATGGGTGACTACCTGATGTTCGCAACGGGGACGTCAATCGCCTATGCCGAGAGCCTCGACACGGTTCCGGTGAACATGGTCGAAGTGAAGCCGACTGTCGTTTTCTCAGTGCCACGGCTCTACGAAAAGATGTACGCGCGCGTACTGCAGAACGCACTCTCGGGCGGATTCCTCAAGAAGAGAATTTTTTTCTGGGCGCGGGATGTCGCCGAGAAGTGGGCTGACGTGAAGTTGGCGGGAGGCGAGCCGGGCGGGCTGCTTGCCCGTAAGTATGCAATCGCGCAGAAGCTCGTGTTCTCGAAGCTCAAGGCGCGAACCGGCGGACGGCTGCGGTTTTTCGTGTCAGGCGGCGCACCGCTCGCGCCGGAGATCAACAAGTTCTTCTACGCGGCCGGGCTGATAATCCTGGAAGGTTATGGCCTTACGGAAACGTCTCCCGTAATCGGCGTCAACACGACAGAAGATTTCCGGATTGGTACTATCGGCCGCCCCATCGAGGGTGTCGAAGTCAAAATCGCCGATGACGGCGAGATCCTCACACGCGGCCCCGGCGTCATGAAGGGGTATTACAACAACCCGCAGGCGACCGCGGAAGCGATCGACAAGGATGGCTGGTTCCACACCGGCGATATCGGGGAACTGCGGGACGGATTTCTCGCCATCACGGATCGGAAGAAAGACATCATCGTCACTGCGGGCGGTAAGAATATCGCGCCGCAGCCCGTGGAGAATCTCGTCAAGACCAATAAGTACGTCAGCCAGGCTGTAATGCTCGGTGACAAGCGCAGATTCCCGTCGATGCTGGTCGTCCCGAACTTCGAGCAGCTCGAGACGTGGGCGAAGCGCAGGAATTTCATCTGGACCGATCGCACGCAGCTCATCCGGATGCCGGCCGTTCATGCGAAGATGGAGGAGGAAGTCCTCGGAATGCTGACTGGTCTGGCGCAGTATGAGCGGCCGAAGAAGATCGCGCTGCTCGAGCAGGACTTTTCTCTCGAGCGTGGGGAGATGACGCCGACCCAGAAAGTGAAGCGGCGCGTTGTCGACAAGAATTACAAGTCGATTATCGACGCGATGTACACGGGCGGTTAACGGGCCCTGGTCCGGGTCAGCGTAACGAGCTGGCCGATCGTTTCTCCAACAACATTTCCGTCGTCTCGAGCGATCTCGCGGAAGTCGTTCCCCAAATCCGTGCCTGCAGGGGCCACGATCCGTCCGGCCGGAACGAGCACACGCAAGGCCTCATGGAGCGAATCGTGCGCGCCCGATTCGATGACAATGCCGTCGACGGTGCGCATAGCGACGGGGATGCGGTTTCCGGCACTTACGGCTGCAACACGTTCCGACTCCGGCAACGGACCGGGTGCGTTCAACGCAATGACCCTCGCCTCTGTCATCTCGACGATCCGGGCAGCATGCTGTGATGAGCTTCCTTCGAGCACGACGACGGAGCCCGGCTTCGTGAGGTTCAACATGGCGGCGATACGCAAGGCGTCGTTCGCGTCAGCCCGCTCGCCCGCGGCATGTCGCGCGCTGGGCTGCCCGAATTCGGCTACGCCGTCGATGACGGAATAACTCGCGGAGCAGACGGGGCAGCCAAGCTTGCCTTCGATGACAAATCGACCGTCCATTTTCGTGAAGGCTGCAACCAGCCAGCTATCCTCGTGGTCCCGCGGGCACCGAAGAAGGTCGATCAGCTCGATGAACACTCAGCTCAGGCTCGTGAGAGTCGAAGCTCGTCCACGTTCACATCGGCAGGCTGGGTTAGCGCAAACATCACTGCGTTTGCGACCGCGCCCGGATGCAGCATGCCGGAACGGTCAGGCTTTCCACCATCCGGAAACTCGATGCCTTCCCATAATCCCGTGTCGACGCTGGCTGGTGAAATGAGCGTCGCACGAATCCCGCTGCCACGAGTTTCCTCCCGCAGCACTTCGTGAACCGCACGCGCTCCGAACTTGGTTGCGGAGTAGGCGCCGTTGCCGGGAAATATCGAGCGGTCAGCAACTGATCCAATGGTCACGATGTGGCCGGACGAGCGCGCCCGCATTCCGGGTAGGAACGCCCTGGTAAAGATGAATGGCGCCATGAGGTTGGTAGCGAGCGCGGACGAGTAAGCTTCGACTGTCATCTCTTCCAGTTGTTTGATCTGGAAGATGCCCGCGTTATTGACCAGGATGTCCGGGGCGCCCCCTGCCGCATCAAGTATTCGGTCCGCCGCCGCCGTTACGGAATGTTCATCAGCGAGATCGGCATCGACAGCAACTGCACCGTTGCCCATCGTTGCCGCCAGATGGAGCAGCACGTCGCGCGAGCGAGCGACCAGGGCCACTCTCGCACCGGATGCGGCGAGCCGCTGCGCTATCTCAGCGCCTATCCCGCGCGAAGCGCCGGTCACCACCGCGGTTCGTCCCACGAGCGGCGCCTCGTTGAGCTGGGTTGCCCGCGTCACGCGACCCGCTCCCGATTCATCAGCTCTTGCCGTTGTGGGCGAGTCTCAGGAACTCGTCGCGCGTCTTAGGGTCATCACGGAAGACACCCCTGAGCGCTGAAGTGATCGTCTTGGAGTTCTGCTTCTGAACGCCGCGCATCATCATGCAGAGATGATATGCTTCGATGACGACGCCTACCCCGAGCGGCTCGAGCACTTCGCTGAGGGCCTGCGCAATCTGCTCCGTCAGGCGTTCCTGCACCTGAAGCCGCTGGGCAAACACATCAACGACACGCGGCAGCTTCGACAAGCCGACTATCCTGCCGTCAGGGATGTACGCAACGTGCGCCTTTCCGTAGAAAGGCAACATGTGGTGCTCGCACATCGAGTAGAGCTCGATGTCGCGCACCATCACCATGTTGCCATGGCTTTCCTCGAACAACGCGTCACCGATTACCTGGCGCGCGTCGCGCTCATAGCCGCGCGTGAGCCACTTGAGTGATGCAGCAACGCGGGCGGGAGTCTTGAGCAGCCCTTCCCTGTCAGGATCCTCTCCCAGCAGCTCGAGCTGTCGGCGGACGATGTCCTCGAGGTCCTGTTTCTCTTCAGCTTCTGTCGGCATTGTCGTTCTGGATTGGGGTAATCAGATACCCGTGTACTCGACGTAATTGTTATCAGTTTCCCATAGAACAAGCCGCTTGAGCGTGGCAGGCTTGACGGCCGGCTCCAGGATGTTCCAGAAGGCAACGATGATGTTCTCCGACGTCGGGATTACGTCCTGCATGAAGGGGACGTCGAGATTGAAGTTTCGATGATCGACGAGATCAATCACGTGGCGTTCGACAAGATCGCGAAGATTGCCCAGGTCGATCACGTAGCCCGTTCTGTCGGATATCGGGCCTTCGACAGATACGTCGAGCGTATAGTTGTGACCGTGCCAGTTCGGATTGTTGCACTTCCCGAAAGTGGCAGCATTCTCGTCATCCGACAGGGCAGGATTGTAGACGCGGTGTGCCGCGTTGAACTTCATCCGTCTCGTGACAGTTACTATCGGCATGGCAATTCGGAGGCGGGAGGCGAAGCAGCGCAAAAAAACTCCGCCGTCACACAAACAACGGCGACGGCGGAGCTGAAACACAGGAACGAAGAGGGTTTTTGAAGCCCTGTCGAATGTATGAGGCCCTCACCGCTGCCTCTTGTCTTCCCCGCACTGGGGCATGACATCAGCACGACTTATCGGACCAACCCGGAGGACTTAACGGCTCAAAAAGTGATTCTCTCCGCCCTGCGGAGATGCAACATCACATCCCCGTACCTACTATAATTTACGAGCGTACAAACTTACCGTCAACGAAATTGAAATGGATCTCGGAATCATCGCAGCAGTTGTCCTGCTCGTTGTGTGGGCGGTCGTGACCTTCACCACCGAAGCACCGGGATATGTACACCTGCTGCTGACGATTGGTTGCTTCATGCTCTTCTGGCGCATCTCTGCGCGAAGCAAGGTCAGCAAGCCCGGACGCAAGCGGTAGTTGCAGCTTCCGCAATGACTGACGACGCGCGCTACTCATCGGGCTTCCAAAGCGATACGAGCCCAGTTACAGCTGTCGCCGAACATCCTCAGCCCGTCATGTCGCTACGCAGCCGCCCAATAGTCGTGACAGGGGCTTCGGGGCTCGTTGGGACACACCTTTGCGAACAGCTCGCTCAGCAAGGCTGGAAGGTGAGAGCGATCGTTCGGAACACCGGGAAGGCGGCGCAGCGCCTTGGGCACCTGCCCCTGGAAATCAGAACGGGCGACATTCGAAATGTCGAGGACATGCGAAGCGCGCTTTCGGGGGCGGGCTCGCTCGTCCACCTCGCGGCAATTGCGATCGAAAAGCCGGGACAGAGGTACAGCGACGTAAACACAGACGCGACGCGCGTCCTTATAGACAGCGCAAGAGCTGAGTCGGTCGAGCGCCTCGTCTACATGTCTCAAAACGGCGCTGACAGCAAATCGCCATACGCCTTCCTTCGGAGCAAAGGTGCCGCGCAGGACATGGTTCAGGAAAGCAGCCTTGCGTGGACGATACTGAAGCCGTCGGTGATTTTTGGACCTGAAGACGAATTCATTAATGTCCTGGCACGCCTGGTCAGGCTCTCGCCGTTGATTTTTCCTCTGCCCGGTGGCGGAGTAGCACGGTTTCAGCCAGTGGCGGTCGCCGACGTTGCACGCGCGGTCGTAAATGCGCTAGGTGACGATTCGACTATAAGGCACAGCTACGCGATCGGTGGACCTGTCGCTCTAAGTCTTCGCCAGATGACGGAGCGGATTCTCGTCGCGATGAACGCGTCCCGCAGGCTCGTTGGTGTGCCCGTGCCCGCGATACGCCCGCTCGTTGCTCTCGCGCAAAGGCTTCTCCCGAATCCCCCGGTCACCACCGGCCTGCTCGACCTTCTCGACATCGACAATGTCATCGAGCGCAACGATCTCAAAGACAAGCTGGGGATCGATCCGATTCCATTTGCTCCCGAGGAGTTACTGTACCTGCGAAAGATCACGGTCGGTTCTGCGGTCGCTGCACTGTTCCGGAGCTAACCGTCAAGCTTTGCAGGTAGGTGTTGCAATCAGCCTCAGCCGGGGGCCGGAAGCTCGCAGCCCTCAGCCCGAACATGATGATATGCGGTTCTCAGGTCCTCCCTGCTAAGCAACGACCGTCGGATGCTGCCGGCTCCCCGCCGCCAGCCCAAGCTAGTTGCAACCTGCCGCCGGCAAAGCCTTCAGATTTCCCAGTTCGACAACACGATCCCGGCTTCCGGCGTCGCCTCGGCGAATCCGTCGAGTGTCATCCTCAGATCTGACCATCGCACACGGGCGCCCCGCCGCATCAGCTGGCGGTAAGCGTCAGGATATTGACCCTGCATTCTCAAGGCGACTCTTCGAGTCCCGCTTCGGCGAGCATGGTCCGATAACAGCGTAACCATCACGTCGAAGTCCTCCTCATTTTTCACTACGAGCTTGAGTACGCGCAGCTCTTCCCTGGCTCGGCCTTCGACCAGCGGCACCGAATGGCATAGCGCAAACCCGGCAAGCGAATCGCCATCCATCAACATCAGCGTATCGCCAAGCGCGAGCTCCTCGGTAAGCTGTATTTCGCGCGAGAAGTCATAACCCGCGAGGATGGAACCAGCGACAATTTTGCATTCTTTCACGCTTCCTTCGACATCATCCGCCGAAAGAGTTCCGAGCCTTACGCTACGGCGACGCCCGGTCATCGGCGGAGCGAAAACTCCATCCACGGTGAGCGTGAGGGTCAGATACCCGGGATTCATGCCCAGCGACGAATAGAAGCCAATGTTGTCCATCGTTCGCGGCATCGTCTCGAGACCAATCACCGATGCCCCGCGGCTCTTCAGGTGTTCGATGCCGGTGCTCACCACGCTCTTGCCCAAGCCGCGGCCCTGATGATCGGGATGCACCGCGAGCGGACCCATCCATGCTTCCTTGCCTGACATGTGCGCGACGTTGAACGCAATGACCTTTCCTCGATCGTCACGCCAGAGCCGGGCTCCCTCCCCCGCGTCAGCAATAGCAAAACGCCATACCGGCGGATTGAGCTGAGGAACTCTCACTCCCGCGAGCCCGTCCCGGCGGTAGCGATCGGTGAAGGCCTCACTGAAAACTTCGTTCAGCTCGGGAATGTCACGCTCGCGAATCGGCTGCGGACCGCTCTGGCTGCGTGACTGTCGCCACGTGCGTGGTGCTGACATCAGCCGGCCCTCCTGATCCCGGCATCCGACGATAGCAGCTCGAGGACGGGCCCGTCTGCGTCTTCCTCGCTGTCACCAGATGTCGCCGTACCCGAACCTGACGCCTGCTTGACAACAGATGCCGCGAGGGACGGATCGAAGCGGACAGTAATGACCTGATCAAGGCCTTCACGGACTGCCTCGATGTGCGTAATCAGGATCACCTGCTCGAACCGGTCGCCAAGGATGCGGAGGAGCTCGAGCACGTTGAACCGGCGCGCCTCGTCGAGTGAGCCGAACACTTCGTCGAGTATCAGCAGCGAGAACACCTGCCCCGAGCGTTCCGCGATCATCTGTGACACTGCGAGTCTGAGCACGAGGTTCGCCAGATCCTCTTCGCCTCCAGAGAGAACGGGCTTTGCTATTCCATCCTCGAGGACGATGATGTTGTACTTCTCATCAAGCTCGATCTCCGCCGTGCGCGAATCGAGCAGGTCTCGCAGGAACGTCGTCGCAAGCTCCGACAACTCTGGCCTGAGCTGCGCATTGAGCTGAGACCGCATCTCATTGAATGCGCGGTCGAGCTCCTCGTGAAGGCGCCGCTCATCTTCCCTCTTCGCGACGGTCGCCTGACGCGCGCGTGATTCTTCACCAGTTGCAAGCGCCGTCTCGAGGGCCTCGCGCGCATTGCGGAGATTCCCGGCGGCCGTGTTCGCGTCAAGTTCAGCCGCACGCGAGTCTGTGTAGCAGCGCTCATGCTCGGACTTCAAGCGCTCGAAGTCGGCGGCAGCAAAGGACATCTGCTTGTGTCGCACTCGTAGTGTGCCAAGGAGCGACTGAAGCGACGACACCGCGCCCGCGAATTCCTTCTGCTGCTCGAGCAGCAGTGGCTCGCGATCGAGCAGAGCACCCAGGCGCGAAGCGCGTGACTCGAAGGGAACCAGCTTTGCTATCTCTGCTTTGACGAAATCGTATCTCGCTGCGTCGAATCCGCGCGCGATAACCTCGATGTCGCGATGTATCTGCGCCATGCGTCGCTCCTTGGCGGCCATATCGCGCACCAGGCCGCCGAGCTCCTGCACTGCAAGCTGAACCCGGGCGAGTTTCCGCTCGAGGGCAGCAGTCTCGCCCGACAAGCCCTGGCGCCGCTCGTCGAGGTCGCGGACGTTCGCCGGCATCTCCGAAAGCTGCTCGAACCTCTTGTTGTAGTAGGCACCATCGACGCGCAGCGTATCGAGCGTTTCCGTTAGGTGCTCCACAACCTTGTCGAGATTTTCACCGAGTTTGCGGCTGCAGGTCGGGCATGCGCCGTCAGCGCCGAGGCTTACCACGCGCTCGCGCTGATCCTGGACTTCAATGTATTGTTTCCTCAGATCGCGAAGCTTGGTGTCGGCATCCTGCCTGTCGCGCACCCAGTCAGTTCGACGCGCTTCGAGCTCACCCTGCGCATCCTCGAGCTCGCGTCGTTTCTTCTCGAGCTCCAGTGTCACCTCTTCTTCCTGCGCCGGAGCTGTCTCGATCACCTGGTGCCGTGCACGAAGCTTGTCCAGCTCCTCGCGCAGTGCGTTCTCGGCCTCGACCAGCGTTTTCCTGCGCCCTTCCTCGCGGTACATCTCGTCGAGGATCGTCAGCTCCTCGCGAAGCTCACCTATCGGCTCCAGATCAGCCTGCAGGCGCAGCAGCTCCGCACGCGACTCCGCGATCATCCCGAGCTCCGCACCGACGCGCTCGAGATTACGAGTCACCGACGCTTCTTCACGCTCGTTGGACGCGATCTCCACAGCAATAGCCTGCGCCTTATCGCGATTTCCCTGAGCGAGCTCCCACTTCGGTGCAATCGTCTTGAGCGTGCGCGAGGCGGCGGAGTAGCGATGTTCCGCGGTCTGTGATGTTGCAGTCGCGATCTTCACCCGCTCGCGGGCATCCGACATTGCCCGCTCGACTGCGTCCGGATCCGGCATCCCGGCGCGAAGCCCTGTTATCTCTGCAATGAGCGCGCGACGCTTTTCGCCGATCATGTCCTGCGCGAGTCGCAGCTTCTCGTAACCGAGCACCTTCGAGAGGAACCTGGCGCGATCCGACGACACCATCGCCGCCATGAGCGCCAGCTCTTTCTGCCCTGTGAAGTAGGTGCGGAAAAATTCTTCACGCGACATACCGAGGAGGCGTTGCAGGCGCTCCGACACCGCGCTCGGCGAATTCGCAATTGGCGATGTGTCGCCGTCCAGAAAGAGCTCAGCCGATGTCCGGCCGCGTACTACCCTGTAGCGATGGCGTCCCAGCTCGAATTCCAGCTCCACCTGCATCTGCTGGCGTCCGGTCGCCGAGATCGACAGCATCTGTTCGCGCGACGACCGCCCCCAGGCATAAAGCGCGAACGCAATGGCCTCGAGAATCGTCGTTTTGCCGGCGCCGTTGGGGCCGATGATCCCCGTAATGCCGGAGTTGAAAACAATCTCCGTCGCAACGTGCTGGCGAAAGTTGGTGAGCTTGATCGAGTTGATCTTCAAGCTTCTTCTCCCGCGCTTGCAGGTGCAAGCCGGTCCACTTCAGTCAGGTAATGAAGACCGAGGTCAACGAGCGTCTTGCGGTCGATTCCCGGCGTTACCTCGCGTGACTCCAGCATGAGCCTGACAGTTTCTGCAAGCGATGCGCGCTTTCCCGGCGCGCCCCCGACAGCCTCTAGCCGAACCGGGTCGGGCCTCCGCGCATCGAGCAGGAAATTCAGAGCACGTCGCTTGAAATCCCGAATACGCCGGTGATCGATATCGCGAAGAATGTGACGAGGCACATCCCGTACTATGAGCCGGACGATTCTGTCATCGATACCACCCTCGCACCCGTCCACAGCCGCGCAGATTGCATCGCTGAGCTCGGCAGGTGTCATTCCCTTGCCTTCGATCTGTCTTATGTCAACAACACGGCGTGCAAGTGGAAGGTGATGGAAGGTGTGAGCGCCTGTAGCAAGGTCGTGCTCGATGAAGCCTTTCCCTTTCACCCCCCTCCTGTGCTCTTCATCGACCTCACCCCAGATGTTGCTGCTCGTATACTCGAGCGCCCCGGAATAGAACACGTTCGGGGCCAGCTTCTCATAGACATGGTAGTGCCCCATTGCCACGTAGTCCCACCGTTCCGGATCGATGTTCGCGAGACTGAGGTTTCGCGGCGACATCGCGTGCGGACCAATTCTGGCGGCGACCTGATCGAGGAGGTTGTGAACCAGGAGAACGTTGAAGCGCGCGGTCGGGTCCGGCTTCAGTTTCTCCCCTGGTTGCGGGAGCGGCGCGAAGCTTGGAATAGCACGGACCGCGAGATCGCCGAAGCGAAGACTTTTTTCCTGGTCTTCGACCACGGTAATGCCAAGCGAGCTGAAGAGTCTGAGGATCCAACCCGTTTCCGTCGTTCGCGGCGTGTCGTGATTGCCTGCCACCATCACGACGATTGCATCGGGCAGTGTCTCGACGAGTCGCGCGAATTGCGCATATGCGTGCAGGATCGCCGGATTCGTCGGACGCACCGCATGAAAGACGTCGCCGCCGACAAGTATCACATCCGGCTTGATCTCGATGATCCTGTCGATGGCCTTCTGGAACGCCTTGGCCACATCGGCCTCGCGCTGATTCAGGCCGCGATCGGTCTGCCTCTGGTATTGCCTGAAGCCAAGATGAAGATCCGAGAGATGAACGATTTTCATCGAATCGGTTTGGCCCGCAATACCTGAGTGATCCTGGTGCGCACTCTCATTGGTGCGCCACCGGTCGTAGGCTTTACCGTCGATTCGACATCGATCACAGCCCGTGTGTGTGTGACCCACGCCAGACGCCGATCGAGCTGCATTGTTCCCGTGATCCACCCCTCGAGCTCGGAATCGCTGCCGTCACGGTGATCGTGCGAAAGTGTCCCTTTCATAGATATGAACGCGACTTCGCCATTGCTGCCGAGGGAGTCGAGGCGAAGCGTTGCCTTCACGAGGCTGGTTGCTCCGTCCTCAGTTGCGATAGGCACCCGCATCTGGCGAACCCATGATTCGCCCACGGCGACCGGGTTCCGGGAAAGAGTCGCCGGCATCTGGCCAAAAATTGCGCGAAGTGCAGGACTGGCACCGGCATCTACCACCTCGCCACCACCATCAGTGGAAACCACTATCTCGACACTTCCGCTGTTTGATGCAACGCGCTTGGGCGCCGCCGCGGGACCAGACCCGCCGCTGAGCGAAGTGCGAATCGAGTCAGTGACTGCGAGCACGACGGCGCCGTTGGCGGTCGAGCGTTTGACGATCGCTTTGCTGAACACCTGCATCACTGTCGTCATCTCGCGCCGCGATGCCGAGCAATCGGCCGCGGGCAAGTCGGCACTCGCTGCGCGCTTCCCACCCGCGTAGCCAGTGGGACAGCCAGTAGGGACGCCCGTCATCTCGACCTTCTGATCCATCCGCACGGCCAGCGTATCGCCGGTACGTGGACGGATCTGCAACAGCACTGACTGTGCGGATGCAACAGCCGGTAAGCCAGCGATCAACAACGAAACAATCAGCAGGCGACTAATCGCCATACGGATCCCCGATTGGAATCGGGCGCAGCGGAGGCGCACTCGATCGACTCTGGGACGGCGACTCAGTTGGCAGAATGGCTCGCAGTCGCGACTGGAAGAAAGCACGGACATTCGCCGGCTTCGCGAGGAGAGTTGCATTGCGCGCCCTGATGAGATCGTCCTCATCGTACAGTGCGCCGAGCTGCTGTACCCAGGCCATGGTGATGTCGGGATCGAGCTCGCGCAGCGACCGGTAGATCGCATTCTCGAGAGTCACGTCAGTCGCCTGGGGATAACGCTCGGCACCATCGCGGCCAAGCATTACCGCTGGCCGCGGGAACCGTACGAAGATCGGCTGCGTGAAATGCGGATGACGTACCATCAGCTGTCCTTTCTCGAGCGTCGCGAGTTTTGTCCGCGTCGACGCGCTGAGCACTGAGTATCCTGGCGTCGCGAGCTCATCGGAATCCATTCTACCGTAGAGCGCCGTTCCCGAATTGCCGACTACACGACGGTGTACCTGCGACCGGAACTGCTGCGCGCTGAAAAGAACGAGGCCGAGGTATCGCCCTCGCTCCGCTATATCGAGAAGCATCTTCCTGACGTACGTCTCCTGCCCGTCGCCCGGCGCGTATTTGTTGAGCTCGTCGACAAAAACGATGAGATGTTTTACCCCGAGATCGCGTCGCTCGAGATGTTCGCGAAGCCTGGAGACGATACGCGCAAAAATGAGATCCTGCGCGTCTTCCTCGAGCGATGCTACGTCGACTACATACACCGCTCGGTCCTCGAAGCTCCCGAATGGGAGGTCGCTTACGTCGCCCGTGTCCGTCACCAGGCCGGCGCATCGCGTCGAAATGTTCGAGAGTCTGTTGCGAACCTTCCTGATCGTAGCGATGTGATGGGTGCGCCACGATTCCGAGTTCGAGCGCTCCATTCCCTGGAGCAGGTCGCGGAACCACGCTTCGAGGTCTCCGAACGATTGCACCGTATGATCACGTGATAGCGGACCTTCCTTCTCCATCCGCCGATCGACTACGCGCTCGGTTATGAAATCGATGAGAGCGTCCGCCTTGGCGTCGATGTCATCCTTGTTGAGGAGAACCTCGGCGTACTGCAGAACTTCACGTAGTCCCCAGGTGAGCGGGGAGACGTTGCGCAGGAGAGCTTCATTCGAGCGCAGCGTATTCAGCGTGAAGCCCTTTGCTGTGTACGGCGCGAAATACCTGACGTTCTGAAACGGCTCTGGCTTCACTCCCATCTTTTCGTAAAGAACGCGGTCGGAATCCTCGAGGCGGTCAGCCGGCTGATCGAGGTAGCACAGGTCGGGACCTTTTACGTTGAAGCAAACGGCGGCAATCGAACCTTTCTCCGCAGGAAAGTGCGTGAAGACTGAAGCGAGCAGCCATTCGATCGCGCTGGTTTTTGTCGCGAGGCCTGACATGCCTGAGATGTTCAGGTGCGCAGCCTCCGGCCCCAGAAGAAAATCTGCGTCGAGGTAAACGACGGAATCGGTAGCGCCCGCGCGGTATACACCGACAGGTATTCCAGTGTTGGAGCCCTCGCGCAGATAACCATCCATCCTCAGTGCAACGGCAACGTCAGCCTCCTCCGCAAGAAAAACTTCGCCCATCGGCACGGGCTGCAGCGGTTCTTCAGGAACCTGCCTGAGGACGGCGGCCGTATAGAGTCGGATTTCAGCGCGCTCAGTTACCGCGAATCCGACATTTGCGGGAGACCCGTCATGACCAAGCACGTCGTGCATTGGCGATTGAAGGTCTGTGTAGCTGAATCCTTCGACAACGATTCCATAGATGTGCGGGATCTGTCCCTCGACAGGATGCACACCATCAACTCGCACGATCGTACCGATTCCGACAGGTGACTCGAGTGAGGTCCAGAAGTGGAACTCGTGCGGAGTATTCGGCTTGCGCTCCGTTGCGACTACGCGCCCGAGCGGCTGCGTCACGAAATCGCTCGCAGAAATTCTTCAGTATGTCGAATGCCGTACGCCATCTTGTCCCAGCGGCCGTCAGGCAGGGCCAGCGGCGACCCCTCGGCAATCAGCCAGCGGGAAATTTCATCTGCGCGCTGAGCGATGTCGTCAGAAATTGCTGCTTCAACGCGAACGAGTCCGAAGAGCGCATCGTGGCCCGTGGCACGCCGGATTCGTACGTACCAGCTCGCAACAGCATGACGCGACCGGGGCGAAACCTTGAAGAGAGACGTGCGGTACCCGGCCTCTAGGTTAACCAGCACGTGAAACGCATCGCCCTCGGCATAGAGGCGGCGATGGCTCTTGATCACGCCTATTGCGCATCGCGACTGTGACACGGTCGGACTCGCTGTGATGCTGCCATCGACGAAGACGACTCCCTCCTCGGAGCTGCACCACTCTTCTGCCAGTTGCCGCTCGAGTGCTTCACGATCGAACTGCACTCGCTTGACAGCCGCTTCCATCAGGGCCGCTGGATGCCGCGACGGAAAATGGCCCGATGAATCGGCAACTCCCGTGTCGACGAAGCGATTGTCGTCCCGGAGTGCGGGGTCCATGCCTTCCACATATCGGAACGGAAGATAAAATCGGCGACTGACAAGTGGCGCTTTGCCGTTCCATGAAACGAGGCGCCGATCTACGCGGTTCCGTACCGTTGCCGATGCGGTCGCCCATACGATCGGGATCCCGTTCGATTGATTTACAACCCGCATGTCCTGCGATCCATCGAGGAACGCAGCAAAACCTGAAATGCCGCGCGCGTCACGCAGGTCGGTCACGTGATGCGCCGCGAAGGGGCCATCACCGATTAGGTCCGGAGCCAGGAGAACCGCTGGTTCTTCGGGGCGCGCAATGCGACCCGGATCCGCAGGCGTGCCTGCCAGCGGAGAGCTGCCTGGAAGGCGGCTTAGAATAAAACGAGTTGCCTCGTGGGGTGAGGAGGGCCAGCCTGGGTTCACTTCCTTATCGCCTGAATCCGGCGTCACTCCAGCCCGATGTCCCACGCCTGCTCGAGGTCCTTCTTCGAGTACGCCCTGAATGCAGTCAGCGTCTGCGTGCTGCGAATGCCTGGTACTGTACTAACGTGCTCAGTCACAACCGAGGCGACCCCCTCATAGTCGGTGACTTCGACAATGGCGACGAGATCCCACTCACCTGATACCGAGTAGACCTGCGATACGCCCTCGATTCCTGCAAGCCTGGTCGCGCACTGCTGAATAGACCTCGGCTCTGCTTTGATCAGGACGATTGCGGTGATCATCGGTTCTTCTGGAAGGGGTCAGCAGCGTTGCGGTCGCGGTCGGCGATCCCGCATGGATTCTGCTATGTTTCGGCTACGGCGGCGAGTCCCGCCACCTCACGGATAATAACAGTATCGGCGCGGCGGAAGCTGCGCCATTGCGCATTCAGGAGCACGAAAGGTGGAACCCGAAGAGAGAGAGGAGCGCGGCTCTGGTCGCAGTCAGAATGTAGTCCATACGCTGCCCCGATCCATGGCATCCGTACCTGCTTTCCTGACCGGTCCGCTCGAGCGGGTGGACCCGGCGGCTGGAGCAACTCAGCTGTTGGTCCTGACGGCAGACCCGGAGAGCTCGGTGGCGATGGCAGAGGCAGTTCTGCGACTGACGGGACCGGCCGGAATCGAGCTTCTCCCGGTAACCAGCGCGCGGCGAGCCAGCAGGCTGATGGCAGGGAGGCCGGTTCTGGCAGCTTCGGGCTCACCGAGAGACATTCGGGACCTGGTTCGTGGCAGCCATCTCAAGCTGGATTCTATCAAAGCCGTTGTTCTTGCGTGGGCTGATGAGATTCTCGCCGGTGACGATGAGGATATCGAAGCGCTCGAAGCAGTGATGAGCGAATTGCCGAAAGATGCTGCGCGAATCGTGGTCACGAGTCGTTCAGAGGGACGCGTCAATGCGTTTGCCGAGCGTTATCTTCGCCGGGCTCATCGTGATGCGCCGCCCGTCGATGACAGTGAAGGCTCTCCTATTCCCATCCAGTATGTGACCGTGACCGCGGGGTCGCGGCCAACCGCGCTTCGACGATTGTTCGATGATATGGATCCTCCATCGGCAGTGGTGCTCGCGGGTAATGATGAGGTTGAGCGCACAGTTTCCTCGACGCTGCATCTACTCGGGTACGAGGGCGGATCATCAGCGGTGCGCGTGAGCCGCGGGGACATTCCTGCTTCGACCTACGCCGTAATCTTTTATGAGATGCCAGGCTCACGTGCACAGCTTGCTGCTGCAGCGGGCGCTGGTGCCGTAACAATCGTAGCACTCATCGAAGCGCGCGAGGTTGCAGCGTTGCGACGGATGTCGGGAGGCGACGTACGTCCATTCATGCTCACTGCTCCTGGTAACGCAGCGCGCGATCGCGAGGTCGCGATCAGGCGCGAGCTGAGTGGAGTCATCGAATCGGGGATTGCCGCGCGCGAGGTGCTCGCGCTCGAGCCGTTGCTCGATCACCACGACGGAATCGAGATAGCTGCCGCCGCGCTTCGCCTTCTTGAAAAAGAGCGGACGCTGCGCAAGGCTGCGGAAATGGACGCTCGTTCTCAGGCTGCAGTCGTGCGTCCGCCCGCGCCCCGCGAAGGATTCGACCGTGGAGATTCCCGCGGCGGCCCGCCTCGTGATCGCGGGCCAGGCGCCAGCCGGCCGCGCGATGCTGGTTCGCGCGATTCGCGCCCGCGGCCGGGGGCTCGCGATGGAGGATCCCGCGATTCAGGATCGCGGGGCGCACCGCCGCGGAGAGACAGCGGCGACCGACGCCCACCGCGCGATGACTCCTCCCGTCCGCCCCGTCGCGATCGATAATGAGCCAGTCGTTTCACCAGACCGGCGGCTGGATCGAGGTCATTGCCGGTGTGATGTTCAGCGGCAAGAGCGAAGAGCTGATCAGGCGCGTTCGTCGAGCGATCATCGCCCGGAAGAAAGTCCAGGTGTTCAAGTCACACCTGGACGCGCGCTATGCCGGCATTTACAGCGTTTCCAGTCACGATGGGCGAACGGTGCAGGCGCTGCCTGCAGATTCCGCCGCGCAGATCGCGCTGCAGATCGACCCGATGGCTCATGTTATCGCGCTCGATGAGGCGCAGTTTCTCGATCAGGGCGTGATTCCACTGGTCACGTCGCTGGCAAGCCGGGGCCGTCGCGTAATCGTTGCCGGCACGGACACTGATTTCCGCGGCGAGCCATTCGGCTCGATGCCAGCACTGATGGCAATCGCCGAGGTAGTCGACAAACTCCACGCGATCTGCGTGCTGTGCGGGGGACCTGCCAGCAGGAACCAGAGATTGATTGGTGGACAACCAGCTCCATACGATTCGCCGCAGATAATGGTCGGCGGAACGGAGTCGTACGAGGCACGCTGCCGTATGTGTTTTTCCGCGCCGCGGAAGGACGTCAGCCAGACGTCATTGCTCTAATCGCCGCCTTGTGCGGCCCGGAGAACCGGCCATGGCCTGGATCTACCTGATTATCGCCGGTCTCCTCGAGACCGGTTGGGCTATTGGTCTCAAATACACGCATGGCTTTACGCGCCCACTCCCAAGCATCCTGACCGCGTTGGCCATTGCAGCCAGCATGTTCCTGCTGGCGCTCGCTGCGAGAACTATCCCGATCGGGACGGCCTATGCCATCTGGGTTGGAATTGGCGCTGCTGGCGCGGTCATCCTGGGCATCGTGCTGTTCGACGAGCCGCGGGATTTCGCACGTCTCGCATTTGTCGGATTGCTGCTGGTGTCCGTTGTGGGGCTGAAGGTCACCTCGTAGGGCTAACTGCTCTTTCGACTCGTGCCTGACGACTGCGTGGACTGAGGACTGAAGCCTATGCTGTTTTTCAGTATGTGCTTCTTCCTGTCGCCTGGGGACTGGCGACCCAAGGCTCGGAAGGCATCAGTCATCGGTCCTCAGTCATGAGTCAGAATCGCATACTGAAGAAAAGCATAGGCTTCAGGCCTCAGTCTACGCAGTCCACAGGCACGGGTTAGAAACGCGGGACAGCCG
>JANPKW010000094.1:0-195085 GCA_031426255.1 Gemmatimonadaceae bacterium | reverse complement strand
CGCCACAAGGACGCGACTCATCCTGCTCGGCACGGGCGGCGGCCCCCGGCCGCGGAAGAACAGTTTCGCGTCGTCGCAGGTGATCATCATCAACAACCTGGCCTACGTCATTGACTGCGGCAACGGCGTGGCCATCCAACTCGTCCGTGCCGGGGTGCCGCTATCCGCACTACGCAACGTCTTCGTCACTCACCAGCACTCCGACCACAACGCCGATTACGGCAACCTCTTGTTGCTCGCATGGGCCTCTGACCTGAGTGCGCGCGTCAACACCTACGGCCCGCCGCCTCTCGAGGAAATGACACGGCAGTTCATTCTGCTCAACGATGTCGACATCAGGACCCGCATGGCCGACGAAGGCCGCCCTTCGCTTCAGCCGCTCATCTCGGCCCACGATCTGATCACCGGCGGGGCGGTAATGGCGGATGCAAGGGTAAAAGTCACGGCGGCACTCGTCGAACACCCGCCGATGGCACCGGCATTTGCATATCGGTTCGATTGTCCGGACAGGTCAATCGTTATCTCAGGCGATACGCGGCCATCAAAGGCACTTGTTCGGCTTGCGCGCGGCGCAGATGTTCTCGTGCATGAAGTAATGCACGTGCCCTCGATCGACTCGCTGATTGCGCGTGACTCAAATGCGAGAACGCTCCGGGAGCATCTGCTTGCGAGCCACACGACAACGGAACAGGTGGGACAGCTTGCAACCGAGGCGGGAGTAAAAACGCTCGTGCTGTCGCACTTCGTGCCAGGCGGGTATCCTTTCGTGCCTGATGCGGTTTGGCACGACGCTGTCAGGCCGCACTTCTCGGGCAACCTGATAGTTGGACGGGATCTTCTCGAAATCTGACACTCAACCGAAACCGGCATTGAATCCTGAGCAAGCGTACGCCGAACTGATTCGACTTTCGCGCGAGCGGACTGTGCTGGCGTCGTGCAGCAGCATACTCCAGTGGGATGCGGAGATAAACATGCCACGGGGCGGCGTCAATCATCGCGGCGAACAGCTCGCGCTCCTCGCAGGGCTTTCGCACGACCGCGCCACTGATCCGCGACTTGGCGAGCTGCTCAGCGATGTCGAGGCATCATCGCTTGCGGGCGATCCAGAGAGTGTCGAGGCGGTAAACATCCGCGAGCTTCGGCGGGACTACGACCGGGAAACCCGACTGCCTCGCCGGCTCGTCGAGGAGCTTGCGCGCGTATCAGCGCTTTCATCGCAAGCCTGGTCGGAAGCCCGCGATCAGGACGATTTCCCCGCGTTCGCGCCCTGGCTCGATCAGACCTTTGCGCTGGCACGTGAGAAGGCTGACGCAATTGGGTACGAAGGCGTGCGATATGATGCACTCCTCGACGACTACGAGCCTGGCATGACGACAGATCATCTGTCGACGCTCTTTGCGCATCTGCGCGAGCAACTCGTGCCGCTGGTCGATTCAGTACGTGCGGCAACGCCCTCGACAAACCTCAATCGCGAATTCCCTCTCGAGCAGCAGCGGGCGTTTGCTGAGGGCGCCGCGACCAAGCTGGGGTTCAGTCTGGACAGCGGTCGCTTCGACCTTGGGCCACATCCGTTCTGCTCCTTTATCGGACCGGGTGATGTTCGTATCGCGCTGCGGTATCATCAGCGCAATTTCGCCAGTGGATTTCTAGCGGTGCTGCATGAGACCGGTCACGCGTTATATGAGCAGGGTCTCGATCCCGCGCACTACGGCACGCCAATGGGCGAAGCCGTGTCATTGGGCATTCACGAATCCCAGTCGCGACTGTGGGAAAATCTCGTTGGTCGCAGTAACGGTTTCTGGCAGCACTTCTATCCGCAGTTCCAGGACGCGTTCGACGTTCGGGACGTTTCGATGGATGAGTTTCGGCGCGTGATCAATCACGCATCTCCGGGACTTATCCGCGTAGAGGCCGACGAAGTCACGTACAATCTCCACATCGTCATCCGCTTCGAGATCGAACGAGCATTGTTGTCGGGGGAACTGAAGGCGTCAGACCTGCCCGGCGCATGGAACGAGCTCTACACGCGCTATCTCGGAATTGCGCCGGACAGCGATCGCAACGGTTGTCTTCAGGACATACACTGGTCGGAAGGGCTCATCGGATATTTCCCGACGTACACGCTTGGGAACGTGTACGCCGCGCAGCTGTTCGATGCCGCCGAGCATTCAGTGGGTCCGCTCGAGGACGCTTTTGCCGCGGGCGATTTTAGTGCGTTGCGCGGTTGGCTCGGTGAGAACATTCATCGTCACGGAAAGCGGTATGCGCCGGCCGTCATGATCGAGAAGGCAACCGGGAGTGCGCCGGATCCGTCAGCGTTGATCGCGAGCCTCGCGCATCGGTACGGCGGCACCGGATAACGACCGGTCAGGCGGCAGGTCAGGTGCGAACGAAAAACTTCATAGGCCTTAGGCGTTAGAAGCAGAGGTGTCGGGCCCAGACGAGTAAAACTCGAGCCTGTTCGATCAGCGTTTGTTCAGCTCCATCGTCCAGACGTCGCTCTGTCTGTCTCCGATAGTAAAATAGAAGTTGCTTCCAAAGACGTCGAAGCTCGAGCGGTACAGCTGCCGCATGGGATCGGTGAATCGTAGGATGCGGCGTTCAGCATCGCCGTTTACGGGAATCTGCCAGATCGATGACGTCCCGTCGCTCTCGCGAACGGCGCTGTAGAAGTGCTTTGAATCGTTGCTCCATGGTCCTGCGCCGGCGATGCTGGGGAGGAGCTGGGTGTTAGAAAGGGGAATCGGTGCCGGATTAGACCCGTCAGCACCTGAGATGTATGCGCCAGCCGGACATGCCGCGCAGGCTGAGCCTTCCCGATGAATTTTCACCAGCCACTTACCGTCGGGCGAGTACATCTTGGGCGCAACACCGCCATCGTCGAGCAGCTCCGGTTGGCCCCAGGTATCTCCGGTCCGTCGCACCCGAAATACCGAGTCCGAGAACACCATGTACAGGATATCGTTGGCGCCAAGCCAGGTTGGGAGTCGCTGTTCACCCGGACCTTCATAAACCGGACGAACCCCGGTTCCATCAGCGTTCATCATGAAGATGTCGCGATTCCCGTTCTTCAGGCTGTAGAACACGATCTCTGTCCCATCAGGCGACCAGGCCGGATTGAAATCGTCGTACGCGTTTCGCGTGAGCTGCTCGGGGTCTCCACCGCCTAACGGCATCCTGAAGATTTCCTGGTTGCCGCTGACATTCGAGTCATAGACGAGCCACTTCCCATCCTGCGATACCGATCCGAACTCGACTGTCTGGTTGCCAGTCGTGACAGGCTTTGCAGCAAGTGCATTGGCGATGTCGGAGGGACCATCGGTTGCTGTCCAGATGTTGGCGACGGTTGTGAACACGCTGTACGCGAGGACCTTCCCGTCGCGACTCATGGAAATCGTGTGCGGGTTGAGTCCCGTCGTGATGCGAGAGGGCGCCCCACGCGGCGTCAGGTCACGATTCAGGCGCTGGAGATAGATGTCACGTGCGCCGCCGAGGTTCGAGACAAACAGGATGTCGCCGTCGGTTGTCCAGACGGGTGACGTATTCAGATGCGTGATGTCGGATACTCTTACCGGTGTTCCACCGCCCGCCTTTACCACCCAGATCGATGACGGCGCAATGTTGCCGATGTCGGTACCGCTGAGAAATCCACCGTTTCCCTGCGCGAATGCGATCAGTTTCCCATCATTCGACCAGGATGATGCGAATACACCTCTACCACCCGCATCGGTGATTTCCTTTCGGTCATCACCATTGCGTCCGATCTCCACTAACCCCACTCCGTTGCCCTTACTGCACACGAAACGGTCTGCTGCCGGGCGCAGGCTGCATTGGGTGAGGCCGTTCAGTGCCGGAACGAGCGTGGCGGGTCCGCCAAGTACGGGCACACTGAAAATTCTTTCGCCGTTGCTGAAAAAGATTTCGGATCCGTCTTCATTCCACTTCGGCCAGAGCGGTTGCACCGTGCTGTCAGTGAGCGCGATCGCGCGACCACTCGATGCCTGGCGAACGAAGAGCCGTGTGCGACCCGATGGACCGGCGACATAGGCGATCATCTTTCCATCCGGCGAAATACTCGGATGAAACTCCAGACCCGATGCGCTGGTTACTTGCCGGGTATTGCCGACAAGGACGGTGCGAGGCTCGCGGTTGAGAGCCAGCGTTCCGCCGATCAGGACGGCGGCGAGTCCCGCAACACTTGCGGCAGCGATAGTGACGCGCCGTGTTGTCAACGCGAGCCCCGTGTTCCCCGTTGCGGCCGGCGTGCTTGCTCCGCTAGTGACCGAGTAGGGTTCGAGGGCGGCGTGGAGATCGTCTGCTGACTGCCACCTGTCCGCCGGATTCTTTGCGAGGCAGCGGAGGACAACGGCTTCGAGGCCTGGAGGAATCTCCTTGCGGAAATCGCTCAGCGGCGGCGGCTTGTTATGTATCTGCGCGGCGAGTGTCTGCTGCGGGGCCATGCCAGCGAATGGTGCACGGCCGGTGAGCAGCTCATACGCCACAACACCAAGGGCATAAATGTCGGCGCGGTGGTCGATGCTCGGATCTGCAATCGCCTGCTCGGGTGACATATACGCGGGAGTTCCGATCGCGACACCGAGGGAGGTGATTATCGGCGATTCATCGGGCTTGTCGGATGTGGCGCTGGTAAGCGCCTTGGAAACACCGAAGTCGAGAACGAGCGCGTAATTTCCGGAGAGAATCACGTTCTCCGGCTTGATGTCGCGATGAATGATGCCGCGCGAATGTGCGTAGCTGAGGGCTTCGGCTACGTCTCTTACGATGCGGGTCGCGTCCTGTACCGGCAACTCTCTCGTGCGCGATAGCCGCGCGCGGATGTTCTCCCCTTCGATAAAGGGCATCGTGAAATAGAGGAGCGAGCCCTTCGCAGTAGCCGCGAGCAGTGGAACGATGTGCGGGTGGTTGAGTCGCGCCGCAAGTTGGATCTCCCTGCGAAAGCGCTCTATGTTCATCCCCGCGGTCAGGTCGGGAGGCAGCACCTTGATGACCACCTGCCGTTCGAGCTCGGCCTCGGTCGCGACAAACACTCGCGACATGCCTGCCCCGCTCAACTCTTTTTCGATGTGGTATGCGGGGCCGACTGTTTCCTGGAGCTGTCTCTGGAGGTCGGATGTCAGAGTGAATACTCGCATGCGGTAAGAGAGCAGCCTTTTAGGCAGGGGAGCCTCACGGCAACCCGGACGATTGAGTGGAGATTACTATAATCTGCGAGCCGTGTGGCCGCTCGCCATACTCAGGTATGTATGGATTTCGGCAACCTGAGAGCCCACTCGCACGTAGGGCTAACGGTGATCGATCATATTGGGCAAGAGCAGGCCAACGCAGGCGCCGCTCAGCGAGGGTCAAGAACTTGAGTGATGCAGCCAGCAAGATGTCCCAACGGAGAGCCGCGAAGGTGGCCGGCTTCGTTCATGTCTTCGTCATGCCTTTCGCTCTCTTTCCGGCGTTTTATGTCTGGCCACGCATCAATGTTCCGAACGATGCCGGGGGCACGGCAGCAAAGCTGATTGGATCCGAGCAGCTATACCGTATCGGGATTGTCAGCGAGCTGATTACCTGGGCGCTCGACATTGTGCTCCTGCTTGCGCTTTACGTGCTACTCCGCGAGGTGCACAAGCACCTCGCGCTCCTCGCTGCCGCCTTCAGGCTAATTGAGACATCGATTCTGGTGGTGACGACGCTGCTGGGGTTGGTTGCCTTGCAGATATTGCACGGGGATTACATGAGGGCATTTGAGCCGGGCGAACAGGCGGCGCTTGCCAGGTTAGCTCTAAGTGCCAGCGCGGTCGGCTACGACATTGGCTTGATGTTTCTTGGCCTCGGCTCCGCGGTTTTCGCATATCTGTTTTTCAAGTCTGGATACATCCCTCGAGCGTTGGCCGGTTGGGGTGTTTTTGGGTCAATGGTTCTGCTGATAGGGGTCGTGGCAATGGTCATTTACCCTGGTTTGAAAACTTTCCTGATGCCGGGCTATTTCGTCCCCGTCTTCTCTTACGAGCTGGCGCTTGGGTTGTGGCTCCTTCTGAAGGACGTCCGCCTCGACACGCCGATGGAGACTTGATTGGGCGAACCGCTGAAGAGTCAATTCGGTGAAAGGATTCCGAGATCGCTCGCGCGTCAGATCACGGCGGCGTGGCCGCAGTTCCCGGAGAAGGACTTTCTGGCCGATGCGCTGGATGGATACGAAGAGCTCGAACTGATGGACCGGGGCCGGTTCATCGCGCGCGCGCTCGCCCGTCATTTGCCGCCGAACTACCCGGAAGCACTGGAAATCCTCATGCGGTCGATCAACGAGCTTCGCCCGGGCGATCAGGTCGAGGGAGGCATGGCGTCGTTCTTCTTTCTTCCCCACACGTGCTTCGTCGCGCAATCAGGAATTGAGCACTTCGATGAATCGATGCGGGCCCAGCATCGGCTGACACAACTCTTTTCGGCGGAATTCAGCATCCGCCCATTCATTGAACGTTATGAGCTGAAATCACTTGGACTGTTGCGAACGTGGGCCCTCGACCAGAACGAACATGTCCGCCGGCTCGTTTCCGAGGGGACTCGGCCACGTCTCCCGTGGGGCGGTCGATTACGCAGGTTCCAGCAGAATCCGGCGCCGGTGATCACGTTGCTCGAGCTGCTCAAGGATGATCCCGCGATCTATGTAAGACGCTCCGTTGCAAACAATCTCAATGATATCGGGAAGGATCATCCGGATATCCTGATTCGAATTGCGAAGAAATGGATGAAAGGCGCGTCGGATGAGAGGCGGGCCCTTGTCAGGCATGCCCTGCGGTCACTCGTGAAGCAGGGGAATCCCGGCGCTTTGGAGTTGCTCGGGTTTGGAAGGGAAGCGAGAGTTGCGGTTGAAGACGTTGTAATACGGCCCCAGCGGGTGCCGAAAGGTGGCAAGGTCACGATCATGTTCGGGATCCGCAGCACGAGCCGAAGTGCGCAGCGCATCATCGCTGACATGCGGGTTCATTTCATCAAGGCGAACGGAACGACGTCGCCAAAGGTGTTCAAGCTCAAATCTGTCGAGCTGGCGGGTGGAAGCCGCGACACCTTTCGCAAGACTGTCACACTCGCTGACCTGACGACAAGAAAGCATTGTCCGGGCAGGCATACAGTTGACGCGCTCGTCAACGGCAAGGTTCTGCCTCTTGGCTCATTCGTTCTCCTGAAGTAGCTGGCGGATAGAAGCAGTTCGTTCCCGACAGATCCTTCGCGCCCGCATGACTTCACCAATCCGCGGAATTGTTCGGACCGCTCCATGGTCAACGATCGTCGCAGATACGCGACCCTCGAGGATTTCCGGTAAAGCATCAGTGAGAAACCTCGCGATTTCCGTCGCAACAAGACGTCGCGTTGCGGCAATGGTTCCTGCGAGAGTCTGACGCCATTGAACCGGTACGGGCCTCTGCATCAGTATCGGGCCGGCATCGAGCCGGGCGATGAGGCGATGCAGCGTAAGAGTCACATCATCCCTCCCGGCGTGAATCTCCCAGAAAACCGGAGGCATTCCGCGGGCAAACGCCGGGTCGCTCAGGTGGAGATTGATCAGAGGGATGTCGATCGCCTCGAGGGTCGCACGCGTCAGCACGTCAGCGCCTATGACCAATCCAAGCTCACAGTCTGCTTCCTTCAGCGCCGATACGACAGGCGGTTCGTTCGCTGATGCTGCATCAATGACAATTCGGCCGCGCGCCAGGGTGTCGAGTGCGGCGCCGGGTGTCAGTGCATGGTGCGCATGCGACTCTCGATCCGAGGCTAACCGATAGTACAGCACTCGATTGACCAGCTGAAGCAACGGCGATGTTCTGTTAAGCCTGGCTTGCCGCCTCAACGTGTGCGGCAGGTCACGTAGTCGATCGCCAAGAAGAGTCGATGGTCGAACCAGGACCACGAGCGGGATCTCGATGCCGACTGACTTGAGGTCGCTCCCAAGAAACGGAGCGACGAGCTCGGGGACGCTCGTAATGAGAGCGACTTTTCGCAACTTCACTTCCTGTGACTCGACCGACCCAATCGCGGACACCGGCTCCACGCCAGTGGCGCTTATTGCGCGCTGATTTCTGAATCCCCGCATTTCGCGCAGCACCCGCCACGGAAACCGCCGCCTGCCTGAGAGATGACTATCAAAAACAACGTCGTATTCGAGAACAGGCACTGCCCCGCGAAACCGTTTGAACGCTGAGTTGCCGCCGCCCCAGTTGACGAGATCGAAGTCGCCGGGACCGAAGACATCTTCAGCAGCGATCAGCCGGAATAGCCCGCGTTTCATTGGGACGGAAGTATCATATCCGCAGAGGGAACCGTGATTGATGCGGTCGTTGATCAACCTGATGTTGAATGCTTCAAGGCGCCTGTCTTCGCCAAACCAGCCGGCGACATGAAACTCATCGGACTCGAGCATCAGCCGGAAGAACTCAGCGGTATATTGCGGATTCAACGAGGAATACTTGGAGATGTATAGCTGGGCGTAGAGATCGCGAATCCGATCCGTCATTGTGAGCAGGACTTTTCGGTCTGATGTTCGATCAACGCTTCTCTTTTCGTACAACCGGCGGTCGACGTTCCTCTTTTCCCGTACTCCTCCACGCTTCAATGATGCAGCAGTGGACCGAACATCGAGCACGTGCACGATCCGGCTCTGGACAGCGCGGCCTCCGATCGCGGTGAGGGTTCTTGCATGGTGAGGGGTAACTGCGGGTACAGTTCCGGAAAAAACCAGCGCATGGTCCGCGTATTTCTTCTGGATTCCATCGATCAGGGTGATGACTTGCTCATGCCCGAGATCGAGTGAAGGCATGCCATTGAGCAGCCAGTTGTTGACATAGACGACGCGATCGAATGCAGTCGCTCGAAACATCGCCCTCCAGGGCGCACCGAGCGCCGCGAGTGCAGTCCTGCGACCGAGAGGCGAATTGCGACCCATCTCGAGGAGAGGATAGTCGAGATAGTGACCAGTCGGCGAAAATATTGCCGCTTTCCCGGACATGCCGTCGCTTATTACAAGCGGAATGGCCGGGCAATTCGGTCCGGCAGGGTTGGCATGGATGCCGATCTCAAGACCGGCACCATTCGCGAGAAGCCCGCTAACATCGGCATCGCACAACCTGTCGACAAAAGTCATCGGGGCGCTCATCAGCCGCGCAATCTAATCCACACCTTTTTTGGTTGGGCGGGTGCTCGATGAGTTGTAAATTGGTGCTCCATTGAAAAGACAAGGAACTTGCGTCTGACAAGGAGCGTGCCGAGCTGATCCGCGAACCTTGCCAGGGTTTTTTTGCAGGCGTTCCGACGCCGGGTGAATGCGTCAAAGCGATGGTGCGCGGCTTTGCGGAGTTCGCTGCGCGTGGTGCACCGTGATGGCCGCATCCAAACAATAGGTCCGGTTGGCAATACACGTAGTCCTCGTACATCCGGAAATTCACTGGAACACAGGCAACGTTGGCCGCACTTGCCTGGCCACGGGCGCAACTCTGCACCTGATCGAGCCGCTCGGATTTTCGCTCAATGAGCGCGAAGTAAAACGCGCTGGCCTCGACTACTGGGAGCACGTGGATCTTCGCGTCTGGCCTGATTGGACAACGTTCGAGCGCGAGCTCCCAGATCTTGGCGAGCCGTACTTTTTCTCGACAAAAGCAACACGGTTGTACTGGGATGCGCCGTTCGCAACGGACGGCGACACGGTGCTGGTGTTCGGGCGCGAGACTGGCGGGCTGCCCCCTGAACTTCACGAACGTTACGGCGAGAGGTTTCTCGGAATGCCGATTGCTTCGGAGCTCGTTCGTTCTCTTAACCTTTCAACGAGCGTTGCAGTCGCAGTCTACGAGGTGCTCAGGCAGCATCGCGCGTAGCCGCGCTCGAACCATGCCCGACGGTGGCACATTCGCACCGGCATTGACCACACTCATGCCTCGGCGCATGCCTCGAGCACGAACGCCAGTCATCTTCACGCATGCAGCTACAACTTCACATGAACCGGTAGTCGAGCCTCATGCGTTTCATCGTAATGTCACTGATATTTGCCGGCACGCTGTCGGCACAGGCTCCCACTGAGGCGCCAACTCAGTCAACGCCAGCGGTAGCCGATTCGAGCGACCCCAAACAGGCCGCGGATTCGATACATGCGAAGTCACGCCGTGGCGCACAGCTGCTCATCCCGGCAGGGAGTCTTTTCCTTCCAGGACTAGGGCAATACATCCACGGTGAAACCCGGACCGGTCTCGGGCTTACGGTGACAACTCTTGCAGGGTATGCGCTGACGGCAGTTGGAGATCCGTGGGGTGATACATGGGATGGTGATCTTCCGCGGAACAGTCGCGATCAACTCGCCGAGACGGGGATGAGTCTCGCGTTTACCACTGGAGCGCTGAGTGCGTGGGATTCATTTCACGCAGCCGTGCCGGCGCTTCAGGCGCAAGGGAAGTACAAGTTCCTGACGAGGCGAGAAAGTGTCCGCGACCTGCTTTCTGCACCATTCGACACGCGGTTTCTGAGCAGATGGACAACCTGGGTCGACCTTGCGCAGACAGTGGCCATTGGCGCCCTGATACTTTCTGATCGCAAGTCCGGCGAGAGCTACATGCAGTTTCGCGGACACGACGCCGCATATTCAGTATCAGCCTCGCTGAACGCGGCGATCTCAGAGGAAGCGTTGTTTCGCGGGTGGATGCTGCCGGCTCTACACCAGCAGACGGGACAGCGGTTCTGGATCGCCAACGGGCTGCAGGCCGGCGTCTTCGGCGCGGCGCATCTTCCCGATGCCGGATGGTATGCGGCGGCGATCGGCGGATGGGCTGCGTGGGAAGGGTGGATCGTCAAGCGAAACCAGTGGAGTGTCAGAGAGTCGATCTTCCATCATTTCTGGTATGATGCGGTGGTGCTGACAGCGGTAATGTTGACGGAAAAGAACAACACTCGAATGACAGTGTCCTTCCCGACGATCTCTTTCTGATCCTCAAAGTCCTAACTCCGACGTCCTCCCAACACGAGCGCTCAAATTGACAGGCGCTAATCCATGGTGAGTGTTTGATCTCCCTTTCAAACCAGATTCCATGGCGTCTTACACAGAATCGCAGCTGCTGCCGGGCGAGCAGATCAAATACCAGGCTCGTCTGCACATGTTGCCGTTCATTCCTGCCTACCTACTCGACACAGCGCTCGCAGTCGCTGGTATTTTCGGGCTGGGTCTCGAGCTCTGGTGGCTGGCAATCGCCGGCTTCGGTCTAGCCATCCCTATATTTGCGTGGACGTACATCACGCAGATGACGTCGGAATTCAGCATCACTGACCGGCGAGTAGTGATCAAGGTGGGATGGATCCGCAGGCGCACGGTCGAGACGATGCTCTCGAAGGTCGAAACCATCGGCGTAGAGCAGAGCCTGATGGGTCGCATGCTAGACTATGGAACCATCATCGTGATGGGAACCGGCGGCACTCAGGAGGCATTCCGGAACATCGCGCGCCCACTGGAATTCAGACGGCAGGTGCAGGCTCAGATATCGACCGTCGATGATCGCGGCCGGGTCGCAATTCCGGAAGGTGCCTCTACCCCCGGTGGAATTGCTCGATCGGCCAACACCCGCGATGAGCGTGAGTGCCCGCACTGCGCCGAGCTTATTCTGAAAAAGGCGAAAGTGTGCAAACATTGTCAGCGGGACGTTGAAGCATTGCAGGCGTGATTGAATGACGACCGCGTCGATTCTCGAGCAGTTTCGTCCGGACCTCATAGGGCACTGCTACCGCATGCTCGGATCCGTCGTCGATGCGGAGGATGCGGTGCAGGAATCCATGCTTCGCGCGTGGAAGGGTCTCGACAGGTTCAACGAGAAGTCGTCGATCAGGACGTGGCTCTATCGAATTGCCACCAACGTATGCCTCGACTCGATTGCGGAGACGAATCGGCAGCGATTGCGACCGGTCGAGACAACCGACGAGCCTGAGACCGTCCACGAGGGACTCGTTCTGGGTAAGCAGCCGCGCGAGTACTGGGTCGAGCCAATCCCCGATGCGATGGCACTACCTGCCCATGGCGACTGCGATCCCGAGGAGCGCGCAATCCTCCGCGAAAGCATCCGACTGGCGTTCGTAGCCGCGCTGCAGTACCTGCCTCCACGCCAGCGGGCTGTCCTGCTATTGACGCAGGTGCTGAACTGGTCAGCGGCGGAGACGGCGGAGACTCTCGACATGAGTGTTGGGGCCGTGAACAGCGCGCTGCAACGCGCTCGCGCAACACTCGATACAAGAAACCCATCAGTCGTTCGACGTGAGCTGTCGGAAGAACAGGCTGAGCTCGTATCGCGTTACTTCGAGGCGTTTGAGCAGTACGACGTGGCGGCGCTGACGAACCTGCTGCGTGCGGAGGCTACGCTCTCGATGCCACCATACGATCTCTGGCTGCGCGGTCGCGAGTCGATTGCCCAATGGCTCATGGGCCTCGGGATCGGGTGCCGCGGGTCGAGACTGGTTCCGGTGGAGGCATGTGGAGGAACGCCAGCATTCGCGCAGTATCGTGACGGGGGTGCGACAGCCTGGGCCTTGATCCTCCTCGAGCTCGATGACGGGGGCATCACCAGCATGACCTCGTATCTCGACGTGGAGACACTCTTCCCAAGATTCGGATTGCCGTTGCAGCTCACCAGGCAGGAGATGCCACTGGAAGCAACCCGTCGCTAGACCGATGAGTTCTGGGGACAACGCCAGTCTAATGTTGTGAACTCACCTGGAGACGACATGACGAATATCCAAGCATCAACCCCGCGAATAACTAACGCCGGCACGCGGAGGCTGGACGTAGAGAGGGATATCGCTGACGGCCGCGAAAGAATGATTAAAACCATTCGTGGCTGTCAGGTATCTCAGTAAGCGAACAATCCCGCCATGGGAAAATTCGCCAACTCCAGAGAACACTATATGCCCGGTCTCACTGCTTTGTCCCGCTTGTCGATCGCATTGTTCCCGATTGTGCTTGTTGCGACTTCCGCGCACGCACAATTCCCGATTGACCGAACGCTGGCGACGAAACCCGGAGAAAGAATTTTCCTCGATATCGATGCGGGTGGAGCCGTCGACGTACGCGGTACCGACGGCAATCAAGTGCGTGTCCGCGTCGATGAAGGAAGTCGCGAGTGCGAGCCAAGATGCCAGGTCGATATCGAGCCGGATGGTGAGGGGGTACACGTTCGGGCGTATCACGTTGAGCGAAGTTCCAGAAATAGGGGTAGCCTACGGTTCACCGTGGAGGTTCCGCGGCGGTACGATGTCAGGATCGAGACCACTGGCGGAGGAGTGACCGTAGAGGGCGTGACGGGGCGGATATCCGGGAGGACCATGGGTGGGGGCCTCCGGTTCAGCAACCTCGATGGGACGCTCGATTTCACGACGATGGGTGGTGCGATTTCGGTGCGCGATTCGAAGCTCGATGGACGCGTTCATAGTATGGGAGGCGCGGTCACGATCGATGGAGTGAGCGGGAATCTTTCCGGGACGACGATGGGTGGTCGCGTGACGCGTCGGGGTCCCTCGGTGTCGGATGCTTCCGCGTCTGGCGGCCGCTCGAGTGTTCGGAGTGGCGGTGTGATCCACATGCGATCGATGGGAGGCGGGATAAGTATTGATGATGCACCGGAGGGTGCTGACATCGAGACGATGGGTGGAGATGTTCGCGTTCGACGCGCAGGCGGAAGTGTGCGGGCTCACACCATGGGCGGCACGATCCGGCTCGGCAGTGTGGATGGGGGGATTCGTGCGACGACCATGGGCGGTGATGTGATCGTACAGATGGTCGGCGATGCGTCTCGTGGGGATCGGGACGTGGAGATTTCGTCGATGAAGGGCGACATCGAAGTAACCGTGCCGAAGTCACTGGCAATGGATATAGATGTAGAGCTGAGCTACACCCGTCGCTACGAAGGAGATTTCCGGATCACAAGCGACGTTCCTCTGACGCAAAGCGTCAGCAGCGAGTGGACTGACAACGGCGATACGCCGCGTAAAACTATAAGAGCGAAAGGAAGTGTCGGCGGTGGCCGGAACAAGGTCAGGATTCGCACTATCAACGGCAACGTGCGGATCATCAGGGAGTAAGAAGGCTCGAAGTCTGGGGTGGCGATTTGCAAAGCTGCTTCGGGATGCGAACGTTGACACGGCTTCATTTGCCGCGGTCGATGCGCCGCCGAAGGCCATGCCGCTTGGTATCGACGGAGTATTTCATTTCGATCGGCAGATCAGCAAAGTCACATGGGCGCCGAATGTCGTAGCGCTTCTTCCCGGCAGTGACCCGCTGCTCAAGAATCAGTTCATAGTCGTCACTGCGCATCTCGATGGGCTGGGTCGCAATCCGAACGCACCGCCCGGGCCGGCCAGCATTTTCAACGGCGCCGACGACAATGCTTTCGGCGTAGCGGCGCTGATCCAGATCGCAAAGGCGATGTCCGAGGGGGTGAGACCCAAGCGGAGCGTCATCTTCGTGGCCGTGTCGGGTGAAGAACTGGGGTTGTGGGGAAGCGACTACTTTGCGGCGCGTCCACCCGTTGCGCATGGGTCAATCGTCGCGAACCTCAACCTGGACATGGTTGGCCGCGCAACGAATGACACGCTCTATCTAACCGGGCAGTCGAATCGGGTCTGGCAATGGACACTTTTCGTGCAATCGGTGACGCGGCGACATGGAGGTAGTCGGCTAAGGCTCGCCCGAGCGCAACGACTCGCGATCCTCACTTCTGGATTCCAGGGGATGGATTTCCGTAAGGAGCTCAGGTGGCTTTCGGCGGCGCATCAGTGCTCTGAGAACAAAAAGCACGACGACTACGACCAGAATGATTCTTATCATATTGATAATGAAAAGTTATAACGCAGGCGCTGGCAATGATCCTTTCACTAGAAACTGCGTGCGCGAAAACGCGTAACGGTCCCGCTTGAAATAGTCTGCCTGCGTTATATCTACGCGGTTTCGCGATGCGGCGCAGTGCCACGTTTCGAACGATTGTGGCTTCGCTTTGCCGAAGGCCGCGGGGACGAATACGCCGACATTGATACCCTGATCCAGGTCCCGGGCCGACGCATACTTGAAAGCCTCGACACCGGCTACGCGCATGGCTGTTCCGAGCGCTTGCGATGATGCGTAGCTGGTCGGCGATTGGATCGCGCTGCGATAGGAATCGAACGGGGACGCGATGAGGTCTATCCCCCGGCTCGTGCGGACACGTGCGGTGAACGCAGTGACCGGAGTTTCGACGGTGCCGAGGTCCGCTCGAGTCCCTTCGTGGAACACGAGCCGGTAGTAGGCGATTTCCGCGAATGCAGTTCGCCGCTCCATCGAGCCATACCAGATGCCTCGCTCGCGCCGCGACCCAAAGCGAGATCCGCGCTTGAGCGGCGGATACCTGAATGGCGTGAAGAGGAGGTAATGCAACCCACTTTTCGTTGCGACAGGGGGTTTTACCCCGTCGATCAGCTGCTCGAGTAACTCCTGCTCTTCGGCAGAATCTACGAGCTTCCTCGTGGACACCTGATGTTGCGCCTCCACCACTCGCCACGGCGAGAGGTGAAGTGCGCGCAGCTCAGAGTCGCCCGCGCATCGCGTCCAGATACTGGACGACATCGATCAGCCCTTCAACTGTACGAATGCGGTCGGCGGGAATTCCGCCGATATGGGTGTTGTCTGCATGAAGCCACGCGCGCGACCTGGCATCGTCTCCACCGACGAGTGCGTCGAGAGACCTGAAGAGCCGCAGGAAAAGGAGGGCGAGCTCGCCTTCCTTTCGCTCAGGATCGAGGCCGCGTCCACTTCGCAGGCGCGAAATCGACGCTTCACTCGTCCCGATTATCTCGGCGAGATGCCGGTTTCGAAGGCCCAGTCGCGCTGCGGCGTTGATCGCCGCCTTGGCGAGGACGGGCTGAGCATCAGGCGTAATGAGGGCGTGTGACTGCGTCATACCAGTGCAAGATACAGCGGATTTTTTGCATGTGCAAGACGGCGGACCATAGGCTCGTCCTCAGAGCGGCGCATCAGTCCTGTCGCGATGAACTCGTCCTGCCCCAGTTGGCGCGTACGTGGGTTAAAATATTCCTACTATCAAAACCAAGAGCCCATACCGATGACCCGATTCGCCAGCATCCTGGAGACTGTCGGCAACACGCCTGTCGTCAGGATCAATAAGCTTGCCCCGGAAGGAATCGACCTCTATGTGAAGGTCGAGGCATTCAACCCGCTTGGCTCCGTCAAGGACCGCCTCGCACTCGGCGTCATCGAAGATGCTGAAAAGACCGGGAGGCTGAAGCCCGGCCAGACAGTCATCGAAGCGACTTCGGGCAACACCGGTATCGGGCTCGCCATGGTTTGCGCAGCGAAGGGGTATCCGCTCGTGGTGACAATGGCTGAATCCTTCAGCGTCGAACGGCGGCGGTTGATGCGGTTTCTCGGGGCGAAGGTTGTCCTTACGCCGGCGCCTGCGGGTGGAACAGGAATGGTGCAGAAGGCAATCGAGCTTGCTGAGAAGCACGGTTGGTTTCTCACGCGGCAGTTCGAGAACGAGGCAAACGCAGACATGCACTCGCGAACGACCGCCGCTGAAATTCTGAACGACTTCGACGGACAGAAGCTCGACTACTTCGTGACCGGCTTCGGAACTGGCGGAACACTCAAAGGGGTTGGCCGCGTGTTGAGGAAGGAGCGTCCGGAGACGAAGATCGTTCTTTCCGAGCCCGCTGACGCTGCAATGATCACCAGCGGCACGAAGCAGGAGCGTAAGGGCGATGGTGCGCCGGCATCGCGTCATCCAGCGTGGAAGCCGCACCCGATCCAGGGTTGGAGCCCGGACTTCATCCCCAAGCTTACTGGTGATGCAGTCGAGGCCGGGTATGTGGATCGAATTATTCCAGTCTCCGGTCCTGATGCTATGCGCTCGAGTCGCGAGCTTGCGCAGAAGGAAGGGATCTTTGTCGGGACGTCAGCCGGTGCGTCGTTCGCTGCTGCAATCGAGGTTGCGAAGGGGGCGGAGACAGGAGCGACGATTCTCTGCATGCTGCCGGATACAGGTGAGCGTTACCTCAGCACGCCACTGTTTGCCGACTTCATTCCCGAGATGAACGACGAAGAGCGCGGTATCTTCCAGTCGACCCCGACGTTTACGGAGCCAGCAGCAACCTGAGCTGACAACTGCTGCGATGGTCAGATAGTATCATACTGCTACTATCTGACCGACCCCCGTCCAGATTCAGGAACCCTTGCAACCTCCGGCCGAGCTCGACGCTGCAGTACTGCAGGCCATCGTTACGATGGGCACTGCGGCGTTCTGCTGGTATCTGTTCACGAGATACCGCCACCGTTATTTCCTCTGGTGGTCTGTTGCGTGGACGTTTTACGTACTCAGGATCGGCGCAATCATCGCGTTTCTTTTCACGCGCCGGGAATGGTGGTTATTCACGCACCAGGTTCTTACCGGTTGGACAGCGCTCGTTCTTCTCTGGGCGGCTCTCACGTTTTCGCGAGCGACCCAGTGGCGTTCGTGGTACATAGTAGCGCTGGTGTTTCCGGTAGTATGGTCATATCTGGCCATCTACCAGTTGGAAAGTTTCATGCTGGCCGCCGTGCCCGCTGTGCTTTTCCTCAGCATCGCGACCTTCGCCACGTCATGGGTGTTCCTGCAACAGTATAGAAGGGGCGCGGCGCGTGGCGCAGCGGTTCTCGCGGGCGTACTAGGCCTCTGGGGGCTTCATCATCTCGACTACCCCTTGCTGCGCGCCCAGGGTGCATGGAATCCCTGGGGATACTATCTCGACATTCTATTTGTGCTCGCGACGGGAATAGGTATCGTAATGCTCGGACTCGAAGAGCTCGACCGCGCGAACAGGACGGTTGCTCTTCGCACTTCGCAGCTCGAGCGGCTCTCCACAAGAATCGTGCAGCAGCATGAAGATGAGCGGAGGCGTGTTTCGCTCGAGCTGCACGACCAGACTGCACAGGTGTGGGCAGCCGTGAAGATGCAGCTTGGGTTACTGCGTGAAGGCTCACCCCCCGAGCTCTCGCAACGATTCGAGAGAACTCTCGATCTCGTCGACACGGGGATTCAGAGCATTCGCAGCGTCACGACAAACCTTCGCCCGCCGCTGCTCGACGATCTCGGACTCGGCCCGGCTCTTCGCGCTCTCGTTGAGACGTTCGCTGCACAATCAGACCTCGACGTCAAGCTGCATCTGCCGGCTACGATGCCGATTGTGGAGCCCGACGCTGCGCTTGCGTTGTTCCGCGCAGTGCAGGAAGCGTTGTCGAATGTCGCGCGCCATTCTTCAGCTGCGTCGGCACTGGTAACTCTTTCGACACGGGAAGGGCAGCTTACGCTTACTATAAGTGATGACGGAAGAGGGTTCCCAGATCTCGATACCGCAGCGACAAATGCAGCGCGCGCGTCACTCGGCCTCACAGGAATGCGCGAGCGCATCGCGGCACTTGATGGATCTGTGACATTCACAACTGACGGGGGTGCCCTTGTGACTGTGACTATTCCTCTCCACGATGCCAGCTGAGATTACAACGGTCATACGCGTACTCATCGTCGACGATCACGCTGTCGTCCGTGAGGGAATTCGGCAGGTGCTGTCGAGCGGGAATTTCGATGTAGTGGGCGAGGCGCCTGGCGGTCTCGAAGCAATCAGTCTCGCGAAATCGCTGCAACCGGATGTGGTAGTGCTCGATCTGTCGATGCCCGACCTCCCTGGACTCGACGCAGCCCCTAGAATCCGTGACGTGTCGCCTGGTTCGGCTATCCTCGTGCTGAGTATTCACGACCATCCGGAATACGTTCTTCGAAGCATCGAGGCCGGGACGCAGGGATATCTCCGGAAGGATTCTTCACCGACGGAGCTCCGAAACGCCATCCGCGCGATTCACGACGGCGGCACATTTTTCGGCGCGCCAGCTGCGAGACACCTGTCGACCGCGGTCGGTCGGCGGACTGGAGACGAAAGCGCGCCGTCAAGGAGCGAAAGCCTTACGCCGCGCGAGCGCGATGTCCTGATTGAAATCGCGCGTGGCGGCACCAACAAGGAAATTGCCGCAACGCTTGGCGTCAGCGTGCGAACGGTTGAATCGCATCGGGAGTCGCTTCTGAAAAAACTTGGCGTGCGCGGAACTGCAGGGCTGACTCGCTTCGCTATCGGGGCCGGGTTGCTTACTCCATAGCAGCTCTCCGTAGAATTACGGAGAGGGCTACCGCAGTTCACCGGATTCACGATGCATCAGTGGAGAGTCAGTTTGCGTTGTCGCGCTGAAGGCGGCATCAAACCCACAAACAAGACTCCGAATGTTCCGCTCTTTTGTCCTGACTCTCGCGCTTTGCGCTGCAGTGCCTGCATTCGCCCAGGCTCCTGATACAACCAGCAACCCGGTATCACTTGGCCCTGTCGTCGTCACCGCTACGCGCAGCGAGCGATCGACTTTTGACGCCCCGCAACCGGTTACGGTTCTCGATTCACGCCTTTTCCGGCAGCGTCTCCCGAATGGTGTTGCCGATCTCTTCCGCGATTTCGCAGGACTCGACGCAAGCGGAGTAGGCCCGAACCAGAGACGGCCGGAGATCCGCGGAATGCGCGGTCAGAGGATTCTTATGCTGCATGACGGGCTCCGCCTCAACAACTCGCGGAGGCAGCAGGATTTCGGAGAGTTGCCTGCACTGGCGAGTGGCGGACTTGACCGTGTCGAAGTGGTTCGCGGTCCTTCGTCAGTTCTTTATGGAAGTGATGCAATCGGCGGTGTGATCAACATCATCTCGAGCACACCCGGCGCACGCTCCGAACCATTGAGCGGCGAGCTGACTTACCGCTATGGCAGTGCAGGCAGCATGAACGCTCCGTCTGGGAATGTCTCGACCCGCGTTGGAAAGTTTGCCCTTCGCGCAGGTGCCTCATTCAGGGAGTCGGATCCATATCGTGCGCCTGCCGGGAATTTTGGCGACATAACACTTGATGAGCGCGTTCTCGTGCACGACTCGGGCATACGGGATGAGTCATACGATGTCAGCTCCAGCCTCGACATCGGCCGTTCAAGCCAGCTCTTTGCGAAAGCATCGTGGTACAAGGCGTCAGACGCTGGATTCGGATTCGTCGATCCCGCTTTGTTTGGGCCGGGGCAGACACGCGTCCGGATTCTCTATCCAGACCAATCGTTTGCGCGTCAGACCGTTGGCTTCAAGTCGAGAATCTCCAGCATTCTCGCGAACAGGATCGAGTTGACTGCTTACACCCAGCAAAACGAAAGAACGCTCGATAACTTCATTCTGGTTCCCGCTGGGCCGAGGGCTACAATCGATATCGCTACATGGAACTTCAGCGATCTCAACACGTTGGGTGGACGTCTCGAGCTCGCCAGGGCGATCGGGCGGAACACGATACTCACTTACGGCCTCGATGCTTTCAGGGACCGCTCGGAGAACACAGATTCGAGCCGAACGATAGTAACCGGCTTTGGTCCGACGCGGACCACGCGAACCAACACGCCGCAAATTCCAAACGCGACGTTCACCAGTGCGGCGGCGTTTGCACAGATCGAGTCACGACCAGTTGACCGCCTTTCAACGATACTTGGTGCCAGATATCAAAATGTTTCGGCAGAAACCAGAGCTACTACCGGACTGACTCGCCCCATCCAGAAAGGTGAAGACCAGACGATCGTGTGGAGTGCGAATGCACTTTATCGTGCTGCTGACAAACTCAATCTCGTCGCATCACTCGGGCGCGGATTCCGCGCATCGAATCTGGTCGAGAGGTTTTTCGAGGGACAGGTTCCGGAGGGAAATGGATACCAGCGCGCAAATCCCGACCTTGTGGCCGAGTCGAGCTTGAATGCAGACATCGGGTTCAGATACAGGGCGGGAGCCTTCCATGCTGAAGCGTTCGCGTTCAGGAATGACATCTCCGATGCAATAAGGATCAGGGCCACCGGTGATTCGGTGAGCGGCCGGCCTGCGTTTCAAAACGAGAATATCGACAAGCTGCGAATGAAGGGGCTGGAGCTTACGGCGGGATTCCTTATGGCAAAGGGGTTTGACGGAAGTGTCAGCTATACGCTGCTCGACGGCACGAACATGTCGGACCCGGATATCGCCATTGGCGACAGCTACTCCAGCAAGCTCGTTGGCGATATAGGTTATCGCACGCCGGGCGGACGGGTTACGGCTGGTTATACAATCCGGTATCAAGGGGAGCAGACCGAGGTGATCGTCGGTGAGAATCCCCTGGGCCCGGTGATTCCATCGTTCGTCGTGCATTCTGCGCGAGCGAGTGCACTGCTGTTCAGGACCCGCGGTGTTACCAACGAACTGGCGCTTCGCGTCGAGAACATTGGTAACCGGCTCTACGCCGAGTTTCCGAACGCGAGCTTCTTCAGGCCGGAGTCCGAGCGGAACATGAGCCTTGCGATGGTCGTGAGGTTCTAAAAAAACAGGCCACAGGCCACAAGCCACAGGCCTCAGGCATCACCGCCGGCGATTGCACCTCCTGCTATCGCCGGACCCATCGCCTCATGCGCGGCAAAGTACGCGTACTGAAAGCCGGCAAGAAACGAAATCCCGATTCCGCCGACAGCGAAGAGGTTCATGACCTTTCTGTTACGGTGACCGATGGCGACCATTGCCACCTGAAGCAGGGTCGTCTGACGTCCACGTGTTTCAAGGTCAGGAGCGCCGGCCGCATTGCGATTGGCTGTCCCAATGGTATTCTAGAGTGTCTCTGGAGGAAGCTGATGCGCCTGAGCGTACTTGCACTTGCTGCGTGCTTCACAGCTTTGCCGCTGACCCTGCCGGCACAGGCAGTGGTCGACCTGCCCCCTGCCAAGTGGTCGCTTTCTCTTGGTGTCGACCCAACACATTTCGACCTCCGGACGAAGGATCCGGGCGTAGATGCCCGGTTTGCCGCGACCGGCGCGCGTCTATGGCAACTTCGCAATCCAGCGCTTACCACTCACGTTGCGCTGATGCTCGGCCTCGACGCCCCGCGCGGGTTGCCAGAGACGGAGATCAGCCCTGAGCTCGACGTATCGAGGTATTACGCGGCGTTGACGGCAGGCGGGTCCTACGAAATGTCGCAAGCCTCGCGAGTGCGCCCCTACGTTACTGGCGGCGGGGGTGGATACTTCAACGATGTCGGCTGGAAAATCGCCTGCACGGGTGCAACATGTGACCCGCGGCTAGCAAAGTACCAGCAGAATTTCCGGGAAACTACTTTCGGTGTGAACGGCGGGCTTGGAGTGAACGTGAGCTTCGGGAAGAAGGTGCTTTTCATTGAGCAGCGGTTTCATGGCTTCGACGTAACGCGTCTCGACAACGGCGTGCATCCGTTCAGCGTCGGCATGCGATTCTAGGTCCGCTTCCTTGCTGAAGCCGGGTGCGCCAACTACTCGGCCACGTAGCGCCATGGGTCACGGGTTGTGGCGCGCTTCCAGATTGTGAAAAATGGCTGCGCCGTCGCGCGTGGCAGGCCTCCGCCCTCAGGGACACTCGTTCTCCAGATGTACCCGATCGATACGCCAAGGTCACCGGTCGGAGCCACGATTACGTCGGTCGGCGCCCAGACTATCGAGCTCTTGTCTGCGTCGGGTGCTCCGGAGCCTGGACCATTCTGACTCGATATTGCCTCGGGTCCGAGCACCCATTCCGCGCCGCCGCCGGCGTTCATCGCATCAGGCGCGCCCCACTTGAAGAAAGCCGGGCCAACGCCGAGTAGCGTTCCGTCGCTGGAGAACGCAATCTCGGCCGCACGCAGTTCAGCCTCGTACTGCTGAAGAGCTGGTCCCTCAGCAGCCGGAAGTCCTGCTACCGGAAGTGAAGGCGGCGACATGACGAGCGAAACTTGCCCTGCAGGTCTCCCCATTCGTTTGTACACAGCCAGGCGCCAGCCCTCGGGCTTTTTTATCCAATAGCCGAGGTATTTTCCGTCTACTTTAGTGTTGTCGGCGCGAGTAGTGGTGACGTATCCCTGAGTGAATCCGTGCTTCCCATCTGAGGACACGCCGCCACGAATTGGTGTCCACGAAATGCGAGAGGTGGCGTTCAATGGATTGCCGCGCAGGGCTGCGATGGCTGCATCCCGACCGCGCGCGTTCACGGGTCCCGCGCCCATTATCACGTCTTCGGCGAACATTGCCGTGAGCGCTGTAATTAGATCAGTACCGGTGGCAGCGGTCGCGTATGCTCGATCCGCTGCCAGCAGACCATCGACATCTTTCTGTTGTTGCTGTGGATCTGTTGCAGAAGCGGCGGCCGCCGAGATAGTTGCAATGACCGCCGAAAAAAGAAATGCGTACAGAAAACGAAGGCTTCGATGCATGAACTCGCCAGGGGAAAAAGATTCTTGTCTGGTGGGGCTATGACCGCAAGAATCAGCCGTATTGAAGGCAATGTCTTGTATAGAATTGCGGACGTGTGGCAGGGCGTCTGCCAGAGAATTACAAGATGGATGTAAGGAGAATGTCCGGGGGCGCGATATTGGGTATTCGATCTGGCCCTTCGGCAATAGATTTTCCCCCACTCTTCCGAGCCAACATGACCCGAACCTACGCCGCCAGATGAACAGACTGCTTCGCCTCTCGATCCCGGCGCTACTTCTTGGACTTCCGCAATGCACCAGCACCCCCGGTACCGGTGCCGCATCACCCCCTGGAACTTCCAGCGTGCGGATTGACTACGTCCATGAGACCCTGCCAAACGGGCTGAACGTGATTTATCACGTGGATCGTTCAGCGCCCATTGTCGCAGTCAACTCGTGGTACAACGTCGGTTCCAAGCATGAGCAGATCGGGCGAACCGGTTTGGCTCACATGTATGAGCACATCATGCTTTTCAAGGGATCGCGTAACGTGCGCGATCAGGAGCGATTCGCTCTTCTCGAGCAGGCAGGCGGTCGGGCGGGTGTGGAAATCAACGGCACCACCAGCTTTGACAGAACCAACTATTTCCAGCAGGTGCCGTCGAATCAGATAGAGCTCGCACTGTGGATCGAGGCAGATCACATGCGCACAGCCGGTGAAGCGCTCACGATCGAGGCTGTCAACGCTCAGCGCGAGATCGTCAAGAACGAGCGCCGGCAGAACGTCGATAACCAGCCGTATGGAAGCTGGGTTGAGAAGACGATCGGTCACGCGTATCCCGCCAACCATCCATACAGTCATCACGTGCTCGGTTCGATGACGGATCTCTCGGCGCAGACCCTGCAGGATGTAAAAACGTTTTTCAGTCAGTACTACTCGCCCGACAATGCGGTCATGGTGGTTGCGGGAGATATCGACATCGATGCAGCAAAGGCATCGGTGCGGAAATATTTCGGAACTATTCCGCGTGGTCTTCCGCGTCCGGCAATGCGCGCGACGGCAATTCCAGCGACACTGACGGAAGGGAAGCGCGAGGTTGTCAATGATGCAAATGCGCGCACTCCTGCGGTCTTCATGTCTCACCGTGTCCCACCTGCACGCGCGAAAGAATCGGCGGCAGTCTCGCTTCTCGCTGCGGTAATGGGCAGCGGGAGGAGCAGCTACCTTAATTCGACGCTGGTGCGCTCCCGTCAGGCTGCGACAAGCTCCAGTGCGTTCAGTTTCGGAATCGTAGAGGGCGCAGACCTGCTGGTGGCGAACGCTGTCGGTCGACCAGGTGCCAACGTCGATTCACTCGAGAGATCACTCGCGGTCGCGCTCGATAGCGTGGTTGCCGCTGTCACACCTGAGCAACTTGCACGCGTGAAGGCCGCGGTGCGTTTTCAGTTTGTGAACGGCCTCCAGACAATGGGCGGGTTCGGTGGTCGCGCCGACCGCCTGGCTGAGGGAATGACCTTCTATGGTAATCCCGACTGGGTTAATCGCCGCCTGGTTGAGATCGACCAGGTAACGCTCGATGAGCTGCGCTCGCTCGCATCCACTTACCTCATACCCACAAATCGCGTGACACTCGTATTTATTCCAGCTGCGCAGCAAGGCGCGCCGAGGACCAACTGATGCGCCGCCATCTGCAGAAAGTGATCGCGGCGATGGCGTTTGCCATGCCTGCCATCGCGCAGGAACCCGTACGTGAGACGCCGCCGCCTGCAGGACCGTTGCGCCCGTTCAGTGTCCCTGAAATTCGCGAGACACGTTTGCCTAACGGCATCCGCGTTGCGGTGGCGGAACGGCGGTCGCTGCCAGTTGTGCACGCGCGGATCCTGATCAATGCCGGTTCTGTGCATGAGCCGGCGGAGAAGAGCGGGCTTGCATCGCTTACGGGTACTCTCCTCATCGAAGGCGGTGCGGGTGGTGTCGCTTCAGCACAGCTTGCGCAGCGTATCGACGCGCTTGCGGCGCAGATAGCATCGTCGGCCAGCTTCAGTCAGGCCAGTGTCAACGTGACGTCGCTCAGCAATGTTTTCAGCGAGGCGATGGGCCTTGCTGCATCGACAGTCCGTTCGCCGATGTTCGACGAGCGCGAGTTCAGCCGGGTGCGGTCACAGGCTCTCGCGGGTTACGAGCAGGCGATGTCGAGTGTCGAGGCTGTGGCTGACAGGACTTTCTCGCGTGCGATGTATCGGCCCGACGCGCCCTATGCACGCAACCCGGCGGGGACTGCAACGACGCTCAACGCGATTACGCGGGACGACATCGCAGCGTGGCACTCGCGCATGTATGCCCCGGCAAACACGACGATCCTTTTCGTCGGTGACATCGCGTTCAACGATGCCGTTGCGCTGGTAACGAAGTTGTTCGGCGACTGGAATGTAGCCGCACCATCGATAACGCTGCCGGCTAATGCACTCCAGAACGCGGGATCATCGAGGGTGATTCTCGTCGACCGTCCGGGTTCGGTGCAGTCGTCGATTTACGTCGGTGTGCCGGGAATCGCCATGACCGACGACAGTTTCTTCAAGATGACGGTTCTCAACCGCATCATGGGCGGAGGGTTCACTTCGCGTATCAATACGAACCTGCGTGAGCGTCGTGGCTTTACTTATGGCGCGAATACCGCGAATGCCGCGCTTCAGAATGCCGGTACGTTCTACGCGTCGAGCTCGGTTCGGACCAGCGCGACTGATTCCGCTCTGGCCGAGGTAATGAACGAATACCGTCGCATTGTTGCGGAGCCGGTCCCAGCGGCGGAGTTCCAGGCCGGGGTGAACAATCTCGTGGCTAGTTTCCCTGCGTCAGTGCAAAGTGTTCAGGAGCTGGCGGGTCGCCTGCAGACACTGCTCATCTATGGTATGCCGCTCGACTACTACAACACTTATAGAGAGCGGCTTGCCGCAGTGACCCCGGCTGACCTCAATGCGATAGCAAGTCAGCGGCTGGCGCCCTCCGCTGTCACCATGGTCGTTGTCGGGGACCTTGCTCAGATCGAAGCGCCAATCCGTTCGAGGAACTTCGGTACTGTCGAGGTTTGGAACCGCGAGGGCGTAAAAATTCGGTAGACGGTAATACGATTGAATGTTGCACCCGCAACATTCAACCCCTCTTCGGGGGTCGCAATATCGCCACTTGGTTAAGATTGTGGCCATGAATCTCATCACGGCCTTTTCGCAGGCATCGAGCGCGCTAGCTATTATCGCGTCTACGGCTGCTGCGCAGAGCACCCCCGGTCTCGCGGCCGAAGTTCAGACAGTGTATGCGCATGCGGAGTCACTGTATGTCCACCTCCACAGCCATCCCGAGCTTTCGCTACGGGAGAAGGAGACGGGCGACCGGCTCGCGAATGAGCTCCGGACTCTCGGGTATGAGGTAACAGCGGGAGTTGGTGGATACGGTGTTGTAGGAGTTCTACGAAACGGACCGGGCCCTACTGTGATGCTGCGCACTGACATGGATGCGTTGCCTCTCGTAGAGAACACAGGATTGCCGTTCGCGAGCACCGTGCGGACGAAGAACGCTTCCGGCGTGGAGGTTGGCGTGATGCATGCCTGCGGCCATGATGCGCACATGGCATCGTGGGTTGGGACAGCACGCATCATGGCGGGTACACGCTCGCGTTGGCGCGGTACTCTCGTCCTGATCGCGCAGCCGGCGGAAGAAATTGTGTCGGGCGCGAGAGCCATGCTCGATGACGGGCTATTCACGCGCTTTCCACGGCCTGACTTCGCGCTCGCAGTACACAACGACGCGAGAAGACCTGCGGGTGAGGTCGGTTATCACGCAGGGCCGGTGTTCGCGAACTCAGATGCCCTCACGGTCCGGATCTTCGGGCGAGGTGGGCACGGAGCGCGACCGGAAACGACAATCGACCCGGTCGTGATTGCCGCGCGGACTGTGCTTGCACTTCAGACAATTGTGTCGCGGGAAGTCTCACCATTTGACCCCGCAGTCATCACGGTCGGTGCGATCCACGGCGGGACGACTAACAACATCATCTCCGACGAAGTTCAGCTATTGCTTAGTGTTCGCTCATTCACGAGGCCGGTGCGCGATCATCTGTTGAGGGCCATCGAACGCATCGTAAAGGCGGAAGCCTCCGCAGCGGGTGCGCTGCGCGAGCCCGCCATCCAGAGAACACAAGGCACGGACGCACTTGTCAACGACTCGGCGTTAACGAGTCGAGTGTCGGCGGCGCTGATCCGTGGGCTCGGAAGCGATCGTGTAAAGGACACGCCGGCTGAGATGGTTAGTGAAGACTTTGCTGCGTATCAACTCGCTGGAGTGCCTGTCCTGATGATGCGGGTCGGCGTGATAGCCCGGGACAAGTTTGAGGCAGCGTTGAAGACAGGCGTCGCGCAACCATCGCTGCATTCCTCGCAGTTTGCGCCGGATCTCGAGCCGACGATCAAGGCCACAATTTCTGCAGAAGTGCTCGCGCTCAGGGAACTGATGAAGCGATAGACGCTATCTACTTCCCGAATATCTGGATGTAGTTGCCGGCATTATCGCGAATCATCGCGTTCGCCGGTTGATCGCCACGTTTTGGAAATTGGCCGACAGGAATCGCGATACCCCGCGTCCGCGATGTCGCGATAGTCGCGTCGAAATCGTCGACGACTACTCCGACCTTGAAACTCTCCTGGGCCTCGAGATGCGCAATCTTGACGCGCTGCATGTTCCGCTTACACTAGCCTGAGTTAGTCCCAGATCAGAGTGATCCGGCCTCAACGACAGGGAGATCGACGTGACCAATGCGGCTCGCAGCATATACGTCTTCGGTATTTATCTCATCGTACTCGGCGGCATCCTTATAGGTTCACCTGATACGCTGCTCGGGGCGCTGGGGATTCCGTTGACGACTGAACCGTGGATTCGGGTTCTCGGAATACCGGTCATGGCGATCGGTATGCTCGATGTAGCATGCGCCCGGGCCGAGCAGACCGCGTTTTTTCGTGCAACCGTCGGGACGCGGTCCTTTGCATTTGTGGTCTTCGTTGTCTTTGCGCTTTCCGGCATCATCCCGCCGGTTCTCCTGGCTTTCGGCGCCATCGATCTTGCCGGCGCGTTATGGACATTCGCTTCGCTTCGCGGGAAGACGGCGCCCGTTAGCGCGACCTGATGTGGACGCGTGTTCGAACGTAAGTTTGGACGCATGGATGCCGACGACATGGATCTCGACGACATGGATCTCGACGAGGAATTCCCGCTCGGCGATGGGACTGCCGATGATGCTGCGAATGTAACGTGCCCCTATTGCGGCGAATCGGTGACTGTTGCCGTTGACGCAGGTAGTGGGAGCTTTCAGCAATACGTCGAAGATTGCCAGGTGTGTTGCAATCCTTGGCAGGTGAGCGTTCGCTTCATCGGCGGTTCCCTAACGGTCGAAGTTACGCCTCTCGAATGACACCAGCTCGATCGCCGATTTTCGGGTTTGTGCTCGACAAGCTTCGCGAGGGCGTGAGTATCTCCGACGAAGCGGGGATCATTGTGTACACCAACGCCGCGGAAGACGACATGTTCGGGTACGACCGAGGCGAGCTCATTGGCCGACATGTCAGCATCCAGAGTGCCTACACGCCTGAAGAAAACGAGCAGATAATCGGGGAAGTGATCCGGCAGCTGCAAGAGCAAGGGTCGTGGGAAGGCGAATGGAGCAACATTCGGAAGGATGGCTCGCTGTTTTCGACGTACGCGCGAATCACTACGTTCGAAATGGATGGGGTCAAGCATTGGATCTGCGTCCAGGACGATGTTACTGAAGGCAAGCGCTCAAGTGAACGTGAGCAATTCCTCGAGGGGCTTGAGCCTGTGCTGTCTGGCTCGATCGCTGAGGAGCGAACACTATCTGATCTGACGCGCTACTGTATTCCGCTGCTCGCTGACTATTGCAGCATCGACATCCTGACAGAGGATCGCAAGATCCAGAGGGTCGAGACGGCGCACTCCGACCCTGAGCTCGAGGTAATCGTCAGGGACCTCTGGGCGCGATACCCTTATCGCTTCTCGGATAAAGTTGGCGTGCCTGAAGTGCTGAGATCGGGGGAACCACAATTTGCCACCGGGTTCTCGGATGTTCTCATCGAGGGCTTCGCGCGCGATGCCGAGCATCTTCGGATGATGCGTCAGGTCGATGCGAAATCATACATGTGCGTTCCACTTGTGGCGCGCGGGAGCACTTTCGGCGCGATCTCACTGGTCTACTCGACTTCAGGCCGAGCTCACAGTCGCGCGGATCTCGACACCGCTATGGAGCTTGCAAGGCGCGCGTCCGTGGCGGTTGACAACGCTCGGCTTTTCTCAGCCGAGCGGAAGGCCCATGCGCTTGCGGAGTCTGCCCGGGGGCGAGCCGCTTTCCTTGCAGAAGTGAGTCGGCAGCTTGCATCGTCGCTCGACTTCAAGACTACACTCAACAATCTCGCGAGCCTTGCAGTGCCAACGCTGGCCGACTGGTGCTTTGTCGAGATGCTGGGGGATGACGGGCAAATCAAGCCTCTCGCGATTGCGCATTCCGACCCGGCGAAAGTCGCTCTCGCCGCGGCTGGACTCGAGCGGTATCCCATAGATCCTGAAGCGCCTTTTGGCACACCCCAGGTCATCCGAACGGGCGAACCAACGCTGGTGCCAAGGATTCCGCAGGAAGCTCTCGATGCCATCGCCCAGAGCGACGACCATCGCCAGCTGCTGCTCGAAATCGGATTTCATTCGCATGTCTCGGTGCCGCTTACAATCAGGGGTAAGGCTGTGGGAGTGATCTCGCTGGTCTCCGCTGAATCGGAGAGAGTTTTCGGTTCCGATGATCTCACTCTTGCAATGGACGTCGCCCATCGTGCGTCGGCCGCGATCGAGAACGCGCAGCTCTACGCATTCCAGCGACGCGAGCGTGATCGCCTCAAGCGGATATTTGATGAATTTCCGACGGCAGCGGCAGTTCTCGAGGGAACGAACCTCGTCTTTGTCGCCGCGAGCAAACAATACCAGCAGCTTGTCGGGAACCGTAGACTCATTGGACTTCCCTTCGATGAAGTGTTTCCGGATCTCGCTGCCCGAGGGTTCAGCAATCTGATGCGGAGTGCGATTTCGACGGGTCAGGCGACTTTCAGAACCGATCAAAGAATCAGCTGGGACAAGGCCGGAAACGGAACTGAGAGCGAGGGGATATTTGACTTCGTATACCAACCGTTGCCGGATGTGGGCGACAACGTCGGGGTCGTAGTGCAGGTTGCCGATGTTACAGAGCGCAGGCAGGCTGAGAGCCGCGTCGAGCTAGCTCGTGCGCAGGCCGAGGAGGCATTGCACAAGGCTGAGGAAGCGAGCAACTCGAAGTCACAGTTCCTCGCGACGATGAGCCATGAGCTGCGAACTCCGCTCAATGCAATCGCCGGGCATGTTCAGCTGCTCGATATGGAAGTGCACGGACCAGTAAATGCCACGCAGCGGGAAGCGCTTGCCAGAGTAGCGCGAGCGCAGCATCACCTGCTTGGGCTCATCAACGATGTGCTCAACTTCGCGCGCATAGAAGCTGGCAAGGTCGAGTACAGGATCGAGCCACTCGACTTGAAGGACGTAGTCACTGATGTTGTAGCAATGGTAGAGCCGCAGTTTGCTACGAAGAACCTCGCGCTCGAAGTCCTGCTGCCAGGCCCGGTAACTGTTGGCGCCGATGCTGAAAAACTTCGTCAGGTACTTTTGAACCTGCTGTCGAATGCGTGCAAGTTCACGCCCTCGTTCGGACGTGTGGCAATCGGGTGGAAGGAAACGCCGGATGAGGTTCTGGTGAGCGTCAGCGATAGTGGGGTGGGAATCGTCAGCGAGAAACTCGATGCCGTGTTCGAGCCATTCGTTCAGCTCAACGTGGCGTACAGTCGTCCGGCTGAAGGAACCGGATTGGGTCTCGCGATCAGTCGCGAGCTGGCGCGTGGGATGGGCGGAGACTTGACCCTGGAAAGCGTCGCGGGTGAGGGGTCAGTGTTTACCGTGGTTTTGAGGCGATGGGGTTGAGCGGCGCTGGATATTCAGGCCGACCGCTATGCGGCAAGCTTGGTATAGCGGCGGGAACGCAATTGCTGACGCTTGATGCTCCTGACGACTACCACCCGATGCTTCAGCCACTGCCTGACGGGGTGCGATTTGTCTCTCGCGCAGGCACGAGGGTCGACATCGCTCACGTATTCGTGGTCAGAAGGTCAGAGTTGACGCGAATACTAGCGGCTCTGCGAAAAAGTCTGAGGCCAGATGCAGCAGTTTGGGTATCGTGGCCAAAGAAAGCGTCCAAGGTGCCGACGGACATTACCGAAGACACAATTCGCGCGGTCGCGTTACCCCTTGGATTCGTGGACATTAAGGTCTGCGCAGTAAGCGAGGTATGGTCGGGATTGAAGCTGGTAGTGCGCAAGGAGTTACGACCACAAACGGGAAATGCGAAGCCGAAGTACTGAACAGGAGGATTACCTGATCCGCTTAATCCGCCAGGTTGGCGAGCTTGCGAGGAGGCTTCGTGAAAGGCTCAACGGCTCGGCGGAAGAAAGCGCGACGGTTCGGTTTGACGCTACACAGGCGGTCGAGCGACTGCTTGGACCGGATGCAGCGCTCCTTACTCGTGTCGATGCGGACACTGCTGTTCGCCTCATTGCAAGTCCATCGCGAATGGACTTGTGGCTCGAGTTGCTGGAGATTGAGGCGGAAGCTTGCAGAAATGCCGAGTTGTACAGTGAAGCCGACGCAGTGATATCCCGACTCAATGGGTTACGTGCGGCGCTCGTCAAGGCGTCGGTCTGAAAAGACACATACGACGCGGACGGATTCCGTCGGCGCCCACCCGGCCGTTGCTCGTATGGGCCGCGCGTTTTGGATATGCCGCCTGCGGGATAGTGTATACCGCGATAGGTCTTGCTGCAGTTGCTGTCGCGATCGGACTTGCAGCAGAGCCGACCGGATCACAGGGGGTGATGCTGTTCCTTTCGAAGCAGCCGTTCGGCCCGACTCTCCTTGCCGCACTCGGCATCGGGTTAGCTGGGTATGCTGCACTCAACCTTGTCGGTGCGATCAGCGACCCTGAGCGACGCGGTGCCTCACTCTTCGGGATCGTTGCGCGCGCGGTCGATGTGTCAACCGGGGCGCTTTACATAGCCCTTGCGGTTGCCGCGTTGAGAATTGTCATCGACCCATCACGGAGCGCAAACAACATTGTAGTAGGGTGGGCCGCGAGTGTTCTGGCTCTTCCGTTCGGGCCGATGTTACTGGGTGCGATCGGAGCAGCATTAATCGTGAGCGGGGCGTACCTCTTTTATCGTGCATCAGAGGAACGCTTTGGAGAAATGCTGGATAGGCGAGTCTTGTCGCATCGAGCACGCGAGACAATTGCGCTTGCTGCCCGCGCGGGCACAGCGGCGCGAGCCTTGATCTTCATGATCTGTGGATGGTTCACCATCAGAGCGGCGACGGCTGCTTCAGCGGATGCGATCGGTGACGTTGGTGATGCACTCTCAGTAATCGGGCAAGCCGCTTTCGGCGCGATATTACTCGGCCTGGTTGGCGCAGGGTTTATCGCATACGGCGTTTACCAGCTCGCGAAAGCACGCTACCAGCGGATTAGCGCTTCTACGTAGGAAGCTGCGCTCTCTGTACAAGGGTCTCAATCCAAGGTCTGCGATTGCTACAGGAATCGCGCACGGAGTATTGATTCACGGTACTTGAAGATCCGGCTCAGCTGAGCCGTCACGACAGGGTGGGCGATCCTTCCGGCAATCCCGAACGGAAGCGAATAGATGATGCGGTCTTCTATGGTAGTGCCGCCTCGTTCCTCGAAGAATTCGTGAGTGTGCACCCATTTCGCGTACGGACCCCTTAGCTGCGTATCCTCGAACGAGTATGGCGGGTTCCACTTCGTGATGAGTGTGCGCCATCTCATTGGAAGCCCATGGAGTCTGATCGTATAGTCGATCAGCGCGCCGACCCGCATGTCGATGGGAAGAGCTGAATCGATGCGAAAGCCAAGCTCGGGCGGCGTAATCACGCCGAGATTTTCGGCTGCAGCAAAAAAGGGAAACACTTCGGAGTTTGGGCGCGGTACCCAGATGGAGCGTTCCAGCAAATACTCTTTCATACTAATGAGTGCTGAATCCACGATCCCGGTACAATGTCACGTACCGGGACCGTGAACCCCCCTCAACTTACTTGCCGGCCGGTGGCATGATGACGGCGTCAATCACGTGGATCACGCCATTCGATGCTGCCACGTCCGCGGTTGCAACCCTTGCGTCATTGACATACACCTGGCCCTCGCGGACCGTCACGTTGACCGTCGCGCCATTCACAGTCGCCGGCTTTGAGCCACCAGCGTTCACGATGTCAGCAGCCATGACCTTACCAGGAACAACGTGATACGTAAGAATCGCAGCAAGCTTTTCCTTGTCGGCTAGCAGTGCCTCAACCGTTCCTGCGGGGAGTTTTGCAAAAGCCTCGTCTGTTGGTGCAAAGACAGTGAACGGTCCGGCGCCCTGAAGAGTTTCCACGAGTCCGGCGGCCTTTACTGCAGCGACGAGCGTGTTGAAGGTTCCGGCCCCGCTCGCAACAGCGACGATGTCATTCGCTGGCGCATCGACGACGGTGACCGGGGTCTCGACGGCCATCTCCGCCTGCTTGGCCTCCGCATCCGGGGAGGAGCAACCTGCGGTCGTGGCGACGACGGCAGCAATCGTGGCGAGCTTGAGTCTTACTTTCATTTCCGTTTCTCCTGTGGTGTTCGGCTATTGTCCATATCTTGTCTAGGTATCTTAGAAGATTGGTGGGTGTCTGTCAAGGGTTTGTCCACGTTATACCTTGACACAATCTCGACAGAGCCTGATCTTGCGGCATGGCTAGCGCAACCGAACCCCGACATCCCATTGGCGTAGTATCCGAACGAACCGGCCTTACTCCGGACGTGCTGCGGGTCTGGGAACGCCGGCACAATGTCGTCGACCCTGTCAGATCTCCGGGTGGGCAGCGGATCTATTCAGATGCTGACATCGAACGGCTTTCGCTCCTCCATCGTGCAACGCGTGGTGGACACGGGATCAGCCACGTTGCGGGATTGGGTAAGCAGGAACTCGAAGACCTTGTGGCAGGTATCGAGCAACAGGTCCAGGTACCGCAGCCGCGCACGATTACCAATGCGCAGCCGGAAATCTCGGTAGAGCGAGCGATGATTCTCACGGAGGCCATCGATCCATCGGGACTGGAAACCCTCCTGAGGCGAAGTGTCGCGAGGTATGGAATCGTTGGTTTCATCGACACGATCGGCTCTCCGTTCCTGAGACGGGTTGGCGATGCGTGGCACGCCGGGGAGCTCAGCGTAGCGCAGGAGCATCTTGCGACCGCAGTCGTACAGCGGGTAGTGAGCGAAACGTCTCCATTGCTGACGAACTCGGGTGGGAACCCTACCATTGTCATCGCAACGCTCGAAGGGGAACGACATGCAATCGGAGCGTTGATGGCAGCGGCGACGGCGGCGAGCGAGGGGTGGCGCGTCATTTTTCTTGGGGCCGATCTGCCGGCCTCGGAGATTTCCGAAACCGCCGTTCGCACAAATGCGCGCGCAGTCGGGATCAGCGTAGTCGTCACCGATAGAAAGGCTGGTGCAATCGCTGAACTGAAAACTCTCGAGCGAGCGCTGCCTGCCGAGGTCGCGCTGGTGGTGGGTGGAGCCGGTTCCAGGATCATGAGTCCGAACCGCCCGAACACGTCAATTGTGGAAACAATGGCCGAGTTGGGCCGGGTGCTCGCATCCATTCTTGGGCGGACCGGGTCAGAATATTTACCGGAATCACCACCCTAGTAGCGTAGCATTTGCATAAGGTCTTGTATGGGCCTCGCCTGGAGGTCCGCGATACCCGACCGGAGCCCCGAAAATGGAAGAGCAAGTGCTCGCGCGAAACAACGTCAAGGTGTTCGGCAACGGCACCCAGCCAATGGTGTTCGCGCACGGCTTCGGTTGCGACCAGAATATGTGGCGTTTTCTCACGCCTCACTTCGAGAATGACTACAAGGTCATCCTGTTCGACTATGTCGGATCAGGCCACTCCGACCTGAAGGCTTACAATCCCACGCGCTATGGCAAGCTCGACGGCTACGCGGAGGATGTGCTCGATGTTGTGCGCGCGATGGACCTTCGAGACGTTATCTTCGTCGGGCATTCGGTGAGCAGCATGATAGGTGTGCTCGCGGCGAATCAGGAGCCCGGGCGATTCGACAGGCTCATCATGATTGGACCATCGCCGCGTTATATCAACGATGGCACCTATGTCGGCGGCTTCGAACAGAAGGATATCGAGGGCCTGTTCGAGATGATGGACCACAACTTCATCGGGTGGGCGAACTTTCTCGCACCGGCAATCATGAAAAACGCCGACCGACCCGAGCTGGGCGGAGAGCTGACTGAAAGTTTCTGTTCCACGGACCCGATTATCGCCAGGCGCTTCGCTGAAGCAACATTCCTTGCGGATAACCGCTCGGATCTGGCACAGGTAACAGTCCCATCGCTGATTCTTCAGTGCTCTGACGACATGGTGGCTCCGAAGGAGGTGGGTGAATATCTGCACAAGGAGCTTCCTGACAGCACGCTTCGGGTCATGAATGCAGTCGGGCATTGTCCCCACATGAGCGACCCTGAGGAAACAGTGGCTCTGATCAAGGAATATCTTCAGACCCCCGCAACCGCCTGATCTGCCCAGTCAGCATTCGATGCAAGCTGATCCAGGCGACCTTCTCGATCGGGCACCGTGCGGTTTCATCTCCTTTGGTGATGACAGCCGGGTAGCTCTCGTAAATCAGACGCTGCTCGAGAGGCTCGGTTACGAGCGCGATGAGCTCATTGGAAAACACTTCGAGCAGATCCTCACGGTCGCAACACGAATCTTCTATCAGACGCACTTTTTCCCCCTGATCAAGCTTCACGGCCGTGCGCATGAAGTGTTCATGTTGCTCCGCACGCGCGATGGCAGCGACCTCGGAGTCCTGTGCAATGCCGTCCGGCGCAACCGCGACGACTCGACGTTGACCGACTGCGTGATGATGGAAGTGATCGAGCGCCGGAAGTTCGAGGAGGCTCTTGTTCAGGCCAAGCAGATGGCCGAGGAAGCGAACGTCGTTCTCGAGGAGCAGGCGATAGAACTCGAGCATCAGCATCAACAGCTTCAGGAGCAGGCGACCGAGCTAGAGGTTCAGGGTGAGCAGTTGATGGCGTTGAACGAGGATCTCGAGCGACAGCGCGCGGCTGCAGACGAGGCGAACCACGCCAAGAGCAACTTCCTCGCTGTAATGAGTCACGAGTTGCGGACTCCGTTGAATGCAATCGGGGGATACGTTCAACTGATGCAGATGGGTGTTCACGGTCCGGTTACGCCAGATCAACTCGAGGCACTTAACCGGGTCGACAGGAGCCAGCGCCACCTCCTGCGGTTGATTAACGACGTCCTCAACCTGTCGCGCATTGAAGCCGGTCACGTCGATTATCGCGTAGAGGTAGTCGCCCTTGCAGAGGTGGTCGGAAGCGTGATGCCGATGGTCGAGCCGCAGATATCAGCGAAGAACCTGCAGCTCGCAGTCGTGGTTCCGCCAAGGTTCGAGGCGATCGCTGACCGCGAAAAGGTTCAGCAGATACTTCTCAACCTTCTGACGAACGCAATCAAATTCACTGCGGCCGGCGGAAGCATTTGCGTCGAAGCATCGGCGGAGGATTCCAGGGTGCTTCTGCGAGTCATCGATACCGGCGTCGGTATTCCCGCTGAAATGATCGAAAAGGTATTTGAGCCGTTCATCCAGGTTGATGCGAGCCGGTCGCGTGCGGCAGAGGGTACCGGGCTTGGACTCGCAATCAGCAGAGACTTGGCGCGTGGAATGAACGGTGACCTTGCGGCCGAGAGCATTCCTGGCGCGGGGAGCACGTTCGAGTTGAGGTTGCCCCGGAATTCCTAGTTCGGTCTTCGATGCGGTGAAAGTGGCTTTGGTTGAAGTGGCACTGTCTGTTCATCACGGAGTCAAGGTGGGACGGAGTGACACGGAAGAAAAGGCGGGACGACTTAGTGCCCGCAAGCGCCATGCGCTACGACTCTTCCTGCAGTGCCGGTGTCGTTGTGCTCTTGAACAAAGACACACAGCGCATCCAGCCGCCCGGACAGTAGCTGTTTATCGCTGCCGCGTAATTGCGCGCAGATATCTGGTTCTAATTCCGTGAGCTTCCGTGTTCCCCGAGGCTCCGTGATGAACAGGCAGTGCCCGAAAAATCCAAGCTCTCAGACCACGTAGATAAGAGCTAGTTCGCCCTCGAAACTTCGAGTGACGAAGTGATATCATCAATCAAAGCGTCAGCCCCCTCGAGCCCGATCGATAGCCGCACCAATCCACCAGGAATACGCTGCCCCTCGAGATAAGGAAGATTGCTGCCGCGGTTTGGCGCGATCACGAGACTCTCGACACCACCCCAGCTCACGCCAATGCGAAAGCGCTTCAACCCATCGATGAAGCCCCGAACCGCGGCAAAACTCTCGTCAGCAAGATTGAAGCTGAACAATCCGGAGTAACCGGTCAGCGCACTCGAGGGCTCGTTGAACGCAGGATGATAAACCTGAGCAACGTCGTCTCGCATTCGCAGAAACTCCGCCACACGAAGTGCGTCAGATTCATGCTGCTGAAGTCGAACTGGCAGTGTCCGAAGGCCTCGCAGGAGAAGCCACGCATCAAACGGCGCGAGGATGCCACCGTTCAGCATATAGGCGCGATAGAAAATCTGCTCCATCCGCTCGGCTGTGGAGATAACCGCCCCAGCGACGACATCGCTGTGACCACCTATGTATTTGGTCGCCGAATGCACAACGATATCGACACCATGATCGAGCGGCTTCTGGTACAGCGGAGTTGCCCAGCTGTTGTCGATGCAGCTCAGAGCACCATGAGCTCGCGCAACGTCAGCCACGGCTCCAATGTCGAATGTCCTCATCAGCATCGTGCCGGGATTTTCCAGCCATACCAGCCGCGTGTTCGGTTTGAGTGCGGCTCGAACATCGTCGGATGACAAATCCAGAAGAAGGTCGTGCTCAATGCCAAATCTTCCAAGCTGTTTTGCCAATTGAATTGTCGGGCCGTACGTCTGGTTGACGAAGAGAATGTGATCGCCAGCCTGGAGCAGTCCCATCATCACTGCACTTACCGCTGCGATCCCCGAGGCGAAGCACTTGCACGATTCCCCGCGTTCGAGCGCAGCGAGCTTCTTTTCCAACACCTCAACCGTAGGATTAGTCCCGCGCGAATACACGTAGTTGCTATGCTCGGCCCGAAATGCCTGAATGATCGAGTCGTAATCAGGGAAGGCGAAGAGCGACGTCTGGACAATCGGCTCAGCCATCGGCTGCGGCCCTGCCTCGCGCGCAGGGTGGTCTTCAAGGCAGAGAGCTACATCCTGCGGGGAGATGGCCATCCGTTTCAGTGAGCGTGCAGCCCGTTGAGAAATTCTTTCATCACCTGCTCGACACGCTCAGGATGGCTCTTGAAGATGAGGTGGCGTGCTCCAGGTATCATCACCAAACGCGAACCTTTCAGCTCGCGCGAGATGTACTCCCGCTGCGCGCGGGTGATGGCGCTTGTGACTTCGAGGGATTTCTGGAGAGCAGCACGGCGTTCCGGACCTGAGCTCGCCCAATCTTGCGAAGCTTTTGGAAGATGCTCGATGGCGCTCGTTTCAGCGAAGATGAACACCGCGGGAGCATTTACACGCTTGAATGGTGTGGCGCCTCCCGCTCTGATCGCAGCCATCATCTTTGGCGGGGCAGGATTGTTATTCGCAAGGTAGGGGTTGAATCCTTCGTGGAAGTATGCGGCGCGCACTGCCGACTCGGTGTTGTCAGTAAGGCCAGCGCGAACCCTGTATGCCCACGCAGCCTTTGCCGAAGCAGAGTCTGCATCTGTCGGCAGGATGTTCCGCGGGGCCGGGGGGCGTGGCAGTCGCTCGATTGAGGCAATCAACGAAGCATTTGCACGACGAATTGAATCCGCTGAAACAGGGTCGCTGCCCGCATCCAGATAGATGAGTCCAGCGACGAGGTCTGGATAGTTCGCGGCGAGGTGGGTCAACTCGTAGCCGCCGATCGAATGTCCTGCGAACACAGCGCGTTTGATTCCGAGGCTGTCCAGAACTGTCTTCACATCAAGGGCAAGCGTTGCCTGGTCATAACCCGTTTCCGGATGCGATGACTCGCCGAAGCCGCGCCGTGTGATTGCAACAACCCTGTAATCACCGGTGAATTTCTGAGCGAAATCGTCAAAGACATGCGCGTTATTCCCGATGCCCGACAGGAAAACCAGCGGCATGCCTGTACCCCCGAAGTCGAGGGCGTGAATTCTGACACCCTGTGCGACGTTCACTCCGAGCGCCCGATGCGGTGCCGGATCGCGCCAGCCGTCATCCGGGACCTGGCGCTGTGATTGGGGGGACACGTAGCCAAGTCCCGTCGGAGATGTCTGCGCCGCTGCGGTCGAACCCAGAAAAGCCAGCAGCAACGCTGTGGTTGATTTGTTTTTCATCACCGACAAAAAGTTAGCGCTGCGATGAACACGGCGCATTTGTTTCGCGGTGATTACTCTACGGTCATGAGACGAACCGTATGCCCGCTGATAGCCGTGCTTGCCGGGTCAACACCGGCAGTGGGCGCTTCCCAAACACCGGTTGCCGAGCGCACGCTCGAGAATCCTGCAGGGCGGTGGATACAGCGGCGGACGGCGAACGCCAACATTTACGTGCTTGCGGGCTCGGCTGCAGCGCCGCTGCTGCCCCGACTCGTCCCGGAGAGCGAGCGAGCCATCATCGGAAACCTCCAATGGCTCGGCGAAAAGCGCACGAGCCGCAGGCTCAATCTCTTTTTTGTCGGTTCACGCGATGAGATGCGACCGTTCACGGGAACACGATCTGGCGGGTGGTCAGTGGTGTCGGAGGGAACTGCCTTCCTTGTTGCTAACGATTCCGTCAGACCCGCTCTCAAGCACGAAATCATGCACCTGCTTTCGTGGAGACACTGGGGGACGCCAGGGGGAGTATGGCTCCAGGAAGGTGTCGCAACCGCGGCAGTCCGCGGATGTCACGAATGGACTCTCGAAGAGGCGGCGGCATCGCTGTATCGCGAAGGAGAACTCGCGACAATCCCGGACATGCGTCGTCGCTTCAAGACCGGGGGCACGCAGGGAGCGGCGCATTATCTCAGCGCCGGAAGCCTTGTGACCTTTATCGATGAAAAGTGGGGAAGGGACCGGCTGCGACAGCTATGGCAGTCAGGTGGTCTCGCGAGCGCGCAAAGTGTGCTCGGGCTTTCAACGCTGCAGCTCGAGCAGCGATGGCGCACGCATGTAGTGCGCGAGAAAGCGCCCCTGCGCTGGCGGGACATGGCGCGACAGATAGCGCGCGCCGGCTGTGAATAGCTCGCGCCATATATTCCAGTAATGACGATCCCGCTACCACCGTCGCCTGAGGCGGAGCCGAAGCCAACCCGACCGATTATCGGGACGGGTGCGGCGATTATCGCCGGTGCGCTGATCGTGGTCATGGCCATGGGATACTGCGCTACACGTGTCATCCCGGGCTCGTTCGGTCGGAACGAGTCACGCATCACGCATGATGTTGTCGTGTCACAGATGCGCGCAGTGGCAAAGCTTGTATCGAGCGAAGCGACCGTGCGCGATGTGGTCACTTACGAGAATACATGGTACGGATCAACGAAGCGCTCGCTCGTCGTCGTGACCGGACGCCTGCTCGCCGGCATCGACCTTGGCGACAATCCGCAGGTCTCGATTGATCACGATGCGAAGAAGATCAGGATTACCATTCCACCCGCGAAGCTCATCGGCCTCGAAATCACCGAGATGCGGACGTACGACGAGCGGGGCGGCCTGTGGAATCCGTTCAGGCCGGAGGATCGGGACGCTATTCAGCGGCTCGCGCGCGCTCAGTTGGCAGCCGCTGGTCAGCAGGTGGCGCTCTTACGTCACGCCAATGACAGTGCGGGCGAGATGTTGCGTCTCCTTCTCGCAAAAGATGGCTATACGGTCGAAGTCACAACGCGAGGCACGCCATCCGGCCCCTTCGTTGACTGAAAAGGGTTGGTCGGCTAATTAGTACCAAATTGTGACGAATTCAGAATCGTATCAGGTAGCTGAGCTTCCCGAAGAATCCATCGCGCGTGCGCTTCAAGTCAGAGAAGCCGAACCCGTCGGGTTCCTCCATCGTCGATCCGTAGCCGAAGTACGCGAGTGTGCCAGGTGTGGGCCTGTAGCTGATGAGCCAGTCCATCGAGAGCTCATTTACCTCGGTGCCGTTGTCTGGAACTCCGCCAACGAGTATCTGACGACCGAGCCGATCGATGAGCGGCGTTCGTGAGCGTGCCGCATATTGGCCAACCAGCCGCAGGAAAAGCGCACGCGTGACCTGGTACTCGGACTTGATGCGCGGGATGGTCTCGCTCGAAAACCTCGATCCATCCCGGGAACGATCAAGTGTGAGTCGCGAGAACTGCAGTGTCGTGCGGAGCGCAGTTGTCGGTCGCAGCTCGAGTGCGCCATCGATGCGCGTGCTGCGCCCGGGTGCAGCTTCGCGGAAGATCGGGGTTTCGCCTCGAGTCACGCCTCCCGTTGCGCTGAAGAATCGCAGGGTCGGAGTTGTCACCCTGAATGAGCCCCCGAATTGGTCGCGCTCGCGCCCCGGAACCGTGAACTGTGCAGGGGGACGCGGGTCGCCTGCATCACGGGAAATGGAATACCCGGAGTAAGCCGCAGGATCGTATGCGAAGGAGTTTCGGCCGAAAGATCCGCTCAGCTGCCAGCCGCCGCGCAACGTCGCCGATGGACTGATGGATTCTGTTGTCTCGATGATTGGACGTCCGGGCGCGTCGTAGTCCCACAGCCGCAACACGCTAAAGAACGACCCGATGGTCTGAATCAACGCACCTTTTGCCCCATAAAAGCTCAGTCTGTTGAACGAGCGAGCCTCGACGATTCCAGTTCTATTCACAAATCCCGCAGCGGCCCCAAATCCTGGCTCGAGTGCACGGGCGGTGTAGTGAAAGCCCCACATTCTTCCTGTGCGATCCCAATCAGCCTGAAGAAGGGAACCACTTCGGGTCGTGCCCAGGCTATCGCGCCACGACTGCGCCGCTTGCACTTGCACCCAATAGAGCTTCGAGTGATACAGTCTGAAGTCAGCGCCGGCGAGTCGTGAGTAGTCATCACCGTCCTCACGAGCGGTGAGGACCGTGCCAAGTGTGTATGCTCGTCCAAAATCCTTACGCAGCCTGGTGATCGCATACACTGGATTGCTACTGGTTCCCCAGGACTGATCTTCATCGTCCTGGACGAGCATCGATGCCACGTTTACGCCAGCAAGGCGGCCGGCAAGCTTCAGCCCGCCGGTAGGTTCCGCGATCCGCCTCGTGTAGATGAGCTGATTCGGTGTGTCGAAGAGCTCGAGACCGTCGAGAAAGAAGGGTCGCTTCTCCGGATAAAAGAGCGCGAATCTTTCATTGAGCAGGACCTGCCCGACATCTGCTTCAACCTGCGAGAAGTCCGGGTTGATGGTGGCGTTCAGCGTGAGATTCTGACGAATGCCCCACCGCGCATCGCCGCCGAAATCGACGTCGCCGCCATAGACGCGGTCTCTTCCAGATCGAGATGAGCCGTTAAGTCGCGACGTCATCGTTGGCGTGGCCTCGAGCACCAGTCCCCGCCGCATTTGAGTCAATTCATCCAGCGTGCCCGATTGTGCGAGGAAGTTCGCGTTGGCACGGACCGCGGGGGCCCAGGTATCCTGAAACCCCGTGTGCTGTATGCGCCGGAGAATGTGAATGCCCCACGACTGCACCTGTTCGTCCTGATAGCGCAGGCTTTTAAACGGAATACGGATCTCAACTTCATACCCGCCCGCCACGAGCCGTCCCTTCGATTCGAACACATAGTCGGGGTTGAGGTCGACGGTGCCGTCGAGCGGATTGATGTTCCGGAAGCCGCCCCCGGTTGCGGATGTCCCGCCAGCACCTCCGGCGAACTGCGAGCTTCGCGTGCCATCCTGTTGCACGCCGAGGGGGTTTACGCCGAAGAGGAAGGATATCTGACGGCTGTTCTCGGTGTCGAGAAGAATCTGAACGTGATCTTCACTGGCAATGTCGTCGCGATTGGCGCGGGTTGCCCTGACTACGTCCCCATGTAGTTCAGTTGCCCTGACGCCGAAGTGAATGGCATCCGCTGAATACCAGACAAGTACTTCAGTTGGCTCTTCCGCCGGTCTTCCATCAACCGGCTGATACTGGGAGAAGCCGGTGAGACGCGCCGCTTTAGACCAGACTGAGTCAGAGAGTACGCCATCGATGACTGCGCTCGCATCGAGGCGCGGAACGATCACGCGCGTTTGCCTGGCGCGCCCGTCGTAGGTGGAGTCTGCCAACGAGGCAACGAGCATCAGTACTGGTAAAAGCATGGCGCAAATCTACGACTTGCCGGAATGCCACGGTCAGACGATCAGGCGAAGGTGCGTTGCTTCCTGTCCGTCCAGTTCAGCGAGAAGATAGATGCCGGTCTTGCCGACGGTGCTTTCATTACGCGCTTGAACCAGTTTGATGCGAGCTTGGTCAACAATTCAAGGCTTCCAGGATCGTCCAGGTGATGCGTTCCGTCCGGCACGGTGACAAGACTCTTTTCGGCACTGAGGCGCCTGAGGGCCCAGCAATTCAGCCCAATCCCATGCACGTCCTTATCGCCAACGAGGAGGAGTACCGGGGCCGCCACCTTGTAGAGTTTCATGCCAGCAAGGTCAGGGCGCCCTCCGCGCGAAACAATCGCTGCTATCTCGCCCGGTGAGCGCACGTCTGCTAAAAGCGCAGCGGCGGATGCCACACCGGAGGTGAGGTGCCCTATCGGGAGATGAGTAACCTCGGTCTCCCGCAACCAGCGGGTTGCAGTGGCGATTCTTTCAGCCATGAGCTCGAGGTCAAGTCTGAGCGCGCCCGTGAGAGCATCCTCACGCTCTTCTTCGTCAGTGAATAAATCGATCACAAGCGTGGCGAACGCGTCATCGTAGAGCTGGCGCGCTACATTCCTGTTGCGTCGCGCAAGGCGGCTGCATCCCGCGCCGTTGAAAATCATGACGGTTCCGCGCGGGCGAAGGGGAACTGACCAGTCAGCGTTGATCGACCCGTCATTCGTCTCGATCGAGACCATCCGGTCCATCGGGCGGTCATGATTAATTGCGGTCATTCCATCTCCATTGATGATGAGGGGATGATACCGACCGGGAGGATGTTGCTCTATCGGGGGATAGCGTATGGTCGGAAGGGGAATCCCCTACCTGCTGAGTCCTATATCCATCTTCTCACTTTCCGGCAGTAGGCGAGATATTCCTCGCCGAACTCCGAAGTCAGGTACGCCTCCTCGCGACTGATCACGAAGCGATAGAGCAGAATCAGCACGACGGGGAACAGGACAAGCGCCCATACCCAGTTGAGGAGAAGCATCGCTCCCAGGTATACCAGCGACATGCCGGTGTACATCGGATTGCGAGTCACCCGGTAGGGGCCGGTGTCGACGATACGCGATGCCGGTTTCATCGGGAGGATTGCAGTTCGTGCGCGAACAAAGGTGAGCATTCCCCACAGGATCAGCATCACTCCTGCCACCATGAGAACAACGCCAGCGGTATCCAGCGCCGAGGTCGAAGTATCACCGGCAACGAACCGGAAGCGTGCCACGCGTGTCTCTAACAGCCATGCAATGGCCAACCCTCCCACAAACAGAAACGGAGGCGGAAACTTTACTCCTGGATTTGGCAGACTCGTCGTAGCCATGAGATGAGCTCCGGGGAAGAGAGAAGAACGCTGAATTCCTGCAACGGATATAACGAATTCAGGCCGATGCAGGGTCCTGAGCGAACGACCTGCGACAGTGCGAAGCAGCGCTGCCGGGCTTACTATAGAAGGACCATGGCTCCCGCCCGCTGCCCGAATAACCCGGTGATATCGAGTTGAAGGTTGTAATAGTCGGCGGCGGCCCGGCCGGGCTGTATACCGCGCTCCTCCTGAAGCAAGCCGACTCCTCTCATGAGATAACGGTCCTCGAGCGCAATCGCGCCGACGACACGTTCGGATGGGGCGTCGTCTTCTCGGACCAGACGCTCGAAAATTTCAGGAACGCAGATGAGCCCACGTTCCGCGCAATCACCGATAATTTTGCGCACTGGGACGACATCGACGTATTTGTGCGCGACCGGAGGATCACGTCTGGCGGTCATGGCTTCAGCGGTATCGCCCGGAAGAAGCTCCTCCAGTTACTTCAGGAGCGTGCAAAGTCGCTCGGGGTCGACATCCAATTCTGCATCGAGCTCAACGACGAATCCGAGCTGGCAGAACGCGGATTCGGCGGTGCCGATCTGATAGTCGCGGCCGATGGAATCAACAGCTCGATCAGACGCCGTCACGCTACACACTTCCAACCTGACCTCGACGAAAGGAACGCGCGCTTCGTGTGGCTGGGAACAACGCTTCCGTTCGACGCTTTCACGTTCTTCTTCGTCGAGAACGAACACGGGGTATTTCAGGCGCACTGCTACAGATTCGACGAGCAAACGTCGACCTTCATCGTGGAGTGCGATGAGGATTCGTGGCGGTCGGCAGGCTTCGACCAGATGGATACGCCCCAGACCGTTGCCGCATGCGAAGCAATGTTTGGCCAGTGGCTGGAGGGGCATCGGCTGATGTCGAACGCCGCTCATCGCGCGGCTTCACCATGGACTCGATTCACCCGAGTGCGAAATCAGCGATGGTCGCACAAGAACATAGTCCTCATCGGCGATGCCGCCCACACTGCGCACTTCTCGATCGGTTCGGGCACCAAGCTCGCAATGGAGGATGCAATCAGCCTCGCGCGCTCTCTCGCTACGAACGCCGATCTGACGGAAGCTCTCCAATCGTATCAGGAGGATCGCTCAACCGAAGCACTACGACTCCAGAATGCTGCGCGCAATTCGATGGAATGGTTCGAGAATGTGAAACGCTACATCCATCTCGAGCCTGAGCAGTTCACATACAGCCTCCTGACGCGGAGCCAACGCGTCAGTCACGAGAACCTGCGTCTGCGGGACGCGACCTACGTGTCAGGAATGGAGCGTTGGTTCGCGAGCCGGGCCGCAACGGTGGCCGTCGCTCTCGACGCGCCAAGGTCGCCGATGACACGTAAATCGGAGGCCGCAACGGGGCAAACCGTGCCGCCCATGTTCACACCATTCAAGCTTCGCGGCATGGCGCTTCACAACCGGGTCATCGTGTCACCCATGGACATGTACAGCGCGCACGCGGGAATGCCCAATGACTTTCATCTGGTGCACCTTGGTGCCAGAGCTCTGGGTGGCGCGGCACTCGTCATGACGGAGATGGTCTGCGTCGCACCGGAGGCGCGAATCACCCTTGGCTGCACCGGACTCTACACCGAAGAACACCGGGACGCGTGGAGGCGCATCGTCAACTTCGCGCACGAGTGGAGCGATGCGAAGATCTGTGTTCAGCTCGGTCATTCGGGTCGAAAGGGATCGACAAAGCTCCCATGGGAAGGCACAGACATCCCGCTCGATGCAGAAAACTGGGGCTGCTTGGGGCCCTCTCCCGTCAGCTATGGTCCGACCTTGCCGCCGCCGCGAGAGATGACACATGACGATATGCGACGCGTGGTCGATGATTTTGTCAAATCAACGCGAATGGCTGAAGAGGCAGGTTTCGACATGATCGAGGTTCACTGCGCTCACGGATACCTGCTGTCGAGTTTTCTCACGCCGGTGAGTAACCAGCGATCCGATGTTTATGGAGGTTCGCTATCGAACCGGCTCAGATTTCCACTGGAAGTATTCGCGGCGATGCGCCAGGCGTGGCCCGCGCATAAGCCTATGTCAGTTCGCGTGTCTGCCACAGACTGGGTCGAGGATGGCCTTACCGCCGATGAGTCTGTCGCGATTGGCGAGGCGTTCGTTAAAACCGGCGCGGACGTGATTCATGTATCGACCGGACAGACGTCGAGCTCGGCGAAGCCCGTCTTCGGCCGTCTATTTCAGACGCCTTACAGTGACAGGATAAGAAACGAAGCGAGAGTTCCGACAATCGCGGTCGGCAACATCACCGAATACGATCAGGTGAACTCGATAATCGCAGCGGGTCGCGCGGACCTGGTCGCGATTGGACGACCGCACCTGAGCGATGCAGCATGGACTCTTCATGCCGCCGCGCAGCAGGGATACGCGGGAGCGAGGTGGCCGGTACAATACTATCAGGGTCGCGTGCAACTCGAACGCGCGATCGAAAAACTGGCAACTACAACATGACTGAGCCCGAACGGTACCTCGAAGGAAAACATGCGATAGTAACTGGCGGTGGTCGCGGCATCGGCGCTGCAATCGCCGCCGAAATGGTGAGGCGCGGTGCCCACGTCACCGTCATGGGGCGTTCTGCCGAGACACTGGAGAGAACTGCTGCAGATTTGCGCGGGGAGCCGGGTGCTACAGTCGCCGTCGAAGAGTGCGATGTCCGGGACGCCGCATCAGTGAGCAGTGCATTCGCTCGCGCGACTGCCAACCTGGGCCCCGCATATATCCTCGTGAACAACGCGGGGGTTGCCAACAGCAGAAAGCTCGTCGACATGACCCCGGAAATCTGGAACGAGACGATAGCCGTCAATCTCACCGGTACTTACCTCTGCACGGCCGAGGTAATTCCCGGAATGATCGAAGCGAAGAGCGGGCGCGTGGTCAATATCTCATCGACAGCGGGTTTACGTGGATATCGCACGATGACAGCCTATTCAGCATCGAAACACGCGGTCATCGGTTTCACGCGCTCGCTCGCGCTCGAGACCTCAAAACTCGGCATTACGGTGAACGCTGTTTGCCCGGCCTACACTGACACTGACATGGCGGCAGCGGGTATTCAGGCGTTGAAGACGAACCTCGGGAAAACCGAGGAGGAAGCGATGAAGATGCTGACGGGAAACATTCCTCGTGGCACGCTGATCACGCCTTCCGAGGTGGCCTCCGCAGTCTTGTGGCTGTGCTCCCCCGATGCCTCGGGCGTTACGGGAATCGCAATGCCGGTCGCCGGTGGCGAGGTATGAGGAGCGGCGCAGAAATACGTCCGGTGCATTTCAAGTGGGACTACTCGGACAGAGTGGGGACCGTCACGCTCAATCGCCCCGAGCGCAAGAATCCACTGACGCTCGAATCGTATCGCGAGCTGACTGACACATTTCTCGCGCTTCAGACGATCGAAGATGTAAAAGCCGTCGTGATCACTGGTGCAGAGGACAATTTCAGCAGCGGCGGCGACGTGCACGATATAATCGGGCGACTGGTAGAGATGAAGCGGCGAAGCGACAGAGCCAGCCTCATCGAGTTCACGCAGATGACGGGGGACCTCGTGAAGGCGATGCGGGCATGTCCCCAGCCTATTGTCGCTGCCGTGGACGGCGTGTGCGTTGGGGCGGGGGCAATCCTGGCGATGGCGAGTGACCTTCGGATTGGCACGGCACGAAGCAAGGTCGCGTTTCTGTTCGTTCGCGTCGGCCTTTCAGGGGCCGACATGGGCGCGTGCGCGATCCTCCCGCGGATCATCGGATTCGGCAGAGCGGCGGAGCTCCTTTACCTGGGGCGCACAATCAGTGGCGAAGAAGCAGAACGTTGGGGGTTCTACAACAGGCTTGTGACGCCGGAGTCTGTGCTGGCTGAGGCAACGGAAATTGCCAGGACGCTCGCTCGTGGTCCCTCTGCCGCGCACGCAATGACCAAACATTGTCTTCACGCCGAATGGTCGATGGAGATAGATGAGGCAATCGACTACGAGGCGAGGATGCAGGCCGAGTGCATGATGACGAACGACTTCGAGCGCGCATATATGGCGTTCGTGGAGAAGGCGAAACCAGCCTTCGAGGGAAATTGATGAAACCGATCGACTGGCCCTGGTTCGATGAGACGCACCGCGACCTGCACGCGACGCTCTCGACATGGATCAGCAAGCATCCAGGGCTTGGTGGATCGGATGAAACCAACGTCGATCGGACTTGCCGGGACCTCGTCAAGTCGCTCGGCGAGGCAGGGTGGCTGAGATACGCAGTTCCTGCGGAATTCGGCGGCCGGTCTGCGCAGTTCGACGTCAGGTCGCTATGCCTGCTTCGGGAGAAGCTCGCATATGAGTCGGGCCTCGCCGATTTTGCATTCGCAATGCAGGGGCTTGGTGCAGGGCCGATATCGCTGTACGGATCGGCGGAGCTGAAGTCGAAATATCTTCCGAGTGTCGCTAGTGGGGAGATGATTGCCGCGTTTGCCATTTCCGAGGCGGAGGCGGGATCGGACGTCGCAGGGATGCAGACAACGGCCAGGCGAGAGGGAGACTCGTACGTTATCGAGGGTGGAAAAACCTGGATATCGAACGGCGGTATCGCCGATTTCTATGTTGTGTTCGCCCGGGGGGAGAAAGAGAAGGAGTATGTGGCGCTGGTCGTTGAGTCATCAGATCCTGGATTCACGGTAACCGAACGGATTTCTACCATCGCGCCTCATCCGCTCGGCACGCTGAGGTTTGAAGGCTGCCGGGTACCGGCGGACAGGTTGGTGGGTGAAAATGGAAAGGGCCTGCGTGTGGCGCTTGGAACCCTCGACGTGTTTCGCACAACGGTTGGAGCCGCGGCCCTCGGGTTTGCACGGCGTGCATTGGACGAGGCCCTCGGTTATGTGTCAACGCGCAAGATGTTCGGCGGTGCTCTTGCGGATCTGCAGCTGACGCAGGCTGCGATCGCGGACATGGCGACTGACATCGATGCGAGTGCGCTCCTGGTGTACCGGTCAGCGTGGACGCGTGACAACGGCGCCGAGCGGGTGACGCGTGAAGCTGCGATGGCAAAGATGTATTCAACGGAAGCCGCTCAGAGTGTGATCGACCGCGCGGTGCAAATGCTCGGTGGGCGAGGAGTCGTTTCAGGAAACGTCGTCGAGAGGCTATATCGTGAGGTTCGCGCGCTCAGGATTTATGAAGGAGCTACCGAGGTTCAGAAGCTCGTGATCGCTGGCCAGGTGCTGAAGGAGTACTCGGAGGCGTCCGTGTGAGGAAGAAGAAGCAAAGGGCGCCTGCAGGTCCCGATACTTTCTGTCGCGACAACTCTCCACCGGCCGAGCTCACTCCTGTTCGGATATGGGATGGAATTCCCGAGCTGACCTACCCCGACCAGATGAACGCCGCGGTGGAACTTCTTGACCGTGCGATCGATGCAGGTCGCGGCGACAGAACAGTTTTCCGCTTTCGGGGTGGAGGGTGGAGCTATTCGCATCTGTACGACACATCAAACCGGATCGCGAATGTCCTGGTAAAAGATCTTGGCCTGATGCCGGGAAATCGCGTGCTGCTGCGCGGACCAAACAACCCGATGATGGCCGCTTGCTGGTTTGCTGTCCTCAAGGCGGGTGGTGTCGCCGTAAGCACAATGCCCCTGCTTCGTGAGAGGGAGTTACGCTGGCTTGCTGACAAGGCAGAGATCAACCTGGCACTCTCCGATACTCGATATGCAGACGAGTGCGATCTTGCGTTTCGTCTGCGAGGTGATGGAACCGAGCGGCAGGGCGCGCGGGTGGTCCACTTCAATAGCGATGCTCACTTCAGTCTCGAGCCAATGATGCGCAAGCAGCCGGCGACCTTCACGAATCATGTCGCCTCAGCCGATGAAACCGCGATCATCGCTTTTACATCCGGGACGACTGGTGAGGGAAAAGGAACGATGCATTCGCATCGCGACATCATGGCAATCACTGATTGCTTTCCGCGATACGTTCTCCGACCGCACGAGGATGACGTATTCTGCGGCTCACCGCCGTTTGCATTCACCTACGCGCTGGGCGGCCTGCTGCTCTTCCCAATGCGTTTCGGCGCTTCCTCGCTCCTGCTCGAGCAGGCGACACCGCCCCATCTCATCAAAGCAATTTCCGAGTTTCGCCCGACGGTTTGCTTCACAGCACCGACAGCATACCGTGCGATGACCGGCATGCTGGCTGATCATGACGTGTCGAGTCTCACAAAATGTGTTTCCGCGGGCGAAACGCTTCCGCTCAGCGTATTCGAATCGTGGGAAAGGGCTACCGGGCTGAAGATCATCGATGGAATCGGCGCGACCGAAATGCTTCACATATTCATCAGCGCTGCCGGTGATGACATCAGACCTGGTTCGACGGGCAGGGTAGTACCGGGATACCAGGCGCGTGTCGTGGACGATGACATGAACGATGTTGCCGCTGGCGAAACTGGAAAGCTGGCGGTTCGAGGGCCAACGGGATGCAGGTATCTCGATAACGTTCCGCAGCAGCGGAAGTATGTTCGCGATGGCTGGAATCTTACGGGTGACTCATACAAGCTCGATGCGGACGGATATTTCTGGTATCAGGCGCGCACAGATGACATGATAATCTCCGGCGGATACAACATTGCGGGCCCTGAGGTTGAAAATGTGCTGCTGGAGCACGAAGTCGTTCTGGAGTGCGCGGTGATAGGTGAGCCTGACGAAGAACGCGGTCATGTAGTGAAGGCATTTGTCGTTCTCCGCCCAGGACGAGAATCGACGCCCGCGCTCGTGAAGGAGCTTCAGGATTTCGTGAAGGCACGTATCGCACCGTACAAGTATCCGCGTGCGGTTGAGTTCTGCGAATCGTTGCCGAGGACGTCGACGGGCAAGCTTCAACGATACAGGCTGAGACAATGAGTGACCTGGAATTTCTCGACGAAGTACCTCCTGGAACCGGCGGAAGAATCATTCACCCTGAGCAGTGGGCAAGGCCACGCGGGTTCAGTGACGCGATTGTCTCTTCGGGTAAAGTTGTGACACTCGCCGGGCAGATCGGATGGAATCCGGTAACGCTCGAATTCGAGAGCGATGAATTCGCTGACCAGACGCGTCAGGCTCTTCACAACATCGTGACGCTCCTGCTCGAGGCGGGGGCGCGGCCGCAGGATCTCGTCCGTCTGACATGGTTCATTCTCGACCGGGACGAATACAACACTGCCCGCCGTGCCGTGGGTGCGGCATACCGCGAGATCGTCGGAGCGCATTATCCGGCGATGTCTGTCGTGATCGTTTCCGGTCTGCTCGAGGAAAGGGCAAGGGTCGAGATCGAGGCTACTGCCGTTTTCTGAGGGTGAGCGAAAGCGCGCTCGCGGCGTTCAGTCATAGATTAGAGCGATGCCACTTCAGGTCTTCACAGCTACCCGGTACGTCCAGCCGCTGAGAGAGGGCGGGTCGCTGCCTGCGGTAGTGGACACGCACGGCGGCGGCATGTTCGTCGCGAAGTTCCGCGGTGCCGGTCAGGGCGTCAAAGCGCTGATCGCCGAGCTGATTGTCGGGCAGCTCGCTCAGGCTGCCGGGTTGCCGACACCCGAGATTGCCTTGATTGCGATTCCAGATTCGTTTGGCAGGTCGGAGCCGGATCCTGAAATCCAGGATCTTCTCCGGGCGAGTCATGGCTTGAATTTCGGGGCCCGTTATCTCGACGGGGCGTTCAACTTCGACGCGAACGCCGCTGTGGACCTGATTTCTCCCGAGCTGGCTGCGAAAATCGTGTGGTTCGATGCATTCGTCTCGAATCCAGACCGGACTCATCGCAACCCAAACCTCATGGTTTGCGAGCGCAAGCCCTACCTCATCGATCACGGTGCCGCCATCTATGCACAGCATGACTGGCCGTCTGTAGACGAAGCGCGGGCGCGTGCGCCCTTTCAGATGATAGAGAAGCATGTGCTGCTCGAACGAAGCGGGGACATTGCTCAGGCAGATGCTGAGCTCACCCCGTTGCTCGACGACGCAGTGATCAGGTCGGTGGTGGATGCTGTGCCTGACGATCTACTCGAGTCGCCTGCGGTGGCTGCGGATTTTCCGAACGCGGCATCGGCGCGCGAGCGTTACGCCGGGTATCTAATGGCACGGATGAACGCTCCGCATGCCTTTACTGACGAGGCTGTCGCCGCGCGCGAGCGTGCAGCGCGTATGCCTGCGCAGCGGCTCCAGGCACGGCGATGAGCGCCGATGACGTGAGCGACTGGATCTCGTACAATTTTGCTGTGCTGCGCGTGGTGCCGCACGTGCATATCGGTGCGTTCGTGCCGGTCGGTGTTGTTTTGCATGCGAGGACGACCGAATTCATCGGTGCCCGCGTAATTACAGATCGGGATAAGCTCGATGACCTGGTACACGGCTCCGATGTGGAGCTGCTTTCACTGTATCTCGAGTCGTGCGCTGCGATCTGCTCGGGCGAAATCACTGCGGGGCCGATTGCCCTCGCGCCGCCGTCGGAGCGTTTCCACTGGGTGACCGCGCCCCGGTCAGATATGATCCAGGCGGGCCCGGTCCACGAGGGACTATGTGAGGATCCGGCGGCCAAGCTCGATGACCTTTTTTCTGTCATCGTAAGAGCCTGACCACGCGAACGGCGGGAACAGCGAGAACGGCGGGACCAACTTTAGCGCGAAGACCGCGAAGGCTAGTTGTTCCCGCCGTTCAGTCCGGCACCCTGAACGGGTATCCGATACTGACACAATTCCGTAAACTTCCTTACAAATAACCGGGCTCCAAACAGTAGATGCAGAATTCAGCTCTCCCCATCGAGCGGCTTCGTGACGCGCTGATGGACTCATATACAATTGATCGGGAACTCGGTCGCGGTGGGATGGCGACAGTTTTTCTCGCGCAGGACGTAAAGCACGACAGAGTCGTGGCGCTCAAGGTCCTCCATCCCGACCTCGCTGCTTCTCTCGGTCCCGAGCGATTTCTACGCGAGATCAAGCTTGCCGCGCGACTGAATCACCCGCACATCCTTCCACTGTTCGACTCAGGGGAGGCCAAAGGGCTTCTCTATTACGTGATGCCATACGTCGAGGGCGAATCGTTGAGGGAACGCCTCGACCGCGAACAGCAGCTGCCCATCGAGGAAGCGGTGCATCACGGAAGAGCAATCGCGTCGGCGCTCGACTACGCGCACAGGCAGAACATCGTCCATCGCGACATCAAGCCTGAGAACGTAATGCTCTACGAGGGCGAAGCCATGGTCATGGACTTTGGAATCGCGAAGGCAGTCAGCGCAGCCGGAAGTGAGACGCTGACCCAGACGGGAATGATGGTTGGAACTCCCGCTTACGTGAGCCCGGAACAGGCCGCCGGCGAGATCAATCTCGATGGCAAGAGCGACCAGTACAGCCTCGGCTGCGTGGTCTACGAGATGATTACGGGAGAGCGGCCATTTGCTGGTGCGACGCCGCAGGCGATAATGGCCAGGCGCTTTACGGAACAGCCAAAGGCGTTGCGAGAGCTTCGACATGCCGTGCCCGAGAGCGTTGAGAAAGCGGTATCGCGCGCGATGGCCACAGACGCTAGTGCGCGTTATTCGACGACCGCGCAGTTCGGGCAGGCACTCGCCTCAGGAAACATCGAGACTCCCACGAGCACTGAGACGATACCGGTTGCAGTCGTATCAGCAGCCAAATCGGTTGCCGTGCTGCCATTCGCAAACATGAGCGCGGACGCCGACAACGAATATTTCACTGACGGCATGGCAGAGGAGATCATCAACGCCCTCTCGAAGATCCAATCTCTTCGCGTCGCATCTCGTACGTCGTCCTTCGCCTTCAAGGGCAAGAACGAGGACATCGGCGAGATCGGCAAGAAGCTGAAAGTCTCGACGGTTCTCGAAGGCAGCGTCAGGAAGATGGGTAACAAGCTTCGAATCACGGCCCAGCTCATTAACGTCGCCGATACCTACCAGCTGTGGTCGGAGCGTTACGACCGCGAGATGGAAGATGTTTTCGCGATTCAGGACGACATCTCTCAGGCGATTGTGAAGGCACTTCGCGTAATCCTGAGCGAGGGTGAAAAAAAGCAGATCGAGAAAGCGCGCGCCGTCGACGTGAAGGCGTACGACTACTACCTGCGCGGCCGCCAGTATTTTCACCACTTCCGGCGAAAGAGTCTCGAGTATGCAAGGCAGATGTTCAACAAGGCGATCGAAATAGATCCGGACTACGCTCGCGCATACTCCGGAGTCGCTGACGCATCATCGCTGCTGTATACGTACTTCGACGCACGCGAGTCGAACCTTCGACAGGCGGATATCGCGAGCCGGAAGGCTATCGAGCTCGAGCCGGAGCTTGCCGAAGCTCACGTGGCGCGCGGAATCGCGCTGTCGATGAGCAAGCGCTTCGAGGAGTCGATTCCGGAGTTCGAGCAGGCCATGAAACTCGATCCGAAGCTCTTCGACGCCACCTACTGGTTTGCGCGCACGCGTCTCGCGCAGGGGCTATATGAGGAAGCGCTGAAGCTGTTCGAGCGGTCATCGGCGCTTCGTCCCGAGGACTATCAGATCCCGGGCTTTCACGCTCAGGTTCTTGTCACGCTCGACAGGAAAGATGAGGCAGAGGTTCACTTCCGCAGGCAGGTGCGACTGGTGGATGAACACCTGGAGATGAACCCCGACGATCCGCGAGCCTGCATACTTGGCGCAATAGCACACGCTGCGCTGAAAGAAGAGGAGAAATCAGTGCTCTTCGCGGGCCGGGCAATTGCCGCCGATCCGGATGATCCGATGCTGCTATACAACGTTGCGTGCAATTACGCCCAGCTCGGACGCGTCGACGAATCGCTCAGCGCGCTGGAGCAGGCAGTAGACAGAGGCTTCGGTGACAAGGCGTGGCTCGAGCACGACAGTGACCTCGACACGCTTCGTGATACAGCACGGTATAAAACATTGTTGCAGGCTATGTAGAATGGCGCAAACCCCCTTGCCTCTCGATCGCCTTAGAACTGCACTTTCGCAAACCTATACTGTTGACAGGGAGCTCGGTCGCGGTGGTATGGCGACCGTTTATCTCGCGCAGGATACGAAGCATGAGCGACTCGTCGCGCTCAAGGTGCTGCATCCCGACCTCGCGGCGTCGCTTGGGCCCGACCGCTTCCTCCGCGAGATCAAACTCGCCGCGCGTCTCAATCACCCGCACATCCTTGGGCTTCACGACTCCGGCGATGCGGACGGGTTTCTTTACTACGTGATGCCGTACGTGGAGGGTGAGTCGCTGCGTGAGCGACTCGACCGTGACCAGGCAGTCACGGTGGATGAAGCAATACATCACGGTCGCGCGATCGCATCCGCGCTCGACTATGCACATCGTCAGGGCATCGTGCACAGGGACATCAAGCCCGAAAACATCATGCTCTACGAAGGCGAGGCCATGGTCATGGACTTTGGAATCGCGAAAGCCGTCAGCGCGGCTGGACCCGAGACGCTCACGCAGACGGGGATGATGGTCGGCACTCCAGCGTATGTGAGCCCGGAGCAGGCGGCTGGTGAAACGAACCTCGACGGGAAGAGCGACCAGTATAGTCTCGCCTGCGTGGTCTATGAGATGATGACGGGCGAGCGGCCGTTCACCGGTGCGACGGCTCAGGCGGTAATGGCAAAGAGATTCGCCGAGATGCCGAAGCCCCTCAGAGAGATTCGGACCTCTATCCCAGAGAGTGTGGAACGAGCTGTCACCAAAGCGATGGCAATCGAGCCAACCGCTCGCTATTCGAGCGCTGCGCAGTTTGGCCAGGCACTTGGCTCGGGAAGTCTGTCGACACCAACAGACACGCAGACTATTCCGCACGCAGTAGTGTCAGCCGCAAAGTCGGTGGCCGTTCTCCCGTTCACCAACATGAGCAACGATCCGGACAACGAGTACTTCACCGATGGCATGGCGGAAGAAATCATCAACGCCCTCAACAAGGTGCAGTCGCTCCGAGTTGCCGCTCGTACCTCGTCGTTTGCTTTCAAGGGCAAGAACGAGGATGTCGGTGAGATCGGGCGAAAGCTCAAGGTGTCGACGGTTCTCGAGGGCAGTGTGCGCAAGATGGGCAACCGGCTTCGCATCACTGCGCAGCTGGTGAACGTTGCCGACGGATATCATCTATGGTCGGAGCGATACGACCGGGAGATGGAAGACGTATTCGCAATCCAGGATGACATCTCGCAGGCAATCGTGAAGGCGCTCAAAGTCATCCTTAGTGAAGGCGAGAAGAAACAGATCGAAAAGGTGCGCGCGGAGAACGTGCAGGCGTATGACTATTACCTTCGTGGCAGACAGTACTACCACATTCATCGCAAGAGCCTCGAGTACGCCCGGCAGATGTTCAACCGGGCGGTGGAGACGGATCCAGAGTATGCCCGTGCATATGCGGGCGTAGCCGACTCCTGCTCGCTGCTCTACATGTATTTCGATGCGCGCGACTACAATATCCGTCAGGCGGACGTCGCCAGCGCAAAGGCCCTCGAGCTCGAGCCTGACCTTGCTGAAGCGCACGTCGCGCGCGGACTCGCTGTATCCCTCAGCAAGCGATTCGACGAGGCCGAGGCGGAGTTCGAGACAGCAATGAAGCTCGACCCAAAACTGTTCGAGGCAGCCTACTGGTACGGACGGGCGCTGATGTCAGAAGGTCGGATGCCGGAAGCCGCAAGAATGTTCGAGCGTGCATCCGCACTGCGCCCCGAAGATTATCAGGCGCCAAGTTTCCTGGCGCAGGCCTACAACTCGATGGGCCGGGTCGAGGAAGCTGCGGTGGCAAACCGGCGCTCGATTCGTCTGATGGAAGAGCGGCTCGAGCTAAACCCCTCTGACGCGCGCGCTGCCAACCTGCTCGCGGCAACTTACGCGAGTCTTGGAGAAACTGACAAGGCCGTGGACTACGCCGAGAGGTCACTGGCAATAGACCCTGACGATGCGATGCTGCTATACAATATCGCATGCACGTATACGCTCATCGGTCGTACCGACGAGGCGATAGGATTCATCGAGCGCGCGGTTGACAGGGGGTTTGGCCACAAGGAATGGCTCGACCACGATCCCGACCTGAACGCGCTTCGCGGCAACCCGCGATTTGAAACAATATCAAAAGCAATGTGAACAATATGGCTTCACAGTTGCCGCTGGAAAGGCTGAAAGGCGTGCTTGCGAGCACGTACACCATCGACCGCGAGCTGGGACGCGGCGGGATGGCGACCGTGTATCTCGCCCAGGATGCGAAGCACGAGCGGCTCGTCGCGCTCAAGGTGCTGCACCCGGATCTCGCTGCGTCTCTCGGTCCCGACCGATTTCTCAGGGAGATCAAGCTCGCTGCGCGGCTCAATCATCCGCACATCCTGCCGCTTCACGATTCAGGAGATGCGGGTGGATTCCTCTTTTACGTCATGCCCTACGTGGAAGGAGAGTCGCTGCGCGAGCGACTCGACCGCGAGCAGCACCTCGGCGTCGATGAGGCGGTTCATCACGGGCGCGCAATTGCGTCCGCTCTCGACTATGCGCACCGCCAGGGAATCGTGCACCGCGATATTAAGCCCGAGAATGTCATGCTGTATGAGGGCGAGGCCATGGTCATGGACTTCGGCATCGCCAAGGCTCTGAGCGCCGCTGGGTCCGAGACACTGACGCAGACCGGGATGATGATCGGAACGCCGGCGTATGTCAGTCCCGAGCAAGCCGCAGGCGAGACAAATCTCGACGGGAAGAGCGACCAGTACAGCCTCGCCTGCGTGATCTACGAGATGCTCACTGGCGAGCGCCCGTTCAGCGGTGGAACTCCGCAGTCGACGATGGCGAAGCGCTTCACCGAAATGCCCAGAGCGGTGCGTCAGATACGAAGTGCAGTGCCTGAAAGCGTCGAGAAAGCGATCACCAGGGCGATGTCGATCGAGGCGTCCGGACGCTATGGAACGGCCGCGCAGTTCGGGCAGGCGCTCGCGTCGGGAAGCCTGATCACGCCAACCGATACGGCGTCGCTGCCGCAGACCACTGTGTCCGCGGCAAAGTCGGTCGCAGTCCTTCCGTTCGCCAACCTGAGCGCAGACCCGGAGAACGAGTACTTCACCGACGGAATGGCCGAGGAGATCATCAGCGCCCTCACCAAGATCCAGTCGCTGCGGGTGATCTCGCGCACGTCGTCCTTCGTCTTCAAGGGGAAGAACGTAAGCATCGGCGAAATCGGCAGGGCACTCAAGGTTTCCACGATTCTCGAGGGCAGCGTGCGCAAGATGGGAAATCGTCTCAGGCTGACAGCGCAGCTGGTGAACGTCGCCGACGGGTCCAATCTGTGGTCGGAGAAATACGACCGGGAGATCGAAGACATCTTCGCGATCCAGGACGACATCTCGGCATCGATCGTAAAGGCGCTTCGAGTGATCCTGACCGAGGGAGAGAAGCAACAGATCGCCAAGGCGCGCACGGAAAACGTTCAGGCGTACGACTACTACCTGCGTGGGCGCCAGTATTTTCACCAGCTCCGGCGGAAGAGTCTCGAGTACGCGAGGCAGATGTTCAACAAGGCGATCGAGATCGATCCTGAGTATGCGCGGGCGTGGGCCGGCGTCGCGGACTCGTGCTCGATGCTCTACACCTACTTCGATGCACGGGATTTCAACTTGCGACAGGCGGACACGGCGAGCAGGAAGGCACTGGAGCTCGAGTCGGAGCTCGCAGAAGCGCATGTAGCGCGCGGACTCGCCGTATCGCTCAGCAAGGGGTTCGACGAGGCGGAAAAGGAGTTCGAGGTTGCGATGAAGCTCGATCCAAAGTTGTTCGAGGCGCCGTACTGGTATGGACGAGCGATGCTGTCGGCAGGCCGGTATCAGGAAGCAGTAAGACTGCTCGAGCGCGCGTCAACGCTTCGTCCCGAGGACTATCAGGCACCCGGGTTCCTTGCGCAGGCGTACAACTCGCTTGGCATGGCTGGAGAGCGGGACGCGACATTTCGGCGCGCGATCAAGCTTGCCGACGAGCGTCTGCAGCTAAATCCGGATGACGCGCGCGCTGCGAACCTGAGCGCGTCATGGAGCGCGGTGCTTGGCGACCCGGTACGGGCATTGGAGTTCGCAGAGCGCTCGCTCGCGATCGATCCCGAAGATCCAATGCTACTTTATAACGTCGCTTGTACCTACGCGGTACTCGGCAAGCCTGATGAGGCGATGGAATGTCTCGAGCGTGCGGTGGACAAGGGCTTTGGTCACAGAGAGTGGATCGATCACGACCCGGACTTGAACTCGCTGCGCGACAACCTGCGATTCCGGGCGCTCTCGGAGGCCATGTAGCTGATGCAGACAGCAATACCGCTTGAAAGAATTCGCGACTCGTTTTCGCAATTCTACACCATCGACCGCGAGCTGGGACGCGGTGGCATGGCCACGGTTTACCTGGCGCAGGATGCCAAGCACGAGCGGCTCGTCGCGCTCAAGGTGCTGCATCCCGACCTCGCCGCATCGCTTGGACCCGACCGGTTCCTGCGCGAGATCAAGCTCGCTGCACGTCTAAACCATCCGCACATCCTGCCACTTCACGACTCGGGCGAGACAGCGGGCTTTCTCTACTACGTGATGCCGTACGTCGAGGGCGAATCGTTGCGCGAACGCCTCGATCGCGAACGACAGCTGCCGATTGAAGAAGCCGTGCACCACGCGCGAGCGATCGCGTCAGCGCTCGATTATGCACACCGTCAGGGAATCGTGCATCGAGACATCAAGCCAGAGAACGTGATGCTGTACGAGGGCGAAGCGATGGTGATGGACTTCGGCATCGCAAAAGCAGTCAGCTCGGCCGGATCGGAGACCATCACGCAGACCGGTATGATGATCGGCACTCCTGCCTACGTGAGTCCCGAGCAGGCGGCCGGCGAAACCAACCTCGATGGACGCAGCGACCAGTACAGCCTCGCCTGTGTTCTTTACGAGATGTTGAGTGGCGAACGGCCGTTCAGCGGTGCGAGTCCACAGGCCGTGATGGCAAAGCGGTTCACGGCTACTGTCACGCCGCTACGCACGCTGAGGTCGGTCATACCCGAGCCGGTGGAGAAAGCGGTAACCAAGGCGATGGCCACGAACGCTGACGAACGCTACCGGACATCCGCGCAGTTCGCGCAGGCTCTCGGATCGGGCAGTGTGGCGACTCCTACCGATACGGCGACGCTTCCGCAGCAGGCCGTTGCCTCGGCAAAGTCGGTGGCGGTCCTTCCGTTCTCAAACATGAGCAACGATGCGGAGAACGAATACTTCGCGGACGGAATGGCCGAGGAGATCATCAACGCCCTGTCGAAGATTCAATCGCTGCGCGTTGCGTCGAGAACGGTGTCGTTCGCGCTCAAGGGCAAGAACGAAGACCTTGCCGAAGTTGGAAAGAAGCTGCGCGTATCAACGGTACTCGATGGAAGCGTGCGGAGAATGGGAAATCGGCTTCGCATCACTGCGCAGCTTGTGAACGTCGCCGACGGATACCAGCTCTGGTCGGAGCGGTACGATCGAGAGATGGAGGACGTGTTCGCGATCCAGGACGACATATCGCAGGCGATCGTGAAGTCACTGCGCGTAATTCTGAGCGAGGGCGAAAAGAAGCAGATCGAGAAGGCGCGCGCAGTGAATGTGAAGGCGTACGACTATTACCTGCGCGGGCGGCAAAGCTCGCATCAGCTGCGGCGGAAGAGTCTCGAGCATGCCCGGCAGATGTTCGCGAAAGCGATCGAGGTGGATCCCGAGTATGCGCGCGCCTGGGCGGGGATGGCCGACGCGTACTCTCTCCTATATACGTACTTCGACGCTCGCGAATTCAACCTGCGTCAGGCGGAGATCGCGAGTAAGAAAGCACTGGAGCTGGAGCCCGAGCTGGCCGAGGCGCACATATCCCGCGGCCTTGCCGCATCGATGAACAAGCGCTTCGATGAGGCGGCATCGGCGTTCGAGGCTGCGCTCAAGCTGGATCCTAAGTCATTCGAGGCTGCCAAGGCTCACGCACGGTCCTACCTCGCGCAGGGACACTTCGAGGAGGCCGCGCGAATGTTCGAGCGCACTAGCGCAATCCGGCCGGAGGACTATGAAGCACCAATGCTGCTCGGTCAGGTACTGACGGCGATGGGTCGCCACGAGGAGGCGGGCGCGGCCTACCGTCACGGGGGCGAACTCGCAGATGCCCATCTCGAGCTAAACCCCGAGGACACGCGGGCGCTCATACTCGCCGCGACGGTCAACGCAAATCTCGGCAGGCAGGAGCGCGCTGTGGAATTCGCCGAGCGCGCGATTGCTGTGGACAGGGATGATCCGATGCTGCTGTACAACGTCGCCTGCACGTTCTCGGTTCTTGGCAAGACCGATCAGGCGCTCGATGCGCTGGAGCATGCAGTCGAAAAAGGCTGGGGCGACCGCGCCTGGATCGAGCACGACAGCGACCTCGACTCCATCCGCGAATCACCGCGGTATCAGGCGCTGATGCAGGCCATGTAGAACGATTGCGAACTGCGGACGCAATACGTCCGCAGTCTGCAATCGCTTTTCATCGGACCAGTATTTTACGCTCGTAGTAGTAAGGCTTTGTCCTGCCGATCGTGAAGCTGTACTCGCCGGGTCCAGGCGGCGTCCAGTCAGCGTCGTACGTCTCTCCAGTGAACAGCACGTGGGACGCAGGACGTGCGTTCCGGAGCGCAGGTAAAAGGTCTGCCCCATCCTTCGCACGCGGTCTCCACGTGACCGGCAGCGAATCTTTTCTTACGCTGAGTCTCAAGCCGCCAGCGGCGCCAATGTTGATGAATCGAAGCCGGTGTGTCTTGCCCTGGCTCAATATGAGGGGGGTTAAACCGGCCGTGTCACCGTTCACCATCAACTTCGGCGGCTCACCTCCACCGTCCCAGCCGACAGTGAATACATGATCGGTTTCCGGATCGAACTTTTCACCGGGCTCGAGGACGATAACCGGCCCGTACATTCCCGATGTCAGCTGCTCGATGTCGTTGAGATGGGTGTGGTAAATGAAAGTCCCTGCCCTGGGCAAAGTCAGGCGCGCGGTGAACGAATCCTTCGGCGCTACCGTCGGGGCAACTTTCATGTCTGCACCGCTCCATCCAGCCACTCCGTCGGAAAAGCTCTCGAGCTCGATTCCGTGCCAGTGTACTGACGTCGCAGCGTGCGACTTGTTGACGACTTGGATTTCAGTAGGCTCGTTCCTGGTAAGAACGATCATTTGCCCTGCCGGCTCAACGGAGTCCGCGGCCGGCGCGCGGCTATCGCGCTGCAGCACATAGGACATATGGAGCGGAGTTCTTCCCTCTCGTGCCCGCTCAGTTGCAAAAAGCCTGAGTTTCCTGACCGTTCCGCTGCTTGATTTCGCGAGGTTTTTGGGATCCTTGACGATGATTCCCATCACCAGTCCGGCCATGTGCTTCATCAGGTCCGATGCGTGGCCATGCTCCTCATGTTTCGAGTCGAGTCGCGCTCCTTCGAGAACGTGGAAGACGAGGTGACAATGGAAAAGCCAGTTGCCGGGCCGGTCCGGGCTCCATGTGATAGCCATCGTCGAGCCGGGGGTCATGTTCTCAGTCACGACCAGGCGCCGTGTCTCCTTCGATAGAGTGGTATCGGCCAGCTGCGTGCCGCGCGAATCGACCCTGAAGTAAAAACCATGCAGGTGCATGGGATGCGGCCGCACGCTCGCATTGATCACTCGCCATCTAACGCTGTCGCCGACGTTCGCTTTCATCCGCTCGGTATGCGGCCACGACTTTCCGTTGATCGCCACGGCGTTGCGATAGTCCTTCTCGCCGACTGGCTCGCCCCAGATATTGATCATCACTATTCGATCCTTCCCCGGCGCGCCGCGCTTATCGATGACTAACGCACCGGAAAGCTGTTCGCGCTCGCGGATCTCATTGTTAACGCGGCCGGGCGTTGCGTAGTACAGGTAGGTTCCGGGAACGCCGGCGGCAAACTTGAAAGATTTCGTTTCTCCCGGTGCGACAGGGACACTATCAGGTGCAGCAAGCGGACGGGTGCTCAGCGACCGAACCCACACCGTAGAATCCGACAAAGTGTTTCGCACCGTTGCTTCGATGGTGGTCCCCTCCGGCACACGAACGAGCGGCCCGGGAATCTGCGGCGCCTTGCCTTCCTCGGAAAATGCTGCGACCTCGGCGAACGGTCCGTCAGCCTCCTCGGGATACCACCGCGCCATCTGTACGACCAGGTTCAACCTCAGGGTGTCATTCTTCAGGACGCCCGCCGGGTTCCTGTTGTCGTTGGCTTCGACAATGGGCAGGTCGGATATCGCGACCGCCGGACCGATCCGATGCATCGAAGACATCGGGAGCGTCGACGCAGTCGCTAACAACGACAGCAATACAGCCGAGCGGGACAACAATGGGTTGAGCATCAGTTCTGATTGTGGGGAGCGACTAATCTGAGAGTGAATCAGAGTTTAGGCCAGTCGGAATAACCGGGGCGACCAACGGTAGCGGCACTCCAGCGGCGCAGGATCGGAGCACGGCCACATTATGTTTACCTCTCATGCTCGAAGAAGCCATTGCCCGGCGTCGCACGTTCGCGATCATCAGCCATCCCGACGCAGGGAAAACGACTCTCACTGAGAAGCTCCTTCTATATGGAGGCGCCATCCACCTTGCCGGCTCGGTAAAGGCCCGGCGTGCCGTGCGCCATGCGACCTCGGACTGGATGAAACTGGAGCAGGAGCGTGGTATCTCGGTGACGTCGAGCGTGATGCAGTTCGAGTACGACGGCTATCACGTCAACCTGCTGGACACCCCCGGTCACGAAGACTTTTCCGAAGACACATATCGGACGCTCGTAGCGGCCGACAGCGCGGTCATGCTTCTCGACAACCGCCGTGGCGTCGAAGAGCGTACTCGTCAGCTGTTCGATGTGTGCAAGAAGCGCCGGATTCCGATTTTCACATTCGTCAACAAGTGCGATCGAGCCGGCGAGGACCCGCTCAAACTGGTGAGTGACGTCGAGGCGGATCTGGGCATCAAATGCCATCCAGTCACGTGGCCAATTTTCCGTGACGGTACGTTCGTCGGCGTCTACGACAGGCGCAGGCAACTGATTCATCTATTTTCCCGGGACGAGGAGCACGGCGCGACGCGCGCCGAAGTCAAAGTCGGCTCACTCGAAAGTGCGGAGCTGCGCGGGCTCCTTGGCCCCAACTCACATGAACAGCTGCTGCACGACATCGCATTGCTCGACGAGGCAGGGCATCCCTTCGATCATGACGAGCTCCTCGCCGGCGAGTTATCGCCCGTGTTTTTTGGCAGCGCGCTGACGAACTTTGGTCTCGAGCCCTTTCTCAAGGAATTTCTCGAGCTCGCCCCTGCACCATTGTCACGCGAGTCTACGATCGGCACGATCGAGCCAACAAATCCGGAATTCACGGGTTTCGTATTCAAGATCCAGGCGAACATGGATCCAAAACACCGCGACAGAGTCGCGTTCGTCAGGATATGCTCGGGAAAGTTCGAGGCGGGAATGCAGGTGAGTCACGTGCGCACCGGGAAGGTGATGCGGCTCAACGCGCCGCAGCAATTCATGGCCCGCGAGAGGACAGCTATTACCGAAGCCTGGCCGGGAGATGTCATCGGGGTAATGGACCGGGGAGTGCTCCGAATCGGTGACACGCTGGCGGGTGACACGCCTCTCGAGTTTCAGGGGATCCCGCGATTCGCGCCTGAGCACTTTGCACGTGTAATCGTGCGCGACCCGATGCGGCGAAAGCAGCTGGACACCGGCCTTCGGCAGCTCACGGAAGAAGGCGCGGCGCAGGTGTTCTTCACCTCGGGCACCGACACCACGAGCCCGACCCCCATCGTAGGCGCGGTGGGTCTGCTGCAGTTCGACGTGATGATGTTCCGGCTGGAGAACGAATACGGTGTGCCTTGCAAACTCGAGCCGTTCGCAGGACGTTATCCGCGGTGGGTAAAAGGCCCGGAAGAGGATATCGAGCGTGTAGCCAGAGGTCAGGGAACTACGCTTCTCTTCGACGCCAAGGGAAATCCACTGCTGCTTTTTCAGGATGCGTGGGCGCTCCGGTGGGCTCAGGAAAAAGAGAAAACGATAGAGTTCCTCGACAACGCGCCGTAATCGCAACAATTCCCGCTGTTCATCCGTAAGTTCAACGTGCTCATCAACAGGAGATTCAATGGCTGATACAGACGGTCGGCTGCGCCGCTCGCGGTCTGACAAGATGATCGGCGGAGTGTTGGGTGGCCTCGCACGGTACTTCGGGTTCGACCCAACAATGGCGCGCGTGCTCTTCGTGATCCTGTCGGTCATCTCCGTCGCCTTCCCAGGTCTGTTAGTCTACCTCCTTCTCTGGGTCATCATGCCGCAGGAAGAGACAACCGTGTAACCTGTAACCGTTTAGGCCAACCGACCGTATGTTTTAATGATGCAGGCAACCACAGTTCAGGCTCCCACTACCCCAACAGCGCCACAGGCGCCGGCAGTCGCTGAAGTAACGCGGCCCCCGATGTCTGTCGTCGTCACGAACCCTGACGGGACTACGCAATTCCTTCCGATTCCCCTCACCCGGCAGGCTGTCGAGGCAATCGAGGACCGGCGGGAAGAGCTTTCCAATCAACTGATATCCGCATCCTCGCGCAGAAAGCGCCTGGCCGAGGAGCTAAAGGCGCAGCCTGAGGGGGCGGCGCGTGCCGGGATCGAAGGACGACTAGTTGTCCTCGATGGGCGGCTGGCGCAGCTCGAGTCAGACATTGCGTCCACTGGACGCCAGCTTACTGCGGCCCGGGAAGGGCTCGGTCAAACAACGGGGATCCCGATGGGGAATGACATGCCCGATAACGTTCTCGCGCTCAGCGTTGTGTTCACGCTGTTCGTGCTTTTCCCGGTAGCCTTTGCGCTTGCCCGCAATCTCTGGAAACGCGGAAGCAGGCCGCAGGTTGTGGCGTCATCGTCGCCTGAGACAAATGAGCGACTCGAGCGGCTCGAGCAGGGCGTTGATGCAATCGCGATCGAGATCGAGCGAGTATCAGAGGGACAGCGATTCGTAACCAGGTTGTTGTCAGAGGCCGCCTCCGTCCCCGTTCCGCAGATCGCCTCCGCCGAGAAGGTGCCCGAGCGGGTCTAGAAGCGGTTACTCGCTTTCAGCTGTTTTCTTGACGCCGCGGATGTTCAAACCTGCAAGACAAACCTGAAGCAGTATCAGAGCATAAGCTTTCGCGTGGATACCCCACGCGACCCAGAGCACATTGCTCGCCAGGAATATCCAGAAACCCCAGCTGCGCTTCCGTTCGTTCGACGACGCAACCAGCCAGGCTGCGATGACCGATGCGAGCATAGCCGGCCATTGAAGAACACTCATGGAACGGCGGCTGTGACCCGGGTCACCCGTGCACCACTTCCTCGCGCTCGAGAGGCACGATCTGGTTGATATCATCGAGTGTGGACTCGGGAATATCCCACTCGGCAGCAGCAGCGTTGGCTTTCACCTGCGCCGCTGTCGTGGCGCCAGCGATTACCGATGCGACCATCGGCCGCGTCAGCAACCACGAGAACGCAAGATCCAGAATGGAATGGCTTTCACTCTCTGCAAATCCGATCAGCTCTTCCACCTTCGAGAGACTTGCGTCGTTGAGGAGATTTTCATTCCAGCCCGTGGTCAGGCGGCTACCTTCGGGAGCAAGCTGACCCTTCCGGTATTTGCCAGTGAGCAAACCGTTCGCGAGCGGGAAATACGGAAGAAATGCGAGCCCGAGCGCCGCGCATTCGGCGAGCACGTCACGCTCTGGCTCTCGATGAAAGAGGCTGTATTCATTCTGAAGGCTGGCGAACCGCGCGCTACCGGGTGGGACTGAATTTTCGGCTTCGAGCAGCTGCGCAACCGAGAAGTTGGAGCATCCGATCTCGCGAACCTTTCCCTGCTTCACGAGATCGTCGAGGGCGCCAAGAGTGTCGGCGATAGGGATTGTTGGATCTGGCTTGTGCAACTGATAGAGATCGATGCGATCCGTGCGAAGGCGCCTCAAACTGTCCTCAACTGCGCGCTTCACGTAATCAGGGTGCGCCCCCTTTCGGTCTTCATCGATGGTAGATCCGAATTTCGTCGCAACGATTATATCCTTACGTTTCTTACCGAGTGCACGGGACAGAAACTCTTCGCTCTTCGTGGTGCCGTATGTGTCGGCTGTATCGAAAAAGTTGATGCCGGCGTCGAGTGCGGCATGCACTACCTTTGCTGTGCCCGCCTCGTCGAGGCGTTTGCCGAAGTTGTTGCATCCGAGGCCGACCACCGATACGCGAAGGCCTCCAATTCGTCTCTTTATCACGTCAGTCACCAATGCGAGTATCAGGCCGCCGGCCCTTTGCCACGGCGACACCGGGAGAGGTCATTCTAATGAAGTCTGCGGTGCGAATTGCAGTGGTTGCAGGCACGATTTCGATTGCTGCATGCGGAAGCTCGAGGGCCCCGGAATCCGTCCCGAGAGGTGAGCTTCTTGCCCCCGGGATCGCGCTTGCATCCTTCGATTCACTCTGGCAGATCGTGAGCGACACCTACGTCGACACTGCCTTCGTCGCGCGGCGGTGGGTGAGGGTATCGGATTCCCTGCGGCCAAGAGCGCTGTCGATCACGCACCGCGGGGAGCTTGACCGGCTGCTCGGCGAAACGCTCAACACGATTCCCGATTCACACTTCTACATCATTCCAGCGGGAGTCGCTCATTCTGATTCCGCGCCGAAGACAGATGGCAGGGGAGCGACCGGCATGTCCGTGCGGATTAGCGCCGGTAAAGCTGTCGTCTGGCGAGTTGCGAGCGGCAGTCCGGCCGAGCTCGCCGATATCAAACCCGGACAGGTCGTTAGCCGCATTGGTTCACGCGACACTGAATCGCTCCTCTCGAAAGTCAGTGCGTTGCCAGAGCAGGCGAGACCACGCGCCCTGTCGCAGCTGCTGCACAGCTTGAATGGCGCTCTGACTCCCCCGGTGGGAGATCCCGTTGTCGTCGAGACGGTCTCTGCCAACAACCGAAGAACCAGCCGCCTTGTTGCTTCGGCAGCCGAGGGGAGAGTGATTCAATACGCGAACCTTCCTCCGATCGCGAGTCAGGTGAAGTGGTCGCGCATTGCTGGACAGAGCGGGTGTGTGGGGACAATCGCGTTCAACATCTGGCTCCCGGCCCTCGTGCAGGATCTGGCGAATGCGGTTGATAGCGTGAGCCATTGCAGGGGGATTGTGGTCGATTTGCGCGGCAATCCGGGTGGCCTGGGGGCAATGGTGATGCGATTCGGCGGGTATTTCGTTGATTCTGTCAAATCACTCGGGACGATGAGAACTCGAGTGACATCGCTGAAATTCGTGATTAACCCGCAAAGATCACGCGATGATGGCTCTCAGATGGCGCCATTTACCGGTCCTCTGGCTATTCTGATCGACCCGATGACTGCGAGCACATCAGAGATATTCGCCGCGGGAATGCAGCGAATAGGTCGGGCAAGGGTATTTGGGGAGCGGAGCGCGGGCGCCGCGTTGCCGGCATTGACGAACAGATTGCCATCTGGCGATGTATTCGTCCATGCAGTGGCGGACTTCCTGGATCCGAATGGAAACAGGATCGAGGGGGCGGGCGCGGTTCCGGACGTCGATGTTCCGCTTTCCGTCGAGGCGCTGCGTCAGGGTCGCGACGGTGCGATGGACGAGGCAGTTCGCTGGATCGGAGGACAGGCGGGCTCGAGGTGATTCGTGCAAAGTTCTGCTTAGTCGGGCGGTTGTCAGATGTTTAGTTTTTAACCCACACTTGTAATGAGAGAAACGATGATCAGGAAATCCATGCTTCACTTGACCGCCGCGTTGGTGCCGTTGATGGCGGCCGGAACGATTGCCGGCGCCCAGTCCACTGCTCCGCTCCCGCCGGCAGCGACACTCGTCGCGAAGTATGCCGACGCGGTTGGCGCTCCGGCTTTTCTCGCTGCCAAGGCAATCGTCACCAAGGGTGGCATGTCGATGCCCGCCGCGGGGCTCAATGCGACATTCGAGCTGACTCAGCTGGCTCCAAACCAGATGGCGATGGTGACTGACATTGCCGGCATGGGCAAGGTAGAGGCGGGCTTCGACGGCACCACTGCCTGGTCGATGGATCCGATGCAGGGAGCGCGGGTCCTCGCCGGGCCTGAGCTCGACCAGATCAAGGATGAGGCTGACCGTCGCGGTGCAGTGCGCGCGCCTGACATGTTCATCTCGATCCAGACTGTTGGCGACACGACGATGAATGCTGAGCGTTGTTATCTCGTCAAGCTGTCATGGAAGTCGGGCCGTGAGACGCATGATTGCTACAGCGTCGCGACGGGGTTGATCGTCGCATCGCGCAGCATGCAGAAGACTGGCATGGGCGACGTTCCTGTACTCACCCTTTTCAGCGACTACAAGAAATTTGGCGGTGTCACCGTCGCGACAAAGACTGTTCAGGAAGCGATGGGGCAGCAGCAGATCCTTACCATCAACTCAGTCGAGTTCGGTGATGGTGCAGGAGTGAAGATCGCTCCTCCGGCCGCCGTGCAGGCGCTGGTGAAGCCGCCGGCGAAATAGCGGTTATGGGGAAGCCGGAGTTGCGCCTTCCTCATAATCCAGATCCCGCGTGAACGTCTCGTCGACCTGCGTCAATGCAAGCAAGGCTAGCCCAAAACAAACCGTCCCGACAATAAATGCAGCCTGCGGAACCGCTATCTGACCTTTGAGATAGGCGAACATGCTGGCTGCAAAAACCGCGGAGCCCCGAACGAAGTTTGGTACCGTCGTCGCGACTGTAGCGCGGATATTCGTACCGAACTGCTCGGCCGCCATGGTGACGAGTACTGCCCAGTAGCCAACTGTAATTCCTATCAGAAAGCTGAGCACGTAGATGGCTCCGCTGGTCAGTCCACCGACGAAGCAATAAACGAGCATCAGCGCATATCCTGCGACGAGGTTGAGCGCGATCGCCCGCTTGCGGCTGCCAAGCCACTGACTGAATAGTCCGGCGAGAATATCACCCAGGGTCAGGCCAATCGACCCGAAAAGGATGGCGTTACCGGCCGTGACAGTCCCCCTCACGCCGAGGCCCGCCGTAAGCTCCGGCGCAAACGTGAACAGGATCCCCGTTGTGAAGTAGATAGGAATGCCGATCAGGATGCACGAGACATACTTCCTGAACCGTCCACCGGTGAAAACCAGAAACGGATTTGCAGGCGCGTGCGTGCCAACCTTTGTGAATAGAGTAGACTCGGAAATCTTGAACCGCGCGACAAGGAGGAGCAGTCCCATGACGCCGCCTACCACATACGCGACCTTCCAGTGAAGCAGCTGTCCAACCAGTGCTGCAGCGACAATGCCCAGCATTCCAAGTGCGGCGACGATCGTAGTGCCGAGTCCGCGCTTGTCCTTTGGCAATGATTCGGATACGAGGGTGATCGCAGCACCGAGCTCACCCGCCAGTCCGACCCCACCAAGAAATCGAAAGACCGCATAGCTCGGTACGTTCCACGCAAAAGCACTGGCTATGTTGGCGAAGGAGTACAACACGATGGAACCGAAGAGAACGGAGAGCCTCCCGCGGCGGTCACCCAGCACACCCCACAGGATGCCACCGATCATCATGCCAGCCATCTGCGAGTTATAGATGATGAGGCCGCTGCTCAGGATTTCCGCGGGGTCAGTGATGCCGAGATCGCGGAGTGATGCGACGCGAACGACTCCGAAAAGCGTGATGTCGAACAAATCGACGAAGTACCCCAGACCGGCGACGATCACAGTGAAATTCAGTACTGACCGGAGGTCGCGGATGAGTGACATTGGCTGAGTCAAGGTGAGCGCGCGGGCATTGCTACCGCTGGAAACTTAGGGCGCAGGCCCCACACCGATAGTCCGGGCATGCTCAGTCAATAGCACATCTTCGGTTCGTTGTGCTAGCGCGAGCGTCATTTCCTTTCGAGCTTCGGCGAGTTGCCCGTTTCGAAACAGCGCCCACGCCAGCAGGTCGCGACCGTAGACATCCTTGCGCGTGCGGGCCTCGACACGGGCACGCTTCAGGACATTCGCGCGATCCCGCGCAGTTCCATAATCGAGGAGAAACAGTCCCCACTCGCGGTGAATTGCGCCCGGTTGCTGAAGGGCGCTCACTGACATCGCGCGGGCGTAACTTGTCGCCTGTGACGTGTCACCGAGCTGCGCGTATGCACGACTCATTGCGCCGAGAACTCCCGGATCGAGTTGAATCGCGATTGCCCGTTCACCAAAATCAATTGCGCGTTGCCAATCGTTCTGTGAGAGTGCTACACGCGTCAGGCCACTGAGCGCGCGCACATCTTCACGATGAAGTGCAAGGGCCCGGCTAAATGCCGAATCGGCAGCGGCAGGATTTCCCGCTCGCAACTCGAGCTCGCCGAGCCGGTAGTGAAACCAGGCGACTTGTTCCCGCGGCAGGTCATCGCGCTTGTCAACGCCCATGATTGCCCGCTTGAGAATTGGCCGGGCCATGTTGATGCCTCCGGTCAGCTCGCGCCAGCGAGCGATCCGGGCCGCGGTGGTGAAGTTCCTGCCGTCGTATTGAAGTGCCTCAAAGCGCCTGGCCGCATACTCGTACTCGCCGAGCTCGAGCTCGATTTCTCCGAGGAGCGCCAGGTGAGATGGTGTACCGGGTGCGATCGAGTCCGCCCGCAATGCGACCAATCGCGCTTCGTGAAATTCGTGCTGCGCCATGAGCAACGTCGCCAGTAACTCAAATGCCTGACCGTTTCGCTGCGGTCGCTGCGCAATCGATTCTCGCACGAGGGCTTCGGAACGCTCGAGATCATCACTCGACCCACCGCTGCGCGCGCGAGCGAACAGAAGCTGCGCAAGCGTCGAGCGGTCAGTGGCACTAAATGGATCCTCAGTCAGTCGCGCTGCATAAAATTCGATGTCGCGATCGCGTACGCCGGCCTCTTCGTAGGGCTCATCGGACAGCACTGTCACCGGCATTGTCGTTTCCACTTTGCTGGAGCCTGAACTCAGCCACTTCTGTTGCGCAAACAAAGCTCCGAGCACAACAAGAATCGAAGCGAACACGATCGTTCCAGTACCGGGAACGGTGATTCGACGCAGGCGCATCTGGTGGTTGGTTAAGGCGAAGCGGCAGAAAGCAGCGCGACTCCCGGCCGGTAACGCACGTTCAGGTGCGTTGCCGGCGCGAGTGCCGCAGCAGGATCAAAGCGTTGGTGAAGCCAGGTACGGAAACGAGCTGCTGAACGCCTTGTCGTTGGCCGGCACATTGTCCGTGCACAACGGAAGCGTGAAGTTGTCGCAGTAAGCGCCGTCGGCCACGAGGATCTTCCCGAAAATAGCGGACAATCCTGCGTCTACTACGTCATCCGACAGATTGCGGCCGCCCCATCCATTTGCGAGCGCCCACGAGAGCCAGCCGGAAGTGGCGGCGCTGCGTGATGATTCGACAATCAGCATGTCCGGATACAGAACTGCGCCGAGTGTATTCGCGACATCTGGCTGAGCACCACGAAATGCATTGATGAACGCAAGACTCTGGGGCCCGAACTCGGCAGAGTTATACGGCTGCGTGCGGTTGTACGCATCGTGATTGGCTTTCACGATGGTGACTTCGCTCACGAGCGGATTGCCGAGAAATTCGACCTGCTCATAGACCACGTTCTGGTCATCTGCTTCGTCGTCGGCTACGCTGACTGCCTCGCTGAGGCCGAGGCCGGTGAGGTCACTTTGGGGCTGATTTTCGCTGCAAGCGCCGAGCGCGAAAAGCGCGGCAATTGCGAGTGTGAGGACCGCGGCGTGTTTCGAGCGTGCAGCAGTCGGAAGCTTCGTATCCTGCATGTTTGTAGACTCCTGAGGCCTGATTGAATGTGGGAGGTGCATCGTCGACTCAGTTGCGGACGCGGCTGGTGGTGCCCCAGACGCCGAAGCGACCGTTGGTACCGGGATTTGCTATGGCGGACGTCGGCAGCTCGATCACGATTGCCATGTCATTGATGCCGCGGAGAAAATCGACTGCGCGATCATCGCCGGTTGTGGGGCGGAATGTCAGCGGGCCCTGCGTTATGGTGGAGAGCGGGCCGGCTTCCGGCTTCCGGTCCGGGAGGATGCGGAAGAACGCTTCGAGATCGATGAAGAACGGGTCGTCACGCGGACCGGCGAACAGCTTGATGCCATTCGACTCGATGATCGAGTTGGTGTAACCCTTGATCTGCTTGCCGCCTACGAGCGTGTTCAGCGTGCCCACACTGTTCGGGGCTACAGGGCCGCGAAGTGTGACTTTCTGCTTGCCGGCCTTTCCGGTGAATGTGATTTGGAAGACAAGGTCTTCTCTCGCGTCACCGGTGTTGTCGATCTTGATCTGATACAGCTCCTGATCCTTCGTGCCGAAAGTGAAGCTCGGCGTCTGTGCTGGTGTTATCGGCGAGCTCGTGCCAAGTACGAGCACCGTGCGCCCGGGGTTCCCCGGTGCCGGGAAAGCGTAGACGTCATTGACGTCGAAACGCGGCGACATTTCCACCAGCGGTGTATCCTGGTGGTCCGAGGCAACCAGCGCTCGGCCTGCTAATACTGAACCGGTCGCGACTGCGACTGCGGCGAGCGCCAGGATCGGCACCCGTTGCTGCTTCCATTTCTTCATCTTGATGCTCCGTTAGTGATGGGAGGCGATTACCGCTTGAGCGGCTGTGACCGTTACGCCGTGACTGCGAAAACGGATCTCTCCCAGCCGGATCTGCCACTCACAAGGCGTCACCCATGGCAATCGAAATTCACTTGTTGGGGGGCAACGATGGCGCTGTGCTTCAGAACGTTGACCCCGATGTGTTCGACGAGGCATCGGGAGGCGGCTTCTCGACGCCATGCTGGCGCATGGACGAACGCTGAACTGCACTGAAGCCTGGCTCGGAACGGAGGAGGACAACGTGCCCGCGCGCGCTTTGTACGAGAGTCGCGGGACGAAACCTGAAACCTTTATTCTCTATTCCTTTGATCTGACTCCGTAACCGGTGTGAATCGCGCGCATGAGGCTTCCATCGTCGCCGCCAAGCTCCCATATGAACACGCCGCCGAGACTACGGTCGCGGACGTAGCTTGCTTTCTCTCCAACTGATTGTGGATCGTCGTACGTGACCCACGTTCCACTGACCTTATCGTAGAGCCACGGGACGCGGGCTGCGGATTCCCAGTAGCGGACATAGTGAGGATTGTTTACACGTGTCTGTGACAGGATCCTCCAGTCGCCATCGCCTGGGCGCCATTCAGCCGGCCTACCCGTACCAGGCTGGAAGAGACCGTTGTTGGTCGCCGGGACGCTACCGTATGCGCGGGCGTAGAACGGGATGCCAACGAGGAGCTTACGGGCGGGGACGCCGGCCTTGAGAAAGGCGCGCATAGTCACGTCAACGTTGAACCCCGGCGTGGGGTCTCCTGCTGCTGCGAAAAGCGGAGCGTTGAAGTTCGTCTGGCTCGAACCGGCATGATAGTCGTACGTCATGACATTGATGAAATCGAGCAGCGCTGCAACACGCTCGATCTCGAGATTGCGAATCGCTCCTGGGTTTGCAGAGGCGGCAATGGCGAGCTCGTAATGTTTGTTGTCTTTCGTGCCCTGTGCGTCGAGCTGCCTTCGCAGCTCAGCGAGCAGAAGAGTGAAGTTCTCACGGTCTTCGGGACGCTTGACGTTTGTCTCCAATCCTCCGGACACCGGAAATTCCCAGTCGAGATCGATTCCATCAAAGAGTCCCGCCGTTTGCCGGATGTAGACATCGATCGCCGATTCGGCGAACAACCGACGAGTCGAATCCGTGAGTGCTGCATCCGAGAACCTGCCTGACCCCGTCCATCCGCCGATTGAGATGACGATCTTCAGGTGTGGATTGTTTGCCTTGAGCCGACGCAGCTCTGCGAAGTTTCCGCCCGAGTCAGTGGGGTTCGAGGTTGGACAGATACCTGCGTCGACGCATGCGTCGCCTAATGCCACTCGACCGTCAGCTTCAATTTTTGCGAACGCATAGAAAATGTGAGTAAGGTCTTTTGCGGGGAGAGCAGCGATCCGGGTCCCTTTGCTTCTGACCCCCCATGACGCCAGGTAGCCGACGACTCGCATCTGCGGCGCGGGTTTCGGAATGGGAGTGGCTGGTGCTGCGAACGTGCACGCAGTTCCGGCTGCAATGAGAAGGAGCGGGAGCTTGTTGAGATGCATGAGCGGGGTGGGGAGGAGTTCGCTGAATGTGACTAACCATTGCCCCGGGGGAAATAGGGATCGCTGCGATCTGCGGCAGCAAGGGGAGAATGCACGGCAGGGAGGTTGCATAGACAGCCGGGCAAAACTGGCCGCCAATCAAGAAGCTTTCTTCAGCCAACCATACAGATGCCCGAAGATTCAGCCAAGTCAGAGTCCGCCGAACTTTCTGGTGCCGCTCCCGACGATGCGGAGGCCCAGCGAATAATTCGCGAGCGTGTCACCCGCCTTGCATTCGGGGGTGAACCGGAACGCTTTGAGGAATTCGTAAAGGTTCTCAGTGATTCAACGCCCGATGGCGTGGAAGTGATCCTCAGAGGTAGTGCGGTCACGGGACACAAGCACGGATCGGACGCACCCTTCGACGCAGATGGTCCGGGAACAAGTGACCTGGATGTCACGTTTGTAGGAGGTGACATGGTCATGCTCTATCGGGAATTTCACATTCCGGGGATTCATTCTGTTCCGCTGAGCGATGAGCACCCGTTCGCCTCGCCGCCACTGGCGCCACTGCGGGACAGGCTGTGCGCGATGGTGAAGCGCCCGGTGAACATTCAGGCGACTACATCACTCGTGCAGAGTGTCAGGGATGCGACGATGGATCAGCCATATCTCGTGCTTCTCACCAAACCAGCGTCGGAAGAACCAAGTGAATGAAATCGCTCGTCGCATTTCATTCTCGACCTGAGAACCGGTAGTGCGCCTCCTCACCTATAATATCCGCGAGGGCGGAGTGGGCCGCGCAGAAGCGATAGCCGAAGTTATCCAGGCCGCCAATGCGGATGTCGTGGCGTTGCAGGAGGCGCGCGACCCGTCTGTGGTGGAGCGTATCGCGAAGCTCGCTGGGTATGCTCACTCGGGCTCGCGCCGGGCGCACTCCACTGGGTTTCTGAGCCGGCTGCCGGTTGTCAACTATGCCTGGCGACATCCACCGCAGACTCGGCATGCGCTACTCGAAGTATCGTTTGCCGACGGGTTCCCGCGGCTTTTCGTGCTGCATCTTCGTGCATGGTTCTCGAAGTGGAGCGAGCGTCAGCGCGCGCGTGAGCTTCGTGGCTTGCTCGATGGAATTCAGGCGCAGCTGATCGAGGAGGAGCGGGCGTTTGCGTTTCATGTTCTTGCGGGTGACTTCAATGCGCTTGCGCCGGGCGAGGTTCTCGATCCTTCGCATATGCCGCGGTGGATTCGCGGGATGATCTGGATAAGCGGGCGCGATATTGCGCGCAGCACGATCGAGATGATGCAGTCCGACGGCTATGTTGACGCGTGGCGGACGCTGCACGCGGATCATCAGAATGCTGGATCTACGTTTCCTGTCTGGGATCCGCATGTCAGGCTGGATTATGTCTTTACGCCGGTAGAATTCGCCTCGCGCTTCATCTCCTGCGAAGTTCGGAAGACTCCAGAGATAGTGACTACAGCCTCCGACCATTTTCCTTTGCTGGTTGAGATTTCCGACTTATAAAACCAGAAGTGGATTGGGTTCAGGTTGCGTCGCACCGAGCAGGCTTTCGTCAATTCAACACGGAATCACGGAGGGCACGGAAGCTCACGGAATTGGACGTCTTGCACTGCAAGGTGCGCGGCCGATGGGAGAAGTAGTTGAATAAAAACCTCCAAAAACTCCCGAAACTCCAAAACCTCCTTTCCCTGCGTATTTTGCGTCGTCAGATTTTGGCTTAAGCTTGCCACGATGTTGTAATTCCGTACAGCGGAGATGAACGCCATGAAGAAGGTACAGGTACAGGGCCTTCACCACGTGACGGTCGTTGGCTCAACAAGGAAGAGCGCAATCGACTTCTGGCAGGGTGTGCTCGGGATGCCGTTCATATTCGAGCAGCCCAACCTTGGCAACCCTGATGAGAATCATCTTTATTTCGATCCGGGAGATGGACGACTCTTCACAGTGTTCACCAATGAAACTCGCGAGGATGCCGGCCGGCCGGCCCCGCGTGAAGTCGGATCAGTCGATCATATCGCATTCAATGTGTCGCGCGCCACTTTCAGTGAAGCGCCTGCCCGGCTGACAGCCCACGGCGTTTCATTCTACCAGCGCGATCGGGGTTTCATGGATTCGATCTACATGAAAGACCCGAATGGACTTACTGTCGAGATTGCCTGCTACAAGTTCCAGACGCCGGATGGGTTCCGCGATGCGGACGTCATGATACAGGCGCACCGGCTGCGTACCGAGCGCGGTGATCATCACATCACTGAAGCGCACCTTGCCGACGCGATCGAGATGCTGATGCAGTCGCGCGACCGCCTGCCTGAATAAAAACCTTGCCTGACTACGAAGTTTCAGTCTACCTGCCGCGTGCAATTGCAATCGGGATTGGTGCAACGATCGCAATGGATCTCTGGAACCTGTTTCTCAAACGCGCGGTAGGCATTCCCTCACTCAATTATTGCCTGCTTGGCCGGTGGATAAGCCACTTTCCGGCGGGCGTCTTCACGCACTCCAGTATCGCTGCATCTGAATCGAAACCATTCGAGTGTCAGGTCGGCTGGACGGCTCACTATTCAATTGGGGTCGCGTTCGCGGTGTGCTTCGTTGTTCTCGCGCCGCAAGGGTGGCTCGCAAACCCGTCAGTTCTTCCTGCCTTATTCTACGGAGTTGCGACGGTCACGATTCCATTCTTTATAATGCAGCCGGCACTGGGCTTTGGTATAGCTGGTTCGAAAACGCCAAAGCCAGCGCAAGCGAGAGTGAAGAGCATTATGACGCATACTGTGTTTGGACTTGGGCTATACGCCGCTGCTAGCGTGATTGGATTCGCTCTGTAACCCGTCGCACGGCAAACCCACCTCAACCGATCTCGTAGATGAATACGTCCTGCATGTATATCCAATCGTGCTCGGGCAGGGCAAAAAAATGTTGCCAGAAGGCAAACGTCCCGGCCTGATACTGGTCGAAGCATCACCGCTACCGACCGGTACCGTTTTCTTGCGATACCGGCGCAGTCCATCGAAATGATCCCCACGCCATTACCAGCGTTCCGCGCCGCGAATCTATCGGCACGATAGAGATCGTAAACTTTTCAGTCACAGTCGACACTGTCTCGCTTGCCATCGGCACCCTGCCGAGGTTGTGCGCCGGGTTGTAACCCGTTCCCCATTGTCCGGTCTGTTTGTTCACTATCAGATCGACAGCATTTACCCGTGGCACAGTCCAGAGGGTGTATGTGCCCGCCGGGATGGCGAGGCCTGCGACTGCTATCGGCGATGATGCAGTAAACTGTGTCGCCGCGTTGGCGCCTGTGCGCCACACCTGGTCGTAGGCTATGACGTCTCCAAGCAGCGTGCGACCGCGCACTAACGGACGACTATAGTCGATGACGAATGCCGTGCTGCCGATCGTCGCGCGGACCGTGTCACGCACACTCATCTGCTTCATTCCACCGTCAGTCGCCTCGAGCGCGGCAAACCGTGCCCCAATCCCCTTGACGTCGGGTAGGACAGCAAGTCGCTCCACTTCAACCTTGTAGGTCGTTCTCGCCCCGGAGTAGCTGATCAGGCGGTTGCTGGAATCGAGCACCGCCGTCCCTGTGCCGGAAAGCCAGTCGTGACGGATGTCGGCCTTTCCACCTGGCAAGGGCATCACAGATCCCCGGTGAAGCGGGAAATTGTCGAATTCGCGATCGATGTAAAATTGTCGCATGGGCACGTGCCCGAGCCGGGCAACGAATCCATACTGTTCAGATGGCTGGACTGGCTCACAGCCAGCGAGTGCAACAAGCCCGAGAAGAACCCGTTTCATATACGGAGATGTGGGTGGAGGTGCGTCGCCGGAATGACTGAAGCATACCTGCCTGCCTGCCTGCATTCTGAAACGTGGCAGCGATCCTTCGCCGATGGAATGTGGAATCTGAAGGATGAATGGGGCATCTTCGAAGGTAGCGATGTCAACTCCACCATCCTTACGCCACACGCTGGCTATGATCCTGCTGAGCGGAGGTACCCTTGCAGGGTGCTCTACCGTTAAGCGCGCTACTGCAACTCAACCAGCAGTTGATTCACCATCGTGCAATGTGAGGGCTGCTGCGCCGTGGATGAAAAGGTGGTTTGACGCCTGGCAGTTTACGTCTGCACAGATCTTGAGAATTCCCGAGAGCACGCATCCGAACATCGTCTTCTTCGACGCCCGATGCATCTACGCAACGGCAGATCTGAGTGATGCCCGATCCAGTGTCACGAGCCCGTCCATTGGAGAGAGCGGGCTCCTCTGGCGTACCGCACTTCACGGTGACACGCTCACGATGCCGACATCCAAGAAGATTCCGGTGCAGCTGCTCAGTTTTACGGATTTCGACGTGCGAACCCGCCGCCCTTTTTTCGTGATGGCGTCTCCAGACTATTGGGAGTCGAAGGGACTCGGACAGGAGCCCGGCCTCACGGCGGTCTTTCTTCACGAATTTGCTCACACTCGCCAGATCGGTGGGCTCGTCTCGACCATCGGGCCAATCGACGCAGCGTGGAACTTTCCGAACGAGCTCGACGATGATGCGGTACAGAAGCAGTTCCAGTCCGATCAGAAATACGCCGCCACTTATCTCGCCGAGCGAGATCTCTTGTACCGTGCAGCCGGAGCGGACTCGGTGGCAGAGGTCCGCGTTCTGGCGTTGCAGGCGCTTGCAATGATGCGTGCGCGGCACGCGCGCTGGTTCGTTGGAGAAAACGATGTGTTTGCCACTCTCGACGACACGTTTCTGTCACTCGAGGGTGCTGCACAATGGGCAGCGTACGCATGGCTCGCGCATCCGAAGGGTGGCAAGCTCACGAAGTCCGCCGCAGTGACACGAATGATTGGCAGGCGGCGGACATGGTCGCAGGACGAGGGGCTGGGACTTTTCCTGGTCATCGACAGGCTGCTGCCGGAGTGGCCGTCACTGGTATTCCGCGAGCCTTCGATTGGCGGGATTTCGCTGTTGGAACGCGCCACGAGGAAGGTTTCAGGCCGGATGCCCGACTAAGCAGCGCGAGCCTGAATAGAATTCTCCTTGGTACCACGCGACAACTCGAGGCTCAGTAATGACGATTCCCGCAGGCAGCTCCATCCCGCTGACCGCGTTCGACGAAGAGATACGCGCGAAACAGTTGCGCGACATGAAGATTCGCGCGGGCGGATTGCTCGTTCTTGCTGCTATCGCGTTTGCGATCTCCCACTACCTCAGCGACAGCTACCCGTGGCTCGCCTGGGTGCAGGCTTTCTCGGAGGCGGCAATGGTCGGAGGGCTGGCTGACTGGTTCGCGGTCACCGCTTTATTCAGGCATCCGCTGGGAATACCGATTCCTCACACCGCCATTATTCCTGCCCGGAAAGACCGCGTTGGTCAGGTACTGGGTGCATTCGTCGAGAGAAACTTCCTGAATCGCGAGGTCATCGAGAGCAGGCTCATCGAGGCGCGACTCGGCGAACGACTGGCTCGTTTTCTGAGCGACCCGTCAAACAGCAAGGCCGTGGCACGCCATGCAGCCCGAGGACTTGTTGCCGCGGCGGAATCGATGCGCGATGACGACGTGCAGGCGATGATCGATGCGGCCGTCGCCGACCGGATTCGCGCAGCACGGGTTGCTCCGTTCATCGGGCGAGGACTGTCGCTGATGACAGCAGGAAACCGCCATCAGGAGCTGCTCGATGAGGGAATTCGATTGGCTGCTCGCGCGGTAACTGAAAATGAAGACCTGATCCGCACACGAATCGAGGCGGAGACACCATGGTGGGTTCCTGGTGCGGTGGACGACAAGATCCTGAAGAAGGTCGTGAAGGGGATCGAGCGTACACTCAACGAAATTCAGAACGACGTCAGTCATCCGCTGCGCACACGTTTCGACGCAGCCCTCAAGAAATTCATTCAAGACCTGCACGACTCTCCCGAGGTCATTGCGCGCGCTGAAGAGCTCAAGAACGAGCTACTGAGCGCTGAAGCCGTTCGACACTTCTCATCCTCGATATGGGCCGATACCAAGGCCGCGCTGGTTCGACGTGCCGAGCGTGCCGAGGAAGCGGATGTCGACACGATATCGAATGGGCTCGCGAGTCTTGGGAAAGCAATTCTCGATGATCCGGCGTTGTTGGACCGTGTCGACGGGTGGCTGCGAAACGGAGTGCTCGGACTCGTGGAGCGATACCAGTCCGAGGTGAGCGAGCTCATCTCCCACACGGTACGCGGGTGGGATCCAACCGCGACGTCGCGTCGAATCGAGCTCGCGATTGGACGGGATCTTCAGTTTATCCGGATAAACGGGACGATTGTCGGGGGGCTCGTCGGGGTGCTTCTGTACGCAATTACGCGCTAGCCGGCCGGCGGTGTTCGCCGCCTGGGTCCGAGCGCAATGATCGCATCTCCGGCTACTGCGTAAACGTCGGTACCTTCGTCGGGGTCGAACGGAGCGAATCCCGTGAAATCGCCGAACGCCGGCAGGATGGCGTGGTCAGGCCCGAACACAAAACATGGCAGACGCTCTCTCAAGCCTCCTGAGCCATAGAGTCTTACCCCTGGATGTACGTGCCCAGCGAACACGTAGCCATTTGGGTGACTGCCGGGATAGTGCGCCAGGACGAACGGCAGCATCACAGCGGGGGCATCGACGCACTCGATGTTCAGCTCGCCAGGCGGATCACCGGCGCGTTTATCATGATTGCCTCGCACCAGAATAATCTCGAGTGCAGCATTCTCCGTACGCCACGTGGCGATCTCATCGAACAAGCCGGTCGAGCGTCCCTCTTTAGCGTGCAGAAGGTCGCCGAGAAAAACCAGCCTTGTTGCGCTGGTCCGGCTAACGAGGCTGTTGATGCGCGTGATGGTGTTACCCGTCGTGCCGCCGGGCACCGGAATTCCTCCGGCACGAAAGGTCGCGGCCTTTCCGAAATGCGGATCGGCAATAAGCAGCGTGCGATGCTTAATCCATAACATCGCACGTTCGGGAAGCAGCGCTATGCGCTCGCCGCGGATTGCGATTTCCAGATCGCCATCGCTCTCATTCACGCCGATTTCCCAGCTGCCCGTTCAAGTGCACGCTGCATTCTCTTAACCCGATCTACGAGCTTCTCTGACGAAATCTTCTCTCTCGTGCGATCGATGAGAAGCGGGAATGCAAGTGGAGGTGTCCGCTTTGGATCCCTGACGACAACTTTCACCTTGCTCAGTCGCAGCAGAGTGTGACCGAGGCGTGTGCGCTCGAGCTGCCTCTCGAGTACTTCACGGTGTGCCTGAGACAACAACATGTTGGCGGGATCGTAGCGGCTGAAGACATCGAAGAAGAGTCCGCTCGATGCCTGAAGCTGCCGGGCTGTCTTGCCGGATCGCGGATATCCGGGGAACACGAGCCCGGCTACGCGAGCAATCTCGCGGAACTGCCGGCGCGCCATCTCCGTAGCGTTCAATGAAGCTGGAATGTCGTCCACGAGATTTTCCGCGTCGAGTAAACCGGCGGCAAGCGCTTCGTCGAGCGATGCTTCATCGGGGCTGAGCAGCTCAAAGCCATAGTCGTTGGAAGACATCGAGAAGCTGATTGGTGCGAGCCGCGCGATGCGCCACGCAAACAATGCGGCAAGCCCCTCGTGCACGAGCCTGCCTTCGAAGGGATAGAAGAAGAGGTGATATCCCTCGCGAGTCTTTACGCGCTCGATGAGAAATTCATCCGGCGATGGAATGCGTGACCATTTCGCCTGAACCTCGAGGATGGGGCGAAGCGCCAGCATCTCCGGGTCATTGTATTCGCCTTTCGCGGCTTCGCCAAGCTTCTCTCGTATCGAGGCGGCAAGCTCGCCTGACAGCGGCAGGCGACTTCCCATCCATCTGGGAATAAGTCCTTTGCCCCCGCTGGAACGGCGAACCCAGGCAACCATGTCGCGAACCCGTACGAACTCGAGGGGAATGCCGCTGAATACGAAACGATCGCCCGGAGTTAACCGCGCAATGAACGATTCCTCGACTGAGCCCAGCCTTCGTCCGCGTAAATACTGCACGACGATATGTGCATCGCTTACGATTGTGCCAATCGAAGATCGGTGCCGGCGCGCGATGGTACGATCCTGGACATGCCAGCGTCCCGTTTCGTCGACTGTCACCTTCGAGTATTCAGGGTATGCCTTCAGCGATTCCCCGCCATTGCTGACGAAGTCCAGAACCCACTGCCACTCATCCTCAGGCAGCTCAGCATACGCGTCGGTCGATCTGACCTCCGCGAGCAACTCAACAGGTCGGAAGCCTTCGCCCACAGCGATCGTCACCACGTGCTGCGCGAGAACATCGAGTGCGCGAGTGACTGGATACCTCGACTCGATAACCCCGGCATTCATTGCATCTCGTGCTGCCGCAACCTCGATGAGCTCGAGTGTGTGAGTTGGTACGCAGGTGACACGGCTCGCTGCGCCCGGCTGATGACCACTTCTGCCGGCGCGCTGCAGAAGTCGCGCGATTCCTTTCGGGCTTCCAATCTGGAGAACGCGATCGACTGGTGAAAAATCGACGCCAAGGTCGAGGCTGGAAGTCGCGACGACACAGCGAAGCGTCGCATTCCGAAGGCCTTCCTCCACCCAGTCTCTCGTCTTGCGATCGAGCGAGCCATGGTGCAACGCAATGCTGCCAGCCCAATCGGGTCGGTGCGCAAGCAGTGCCTGATACCAGATCTCGGTTTGAGACCTCGTATTAGTAAATACGATCGACGTCTGTCCCTCATCGATCGCTTCTGCAACCTGCCTGACCATCTGCGTACCGAGATGTCCTGCCCAAGGGAACCGCTCGATCACTTCCGGAATCAATGCGTCCACCACTGTTGTCTTTGGTTCCGCACCGCGAACCACACGCGACCCCGTCAGGGACCTCCGGCCAAGCAATGCGCGAGTCGCTTCGTCAAGATTTCCGATTGTTGCTGAAAGACCCCACGTTCTGAGGCGCGGGCAGATACCACGTAGCCGTGAAAGAGCCAGCTGCGTGAGCACTCCGCGCTTCGTGCCCATGAGCTCATGCCACTCGTCAACGACAACAAGCCTCAGGCTGTTGAACTGCGCCGCCGCGTTGTCTCTGGAAAGCAGCAGCGACAGGCTTTCTGGAGTAGTTACAAGCGCGGTCGGAAGCCTTCGCGTTTGTCTCGCCCGCGCACTTGAAGGAGTATCACCCGTTCTGGTTTCAATCGTCCACGGCAGGTGCAGATCGCCGACCGGCAATCGCAGGGCATTCGCGGTATCACCTGCGAGAGCTCTCAATGGAGTGAGCCACAGAACACGTAGCGGGAGCGCACCCCGCGATTGCTCAGCGTCGCCAATCTGCTCGAGCAGCGGACCCCACCATGCTGCGAGAGTTTTCCCTGTTCCGGTCGCAGCGTGGATCAGCCCGCTCTCGCCATTGAGGTAGGCGCGCCACACCTCCCGCTGAAATTCAAATGCCTCCCACTCATGTGACTGGAACCACTTTGCAGCCGGCTCGAGGGAAGTCATATGGTTGAAGCGAGAAGCGCGCGAAGTGTCTCGATGGTGTCGGCCTCCGCTGCAGGCTTATCCTTTCGCCAGCGCAGTATTCGCGGAAACCGCACTGCTATCCCTGACTTATGCCTCGGCGAAGCCTGGATTCCCTCGAACCCCAGCTCGAACACCTGTTCCGGTTTTACCGAGCGAACCGGGCCGAATTTCTCTGTCGTATTGCGACGAATCCAGGCGTCGAGCTCACGGATCTCAGCGTCAGTAAGACCGGAGTATGCTTTCGCGAATGGAATCAGCGCTTTGCCATCGCGCACTGCGAATGTGTAATCGGTATGAAGCAATGCACGCCGGCCGTGTCCTGCCTGCGCGTAGACCATCACAGCATCGACGGAATACGGATCGAGCTTCCATTTCCACCAGCCACCCTTGCGACGACCTACTCCATACGTCGCATCACCACGCTTCAGCATGAGTCCTTCGGATCCGAGTGCCCGCGCTTCATTGCGGGCACTCGTTATGTCATCCCATGTGTTTGCGGCTACAACGGGTGAGACCAGAATGCGCGATTCCGCATTGGCCCCGCCGACGAGCTCGATCAGCCGCGCCCGTCGTGAGGACTGAAGCTGTTCGCGGAAATCGACGCCTCCAATTTCGAGTAGATCATAAGCGAGAATCACGATGGGCACTTCAGCCTGGATCTTCGGAGTAAGATTCCTCCGGCCAATACGCCGCTGAAGCTGCGCGAAAGGGAGCGGACGTCCGTCTCCCCATGGCAGTATCTCACCATCGATAACGGTTCCGTCGGGAAGCCATTCCGACGCGGCGACCAATTCGGGGAATCGTTCGGTTATGAGCTCGTCGCCGCGTGACCAGATGTAAGTGGAACCGCCACGCCGTATCAGCTGCGCGCGGATACCGTCCCACTTCCATTCAACTTGCCAGTCGGAAACGGCCCCCAACTCCTCGAGCGGCGTTTCAAGTGGGTACGACAGATAGAACGGATAGGGGGTCGAAGCCTCTGGCGACTCACTCCCTTCAGCGACAAGACGCTGATACGCCTCGCTCGAGGGTCGCCAGTCGCCTGCAAATCGATGTGATATGACTCCCTGGGGTATGCCGCTGACCTGCGACAACGCGCGAATCAAGAGAGACTGCGACACTCCAACGCGGAAGCTGCCCGTGATGAGCTTGTTCCAGACGAAGCGCTCGTTACCACCGAGCGATCGCCAGGCATCGAGAACTATCGCTCGCTGGTTTTCTTCGGACGTGTTTCCAATGGGGAGGAGACGCTGCTCAACCCAGGTGTGAAGGGGTTCGTCAGACGACTCGACCGATTCGGGCAGAAGCAGTGCAATCGTCTCGGCCAGATCGCCAACAGCGTCGTAAGATTCCTCGAACAGCCAATCGGCAATATCTGATTCTTCCATCGCCCATGCGGCAAGCCGTCGAACCGGTACGAGCCGTTTCGGCCGGCCTCCACTGAGAAAGTAGACGGCCCACGCGGCATCAGCGGGCTCGGCGCTCCCGAAATAGCGGGCCATCGCATCGACTTTCTCATTTGTGCGTGTCGTTGAATCGATCTCACCGAAGAGTTGGGCAAATCGTTTCATTCGGCGATTGCCTCACCGGCAGGGATGACGTCTTCCTCCGTCTCACCTTCCCACCTGCTCGCAAGGGAGTCCGCTTCAAGCCCGCGCTCGCGCAGTGCACGCACCACCGGATCGCGATACCCGTGCGTTACGAGTATTCGTTGAGCGCCTGTCGCGTCGATCGCTTCCATGAGGGCTGGCCAGTCGACGTGGTCAGACAGGACAAAACCACGATCGACAGCGCGACGCCGGCGTGCGCCGCGAACCCGCATCCAGCCTGAAGCGAACGCAGTTGACGCCGGGCCGAAGCGCCTGAGCCATGTGGAACCAGCGGCCGATGGGGGAGCGACAATAAGTGCACCGGTCCAGTCGTGAGTCCGGGAAACCGACGACGCGTACGTCGTTGGTGGAAGCCTGATTCCCTCGTCGCGGTAGTCGCGGTTCAGCCGCTCGACTGCGCCGTGGGTGTAGAAGTCGCCCTGTGCCACGTCCTGGAGACCGGCCAGCACTCTTTGTGCTTTCCCAAGGGCATAGGCAAATACGATGGAAGCTTTGCCGGCCTCGCGGTTTCGCGCCCACCACGCCGCCATGTCCGCGAACGTCTCGGACTGCGGTATCCAGCGGTAGACTGGCAGCCCGAACGTCGACTCGGTGACAAACGTGTGGCAGCGCACCGGATCGAACGCGGTGCAGGTGGGATCAGGCTCCGTCTTGTAATCGCCCGATATGACCCACGTTTCACCCTGGTGCTCGACCCGTATCTGCGCGGAACCGAGTATGTGGCCGGCCGGATGAAACGAAACGCGAACGCCTTCAATGGTGGGTCCGTCACCCCATCCGTACGCAGTGATGTTCTGATCTGCGCCGAGCCTCGTTCTCAGCACTCGCTCGCACTCCTTCGAGCAGGCGTACGCGCGTGATCCCCATCGGGCGTGATCGCCGTGCGCGTGAGTAATGAGCGCGCGGTCGACTGGCATCCATGGGTCTATGTAGAAACCGCCTTGCTCGCAGAAAAGGCCGCGATCGGTGATGCTAAGTAGTTGAGCGGACATTCAATAGTGATAGAGGCAAGAACAGGGCACGCTTGACATAATGTGTGTTATAACACATTGTCACTGTTCGCCAAGCCGGAATTCGTCCTGCACCTTAAGTGGTATCACTTCGATCGACGAGAATAATGACACAAGAGCGGATCGGCATTGCTCCCCCTGGTTACCGGCTGCCTGACGCCGTGCATGTTGGCCGGGTGCGGCTGCAGGTCAGCGACCTGAGGCGCTCGATTGCATACTATGAAAAGGTGATTGGCCTGAGGGTTCTGCATCGTGGGGATAACATCGCAACCCTCGGCGTGAGCGAAGGCGATCGGCCGCTGCTTGGACTCGAGGAGCAGCCTGGGGCGCGGCCGGTTCCAAAACGCGGGCTGCTTGGTCTCTATCACTTCGCCGTTCTCCTGCCTGACCGTGCGTCACTTGGAAAGTTCGTCGCGCACCTTGAAACGATTGGTGAACGTGCCGGCATGTCTGATCACCGGGTGAGTGAAGCGATCTACCTCACGGATCCAGATGGGCTGGGCATCGAAGTCTACGCCGACCGGCCGCGGGAAACCTGGGTGATCGAATCAAGTCAGATTCAGATGGCAACAAACCCGCTCGATGTCGACAACCTCATTGCGGCAGCAAACGGTGAGCGCTGGACTGAAGCGCCGCGTGGAACGGTGATGGGTCACGTTCACTTTTTTGTGGGCGACATTGCAGAGGCAGAGCGTTTTTATCACGCAGGGCTCGGTCTTGATAAGATCGTATGGAATTACCCCGGCGCGCTTTTCATGTCGGCCGGTGGCTACCATCATCACGTCGGCACAAATACGTGGGCAGCAGGATCACCTCCTGCCTCAGCCGACGACGCAAAGCTGCTGGACTGGGAGCTTGTATTCCCCGACAAGGACAGTGCGTCCGCGGCTCTCGACTCAATTGCAGCGGCCGGATTCGCAGTAGAAACGGAAAACGGAATTCGCTACGCGACGGATCCCTGGGGGATCAGGGTGCGCCTTACGGTTTCCTGAGGCAAATTTCGCCGATGAAGGTTCCAGTACTCGAGACAGAGCGGTTGATCCTGCGCGAGCTGACCGAGAGTGATTTTCCGGTCTACGAAAAAATGGCCGCAGACATGGATGTCATGCGCTACCTCGGCGGAAAAACCATGGACAGGGTTGAAGCGTGGCGTCACATGGCGTTCATGGTGGGACACTGGCGGCTCCGCGGCTACGGATACTTCGCGCTTGAAGAAAGGGAGACGGGGCAGTTCATCGGTCGAGCGGGCTTCACGAACCCAGCCGGCTGGCCGGGATTCGAGCTCGGTTGGACCGTTTCGCCGACGCATCAGCGGCGCGGATTTGCGTTCGAGGCAGCGCAGCGGCTGCTTCGCTACGCATTCGAGGATCTCGACCGCGCACACGTGATCAGTCTCATCCATCGAGACAATATTCCGTCCCGTCGCGTCGCGGAAAAACTCGGCGAAACCGTAGAAGGTGAAACGACGGTGATTGGTATGCCCGTCCTGATTTTTGGCATCGACCGCCCGGGTGAAGCGAAAGCGTAAGTCTGTGTCCCCGCTGTTCGAGGTACGGAGATCGGGGATTCAGGGAATGGGTGTCTTCGCAACGCGAGCGATTCCGTCTGGCACACGCCTCATCGAATACACCGGTGAGCGACTTACAGATGCCGAGTCGGATGCGCGATACCCAGAGGACGACGAGAGTGGTGGACATCACACATTTCTTTTCTCGATCGCCGACGACATAGTGATCGACGCGGCCGTCGGGGGCAACGATGCCCGTTGGATCAATCATTCGTGCGATCCGAATTGCGATGCGATCGTCGAAGATGAGCGGTTGTGGATCGAGACGATCAGAGCCGTGAAGCGCGGTGAGGAGCTCGCGTACGATTACGCGTTCGAGCTCGAGGAACGGCACTCTCCAGCAGCCAAGAAACGGTACCCATGCTACTGTGGTGCCAAAAAATGTCGCGGGACGATCCTGGCCAAGAAAAAATAGTCTCTACTGATGCACCACTAGCATCGTCGAGTGCTACTGGCGCCGAGCGGCGTTATCGCCCGGATGACGGACTAGCGAAATCAGAAATCCGAGTAAGGCTCCGATCACTCCGCCGAGTAACATGCCGTAGAAGCCAAACGCGCCTCGCCAGAAATCGGAGGAACTCCAGAGTTCTGGTGGTATCATCGAATACCACGTAGCTACCAGCGCCCCAGCGGTATGGCCGAAGAACATGCCCCAGAAGATCCTGCGCGCGCGGAATGATTTCCGGCGCAGCCGGTGGCCGAGGTACAGCATAATGCCTGGAACGACAAACAGTCCTATAAGCAGGGCGAGAATGTCACGGCTCATCGATTACGCCATCTCGGAACAAGCCACAGCCAGTAGCCAGTGAGAAGTAGTATCGTCAGGGCGATTGCTGCAGCGTCGCTGAGAAGTACGCCCTGCTGGCCGAATATCTCGCCTGAATGAAGCTTCTCGAGAAAAACGTCGCCGCGGCGCCCGACGTGCAGTGTCTTGCCGCTGTAAATGTCGAGCGTGACCTCAGTCGATGCGGGATCTGAAAATCTTACCTTGATCAACCCGTCCCCGGGGCGTACATCCATCCTGTCAACTTCAGTGTTGCCGACAACAGGACCACCTGCAGCGCGAGCCCTGATTGCCAGCTCTGCTAACGGGAGCGCGTTGGTGAACAGGGTGCTTGCCGTGTTGCTGACATCTGGCATGAGGCCGAGCGCACGCTTGTGATTGAGCAGTATGCCGGTGATGGATATGGACAGAAGCGCGACGGTAAAAATCACGCCAACCCAGAGGTGCGCGTAAAACGCGAACCTGTTTACCCAGCGCCCCTTTCCGCCCGGTCCGCCATGCTTCATCAACGCGCCGGAGCGGGAGGGCCACGCCACGCCTTGACGATGGCCTCACCCATCCGGGCGACTGTAAGCTGAGCTTCGTTGTCGACGATCCAGCGCGTGTCCTTGTTCTCCTTGGTCAGGACACAGGCGACAATCCGGTTTCGCAGGTAGAACAACGAACATTCTGAGCGAACCTGGTCAGTCTCTCCTGATTTGTGCGCTGTTCTCACGCCGCCAGAAAAACGCTGCATCATGAGGTCGCTGTTTGTGCGCTGCATGATATGCAGCATTGCGGAATCGGCGGCCGGACTGACTGCCTGACCCTTGGCAAGAAGCTCAAACAGCCGCGCCATTTCGTTCGGCGTCGTCACGCCGAGTCCGTACTTGACCGAGCTGTCCATGGCGACGCTCGAGTTGCGCAGGAACGACTTCGAGTGAACGCGGGTCTGGGTAAGCCCGAGTGAATCCATCTTGCTCCAGACGCGGCGGATGATGATCCGGTCGAGCAGGATGTTGGTCGCGGTATTGTCGCTGACCGTGATCATCAGCCACGCGGCGTCCCTGACAGTAAGTGTGAGGCCGTTGTGCAGATGCTGGATGATACCGGAGCCCGGCACCTGGTCGATCTTCAGCACCGTGAGCTTATCATCGAGCGAGATCTGGCCTTTTTCGACCAGATCGTAGACGGTTACGAGGATTGGAACCTTGATCAGGCTGGCTGTCGAGAACTTCTCGTCGCCGCGGCTGCTCAGCCTGACATTGTTGTCGAGGTCGATGATTGAATACCCGACTACTCCCTGGTGCGCGCCTGCAATCGAGTCAAGCGTTGCTCGCAGCGCGTCAGCATTGGCGCGTATCGGCGGCGGAGGCGCAGGTGTCTGCGCGCGGATTGCTGTGGGCGCGGCGGCCGCGAGCATCAGGCTCGCGACCGCAAATCGTTTTGCTCTCGAGTTAATCAGCCAAGTGGGAAGCAGCGGGACGCCCTTTGTTGGGGTGTGAGAACCCCAAGAATATCATCATGGAGCCGCTTTCGCGCGGTAGCGAGTCGCGCCGCTGCCTCGGCGCCGCGCCGCATGATGGCTGCAATCTCAGCGGGCGAGCCTCCATTCCGTACGGCAGTCCGCACCTCATCCATCACTGACCTCATGACCTCGAGATCGGATTTGTTGCTCTCGCGAAACGCCACTTCGAGAGAGTGGATGCTGGCTTTCTGCGCATCGCTGAGCGGGGGAAAGTTTTCAGCACGACACGCGGCGGGTCTGTGAGCGCGAATCCACGCGCGCTGCTCCTCGGTGAGGACCGCCTCGATATCACCCACCAGTTTCCGCTCGGCTGCGCCGAGCCGTTCGCGGGATGCAGCGCCGGTTCTGAGAATTGCCTGGACTTCGGTGCGGCTTTTCCCTGCTGCGCCAGCTTCGCGTGCCTGCTTGAGTATCGCTCCGAGGGCCTGACGATCATCTTTGGTCGCTGCCTCAAAGGCTTGAACAAGTGAGCGAATGGAGCTTCTCTGCTCATCGCTCAGCTTGATCTGATCAGGCAAGCCATTGATCAGGCGCTCCTGAAACAACCCGGCTTCGTACCCGCCATTCATCGTTATTGCGGTACCGAACGCGCCAGCCTCGAGAGACAAGTCGAGTTGATCGGGTGCCGTCGAGTCGTTGGAGCAGGCACCAAGCGATATCGCTACGAGTGCCATAAGGGCGATCCTGCTCATCAAACCTCCTCGATAGATAAGAACTGCTCTCCGTGTCGCATTTGACGACGCCTGGCTCCGAACGTTAAGAGCAGCTGTCCGCGGCGTGCATTTTGCCCGACTCCAACGCGACAATACAACATACCGGTCAAGCCCGGGAGGTGCCCATGATTCAGACCAGATCGATCCGCACAACTCACGCCTTGATCATCGGCGCGTCACTCATACTAAGCGCCTGTTCGGACCGCGGCGGCGCTGGGGGCGACACCGGACTCGCCATGAACGTTGACTCAGCGGCAACGGCAATGCCTGCAGGTACGGGAGAAGTCGGCCCGGGGGCCGGGTTGTCCGACGCCAACATCGTCTATCTCCTCGATGCAGCAAACCGGCTCGATAGCGCTGCTGGGTCGATCGCGGCAACAAAAGGCACGAATTCGGAAGTACGCGAGTACGGAATGAGGATGGCGCGTGACCACCATGATCTGAGAAAGCAGGGTCAGGATCTGGCGACGAAGCTGGGTGTCGCGGCCGCGGCACCGGCAGCGGACAACACCCAGGCTGACTTCGACAGGACAATGGCGATGCTCAACGGCGCGGGGAAAGGCCGCGATTTCGACAGAGCCTATATCGACCACGAGGTTGCGTATCACAAGACCGTGCTCGAGACAGCCACGACTGCCATGGCCGCTGCACAAAACGCGGAGCTGAAGAACCTGATCCAGAAGGCGGCTCCCGTTATACAGGGTCATCTCGACCTTGCCCAGTCGATTCAATCGAAGCTTCAGTAGCCGCTTGCTGAAGGGAGTCATTTTCGACGTCGACGGCACGCTCGTCGCGAGCAACGACGCGCACGCCCGAGCCTGGATCGACGTGCTCTCGGAGGCCGGCCATGAAGTATCGTTTGACGTCGTATGGCCGGCCATTGGCATGGGCAGTGACAAGGTGTTGCCGGCGGTAGCAGGGATCGAAAGCGACAGCGCGAAGGGAAAAGAGCTCACCAAACGGCGCTGGGAAATCTTTGAGCGTGATTACCTCCCTTCACTCCGCCCAACTCCGGGCGCGCGCGCTCTCGTTGCGCGCCTGGCGGACGATGGGCTGAAGCTTATCGTCGCAACATCCGCAGGAGGAAGCGAAGCTGGGGATCTTCTCGATGCTGCTGGCGTGCGCGACCTGATGGATGCGGCCACAAGTGCCAGTGATGCCGGGGATTCGAAGCCTGACCCCGATATCGTGTTAGCCGCCATAAAGAAGAGCGGCGTCAATGCCTCGAACCTCATCATGATCGGCGACACGCCCTATGACGTGCAGGCGGCGACCAGTGCCGGGGTGAAGCTCATCGCGTTCAGAAGCGGGGGCTGGTCCAACGAAGAATTGTCGGGCGCCGTTGCGATTTACGACAATCCTGCCGATCTGCTCGCGTGGTATGAGCGTTCGCCAACGTTGCTCCAGGATTTTCTGGCCTGACCGTTTAACTCATCCGGGCAACCGAGCGGCATGTTAGAATTTCCGGATGATCATCCGAAACTCTCTATCGATCCTCTCGCTCGCAATCGCTTTCGGGGCTGAGGCCGTATCAGCTCAGTCCACTCGTGCTGCGATTGCACGTCAGGCTCCTGGCAACACATTCAATTCTGCGAGCCATGACTCTGCCATGCTCTCCGAGTTTGCCTGGCGGCCCATTGGACCGGCGGTTACCAGCGGTCGCATTGTCGATCTCGCTGTTGACGATGGTCCGACGGCGCGGGCTGAAGGGCGCATTGGCAAGCTGATGTATGCGGCTTCGGCCTCTGGCGGTGTTTGGAAGACGATAAATGCGGGGACGACCTGGGAGCCCATCTTCGACGATCAAGGCTCCTCCTCGATCGGGGACATCGCGATTGCGCCGACGAACCCCGATGTCATCTGGGTAGGCACCGGAGAATCGAACAACCAGCGAAGCTCTTCCTGGGGCGACGGGATCTACAAGTCGGAGAACGGCGGAAAGAAGTGGGAGCACATGGGCCTTCGGACGTCGCAGCACATTGGGCGGATCATCGTGCACCCGGTGAATTCAGACATCGTGTACGTCGCTTCAGTCGGGCCATTGTGGACGAGCGGCGGCGAGCGCGGACTCTACAAGACAATCGATCGGGGCAAGACGTGGAAGCCGGTATTGAAAATCAGCGAACACACCGGTGTCACTGATCTTGTCATGGATCCAACCAATCCGGATGTGCTTTATGCGGCTGCGTATCAACGGCAGCGAAAAGCGTACAGCTTCGTTGGCGGCGGACCGGAGAGTGGCATCTACAAGTCGACGGATGCGGGGGCGACATGGACGAAGCTCACTGAAGGATTACCCAAGGGCGATATCGGACGCATCGGACTCGACGTGAGCGCGAGCCAGCCGCGCACCCTTTACGCGACGCTCGAAACGCGCAACACCGAGGTCTATCGGTCCGATGATTTCGGCGCGAGCTGGACGAAAAAAGGGTCTTACCAGCAGTTCCCGTGGTTCATGGGGCAAATTCGCGTCGACCCACAGTTCGCTGATCGCGTCTACCTGCTCGGCGTACCACTTTTCGTTTCAGAGGACGGCGGATTGACCAATCGTGAGATTGCCCGATCTGCGCACGTTGACTATCACGCGATGTGGATCAATCCGACGAACCCGGATCATCTCGTGATTGGGAACGATGGGGGAGTCTACATCTCCCATGATCGCGGCGAGACGGTCGATTTCGTCAGCAATCTGCCAGTGGCCCAGTACTACGCGATCGGGCTGGACATGCGCGACCCTTACTATGTGTATGGCGGATTGCAGGACAACAACAGCCTTGCAGGCCCGAGCCGCACGCGAAACACGCAAGGGATCACCAACAGCGACTGGTATTTCACCGCCGGCGGCGACGGTTTCTACTCAGCAGTGGACCCCGTCGATCCCAACGTTGTGTACTCCGAATCGCAGAACGGCGGAATTGTGCGGTACGACGTTCGAACGGGCGAGCAGAAGAGCATCAAGCCGCAGCCGAAATTCGGGGGAGAAATACTCCGCTGGAACTGGAGCGCGCCTCTATTCATCTCACCTCACGATCATAAGACCATCTACTTCGCGTCGAACTACCTCTTCCGCAGCACGACGCGGGGCGACTCGTGGGAAACCCTGGGACCTGATCTCACGCGGAAGGTCGATAGGGAAAAGCTTCCCTTGATGGGCAAACTCTGGACTGACAGCGCCGTTGCGAGACATGCGGGAACCGCTCTCTTCAGCAATATCAGCACTATCGATGAGTCGCCGATCAGGAAAGGACTTCTATATGTAGGGACCGACGATGGTCTGATTCAGGTCTCGCGCGACGGCGGAGCTACGTGGACGAAATTCGAGAAGTTCCCAGGGGTTCCCGACATGACCTACGTGAGCCGGGTGATTGCCAGCGCGCACAATGAGGGAACGGTTTACGCGACGTTCGATGGACATCGCAGCAACGACTTCAAGGCTTACGTGCTGAAGAGCAGTGACTTCGGGAAAACATGGACGTCGATTGCCGCGAATTTGCCGAGCTCATCGGTGCAGGTCATTCGCGAGCATCCACGCGCACCGTCACTGCTGTTTGCGGGGAATGAGATCGGGGCCTACTACTCCGGCAATGGAGGGGCAAGCTGGTCAAAGCTTCAGTACAATCTGCCGACAGTCCCCGTGCACGACATGCAGATTCACCCGAGGGAGAACGACCTCGTACTCGGCACACATGGACGCGGGATATACATTCTCGATGACATCACTCCGCTCGAGCGGCTCGCTGAAGCGGACCGGGCGTCACTCGTGCACCTCTTTCCTGTGAAGCCCGCAACACTGTTCAACTACAACTCTTCGGTTCCGGGCGGTGTACGCGGTGCAGCCGCACTCGGGGAGCGTTCGTTCAGCGCGCCGAATCCAGCGTTCGGCGCAACGCTCACGTACTATGTGAAGGACAGTATTCCGCGCGGGCGCTCAGTGTCGCTCGCAATCTTTGACGCTGCAGGCAATCGGATTCGCGACATGACTGTGAATTCAAAGCGCGGAATGCACCGCGCCACCTGGGATTTGCGGCTTGGGCCTCCCTATTACAACCCCCGCCCTCAGGCGAATCGCGGGCAGCCTGAGGGAGCGTTCGTGCTGCCTGGCCAATACACGGCCCGGCTCACGGTTGCCGGTCGCGACAGCATTCCAGCGCATTCGCAGGACGTGGCGGTCGTGATAAAGGCGGATCCGCTGATTGGTCTCAGCCCCACCGAGTATCAGCAGCTGCATGAGACACGTATACGGGCCGCAAACCAGCAGGCCCGCGTTCAGGCCGTCGTGCGCTCCGCGGAATTGTTGAAGGACCAGCTGACGGAAACGAAGAATGCCATTCAGAACAGAGCGGGGACAGACAGCATCTCGCAGCAGCTCACTGCTCTGACTCGCGACGTTGACGCAATTCTCACGAGCATTCGGGGTCGGCAGGGGGCAGCGCAGTTCGACGCCGATGACAGGACACGCTTCGCGCCTTCGGTTCAAAGCCGCGTGAACCAGGTGGCAAACGAGATTGGCGATGTTTCGTCTCCACCAACACAGATTCAACGCGAGACACTCGACCTGGCAATGAGTGACCTCGAAAAGGAAGTAGTGAAACTCAACCTGCTTCTTACGGTTAGGGTTCCGGAGCTCAACCGTGCGCTCGATGCTGCCGGTGTGCCGTGGACGGTTGGACGGCCAGTGAGGTGAAAACGCTTCACGATCTTCAGACACCCTGTCTCGTTCTGGACAGGGTAAAGCTCGCCAGGAACCTGAAGCGGATGAGCGAGACCATGCGTCGCCATGGTGTTGCGCTTCGCCCTCATCTCAAGACTGCAAAATCGGCTGACGTCGCTCGACTGGCGACTGAGGGTGAGGCGGGTGGTATTACTGTGTCAACGCTGGCAGAAGCCGAATATTTCGCGTCGCACGGGTTCAGGGACATTTTTGTCGCTGCGGCACAACCGCCCGCTAAACTCGATCGCGCTGCAGAGCTCATTTCACGCGGTGTTGTCGTAACGCTGGTAACAGATCACCCCGACGGGGCAGCAGCGATCGCAGCGCACGAGGCAGCGTTCCGGGTCCTGATAGAAATCGATTCCGGCGATCGTCGAGCGGGTCTCAATTGCTCGAACCCGGTGATCATTGAGATCGGCAGGATACTTGGCAACAAGCTGGCAGGAGTGATGACGCATGCAGGCCATTCCTACAGTTGCCGCAATGTGGAGTGCATCAAGCAGGTGGCTGAGGACGAGCGGATTGCAGTCGTCACGGCTGCTGGATTACTCCGCGATGCGGGGTTGGAATGTGGAGTTGTATCAGTCGGATCTACTCCGACCATGACGCATGCCGAACGACTCGATGGAGTTACCGAGGCGCGTCCGGGCGTCTACATGTTTCACGACCTCTTTCAGGCCGAGATCGGCTCTTGCTCGCGTGACGACATTGCTGTCACAGTGCTGGCTTCAGTGATCGGCGTGAAGGCGGAAGAGGAACGTTTTCTGGTGGATTCCGGTGCCCTTGCGTTGTCGAAGGATCGAAGCACGCAGGCTACCGTTCACGACAGAGGTTTTGGCGAGGTCTGGGATATAGATGGAGGCCGTACGCTCGATGATTGCTTCATCGAGAGGGTTTTTCAGGAGCACGGTGTTGCGGTTGATAGTGGTGCAGCGGATCTGGCGGGTATCCGTATAGGGACGCGGCTCCGCATCGGCCCAAACCATGCGTGCCTGACCGCGGCTGCGTATGACCGGTACTACGTTGTGGATGGTGGCATTGAGGTGACTGCCGAATGGGACCGGGTCAACGGCTGGTAGCTCACTTCGCTTCAATGAGAGGGATTATGCGATTCTTTGGTTCGAGTGCCGCGCGCGGCATTGCCCTGGCGGGATTAGTGGCGGTTTTTGTGGGCTGTACTGATTTCTCGACCACGCCTGATTCACTCGGGCGGGTGACAGTTTCAGTGACGGATCAGAACAATGCCGGCGTCCCCAATCTCGTAGTCGACCTGCTGATGGCGGACAGGTCCACAATATGGCGTAGCCTGCGAACGAGCAGCGATGGAAGTGGCGAGTTTGGAAAGCCGGATGGAGGAGTGATTTCGCAGACGTACATAGTGCGCGTTGCTCTTGCCGGTCAGTATCAGCTTGCGGCAGGAGAGACCAACGACAAGCCGGTGCAAGTCGTGATAGGCCAGATTCATCCGGTGACGTTCAAGGTCGTCAAGGGCGCAATCACCCCGCCATAAATAAGTAGCGAATCGCTACTTATTCTGTACTGGAAACTCGGCTCGAACCGATGGCGCGCTTCACCGACTTGATGTTCACGAACTCCCTGATCCCGACGTCGCCGAGCTCACGGCCGTAGCCTGAGGCTTTCACGCCGCCGAAGGGGAGAACGGCCTCCGAAGCCACCATCGCGTTGATGAACACCATCCCCGACTCGATGTCACGAATGAAACGCTCCTGCTCTACAGGCTCGGAACTCCAGGCGCTTGCACCGAGCCCAAAGCGGGTACGGTTCGCTATCGCGATCGCTTCCTCGATGTTGTGTACGCGCCAGACGGACGCAACCGGACCGAACATTTCCTCTACGTCGGCGGGGCTCGACTCCGGAATATCAACCAGGACAGTGGGCTCGTAGAAGTATCCGGGGCTGTCCGGAATTTTCCCGCCATAAAGAACGTGGGCCCCCAGATCGAGAGTCTTCGTGACCTGAGCAGCAAGCTCATCACGTATGTCGGCGGTTGCGAGAGGTCCAAGTGCGACTGACGGATCCATCGGGTCGCCAACGCGGAGTGCTTTCACTGCGGCCAGAAAATGTTCGAGGAATTCATCGTACACATCGGTGTGTATGATGAACCGCTTTGCTGCGATACAAGATTGGCCGTTGTTGATCATCCGCGCGGTTACCGCGGTCGATGCAGCCTTCTCGATATTCGCGCTCGGCATCACGATGAATGGGTCGCTTCCGCCGAGCTCGAGAACTGTCTTCTTGAGATTTTTTCCAGCGGCTTCTCCAACCGACCGTCCAGCGCCTTCGCTTCCGGTGAGCGTAACTGCGGCGATCCGCGGATCTTCGATGATCGACGCGACTTCAGACGACCCAATGAGGAGCGTCTGAAATACACCTTCTTCGAATCCGGCCCGCAGGAGTATTTCCTCAATCGCCATCGCCGACCTGGGGACGTTCGAGGAGTGCTTGAGCAGCGCTGTGTTTCCAGCCATCAGCGCCGGTGCGGCAAAACGAAACACCTGCCAGAAAGGGAAATTCCAGGGCATGATCGCGAGCACGACGCCGAGCGGCTGGAAATACACGGCTCCTTCGCCATCGAGCGTGTCAATCGCGTGGCTTGCGAGGAGGTGCGGTGCCTTCTCCGCGTAGTAGCGACAGGCCAGTGCGCACTTTTCGACTTCGGCAATTGCAGCGCCGATGGGTTTCCCCATCTCGAGCGTAATCATCTCGCCGAAGCGCTCCTTCTCGGCGACAAGTATTTCTGCGGCGCGGCGCATCGATATCGCCCGGCTTCCGAAAGATGAGAGCCTGTGCGCGGCGAAGGCTTTTGATGCCTTCCCGATTCGGTCGCCTAGTTCCGCGCCGGTGAGAGCCGAAAATGTCTCGAGCGTCTCACCGGTTGCGGGATTGGTCGATGCAATCGGCATGACTGGCTGCTACTGATATTGTATGTAATTCGGGGCCGGCGTAAGTCTCAGTACTTCGCCTGGCGTGAGGATCGGGTCGCCTTTTTTCGAGTCGTTGCCGTAGAAGATCTTGAATCCAGTAAACTGAATTGGCTCCTTCGTGATGTAGTCCCGGTAGGAGTCGTACTTGAGCCACGGTGCTCCCCAGCCATCCATGTCGATTACGATCTGCACATGGGGATCCAGTCTGATGCTGTCGTAACCGGTTATCATTTTCCTCGTAAAGCGGTGCACCACCAGAACCTTCGGGGGCAGGTTGTTCGCCTTGGTAAGGTTCGAGAGATAATTGACAGTCCAGTTGAGGTCAGCTGAACTCATTGTGCCGATCTTCGAGCCCGGACGCTCGCCGCCCTTCATCGAGAATTCAGGGTCGAGGCCGAGGTGCACATTCGGGCGCTTGAGGAACTGCTCGAGGCGAGGAACCTCGGTCATCACGTTGCTCAACCCGACCTGAATGTCGAGAAAGAGGAGGGCGTTTCGACGCTGGGCCCAGGAATAGACTTTTTCCACGAGCGTATCGGGCATGCGCAGGCGGTACTTGCCGTCGCGGCCCGGGGCGCCTTGAGCGACTACTACTATAAGATGCAGAGCGGGCTGCACCGGGGTGGCCGGATCCGCCTTGGCCCATGCGGCTACTTCCTTATCGAGTCTCGCAAGCATCTGATCAGGCGGTATCTCACCGAGGATGCCCATGCGCTTCGAGAGCGGATTGCCGTAGTATGCGACGATCCGTTTTGCCGGAAGCAGCGCGCCGGGAAGAACTGCGGGGCCTTTTACCGGCCAGCGTGTATCCTTTCTGCCGGCACGAATTGCTGAAACAAGCGCGAGACTGTCGCGCTTGCTCCTTCCCTTTACCGATGGCACGGTGATCGGAGCCGGCGTTGTGTCCGCGACCGCCGCGGTGTCCGAAACGGGGACTGCGGTCGAATCGGGCGCCTGGACCTGCACCGGGTCCATAGCTACGGGTGCGCGAGGCGTTGCTGCCGTCGCAGCTGGTTCGGCTTCGCCGGCGGCGCAAGCGGTTACGAAGGCGAGCGTTGCCAGGAGAGGAAGAGTCTTCATTTGCTGCTGATGTTGAGAGGGAAACTCTAATCTAAACGGTACGAGGCGGCGCTTGGGAGGTGCGTCTCATGGACGGGTAAAGCAAAAGCCGGAAACTGTGCACAGGCGAAACTGACTGACTCGCGAGTGACATTTACCGTCGCCCTTTTTACGCGCAACTGACTACGCGAAACGGGCGACACGAATCGCGGCACCAACCATCGATGCCAGCGAGTCCCGCAGCGGTACTGCAGTAAGAGGTACCCCCCAAAACCCATAGCGGTAGCGTCCGCGAAGCCACCGCCGAGCTGTGTAGGGAGTTCCCCCACAAAGACACCGCGTTTCCTCCCCGTTATTTCGGGTTGAGTCTGACAGAGCGGCAGCCACCCCGTTCCTACCTTCCTTGTGTAACCCGAACCAAGTGAAGGTACCTATGAACAAGATCATCAAGTCCATCGTCACCGCTGGAGCCCTCGCCGGAATCGCCGTCGTTGCTTCCGCTCAGATGGCACTGCCGAAGAACCTCAACCTTTCGAAGGAAAGCAAGCTGTGGATCGAGGGAACCTCGACCATGAAGTCGTTCAGCTGCGCCGCATCGAAAGTTGACGTTTCCGTTTCATCAGAGCCCGGTTCTTCTCCGAACGACCTCGTTCAATCAGCATCGCTGATCGTTCCAGTTGCGTCACTCGATTGCAAGAACGGCACTATGAACTCGCATATGAGAAAGGCACTCAAGGCCGATAAGAATCCGCAGATCTCCTGGCGTATGAGCTCGTACCGCGTGACGGGTACCGATGTCGTCATCAAGGGCCTGCTTTCGATCGCCGGTACCGAGAAGGCGCTCGAGCTGAAGGCGACCGGAAACGCCGACAACGACGGCACGATCCGGATCAAGGGCAGCACGAAATTCAAGATGTCGGAGTACGGCGTGAAACCGCCGAGCCTGATGCTGGGCAGTATGAAAGTCGGCGACCCGATAACCGTTGCGTTTGACCTGCTACTCACCCCGTGATTGCCAGCTGATCACGATGGGACGAGCGTGACTTCGAGCTCCCTCGCTGACGGAGCCGGATCCGACTGGATCCGGCTTTTTGTTTCACGGAAGGGCTGTTGCGGCTTGCGGCAGGGTAAAGCAGAATGTTGACCCTTCACCCGGGATGCTTTCGGCCCAGATACGACCACCGTGCGCCTCGATAATTCCCTTGGCGATTGCCAAGCCGAGTCCCGCGCCTTGTCGATCCGTGCGGCTTGACTGCCAGAACCTGTCGAATGCGTGCGTCAGCTGCTGCGGAGTCATCCCTCTTCCGGTATCGGTGACGGAAAATACGACATCGTTGTCCTGCAGCGTAACGCGCACGCGGATCTCCGATCCGGCAGGAGAAAACTTCACAGCGTTTCCGACAATATTCGAAAGAGCCTGAGAAAACCGTTCACGGTCTGCCATGACCGCCGGGATCTCATCTGGTGCCGTCAGGCGAAGCCGCATCGACTTCTCGTGGGCGAGAGGTGCCAGCGTGCGGAGCGCATCGCTCAACATCTCCTCGGTATTCTCGCTCTTCGTGGCCACCTGCAGCCGCCCGGCCTCCACACGCGAGACATCGAGCAGGTCCCGAATCAACGAATCCATCTGCTCGGCAGCCTGGCGGATGATCGCTGCGTAATCGCCTATCTCTGAAGGCAGAGACTCGTGTCGCTCGCGGTCCAGCATTACCCCTGTGAGCATCTTCACCGCATTGACGGGATTCCGCAGGTCGTGCGACACAATTCCGATCATGTCGTCGCGCGCGCGGATCCCGACGTGCACGAGATCGTGAAGGCGGGCGTTGTCGATCGCCATTGCAGCACGTCGCGCGAGCTCCTCCGCCAGGAAGATATCGTTGTCGGAGTAGCCTGAGCTCTGTCTATACAGGCCAAGAACGCCGACCAGCTGCCCCCTCGCGCGCAACGGAAGAGCGATGCCGCCCTGTGGTCTCGTCCCGAAGATGTCGACAAGATCCGTTAGCGGCTCCTGGAGATGTGTCGCATCTGGATCGACTGCAGACAGAAGAACAGTCTGTCCGGTGCGCAGTACCTGGGCTACAGGATGAGCGCTCTCCGGATTGATGGGATGCTCGAGACGGCTTCCCTCTATTCGGGTTGCCCGGTCGGGGTCGACGTGCGCAACCGCGATTCCTTGAACCTGTCCGCTATGATAAACGTTAACGATGCAGGCTTCGGCGAGGCGCGGTACTGCGATTCTGGTGACGTTGCGCAACGTATCGTCAGAACCAAGCGACGAGGCGAGCGTTTCGCCTGCCTCGGCAAGGAAGCGCTGGTTTTCGTGCGCCCTCCGTCGCTCAGTAACGTCTCGCAGGACGACCGCGTAAACTTTGCCGGCGACACCGTCGAGGTGGGAGATCGCTGCATCCGCAGGGAACTCCTCGCCGCTCTTTCTCAAACCAGAGATCTGACCGCGCTCGCCCATCTTTCGCGCCCGGGTACCCGCTTTACCGAAGCGGGTGACATGAGCGCCGTGTGTCGGGCGAAAGCGTTGCGGAATCAGCATGTCGAGTGGCTTACCCATGATCTCTTCGCACGAATAGCCGAAGATTGCCTCGGCCCCGTCGTTGAAAAAAATGATTTTCTGAGTCTCGTCGACGCAGATGATCGCATCCGCGGAGATCATGACTATGTCCGCGAGTATGGCGTCATTGATGGCCGCTGGAAGAGCGGCAGGGGTTCGGCTCGTCATCGATATCAAATGTATCCAAGCCGCGTTCATCTGGCGGCAAAGTGCACGGTCAGTTAGGGGAAAACCCTACAAAATTTCGAAACTCCGCCCGACAGAGTGAAAAAACCTCCAACGGTAGCTTGTACCATCGGTTAAAACACCGACCCAAAGACACCACCTGGAGAACTGAACTCATGAGCGATAAATCGATCTCGGCTGAAGCAACTGACTTTCTTTATGGTATCGCCTCCAGGCGCGCTTTCCTGAAGAGCGCTGCCGCCGTAGCTGTAGCAGGCGGCTCGCTTGCCGCCTGCAACACCAGTGATGCGCAGAAAGCGAAACTTGCCGCAAAGGACGCAAGCGGCGGAACGACTGCCCCACACCCAGCGACTGCCGCCGCCGTTTCTACGACGGCGAAGTCGGACCAGATGGACGCAATGCACGAGGCAGGGATCAAGGCATTTCCCGCAAAGACGGAGGGGATCGGCAACCAGCTGTTCGCGCCAAAGCTGGACAATGGCGTCAAAGTGTTCGAGCTCACGGCCGAGCAGATTCAGTGGGAGACTGAGCCTGGGAAAAGAGTCGAAGCATGGGCGTACAATGGCCAGGTGCCGGGTCCGCAGATCCGCGTAAAGGAAGGCGACAGGGTTCGCATCGTACTCAATAACAAACTGAGCGAATCAACCTGTATCCACTTTCACGGACTCGAGCTGCCTAACGCCATGGACGGCGTTCCGTTCATCACGCAGCCGCCGGTCAAGTCGGGTGCCTCCTTCACTTACGAGTTCACGGTACCGGCTGGTAACCAGGGCTCGCACATGTATCACTCGCATCACAACGCTGCAAAGCAGGTTGGACTCGGACTGCTCGGAGCATTTATCGTCGAGCCGAAGCGGCCACGCAAGATCGAGAAGGTAGACGTCGACTATGTGATGATCCTCAACGACGGGATGCACGGCTACACTTTGAACGGAAAGGGATTTCCCGCGACTGAGCCGATCAAGGCGAAACTTGGGCAGAAGGTCCGTGTCAGGTTCATGAATGAAGGCATGATGATTCACCCGATGCATCTCCACGGAATGCACATGACCGTCATCGACAAGGATGGATGGGCTCAGCCCGCGCCGTGGAAATGCGACACCCTCAACATCGCGCCAGGTGAGAGATGGGACGTGATCGTCAACTGCAACAATCCGGGCGTCTGGGCCTTCCACTGCCACATCCTTCCACACGCTGAGTCAGAGCACGGGATGTTCGGTATGGTGACGGCTCTCATCGTTGCATGATCGACTTGTGACGTGAGAAGTTCTGGCGGGGGAAGGCGAGAGGGATTCGCGGAGAAGCTCGTTCGGGGAGCGCTCGGGGTACCTCTCGTCGCGAAGCTCATCGGCGCCAACGTGATAATCGTTGCGGCGGCCTTGTTCGCGCATTCGTTATCCAGTGGAAGCGCTAGGGTCGACCTTTTGACGGTGCTCGTGTCCCTTGCCGTCGCATCGGCAGTCAACGTGATGCTCGTTCGTATCGCGCTGCAGCCGATCGGCGAGCTCGAGCTTCTAGCGGAGCGTGTTTCGGCCGGTGACTTCGATGCCCGCAACGAGCCGTCGCCGCTCGCTGACAAGCAGTTGCTCCACCTTGGCCACACAGTAAACGGCCTTCTCGACTCGCTCGCAGCCGAGCGAAAACGGATTCAGGATCTTGGTGCGGAGGTGGTATACGCTCAGGACGTCGAGCGGTCACGAGTGTCGCGGGAGCTGCACGACTCCATTGCTCAAACGCTCGCTGCGGTCCGGTTCCAACTCGCTGCAGCAAGCAGCGAAACCAATGGCACGCTACAGAACCGGATCGCTGCGGCAAGTAGTCTGGTTGGATCGGCGCTGGAGGGAGTAAAGAATGTTTCGTACTCCCTGCACCCAAGGGTTGCGGACGACCTTGGGCTGGAAGCGGCCCTGGAAATGCTTGTAGGTCAGGTCGAGGAGCGCAGCGGCATCATTGTCACGGTCTCGGCTTCGATGTCAGGGCCACCGATCCCAGCAAGCGTCTCGGGAACACTTTTCAGAGTTGCTCAAGAGGCAATGCGAAACATCGAGATGCATTCACGTGCTAAAACGGCTACTGTAAATGTCGAAACGCGGGCGGGCGGGGTTCGCCTCGAGGTTAGCGATGACGGGTGCGGATTTGACCAAGGGTCAGTTGCCTCGCCTGCGAAACGTTCGGCACTTGGTTCGGTCAGAGACCGGGTTACCCTCGCGGGGGGATTCATGAAGATAGACAGCGTAATAAACGGCGGCACTTGCGTGACAGTCGAGCTGAACACGATGAGGGCAGCCTCATGACGAACGACATCATCAAGGTGATCCTTGCTGACGACCACGCCGTTGTCCGCGCGGGCGTAAAGGCTGTCCTTGGCTCTGCGAAGGACATCCAGGTGATCGGGGAGGCGTCGAATGGACGTGAAGCAGTATCCCTGGCCGAGCGTGTCGATCCCGATGTGGTGGTGATGGACCTCTCGATGGGTGAAATGGATGGCATCGCTGCGACGAAGGAGATGGTCGAGAAGAAGCTCCGGGCAAAGATCCTGATTCTTACCATGCACGCAGAGGATGCGTACCTGGTGAAGGTTCTCGAGGCTGGCGCGAGCGGCTATCTCGTAAAAAGTGCTGCTGATCGCGAGCTCGTCGACGCGGTGCGCGCGCTGGCGCATGGTGACATGTACATGCAGCCGAGCGCGGCCAGGACGCTTGCGCAGGGGATCAAGCGGAGAACCGAGCACGCGGACGAGCGGGACAAATATGAAAAGCTTACCGAGCGCGAGCGCGACGTTCTGCGTTATGTGGCCGGCGGCTTCAGCGCGCCGGAAATAGGTGAGAAGCTGTTCATCAGTCCCAAGACCGTTGATACGTACAAGCAGCGTATCAACGAAAAGCTGGGTCTCGCTCACAGGTCGGACTACGTTGCGCTGGCGCTCAAGCTGGGGCTGCTGGGACAGTAGAATCAGGCCTCAGGCCTCAGGGTACAGCCCACTGTGGCCCGTGGTCTGTGGCCTGTAACCTGATAGCACCAGCGTCGATACCCTCGATTCGCGCATAACCACGTCGGAGACGCTTCCCGCCGTTGCTCTTCTCAGACCTCCGAGGCCGTGAGTCGCGAGGGCAACCAGGTCAACTTCATGGTCGGAGGCGACCTGGAGAATAGTTGCGGGAATATCGCTGGCAACCATCACGCGGCGGGTTACGCGTATCGATCTCTCGTCCGGTGCGCTCAGCAGCGAATCAAGATATCGTTGGGCAAACAGGACTTCGTTTGCGCCCGCAGGCCCGATGGATGACTCGAGCATTCCAGGCTGACGATGTCTCCACGCCGAGACGATTCTCAATAGCGTAAGGCTGGAGCCATCTATTTTCGCGAGTGCGACGGCTGGCGCAAGCGCACGTTCGGCCAGCTCGGAACCATCGAGTGGAACGAGGATGCGTTGGTGATGGAAGCCGGTGTCGAGTGCTGTCGCAACTGACGGCGGCCGGACGACGAGTACGGGAAGACCGCTCTCTCTAACGAGTCCATCAGCGACGCTGCCGAACCACATGCGTGCAAGACCGTGTCGGCTGTGACTGCGCATGACGATGAGATCGACTTCATGGCGCTTCGCGTATCCGATCAAGGCGTCGACGACTGGCCCGCGCTCGAGGGCAGCCGTGACAGTCACGGTTGAATGAGCGCGACATTCCGCTGCAAGAGCGTAAAGGTCCGACAGCTCACCCGAATCAAGTTCAGCTATTCCGTCGGAAGGAGTGAAGCCGTTCAATGAGCCGGTATATGAGGGGGATACCGCGACACGAACGAGTCGTAGCGTAGCATCCGACTGAGAGGCAATCCGGATTGCATGAAGAACGGCCTCCCTTGCGAATGGAGAGCCGTCAACCGGAACCATGATGTTGCGATACATAGTGTCACTCCGTGGGCGACAGTTTCGCTGGTCTTGCGAGCTTCTGATGAATCGCAGAAATGCCACCGCATCGCTGTCAGTGAGACGATGAAGAATTGTGGTGAAATCACCTACATGACCGGCTGATGTGCCTCACGCATGTTCCGGTAATGGCCGACTCCCGGGGCGAGTGCTCCCGGCCAGATTGCTCGGAGTGACGATCGTACATCGAGGATCGCGCGCGGACATCGGCAACACGTGAGGCACGCAAATGACGACTTTTCAGATTCACGCCCCGGATACGCTCCAGCAGAGCTGGGAATTTGAACTGGCTCCGAGCGGCATAGTTGTCGGTGTCGATGGCTCTCCGGAGTCGATCGCAGCTTACAACACGGCAGCTGCGATTGCCCGTGCGCGTCGATGCGCCCTCCACGTGGTGAGTGTGATATCAGCGTTTCCCATCTATCACATCAATCCGGGGGCGGTGGATAGCTTTTCGAGCGTTGACGAGCTCCGCATACAGCTTCGGCACTCGTCGCTGGAAACGATCATGCGCGCAGGTAACGCAGATCCAATGTGGACGCGCGAAGTCGAGATCGGACGCCCGGCGAAACTCATTGTAAGTATCGCCGAGCAGCGCGGCGCCGATCTGATTGTCGTTGGGCGGAGGGCTCACGGACTGATGGACCGGATTGCCGATGCCGAGACTACCCTTCAGGTAATGCGGTTGTCCGGCGTTCCGGTGCTCGCAGTAGCGACAGACTATGAAATCGGGCGGAACATCATTGTTGCAACTGATTTCTCAAGCGCATGCGCGAAAGCAACGAAAGCGGCCATCGATCTGATGGGAAAGTCCGGGACAGTTTATCTGGTCCACGTCGAAGCACCAGTTGAATTGTTGCTCAAGGGTTATGCGATAGTTGGCGAAAATCAGTTTGCCGGCGACATCGCAGGGGCGTTCAGGAATTTTGTGGAGGAGCTGAACGCGCCGTCGGGCGTGATTGTGGAGACGGTAGTGCTGAATGGAAACCCGGTTCCTGCGATTATCGAATTCGCGGAGCGGATCGACGCCGGTATGATCGTGGCGGGATCGCACTCGCATTCGCGGATGGAGCGTTTCTTTCTTGGCAGTGTTTCGACAGGCCTCGTGAGAAGGGCGCAGTGCCCGGTATTGGTTGCTCCTGCCGGGGCATGAAATCAAGTGCAGGTTTCCGAAGTCGGTTGTACCTTGTGCACGCTGGCAGCCACGTGCTGGGGCCGCCGAAGCGATCGTTAGTCGAGTGAACACGAGGATACGATGACCGATACCACAGCTGGCGCGAGCCCATCAACCCCGGGATTGTGGGAAGATTTCATCGATATCCTTCACCAGCCATCATCGGTATTCGACAGAAGGCGTGACGGCCAGTTCGGTCTGGCGCTTGTGATACTGATTGTCATGTGGGCCGTCCTCTATTTCGCGCTGCAGAACGGTATGGGGCCGATCATAGATGCGGAGATGTCGCGGCAGATAGCTACAATGGCTGAGAAGAACCCGGCGATGACAGGGGATCAGCTTTCGTCGGCGAAATCGGCAATGGAGAAGTTTGCGTTGTTTGGCGCGATCATTTTTGTGCCAGTCGGGATTCTGCTGACCGGTTGCTTGTTGTGGCTGGCCGGTAAAGTCGTCGACGCGAAGGTTGCGTTCGCGGCTGCAATGATGATTGCGACGTACTCGCAGATTCCGCGGATCATCGAGCTGGTCATCAACGCGGTGCAGGGACTATTCCTTCCACCGGAAGCCATCACCTCCCGCTACAGCGTCACGCTTGGCATCGGCCGCTTTCTCGATCCTGATTCCAACCCCGTCCTGCTGACGGTACTCGGGGGAATTGACCTGTTCACGATCTGGACTCTGGTGCTGATGGCAATCGGATTGGCGGTCGTTGCGCGTGTTTCGATCCAGAAAGGGGCAATCGCTGCCGGGTTGGTATGGCTCGTGACCCTTCTGCCTGCGTTGTTCGGAGCTTTGTCCCAGGGCTAACCGCTTCCGAGGCGAAACGTGATCTCCTACTTCTGATCCTGCCTGTTCAGCACGGAAGCACGGGTTCCACGGAGGGGACCGGAAACGACGGGAAATACGCGGGAAAGGAGATTTTGAAATTTCGGGAGTTTCTGAAGATTTCTAGCCCAAGCGGAGAGTAACTAGGGTTTTTCCCTACACAAGTTCCACGTTTCGCCCATATAGGTGAGAAATAGGTAGCTCGTACGTTCACAGTCGACCAGCACTTCCGGCCGTCGACTGCAAGGGGTGACTGGATCGTTCAATCGACCAATCCCTCGAGGTACCAATGAAATCTTCACTGCGCAGGGTGTTGCAAGCCGGTGTCTGCCTCGCCGCTCTGACAACACTGACAGCATCATGCTCGCGTTCCGGTAACAACGAAAGTGTGCTCACCGGTGATGCCGCGTCGCGTGTTTACGTCGCACCCGGGCAGCACGATGAATTCTACTCCTTCCTTTCCGGCGGATTCAGCGGACAAGTAGCCATCTATGGACTACCGTCGGGCAGGCTGTTGAAAGTCATTCCGGTTTTTTCACAGAATCCCGAGAACGGCTGGGGCTATAACGAAGAAACGAAGGGAATGCTCCAGACGACCTTCGGGTTTATTCCGTGGGACGACACTCACCATACCGAGCTGTCGATGACAGACGGCGTTCCCGACGGCCGCTGGTTGTTCATCAACGGAAACAACACGCCTCGTGTAGCGCGCATCGATCTCACACGCATGGAGACGGACGAGATACTCCAGATCCCGAATGCAGCGGGAGGCCATGCGTCGCCCTTTACCACACCCAACACGAAGTACATCGTCTCGGCCACGCGCTTCAGTGTTCCGGTGCCAAACACCGACGTACCGATCGAATCCTACAAGCAGAACTTCAAAGGAACACTCTCGTTCATCATCGCGGACCAGCCTGGCAAGATGGACATCGCGTTTCAGATTCTCATGCCTGGCTACAACTACGACCTGGGGCATGCGGGCAAGGGCCCGTCTGACGGCTGGTTTTTCTTCACGTCATACAACTCCGAGCAGGCCTATACTCTGCTCGAAACCAACGCTTCCCAGAAGGACAAGGACTACATAGCGGCGGTCAACTACGCGAAAGCCGAACAGTGCGTAGCGGAAGGCAAGGCTAAGCCCCAGCCTGCGCGCTACATGCACAACTATATGGACGAAGCCACGCGATCGGCGAAGGTAGAAATGAAGACCAGCGTGAAGATGCTGGATCCGGCCGACTGCCCGGGCGTCGTCTACTATCTCCCGACACCGAAGTCGCCGCACGGCGTCGATGTTGACCCGACTGGAGAGTACATCGTCGCGGGCGGAAAACTCGCGAGCATCATTCCGGTTCACTCCTACACGAAGATGGCCAAGGCCATTGCCGACAAGGCCTTTGATGGGGAGCTGTCCGGAATTCCAATCCTGAAATACGAAGCGACGATTGCCGGAGAAGTCCAGAAGCCGGGGCTCGGGCCGCTGCACACTGAGTTCGACGGGAAGGGCAACGCATATACGTCGATGTTCATCTCGTCAGAGGTTGTAAAGTGGAAGCTCGGCACCTGGGAGGTGCTCGACCGCATCCAGACCTACTACTCGATCGGTCACCTGATGATTCCCGGTGGCGACTCGAAGAAGCCTTATGGCAAGTATCTGGTCGCAATGAACAAGATCACCAAGGATCGCTATCTCCCGACCGGTCCGGAAATGTTCCAGTCAGCGCAGCTGTTCGACATAAGCGGTGACAAGATGAAGTTGCTGCTCGACTTTCCGACAATTGGAGAGCCGCACTACGCGCAGGCGATTCCGGCGTCGCTTATCAAGGACAAGCAGGTCAAGTTCTTCAAACTTGCGGATAACGCCAACCCGTTCGCGACGAAAGCCGAGGCCGATGGTGGAATCACGCGTCAGGGCAGGAACGTGCACGTAAAGATGATCGCGATCCGCAGTCACTTCGCCCCCGACAATCTCGAGGGTGTGCAGGTGGGCGATACGGTTTACTTCCACGTCACCAACATCGAGCAGGACTGGGACATCCTTCACGGATTCGCGGTCCTCGGGGCGGAGAACTCTGAGCTCATTCTCAATCCGGGCGAAACGCGAACTATGAAATGGACTCCGAAGACTCCCGGTGTCTATCCGTTCTACTGCACCGACTTCTGCTCCGCGCTGCACCAGGAGATGTCAGGGTACATTCGCGTCTCCGCGGCGGGTTCATCAGTGCCGCTCAGTGCAAACACGAGCAAGAAAGCAGCTCAACAGGTCAGCCGGCTGAAGAGTCTCGCCGGCGCTGCGGCTCAGAGATAGCAGACGTGAACACCGTGGTGAGCAGCATCGGGCGAACGAGGTCGAAATGACGAAGACATCGAGGTTGATGATCGCGTTTGCCGCGGTGCTGCTCGCCAGTGTCTACGTGCTACCAATCTGGAAGATCAGCCTGCTCGCGCCTCAATATCCCGAAGGAATCGGGATGCTGATTCGCGTCGACACGATTACGGGGATCAAGGAGAACGACCTCAACAACATCAACGGTTTGAATCATTACATCGGCATGAAGTCAATCGAGCCTGAAAAGATCCCGGTGCTCGACATCATGCCGGTGGTGGTCGCGATACTGATTGTGACTGGGCTTTTTGCAGCCCTTTACGGACGGCGATGGGCGGCATGGGCGTGGGTTGTCGCGCTTGCAGCAGCAGGCGCCATGGGAATGGTCGAGTTCTACAGATGGTCTTTCGATTACGGCCACAACCTGGATCCGAACGCGATAATCAAGATTCCCGGGATGACCTATCAACCGCCGCTGATTGGCTCAAAGGTACTGCTGAACTTTACGGCAGCATCGTGGCCTGCAGCAGGTGGGTGGGCTGCCGGACTTGCATTCATCATCGGACTGGTAGCGGTTCTCATGTCGTATCGGCGGAAGCGTTCGCCTCTTGCTGTCGTCGCGGTGGCCGTGGCCCTTATGTCGTTCCTGCCATCAGCGTCAGGTGCTCAGAAGGCGGAATTGAAGCCCGTCGCGGTGATTGTCTCACCGTCAGGAGCCGTTCGGAGCATCTCTGAAGGGCTGCGGACTGTAAAGAGCGGCGGGCGCCTGATCATCAAACCGGGACGTTATCGCGAGCACGGCCTCTGGGCCGAGCGACCGGTGACAATTGTAGGTGAAGGATTTCCCGTAATCGATGGCGAAGGCAAGGGCGAGCTCCTCCTGATAACCGGTAACGACGTGACCGTAAAGGGCATGCGATTCACGGGAACGGGAGTCAGCCACGTCGAAGACCGCGCCGCCATCCGGGCGACGGGCGTAACGGGATGTCTGATCGCCGACAATCGCATCGACAACGCGTTGTATGGCATCCACCTGGCGAAAACCACAGGATGCCGGGTGGAGCGCAACATTCTCTCTGCGACCGGCGTGACTGAGTCTACCTCAGGCAACGGCATTCATCTCTGGTCGTCGAGCGAAGCAGTCATTGCCGACAATGTCGTTACTCGATACCGGGACGGCATCTACTTCGAGTTCGTGCACGACACACGCGTGATGCGAAACACCAGCGAAAAGAATCTCCGCTACGGCCTTCACTTCATGTACTCGGATGACTGCACGTATACCGCGAATATCTTCCGGAACAATGGTGCCGGCGTAGCCGTCATGTACACGAACCGCGTGCACATGACGCTCAACCGGTTCGAGAACAACTGGGGTAGCGCAGCATATGGGCTCCTGCTCAAGGAGATCGCCGACAGCCGACTCGATCGCAATGTGTTTTCGCGCAACACCATAGGCCTGATGGCCGACGGGGCCAACCGGGTGCAGGCGACTGGCAACACGTTCGCCGACAACGGTTGGGCCATGAAGGTCGAGGGCAGCACGCTCGACGGCCGATTCACGGGCAATGTGTTCACCGGAAACACGTTCGACGTGACCACTAACAGTCGTCGGCCTTCATCGGTGTTCGAAGGGAATTTCTGGGATGAGTATGCCGGCTACGACATCGATCGGGACGGCACCGGCGATATCCCGCACGCCCCCGTAAGACTCTTCGCGGTCATAGTTGAACGGAATCCGCAGGCAATGCTTCTCCTGCGAAGCGCTCTCGTAGCGTTGCTCGATGCTGCCGAGCGAGCGATGCCAGCGCTGACCCCTGTGTTGTTCGTGGACAACAAGCCGTTGATGCGGAGGCCAGGATGATCAGGATCTCGGGCCTGCGCAAACGCTTCGGCACGCTCGACGTGCTCCGCGGTGTCGATGCACGCGTTGGGAAGGGTCGCATCACTGGTATTGTGGGACCCAACGCGGCAGGCAAGACAACGTTGATCAAAATGATACTCGGCCTGACCCGCCCCGACGCGGGTGAGATCCTGGTAGACGGCACGCGGGTCAATGGCGACGAGTCGTATCGTGCTGCAATCGGTTACATGCCGCAGATAGCGCGTTTTCCATCAAGCCTGACAGGTGTTGAGCTCATCGCGATGCTCCGCGGGTTGAGGGGCACGGAAGCGCCGATGGACGAAAGCCTCATCGACTGGTTTGGCATCAGGGGCGACCTCGGGCGAAAACTGAATTCACTGTCAGGCGGCACCAGGCAGAAGATCACAGCGGTGACGGCATTCCTGTTCAGGCCCGATTTGCTGATTCTCGATGAGCCGACGGCGGGTCTCGATCCCCGCTCGTCGAGCCTTCTCAAGGATCGCATTCTCGAGGATAGAGCAAGAGGCAAGACATTTATTATCACTTCGCACATAATGTCCGAGCTCGAGGAGCTGGCTGACGAGCTGATCTTCATCGACGAAGGCATGGTCAGGTTCAGCGGTTCAATTCGACAGATGATCGACCAGACGAGACAGCCCACACTCGAACGAGCGGTCGCGGCGTTGATGCACAAGGAGGCGGCATGAAAGTGATGATTCGTGTTGCCGCCCCGCAGGTGCGTAACGTCGTACGAAGCAGATGGCTGGCTTCGTACTTCGGGTTCTTCCTGCTTGCAACCGAAGCGCTGCTGCGATTTTCGGGAGGAGACACGAGAAGCCTTTTGAGCCTGGCGAACCTTGTGCTCTTCGTCGTGCCTCTCGTGACCCTCGTGTACGGCACGATCTATCTCTACAACAGCCGCGAGTTCATCGAGCTGCTTCTCGCTCAGCCACTCAAGCGGCGGACGTTGTTCGGCGGATTGTACGCGGGCCTGGCTCTTCCCTTGATAGCGGCACTTCTCGCCGGCGTAATCATACCGTTCTTGTACCACGGCGTTGCCGAGGGACAGCGTTCGGCGATAGCGATACTCGTGGGCGGTGCCGCTTCGCTCACCGCGATTTTCACGGGCGTAGCGTTCTGTGTCGCGTTGAAATTCGAGGACAGGTTGACCGGTCTTGGTGCCGGGCTCGCGATCTGGCTCCTGCTCGCACTCGTGTACGACGGTGCGTTGCTCCTCGCGGTGTCCGTTGTGGATCAGCCTGTCGAACGTTTGCTGCTCGCCGCCACGATAGCCAATCCAATCGACCTCGTGAGAATCGCTTTGATGATGCAGTTCGACATGGCCGCTCTCATGGGACACACGGGAGCTGTTTTCAACCAGTTCTTTTCGGCGGGCAGAGGTTTGCTGCTGATTGCAGCGGCTCTTACCGCATGGATTCTGGTTCCGCTGACTGGCGGGTTCCTGGCGTTCAAGCGCAAGGATTTCTGATCAATGACATATATCCGGGATTTAAAGTGAACCATCGCATTTATCTGACAACACTCGCCATCTGCGGAGCACTCGCGGTCGCCGCATGCAGCGCGGAAAAATCGACACCTGATGATCGCGCCGACGAGAGCAAGACCACCACAAACGGCGCAACGGCCGGAGCAACGGGTGATACCATAAAGATCGAGATGCACACAGACGCCACGGGCAATTACTTCAAGCCGGCTCAAATCGAAGCCAAGCGCGGAGACGTGCTCAGCTTCGTACTGGTTACCGGCGTTCACAACGTCCACTTTCTCGCAGACTCGAGCAGCATAAAGGTCGGTCTTCCAGCGGCGAGCGACATGCTGCAGCTGCCAGGACAGACCTTTGACCTGACGGTCTCGCTTCAGGAAGGTGACTATTACTTCCAATGCGACCCGCATGCGGCTCTCGGGATGAAGGGGAAGCTCGAGGTCGAGAACGACTGAAACCAGATTGCGAGCCGGCGAGTCGTATCTCCCGGTTCGATAGTGGTATGAAAAAATGATCGTGCGCAGATGGCGTTCGTACGTGATTCCCGCAACCACTGTGGCCGTGTTAGCTGCGGGCGCGATCGCCGCGCTCACCCCGGGCGGTGTCAGCCTGCGCACTACGATCTGGACCGCAGGGCTCGTGGTGTGTGGGGCACCTGTTGTCTGGAAGACTTTGAGGGGATTGCTACGTGGACGCTTCGCAGCCGACGTCGTCGCCGCACTCGCGGTCCTTACGGCGCTTGCCCTCGGTCAACCCTTCGTCGGCCTTGTCATCGTACTGATGCAGTCGGGCGGCGAAGCGCTCGAGCGACTCGCTGAAGGCCGTGCCACCGACGCCCTGCGCGCGCTGCAGGATACTACTCCGAGCACGGTTCATCGAATACGTGAGGGAGTCGTCGAGGACGTGCCACCTGATGATGCTGGTGTAGGTGAGACCATACTGATTCGGCCGGGTGAAGTAATTCCCTGCGACGGAGAGGTCGTCTCCGGCCGCTCGCACATCGACACGTCGCGGATCACAGGCGAGGCAGTTCCACGCTCGGTCGATGTCGGCAGCATACTCATGAGCGGCACTGTCAATCAGGATGGTCCGCTGACTGTCCGGGTGACGGCACTCGCTAGGGAGAGCCAATACGCCCGCATCGTGCAGCTCGTTCGGGAAGCCCAGGCGAGCAAGACACCACTTCAGCGGATTGCCGACCGTTACGCAGTATGGTTCACGCCGTTGACGATCGCAGTGTGCGGGATCGCCTACGCACTGTCGCATGACTGGGATCGCGTCCTCGCCGTTCTTGCCGTAGCGACACCCTGCCCTCTCATCCTCGCGACCCCGGTCGCAGTACTCGGCGGAATGAATCGCGCGGCAAGACGTCAGGTGCTGGTTCGAAATGGTGGAGCTCTCGAAGCGCTGGGCGGGATCACAGCGGTAGTGTTCGATAAAACCGGCACGATCACGATCGGGCGTCCGCAGGTTGCGCGGGTCCTGGCGGCGGGCGACGAGCTTCAACTCATTCGTCTTGCGGCGGGCGTCGAGCAATTTTCCGGGCACCTGCTCGCGCGCACGGTTGTCGAAGAAGCGGTATCACGCGGCGTCACTATTCCTGATGCCAAACACGTCATCGAGTCGCCAGGACGCGGAGTCGAAGGGGAAGTAGAAGGGTCGACTGTCGTCGTGGGTGCGCGCTCGCTCATAACGGAGAAAGCCCCTCAGGCGCACGATGCGCTTGTGGCTATGGAATCAATCGAAGGTGATGGTGCTGCGCTCAGGGCGTACGTTGCGGTCGACGGCCAGTTCGCGGGGATCATCGAGTATGCCGACAAGATCCGGCCCGGAATGCGCGCTATGATGGAGAATCTGTCGTCGATCGGTGTCACCCGCACGATGCTGCTCTCTGGTGACCGCGATGCAAATGTGCAGGAAGCCGCTGCGTCTCTGGGAATTGCGATCGCCCGAGGGGACCTTCTCCCGTCTGACAAGGTCGACGCCGTGCGAAAGCTTCAGGCAGAGGGTGCATCAGTACTCATGATCGGCGATGGGACGAACGATGCGCCTGCACTTAGCGCGGCGACCGTCGGCGTTGCGCTGGCCTCACAAGGGCGCGGGATCGCCACGGAATCGGCGGGAGTGATACTGCTTGCCGATGAGCCGGCGCGGATTATCGATGCCATTCGTATCAGCCGGCGCACGATGACGATCGCGCGTCAGTCGATAATCGCCGGGTTGGGGCTGAGTGGCCTCGGAATGGTCGCTGCAGCTATGGGTTTCATCCCTCCAGTAGCGGGTGCACTGTTTCAGGAAGGGGTCGATCTGGCAGTGATTCTCAACGCTTTGAGAGCCAGCGCGGGTGAACGCGCGTAGTGAACTCCTGTACGGGAAACGCTGAGGAATTCTCCACCTCTTCCTGACAGACCGGGGACACGTTCGGGCGTAGCGTTCAGCATATGCCCCTGTCAGGGCCGTATCAGCCGTCAACCGCAGGAGGTTACATGTCTGCCGTCGCAATGGTCTCGGATGTTCGCGAAGTATTCGAATATGTCGAGGAAGCAACCGAAAGATTTGGAATTGTCGTGGCCAGCGACGGGTCGGAGGCGTCAGACGCCGCGTTGAGGGCGGCGCAACTCATTGCAGCCAAGTCCCTGGTTCGAATACACATGCTGTCAGTTCTGGAGCCCATACCGGTGATGCTTCCGATGCCTGACTCGCGGCTCGTGCCGGCGGACTTCGACGATCAACGCTCGCTGTCGATGCGCGAGGCGATCGAGCGTCAAAGAGCCCGCTTCGACAAGACGGGCTCCTGGACGACGGAGCTTCGTTTTGGCAGGCCTGCAGAGGTGATCGCCAGGTTCGCGCGCGAGTCTGGCGCGAGCCTCGTCATCGTCGGAGCGAACAAGCACAACTTTCTGGGTCGCATACTCGGCGAGGAGACCGCAATGGAAATCGCGAGGCTGATCGATGTACCGCTGTTCGTAGCGTCGCACGATATGCTCAGGCTTCCACGGCGTGTCCTCATCTCCATGGACATCAAGCCTTTTGGACTCGAGCCGCTCGCAGGTGTGCTGGCGTCAGTGTCGGATACAAAGACGGTATCGTGCCTGCACGTAAAACCGCGCGCCGAATTCATGGGTGTCGACTGGGCCGAATTTGATCGCGAATACGAAGTTGCGCTGCACGAGCGTTTTGCGTCAGTGGAAAAGTCACTCACCCTCGCAGGCGTGCGTCCGGATCTCGTCGTCAGGCACGGGGACGTAACGCGACAGTTGATCGATTATGCTGATTACTCGCGGGCCGAGCTGATTGTTGTCGGAGTCAACCGGCGGCGGGGCAGTGCACGTGCCGTTTCGGGCAGGCTTGCAGGGAGAATCGTCCGCCATACTGGTGCGAGTGTGCTGATTGTTCCGGCAATACAGCCTGAGTCAGCGCGTCCAATCTCTCGTAAGTACGAAGTTACCGACGTCCTCTCGAATTCTTCGCAATGGAGCGCCGCGATGAAAGCATTCACAGCGCGGAACGCCGGGCGCGTGTGCACACTCGAGGTCGATGATCCGGATTTAGGCGCGCTGGTAGAAGCGCGATCATACCCGCTGGTGGGAGTCGATTACGATCATAAGGACGGCCACCTGACGATCGGCATAGGAGACACGAAGGGTACCGCAAGGCACCTGACTCGATCGGTGCCGGCGCCGGATTCCATCTCCATCCTCAGCAACAAGGGCCGGGACGCGGCGATGTCAGTCGTGCATGGGACCGGTCAAACGCTCCTGACGTTCTGATCGTGTCGAACCGGGCCCAATAAAAAGGGCAGTGCGCTTTTCAGCGCACTGCCCTTTTTACTGTCGGTGCTGTGTTAAACCGCGTCCGACAGCGAAGTGAAGTTGAAGTCCTTGACCTTCAACGTCGGCATGACGATCGGGCCGCCGCCTTCCGTGCCGGCAAGACGAATCGCCGGTCCCATCGCCTCGATGTTGTTGAGCATGAACAACGGCGATTCATTGAAGCGGAAGTTCTTGATCGACCGCGTGACTTTTCCATTCTCGATCAGGAACGTTCCGTCGCGCGTGAGACCTGTGAAAAGAATCGTGCGCGGATCGACCTGACGAAGATACCAGAGCCGCGTGACCAGAATTCCGCGCGGGGTAGACCTGATCATTTCCTCCGTCGACGTCGTTCCGCCGATCATCTTGATGGAGCCAGGGAACGGTGTCGCCTCTTTCCCCTGTTTCTGCGCCCAGAACCGCGAGTAAGCCAGGTTCTTCAATACGCCGTTCTCCACCCACACCATTCTCCTGCTGGGCAGACCCTGGCCATCGAACGGCTGCGCACGAAGCTGCGGATCCTGTGGATCCGAAATAATCGTCACACGAGGGTCGACGATCCGCTCACCCATCTTGTTGCCACCACCGGTCTTGGTGAACGCACTGCGGCCTTCGTCTGCCGTTCGTGCCTGGAGCGATCCGCCGATCAATTGAACGAGATCACCGACAGCCTGCGGTTCCAGGATAACAGTGTACTTGCCTGGCTCAATCGCGACTGGATTGCGTGAGAGCCGGGCCTTCTCGATAGCGGTATTGCTGATCTTTGCGAAATCGATCTTCGTCCAGTCATTGTCAGTTGCACCTGCCCAGCCCGACCCAGTCCCATCATCGGTCCGGACGGTCAGCGTATAGTTCGCGTTGGTGGAGCGACTGTACGCCATCAACCCCCTGCTATTGCCCAGAGCGTTTGATCCCGCGTTCACGACGATGAAACCGGCGGCTTGAAGGTCGCCAGCTTTTCTCGCAGGAGCGAGCGCGGTAAGTGCAGCGCGCGCTCTGTCTTCAGGCGTGAGGTTCGCAGTTGAATCGAAGTAACGCTCAACCGGCAGATAAGTCTGCGCCCCGAGGCCATCGAGCCATTCCGGATCGTCAGGTGAAAGCCTCGTAAGTGTCTCGGCCTGCTCGACGACACGCTTGAGCGACTCATCAGACATGTCGTTGGTTACGGCCGTCGCGTGCTTCTTGCCGATGACACTCGTTACCGCGATCTGCTGGTTCCAGACTCCACCAGCGGTCGACATCTGGTTGGCTGCAAAACGAACGTCAGCCTGATATCCGCCACCAACGTTCACGTTGATCTCGTCGGCCTTCGAAAGTTTCTTCACCTTCTCGATCACTTCGGCGGCCTGCTCCTGCGACATGACAGCGCCATTGGGAAGCATCTGGCCGTTAGCGCCGATGAGGCGCCTGGGTTCCCCTCTTCTATTAGTGCGGCTCACGCCGTCCTCCCCGTATTGATCACGTTGATCTGCTTGAACCTGCTTGGAACGCAGCCATGGCTCACCGCATTAGACTGCGACGGCTGGCCCTTTCCATCGTTGAAGCTCGAGCCGAGCTGATAAGACTTCGGTCCGCCGATCATGTCCATCGCGTTCCAGAAGTCAGGCGTGCGCATCTGGTAGGCGACATCCTTGAGCATTCCGGCAATCTTGCCGTTGCGTATCTCATAGAAAACCTGGCCACCGAACTGCGCGTTGTAGCGCTGCTGGTCGATCGAGAAGGAGCCGTCACCGATGATCGCAATTCCGCGATCGGTTGCCGAGATGAGATCCTCCCAGCCGATGTCGCGCGTGCCCGGAAGCAGTGAGACGTTCGGCATTCTCTGGAACTGCACTGTTCCCCATGAATCGGCATTCGAGCAACCGTGTGACCTCACGGGAATCTTGTTCTGGTCATACCACCACTTCAGTGCATTCGCCTGCTCGCGGGTCGTCTGATAGTCGTTGAAGATTCCGTTCTTGACGATGAGGAAATCTTCCGGCTTCACGCCTTCGTCGTCGTACCCGATCGTGGCGCATGCTCCGGGCTCCGATCTGTCACCGCGCACGTTCATGAACTCGGGGCCATACTTGAGCTTGCCGAGCACTTTTTCCGGCGGGGCGACGAAGCTGGTTCCCGCGTAGTTGGCTTCGTAACCAAGCGCGCGATCGAGCTCGGTCGGGTGTCCGATCGACTCGTGAATCGTGAGCCAGAGATGTGAAGGGTGAAGGATGAGATCATAGCGTCCCACCTCGACAGGCTTTGCGGTCAGTTTCTGAACCGCTTCCTCAGCCCACTTGGGTGCATTACCGACGAGATCCTGCTCGAGAACGTATTCCCAGCCGCGACCGGCAGGTGCGATGACGTTCGTGCGATTCTGGAAATCAGTGCGGTTCTCCGAGACTGCCGTAACCTGAAACGGAACCGACGTCCGAACGATCGTCTGGGTGATTACCGATCCTTCGGTGTTCGCGAAATTCCTGTCTTCCTTCACGAAGGCGAGGCCTGACGTCACGAAACGGACGCCCTTCACCGCCATTGCCGCGGCGTTAGCCTTGAGAAGAAGATCGGCGCGCTGCTCGATCGGAATCGTGAACGGGTCGATCGTGAACGAGCTCTTCCAGCTCACATCCTTGTGAACCTGCGTCGGGACGAACTCGACAGCCTTGTCGCGAGCGATCCGATTTGCCTTTGCGATCGCCACCGCCTCGCGGGCAGCTGATGCAACACCATCGTTGGTCATGGCCTTGGTGGCCGCGAAACCCCACGTTCCATCTACGAGTGCCCGTACGCCCGCGCCGACCGAGTCAGTATCGGCGGTCGTGACGATCTGCTGCTCGCGTGTGAACACGAAGCTGTTGCGATAACGCCCGATGCGAACGTCGGAATAACTCGCGCCGGCGCTTCTCGCAGTGTTGATCGCGGTCATCATCAACTCACGGATCCTGTCGTCTGCGGGCATCTCGACGGGACGTGAAATGATCCCGGTCATTGCATCGGCCGGGTTGAGCAAGCCGGCCGCGGCAATTCCGGCCGCAGTCATGCCGCTCTTCTTGAGGAAGTCGCGCCTTGTGTTCATCTGTATGAGGTTGGGGTGATCAGCCTTTCGAATATCGGCCCGGGTAAGCAAGGCCGCAATCCGAGGATAGCTGTACAACGCTCTGCACAGCCTGATCTTACAAAAGAATTACAGAAGGCGGACGATGCTTTGAGAGGGGTGGCCGCATAGGTTACACCCCATGGCGCTACAATCGGTTACGGCAAAATCACAGGGATCCTCACGCGAAGACCTGCTGGAAGCGGCAGCGCGTTTGCGGGCGGAAGTGGCCCGGCGAATCGTCGGGCAGGAAGTCGTTATCGAGGAGATTCTGATGGCGCTCCTCGCCGGCGGCCACGTACTCCTGGTCGGGGTTCCCGGCCTCGCAAAGACCCTCATGATCCGCAGCATCAGCGAGGCGATGCACCTCGACTTTCGCCGGATTCAGTTCACCCCCGATCTCGTTCCGAGTGACATTACTGGAACCGAAATCATGGAAGAGGACACCGCCACTGGCGGTCGCTCCTTCCGCTTCGTAAAAGGCCCGATCTTCGCCAACATAGTCCTCGCTGACGAGATCAATCGCGCCCCCCCACGCACCCAGGCTGCACTCCTCGAGGCGATGCAGGAACACCGCGTCACCGCCGCAGGCGAAACGATGTCCTTGCCCGAGCCTTTCTTCGTCCTTGCGACACAGAATCCGATCGAGCAGGAAGGAACCTATCCTCTTCCCGAGGCTCAGCTCGACAGGTTCCTGTTCGACGTTCGCGTCGGTTACCCTGACGAAGAGACCGAGGTAGGAATTCTGCGATCAACGACGGGAAGTGAGATGGAGCCACTTCGCGCCGTCATCGACGGTCACGAAACGCGGGCGCTCCAGCGCCTCGTCCGGGACATACCAGCCGCCGATGCCGCGCTACGTTTTGCTGCGCGGCTTGCACGCGCCACCCGGCCGGGAGAAAGCGACGCTTCCGAGACTGTGAAGAAGTACGTGCGCTGGGGTGCGGGACCACGCGCTGGCCAGGCTCTCATACTTGGAGCCAAAGCGCACGCACTGCTAGCCGGCAGGTTCGCGGTTTCCCCGGCCGACATAGTTCGAGTCGCGCGGCCCGTGCTTCGTCATCGGGTTCTACCCAACTTCGCGGCAGAGGCAAAAGGAATCACCGTCGAGCAGATCATTGACGGGTTGCTCGAGGACGTGAAGCCGCCGAAGAGCGACATCAAGCTGTAACACTGATGGCTCTGGCGCCCGATTTCGCGGCAATTCTCGACGCCGTGCGCGGCATCAAGTGGCCGGCACGGTTTGCGGTGAGAGGCGGAATTCCGGGCGCTCATACCTCACGCATGCGGGGAATATCCGCCGAATTCACCGAATACCGTCCCTACAGGCAAGGCGACGACCTCGGCAGAATAGACTGGCGCCTTTTTGCGAGAAGTAACAGGGCGTACATCAGGCTCTCCAATGACCGGGCAATCCTGCCGACGATGATCGTTCTCGATGCAAGCGCATCGATGGCATTCCCGGTGGAGACGAACGCCAAGTGGAATCTCGCCGCTCAGCTTGCAATTGGCCTTGCAGCAGTGGCGCGCGGATCGGCGGATCCTGTTGGCCTCGTTATCGAGCGCGAAGGGAAGCCGGTTCAACTTCAGCCGCGCACCCGGCAAGGCGTGATACACGAGATGATCCGCGCAATAGAAGATGCAGGTCCGCATGGAAGCGATCCTCTCACGCCGGCATTTACCGCCGCTTCACGTCTAGCGGGACGCATTGTACTCATCAGCGATTTCCTCGGCGATGCAGACGACCTTCTCAACAATGCGGGGCGGGCGATCGCTGGTGGGAAGGAAATTCATGCTATTCATATAGTAGCGCCGGAGGAAATCGAGCCACCGCGCGAAGCGCTGCTCGTGTCGGATCCCGAGGCGCCCGACGTCCGGCGGCCGCTTACTGGTGATGCGCGGGACGCGTACCGGATTGCGTATGGCGAGTGGCGCGAGCGATTGGCACACGACTGGAGTGATGCCGGGGTTACCTATACGATGGCAGTCGCAGGAGAAGAGTCACCTGATCACTTGATCAGGCGAATCACTGCGCCGCGCGGAGTCGCGGCAAGCGCATGACGTTCCTCGCGCCGGGGTTTTTTCTAGCATCGCTCGCTGTGGCTGCAGCTGTTGTTGCGCTGCACTTCATCGTCACACGCCAGCCGCGAGCAGGAGTCCTGCCGACGGCGAGGTTCGTTCCCGACTTGCCGGCGACCGCGACGGCGCGAGCGACGCGACCGTCAGATCTGTTGCTGATGCTCCTGCGCGTGCTCCTCGTGCTGGCCGCGGGGGCTGGTCTGGCCAAACCGGTAATCAAGCCATCACGCGGACAGGAAGCGCGTGTCATACTGGCCGATGTGTCCCGCGCAGTGACTGATACGCTCGGACTCAGAGACAGCGTCCGGGCGCAGCTTCGCGAGCATGATGCCCTGATACTCTTCGACTCGTCCGCGCGAATAATCGCGAGCGCGAATGCTGATTCGATCAACTCCATCTCTCCTTCGAGACGGCAAGGCAATCTCGCGGCGGCACTCGTCGCTGCGATGCGTGCCGCCAGCGGACTGCGAGAAACTGCGGATAGTCTCGAGCTCGTCATCGTATCGCCGTTTGCAAAGAATGAGGGGAACGCCGCACTCGAAAGCGTTCGTGCTCTATGGCCAGGTGGTGCGCGTCTCGTCGTTTCGGGCAGGCAGGGGGCAACGCCTGACAGCGCAATTCGAAATGCTCCTTCGATCACCGTTAGAGGTGCAGTCGGGGATCCGGTCTCGATAAGCGCGCGTCTTGCTGGCGCTTCGAGCGCAACCATCATACGCGATGGTACTGCGGCGATTGCCGCCGACAATGTGGTCGATTGGCCGCCGACCGTCCGGCCGAGGGGGAGTGTTCCCCGAGCACGGCCAGATACGATTGGCGGCGTGACTACGGGAAGCGCGCTAGTCGTAGCCGGCTTCAATCGCAGATGGAGTTATCCGGGTGATTCGATTCGCGACGGCGTCGTCATCGCGAGGTGGATCGATGGCGAGCCAGCGGCGGTTGAATGGCGCGGAAATGGGAATTGCACCTCATCGGTTGCAGTCCCCGTCACACCAAATGGAGACTTCGCAATACGGGCAGACTTCATCGCGTTTGTGAGAGCAATAACGTCGCATTGCGCGTCGTCGCGTGAGTTCGTCGCAATGGATCCGGCGACGATGACTGCACTACAGGGACGAGGGGGATTGGCCCCACGCGACGCTTTTCGGCCGAGAAGCGATACGCGGTCGTCTCTCGAGCCTTGGCTTCTGGGCCTCGCCCTCGCAGCAGCGATTGCTGAGTTGTTCCTTCGCCGGAGTCGGGCAGTTGCCGTTGCTGCCGCGGCGAAAGGGGATCTCCGCATGGCATCAGCAGCATGACGGCGGGCGAACGTGTTCGCTCTACGCGCCGTATTCTTGGCGTTGGGGCCATAATGCAGTCTGTTGCGTGGGGAGTCGCGGTTACGCTCGCGATTCTCGCCCTGTTTTCATTTGCCACACTTGTAAAACCCGATTTCGCTTCAAACTCAGCATGGCAACTGCCCGCTGCAATTGTCGCTGGCGTTATGGTGCTCGGTTGTTTTCTGTGGCGCTCACGACACGTCGGTTCCGTTAGTCGCGTCGCACTGTGGATAGAGGAGCGGATTCCCGATCTCCACTACGCGCTGGTCACTGCCGTCGAGAGCGATTCAACAAGGGACCCGAAGGGCGTTGAGCGCGCGGTCGCAGCGAAGAGCTTCGCTCACGTAATTCAGCGGGCACTCGTGCGCAGCGTTGGCCCTGCTGCAGGGGCGGTCGCCTTCGCGGCGCTGCTACTATATGTATCTCCATCGATGGCGTTTGGCGTCGGTGGCGTCTTTGGTCGCGGCGGCAGGGACGGGGGCGGGGCGACTCCACCCGCAGGCAGTCGCCTCGAGAGCCTTGAGGCGAGAGTTAGTCCCCCTGCGTATTCCCGCGAGCGGTCAACGGTGGTCAGCGATCCGTCGTCGCTTTCCGGGCTGGTTGGCAGCCGCATCACGATTCGTGGGAAAGGTTCCGCCGATGGCGTAACAGGACTCGTCGCTACTTCGCCGCTCCGCGTATCGAGTTTGAACGGCGGATGGTCGACATCACTGGTGATGCCCGCAAAGCCATCGGCGCTCACGTTCAAGGATCGTGAGTTCGAGCGGATTATCGTGCTTCAGCCGAGGGTCGATAATCCCCCGCGGATAGTGCTGACGTCGCCTGCGCGGGACAGTACGCTTAGGGTCGCACGCCTCGTGCTGCGGATGGATGCTACGGCAACCGACGACATCGGGCTTGGCGCAGGGTACTTCGAGTATCTGATAACGACAGGGTCCGGTGAAATATTCAGTGCTCGCACTGTGACGACTCCGGTGGTCGACTTCAATGCTGCTCGCCGCGGCTCGATCGCAGCGACGCTCGACCTGGGAACGCTCAAGCTCAATCAGGGAGACATTGTCTCGATTCGCGCAATCGCTCAGGACGTGAACACGCTGAGTGGACCCGGGCTCGCAACGTCCGACACGCGCACATACAGGATTGCGAGAGCCGACGAATACGATTCAGTCTCTGTTGACGCAGCAGGCCCGCTCCCGATAGACAGCTCGGCAATGAGTCAGCGGATGCTGATCCAGATGACCGAGAAGCTGGTTCGGGAGCAGAAGGGCCTGACGCGTCAGCAGCTGGTGAAGCGCTCGACCGATATCGGCGATCTCGAGGACCGGATTAGAAAGCGCGTGCACGAGATTCTGTACGAGCAGGATGGCGGTGCCGAAGCTGAGGAGCCGCAGCCCGGCGCACCGCCGGACAACATTGATACGCACGATCATTCGGATGAGCCAGTTCCTGCGCACAACAACGATCTGCTCCAGGCCTACAACGCGTTGTGGGAGGCCGTTCGCTCGCTTCAGATAGCGGAGCCTGCGCCGGCGCTTCCCCCGATGCGGGTTGCACTGAAGGCACTCGACCGGGCGCGACTCGCAAACCGGCTCTATCTGCGCGGCATTCCTCCACGTGTCATTGTGGATCTGGCGCGAGTGAGGATGACTGGGAAAGAGAAGGGGCTCGCGAACACGCGGACTCCAATCTCAAGCGCGGATTCGACGCGGATGAGGTTGGAGCGCGGATTCAGCAATGCAATAGAACTGATCGCGGCCAGGCCGGCCGATGCAATAAGGGCGCTTACGTTTCTTCAGGTCGAGGCTCTCTCGTCTTCGCCGGGGTTTGCCTCCGCGGTGGGAGAAGCCGTCGAAGCGTTCAGGAAGGGACGTGATGCAACGTTTCCCCTGTTGCGAGCGAGGCGCGCGCTTTCGGGTGATCCGTCGAGCGCGCCTGGTCTCCCGTCATGGTCTGGTGGCTGGTGAGCGAGTTCGTTTTCTGCACTGGCCGGTATGAGTCAGGTGATTGGGATAGCGCTCCTACGCTGCCCGCGAACCTCATTGATTCGATGGCCCGGTATACCGAGCTCGATGTTGCTCCGTCAGGTGTGATTGTTCCACTCTCGTCGGAGCGGATACTCGACTATCCGCTCGTGTACCTCACGGGCCACATGCCGTTCAGGTTCACCGAGGCCGAGCGGCGCAATGTTCGCCGTATTGTCGATCGTGGTGGAATGATTTTTATCGATGACCACAATCATGACGTTGGCGGAATCTTTCACAAGACCGCGCTAGAGGAGATCACGCGCAGTTTTTCGGCGCCGATCGATCTGCCGAACAACCATCCGATCTATCGCTCGTTTTTCAAGTTCGATGACGGGCCACCGACGACAAGTCACGAGCTGAACGGGTGGGGAGACAATCTCGTCCATAAGAATCTCAAGGCCGTGATGCGCGGCGACCGTATCGGGGTTCTCTACAGCAACAAGGACTACAGCTCGGAATGGAATTATCACCCTGACAGCAAGCGGTTTGCTGCGGTAGATAACACACGCTTTGGCGTGAACATCATTGTGTATGCCCTCACGCGCTGAAGTCAGGTCGAGGATCGAGGCCGTGCTTCGCGCGGCGAGCATCGCGACGCTTGCGTGGATGTTGTGGCTGTCGCTCGATCGCAGCCGCGTCGACACAGTCGTGTCAGCCGGCTCGGCCAATCTCGAACCCGCGCTGAAGGCGTGGACTCAGTCTGGCATTGCGCCTGATCGGATTAATGTTGCTGTCGACACTACTCCTTCGCCGCGGGAGCGTGACTGGGTCGGCGCACTTTCTGGTGCGGGAAGCAGGGTTGCGTGGAGTGGGGATCTTGAGGCGGTTGCGGTGTCCGCTCAGCCGGTCGTTTCCCCGCGCGGCGGGATCGCAGTACTTACCGCCGCGCCATCCGGAATGACTGTTCGATTGGCCGATGAAGTCGGCGCTCTCGACACGGCGGAATCGCGCGCCGGCGGTGCGAGATTCACGGTGCCTGCTGCGAGCGGCTTCATCGCCGCGACGGCTGCGAAAAGTGGAGCAACTGCCGCGTTGCCTGACAGCGTGAGTATCAGGAGAGTTCTGGTTCTCGGAAATGCTGGGTGGGAGTCCAAGTTTATTGTGGCCGCGCTCGAAGAGAACGGTTGGAATGTTGACGCATCGATGTACGTCGCGCCTGGAATCAGCGTAACGCAGGGTTCCATATCTCCGATCGACACATCGCGTTACGCCGCAGTAGTTGCTGTTGACGGATCCGCGGGGTCGCGGGCGTCAGAGATCGTCCGATATGTCGCGAACGGCGGGGGAGTGGTGCTTGCGGGGAGCTCAGCAGCGCTTACTGGATTTGCGCAGGTTCGCGCAGGCGCGCCGGGTCGAATCGCTGCGCCTGCCGCGCTTGGAACGGGCGCGGGTCAGACAACGCTCCGGTCACTTTCTGTCATTCCAGTTGCAGGATTGAGAAGCGATGCAGTTCCGATCGACCGCCGGGACGCAATGACGATCACCGCTGCCCGCAGACATGTGGCGGGGCGCGTGCTGCAACAGGGATACATCGAGACGTGGCGTTGGCGAATGAGTGGTGGAGATACCTCGATTGATGAACACCGCGATTTCTGGACGCGAGCAGTTGGCAGCGTCGCATACGCTCCCCGAATTGCAATTGCAGTCCCCGATTCACTCGATCCGGCACCGTTCGCCGGGCTGGTGAGCGCGCTCGGTCCGGCCTCGCCGGCAAACGGGCCCTCACTGGCTTCCGCGGCGTCTTCGATCTCACTGTGGTGGTTTGCCGCCCTACTCGGGTTGAGCCTCCTGCTAGAGTGGGGCTCGCGCCGACTTCGAGGTGCTCGCTAGAGCCGGGACGCGAGCAAAGTGTCGTCCGGTTCAGCCGGTGCTATCTTGGGGATCTAATGGACATCCTCTACAGCTACCTGCGGAACTACTGGAAACTGGTCGGTCTCGCGCTCGCGCTGGCCGCAACGAACCAGATATTCTCGCTGCTCGATCCGCTCATCTTCCGCCACATCATCGACGGATATGCGACCAAATATCAGGAATACACCACTGAAGAGTTCCTGAAAGGGGTATCTCTCCTGCTCGGCGCCGCCGTTGGAGTCGCCTTCGTCTCGAGAGTTGCAAAAAATTTTCAGGATTACTTCGTCAACGTCATCGTCCAGCGCCTTGGCGCGCAGATGTACTCGGACGGAATCCGCCATTCACTAGAGCTCCCATACTCGGTCTTTGAGGACCAGCGCAGCGGCGAGACACTCGGGAAGCTCCAGAAAGTCAGGAGCGACGTCGAGAAATTCATAACACTCTCGATCAACATGTTGTTCACGACGCTCGTCGGCGTCGTGTTCGTGATGGTGTACGCGCTGAACGTTCACTGGGTTATCGCACCAGCGTTCCTCCTCACAGTCCCGCTCCTCGGCGTGCTGAGCTCGGTTCTCAGCAAGCGAATCAAGGTAATTCAGAAGGTGATCGTCGCGGAAACGACGGCGCTCGCAGGATCGACCACGGAGTCGTTGCGGAACATCGAGCTCGTAAAGAGCCTTGGCCTGGCAGAACAGGAAGTGCTGCGCCTGAATGCCACGACTGACAAGATCCTCAAGCTCGAGCTCAAGAAGGTTCGCTACCTCAGAAGCCTGAGCTTCATCCAGGGCACGTGCGTAAATCTGCTGCGGACTGGCATCCTGTTCCTGATGCTTTACCTGATCTTCACCCAGAAGATCACGGTCGGCCAGTTTTTCTCGCTGCTCATCTACTCGTTCTTCATCTTCGGCCCCCTGCAGGAGTTGGGGAACATCATCAACACGTATCGCGAAACCGAGGTGTCGCTCCAGAACTTCCGCGACATCATGGCGATTCCGAAAGATCCAAAGCCCGCAAACCCGGTTCCGATCGACGACCTCGATACGCTGGAGTTCCGCGACGTCAGCTTCACTCACCAGACTGCAAGTACTCCCGCACTGAGTGACATCTCGTTCAGCGCAAAGCGAGGGGATACGATTGCGTTCGTCGGTCCGTCTGGGGCAGGGAAGACGACACTGGTCAAGCTCCTGGTCGGCCTGTATCCGCCGAAAGAGGGCGCGATTCTCTACAATGGTTTACCGAGCGAGGTTATCGATCTCGACAACCTGCGAGAGAGGATCGGGTTCGTGACACAGGATTCGCAGCTGTTCTCGGGTACGATTCGCGAGAACCTGCTATTCGTCAGACCGAGCGCGACTGACGCGGAATGCCTTGAAGTGCTGAAGAAGGCTGCGGCGCATTCGCTGCTCGCACGCGCCGACAAGGGTCTCGACACAGTCATCGGCGAAGGCGGAGTAAAAGTCTCCGGCGGTGAGAAGCAGCGACTCTCTATTGCGCGCGCCCTGCTTCGAAGCCCGCACCTGCTGGTTTTCGATGAGGCGACATCATCGCTTGATTCGATAACAGAAGAGGAGATCTCCCGCACGATGCGCGAGGTTGCGAGCGACAGGGGCGTGATGACGATTCTCATTGCGCACCGTTTGTCGACAGTGATGCATGCCGACCGCATTTTCGTGCTCGAGCGTGGGAGAATCACAGAAGCCGGCCGCCACGAAGAATTGCTCGAGACCATGGGCCTCTATTACGCGATGTGGCGTCAGCAGGTGGGGGAGCGGCGAATTGCGCCAGGTGCGGTGCAGGGAGCCTTGCCGACGAGAGTTCCGGCAACCGCATAGGATGTGTGTGCAAGGCGCCCGGTGATCAGCGTCTTAGATGGTGGACACTTCACTGAGCAACGAATGAAACTCTTTTTTATAGTAGCAGCCACGGCGATGCTCCTTGCGTGCAGTGATGGCGCCAGGGAGGAAACGCAAAGCACCGCACAATCGATGGAATTGACTGGGTCAGCCTCGGATGCCGTGGCAAACCGCGTCGAGATGTCCAAGGTGGCCGGTATCGGTGGGGCTATGGCGCAGCAGGACGGTGCAACGCCTCCCGCTGCACCCGCTCCGGATCGGCAGGTATCCACCCAGACGAGTGGCGCGCAAGTAGCGCCAAGTATGCTCATTCGCACGGGTGGCGCGTCCATCGAAGTCGATAAGCTCGACCCGGCGATCATCAAAGTCAGGCAGCTCGCGGCGCAACTTGGCGGATACGTCGCTAATTCGTCAATCAGCGGCGGCCGTGACCAGATCCGGAGCGCGACCCTCGAACTCAAGATTCCCGCCGCGCGATACGATCAGGCCGTGAGCGGTCTGGGTGGTATCGGTCGGGTAGAGTCGGTGAATACCAATGTCGAGGATGTCGGGGAGGAGTTTGTCGACCTAACCGCGCGCGCCGCAAACTCGAAGCGGCTCGAGGAGAGGCTTGTCGGCTTGCTCGCAACGCGCACTGGAAAGCTGGAGGATGTGCTTGCCGTCGAGCGCGAGCTTGCACGTGTTCGCGAGGAAATCGAGAGATACGAGGGGCGCCTCCGATTCCTGCGGACGAGAGCCGCCGTGAGCACGTTGTCTGTCACGGTGCATGAACCCGCTCCGCTCCTCGGCCAGAACCCCGGTGATAATCCGATTCTCGCGGCGCTGCGTCAGGCCTGGCGGAATTTCGTCGGCTTCATCGCCTGGATGATTGCGTCTCTTGGTGTGCTCATTCCGGTGACTCTTATCGCAATTGGTGGCTGGATTCTGTATCGGAGGCTCCGGTCACGCCGATAGATCGCGGATTGATTCCCCTGTAAACGCTAGGGGGCGCGGCGGCATCGTATAAATGGTGACGGTTCCAGTGAAGGACGACGCGACGGACTTACACGGCTCGAGCGAGATACTCCGTCGCGCGCAGTCGGGGGACACGGCTGCGTTCGAGATGCTGTACCGTCAGCATTCCCCGCGGGTGTACGCACTTTGCCTGCGGCTTTCAGGCGGGACGAAAGCGGAGGCTACCGAGTTGATGCAGGACGTCTTCATTCGCGCATGGCGTGGACTCGGGACCTTCAGGGGTGACAGCGCCTTCTCTTCGTGGCTGCACAGGCTCACGGTGAACGCCATGCTCGAATCTACAAGGTCAGAAAAGCGACGGAGTGCCCGCGTGTTTCCGATAGAAGACTTGTCATCGCTTGGAACTGCGGCAGTGACGCAATCGCCAGAGCTAGGTGTCGATCTGGAGCGGGCGATCGCGGGACTTCCGGAAGGTGCACGTATCGCGTTCGTCCTTCACGAAATAGAGGGGTACAAACACGACGAAATCGCGCAGCAGCTGGGCATCGCGGCCGGAACCGTGAAAGCTCAGCTACATCGCGCGCGCAAGCTTCTCATTCAGGCGTTGAACAGATGACAGAAGAATCACTTGATGAACAAGAATTGAACGACCTTATGTCGCGGGTTGCCAGGCTGCCAAGGGAAATCAGTCCTCCGGCGGATGCCTGGGAGGGTATCGCGACCACCATAACAAAACCATCGAGGCCAATTGCAATCGCCTTCTGGCAGCGCCCCGGTTTCCTGGCTGCTGCCGGCCTGCTGCTGGTTGCCGGCTCCGCAATTACTGCGATCAGTATCGATCGCATGGATCGTGTCAGCGAGCTGGCTGCGGTGTCGCCGGCGCCCGTTGCATCGGGTAGTGATGCACGGGTCGCATTCGCCGAGTTTACGAAACGGGAGAACGACTACATCAGCATGTCCAATCGCCTCGTCGAGATGCTCGAGAGTGACCAGATGCAGCTCGCGCCACAGACGATCGAAAAGCTGAAGGAAAGCATTCGGGTGATTGACGCAGCGATTGTTGAAGCCCGACGCGCGCTAGCCGAGGACCCGGCAGACACTCAGCTGATGGAGATGCTGTCGAAATCTTATGACCAGAAGCTCGACCTGTTGAAGCGCTCAACAGATCTGGGGCGCAGCTGATGTTGATCAGGTCGATGCTGGCGGTTTTGGTGTTACTCGTCGCCGGGAGCGCTGCGTACGCTCAGGGGAACATTGATCGTGGCATTGGCCTCAATGCCGACGGCGCGATCAGGATCTACAACACCGTGGGCAGCGTTCGTGTAACCGGATGGAACCGCGATTCGGTAGCGGTTCGCGGAAAGGTTGGCGAGAGCAACACACTTCATTTCGGCGGCGGGCGAACCGGAGTGAAGATGTTCGTTGAGGGAAGGAGCGAAAGAAATCCGGGGCCAGCGATTCTCGAGGTAATGGTGCCCTCGCGCGCGAGCGTGTGGGTGAAGACGGCAAGTGCGGACATAGAGGTGACCGGCATGCTGGGGAGTCTTGACCTCTACGTGGTGGGAGGCCGGATTACTGTCAACGGCAATCCCGCGGATCTCAATGCCGAGTCGATAGATGGGGCGGTCAGGATCGTCGGATCACCGGGGTGGGTTCGCGCAAAGAGCGCGAGTGGTGACGTGACACTCGACGGATCCAGCGCTGACGTGACTTTGTCCACTGTCAGTGGAAAGATCGACGCGGACGGCACTGGCTACGAGAGGGCCAAGTTCGAATCGGTCACCGGGAGTATTCGGTTCGCCGGCAGCTTGCGCCGCGGAGGGCTCGTGAATTTCGACACGCACAGCGGGTCGATAGAGGTAGGATTATCGCCGAGTACGGGGGCTGACTTCGATATTGTGTCGATTGCGGGATCTATTACGAATCGATTGACGTCCGCTCGGCCGGTGAAGGGAAGGTATGGCCGGGGATCAGAGCTTGTGATGTCGAGTGCGGCTGGGGGTACTCGCGTGGCAATCAGGTCATTCAAGGGGCCAGTAGTTCTGCGCAGAGTCGAGTAGTCTGAACTGCGGACCGTGGACTGCGGACATATTGCGGAATACGGAAAACGGACTGAGCTGATAGCGGCCTGCGGACGTATTGCGGAATGCGAATGGCGGATTGACCTGCATGCGGAAGGCAGTCCGCGAACCGAAATCCGCAATGCGTCCGCAGCCCGCAATGCTGTGAGTTCTCATCCCGCAGTCCGCAATGCGTCCGCAGTCCGCAAGGCCTTTCAACGATCCAGCGTCTTGCGGCATCTCATCTCCGTCAACAACTGGAGATCAAGATGTTCAAGTCCGCACGAAAGCAACTAGCGCTGGTAGCCGCACTCGTATTCACGGTAGCAGGCGTTGCACTCTCAGGCCCGCCGTGGATTGCCGTGGAGTATCCGGTTAACCCGCATGACCCGAAGACGCGCGGTGCGTTCATGACTCTGCGTACGTATCATCACGGCGATCTCGCCGCATATGAGATCACTGGCACCGCTGAAGGGCTCGTTAACGGAAGACGCCAGTCTGCAAAGCTCGACATTCGCAGGTTGCCCCAGGCGGGCATGTATGCTGTTCGCTGGCAGAAGCCTGCGAGCGGGAGCTGGGCGCTTCACATCGCGACGACACGCGATGGTAATCACATGGCATCGGCGCTCGTCGACGTCGATTCGAGTGGCCGCGTTGCAAGCGTGACGGTGCCGTCAAACTCGATCGAGAATGGCAGGTGGCAGGTGCCGCGAAGGGTAGCGTCGGGGGAGATCGACGCGGTGCTTCGCTAGCGGAACGACGCAAAACCACAGCTTCCGGCTGCCGGCAGCCAGGCCATCGGCTGCCGGCGGTCTACGATCAGACTTGTCTCACGGATTCAACCAGTAGGAAACCTTCACCAGAAACGTGTTGTTCGGGTGCGTATCGAACACGTTCCTCAGGTCGCGGCCGATGCTGAATTCGTCAGTCGCATTCCCGTCGAACTGTCGACCCTGCTGCCAGACGAGGAACATCGTCGACCCTGGTCTCCACTCCCAGCGCAACACGCTGTTCGAGCGGAACTCTCTGAAGTTGAATCCGCCGGGATCGCCCGCATATGGCTTGAACCGCGCGGCATAAGACTTGGCACGCGGAGTATCGAGCTCACGCCAGTTCGAGTAGTCTCCCCGCGAAAGGAAAGGCTGCGCATAGAACTGGAATGAAAGCGCGGGGCTCATCGTGTAATTGATTCGCGACGTCAGGCGAAGAGTCCTCTGATCGAGCGACGCAAACGTGTAATGAGTGGTGTCGACACCTGCAACACCGAAGTTCGCTCGCCACTGCGCGTCATTTGTGTTGTGGCTGTAGTTGGCGCCGAGCGACAGGCTGAGCTGGCTCCCGAGCGTAAAGGCTCCATGGGGCTCGATCCACCATCCATTGGAGTTCCCCTCTTCCCCACGGAAAGTACCCGCAAACATTCTTCCGGTATACGACTTACGGTTGTCTGATTCCACACCGGCGAACACATCGAAGTTCTGTGAGTTGCGAACCGCCGGCCCGCCCCGCGCCACGCGATCGCTATAGCTGGTAGCAAAGTTATTGACGCTCCCACCGACGTGACCCCAGAAAAAATTCTTGAATTGAACGTGCCAGTTTGTGTTGAGGCTGTTTGCCGTCGGCAGATTTTCAGTGCTCCAGCGCTGCTGCGTGTTGAAGTTGAAAAACGCACGCTGCCACACGTTGTTCGGCTTATTGAAGTTGAGCGAGAACCAGTTGCGAAAAATCTGCTCGTCTGCGCGGGCCTGGAAACCGAGGTCGTTGGTCTCGAAGCCCGGTGAGAACCTTTGGAGCACGCTCTGGAATCGTGTTATTCCTCCTCCGAACTTGCTGACCGAAAGCCGCTGCGCATTTCCGGAAAGTGATGTGAGTGTTACATCGAGCTCGAGGTCATCGTCAGGCCGCTGGTATCTGTGTACTCCGTCACGCTGAGTGCTTGCGATAGCGTCGGCGGTGCCGTTCACCTGGCTCGCGGCGACATATGCACGCAGCTCATAGTTGCGATTGAAGAACCTGTGCCTCAGATCCAGCCCGCCAGTGTATGCCGAGCGCCTCAGGAATGACTCGGTTTCATCGTCGAGGTTGCGGTTGATACCGGTGACCATGACGCCAATTCCCGTTTGTCCGTCCCGCAGGTCCTGCTGAAGCCGTGCTACCGCGTAATTCGTGAACGGCTCGATCGTTCGCCCCTCGGTCCCGACTTCGCGCTGAGTGACGGCATCGAGAAACGCGAGTGACATTCCCTTGCCGACGCGCCCCGTCAGCTTGCTCGCACCAAGGATCGTCGTGTTGAGCGGGGAGCGGTTGTCACCATAGAGCCCGGACAGCTGGGGTGATCGGCCGACACGGCGCGAGTAGAACAGTCCCGTGCATCCGGTATCGATGTCACCGCAGGCAGTGTTGAAGGTAAAGATCCCCGATCCCTCGAGAAAAAAGGGCCGTCGCTCCTCGAAGAACTGCTCGAATGCTGAAAGATTCAGCACCGACGGATCGGCCTCCACCTGACCGAAATCGGGGTTAATGGTGGCATTCAGCGTCAGGTTCGACGAAATGCCGTATTTGATATCAGCGCCAGCCGACACCGACTGAGGGTGCTCATATGAGCCTGATGACGGGCGCGTCTCGTTTTTTGTAACGACATAAGGCGCGATCTCGAGACGGCTCGGCTGTCCAATACCGCGAATGCCACCGATCTCACCTGACTGCGATACGTAACCGTTCCGGTCACGGTAGTAGAGTGGCCAGCTTATGCGAGCACCTGTCCGCGCAACATCCCGCACGATCAAAAGGCCGAACGTATGCTCCGCCTTGTTCGCAAAACGCATCTGGCTGAATGGGATCCGGAACTCTGCAATCCAGCCCAAAGAATCGATGGCAGTCGCCACGTCCCAGATGGCGTCCCATGTCGGGTCTTCATTGTTGTCGTTCGAGACGTAGAAATCACGCTTAACGCCAGCGGGGTTGGTGATGAACGTGTAACCAGTGCGTTTGTCGTGGTATGAGTCGATTACAAGCTTGAGTTGTTCCGACTGCGTGCGGACGTCGCGCCGGCTCAGGAGAGAGATGATGCTATCTGGAGCCGGGTCGTACATGCGTGCCATGACGTAGAGATACTTGTCGTCGTGGACGACTCTCACATCAGTCTTGAACCGGGTTTCGGCGCCCTGCTTGGGCTCGTACTCGAGAAACTTGTCGATTGTTTGCGCGGTTCTCCACGCTTCGTCGTCGAGCTTCCCGTCAAGAACCGGGGCTACAGCGGCACGCGAAGCGGCAGCGAGTGTAGCAGAGGCGCTGGAGGTAGCTGGAGGAAGACCGTCGCCCGTCGATTGGACGGGAGCAGTCGAGGCGAGCGATGTTCCCTGCGCGGCCAGCAAGGCTGGAAATAGAAGTGCGGTGGCGAATGCGAGAAGTTTCATTGACGAACCTGGCAGAACGCTGCGGGAAGGGGTGTGGCCTGTGCTCGTGGACAACGGACTCAGACAGCGTGACTCGTGAAACGGTTTGGAAAAACTTCAGCCTTCACACATTTCTTACTGTTGGACAATGCGGCCGGATACATCATTATGCCTTGCGCAGGCGTCTGATACGCTGCGCCGCCATCCTTACCACATTCAGACAGATGTAATGAAGTCTTCTCCCTTCCTTATCCTGTTTCTCGCGACCCTTGCTGGTGCGGTTGACGCGCGGGTCGCAGCGGGTCAGGCAGGGGAGACAGTAGTGCCGGGTTCCGTCACGGTCGCCGGAGCGATTGTAGCCGACGGGTCTGGTGTCGCGATTCCGTTCACCACAGTGCGGATTCAGCCACTGGGGCGGGAGCGGTTTTCCGACAGGAATGGTTCGTTCGCCTACTACGCGATACCGCCGGGAAGGTATGAGCTGCAGGTCCGCATGCTGGGATTCCTGCCTATCGACAGCACGATCTATGTGTCGGCGAACAATCCGCTGACGCTTACGATAACCATGGTGCGCATTCCGACATCGCTGGAAGAAGTAAAGATCAGTGCGCCTCCCCGGCTCTGCATTTTTCCTGATGAGATGGGATTCGTTCAAGATCCCGAGTTGGCGCTGGTGCTCAATGAAGCGCGCAAGAACGCGCAGCGGGAGCAACTGTTGCGGCGTACGTATCCGTTCGAGTATCGCATGGCTCAATCGCATGACACGCACGATGTCGTGAGTGCGCGCAGCTCACTGCAATACGATACGGCAACGTACCGAAGCGATGACGCGTGGCGATACCGCCGCGGTCGCGTAGTGAGCGATGATCACAACAGGCTATTCGGAGAAGTGCGGCTTATGCGGCTTCCGACTCTCTCAGATCTCGCTGACCGGCATTTTCTCAGCTCTCATTGCTTCAAGTACTCGGGCGTCGTGGACGAGCGAGGAACGCGCGCGCATAGAATCGATTTTCTCGCCGATTCCACGTTGGTCGCGCCGGATGTCGAGGGCTCGATCTTTCTCGACAGCGCGACCTATCTGATCAAGCGCGCGCAGTTCCGACTTACACGCGGCGGAACTGTCAGGCCACCGATCCTTGGTCTCGAGGTAACAACGACGTATCGCGAGATTCTCCCGAATGTTGCGTTGTTCGACGAAATCCGTTCGGTGCAGCAGGTTAGCCCTGACGCGAAGGGTATCCGGCGGGAATTCCGTCAGTCGCAAAAGCTTTTGAACTTCAGATTTCTGTATGGTGGGCCACCGGGAACGACGGGGCACAAATGGATACCGGCGGATTCAGTACTTACCGCGCCCGCTTCGCCGCCGGGAGGGTAGGTATCAGTTCTGTATCGGATTATCTGATCGTCAAGGATTGTCCGCAGTTCGCAATCTTTTGTTTCCCGTGGAGCATGTAAGTGACTACTTGCATGATAGTGAGCCTGCGTTTAGGTTCCCTCGCCCATGGACACTCGCGAAACAATTCTCGACGCAGCCGCGCGCGTATTTTCTCAGCACGGCTTTCGCGGCTCCACTACCCGCCGCATTGCCGAAGCCGCGTCGGTCAATGAAGTAACTGTCTTCCGTTACTTCGGATCGAAGGCGGCTCTCCTCCAGGAGGCTGTGCGAGGGATCAACGTCAACGCGTCAAAGAACTCGCTGCCGCACGATCCTGTTGAACCAGCGCGAGAGCTCACCTGCTGGTGCGCAACACTGGTCGAACATCTCAGTGACCGCAGATCGGTAATACGGAAATGCATGGGCGAGCTCGAAGAACGGCCCGAGCTTGCAGCCCGCGCCGCGGAAGCGCCCAAACGAGCTACAAGCGAGCTCTGCGCCTACTTCAGGCGGCTCAAGGCAACTGGCCACACCAACGATGAATTCGATGCACCGGCTGCAGCCGCAATGCTGATAGGCGCACTGTTTCATGACTCGATGGGCCGCGAGATGATGCCTGAGATCTACCCGAAACCAGCAAGCAAGGCACCCGGGAGATACGCAGAGCTCGTCCTTCGAGCTATCGGCGTTGGCACTACCGCTAAAGGCAGAACACCTGCGCGCGACAAGCGTAAACCATCAACACCAGCAACAGTGAGAAACTCGAAAACGGTCAGGACGATCAAGGTGGTCGTGATGGCCACCATGACCGCAGCCGCGATTGCGCTCGCAGTCCCGGCGCTCGGCGCCCAGGTTCAGCCGCAATCGGCATCTGTTGTCGTGCCGGTCGCGCTTTCTCTGGACGACGCAGTGCGAATGGCCGAGGGTCAGAGTGAGGCAGTACAGATCGCGCGCGCCGGAGTGCGGAGGGCAGACGGACAAAAGCTTCAGGCACACAGTCAACTGCTTCCGCAGATATATGGATCGGCGGGATACACACGCACGCTCAAGTCGGAATACTCGAGCATAAGTACCCCTGCAGCCGACACGACTGTCCCTGCTTCGCCCGCTCCGCCATGCGACGGCTATCTCCGAGGAGAGACAGGAAGTATCGAGGAGCGTATCGCCGGACTCGAAACCGCGTCCAGGTGCGCTAATGGTCTCAACCCCTTCGCGGCATTCAGCAGTCTCCCGTTCGGCCAGGCGAACCAGTACAGGTTGGGACTTTCGGTTTCACAGAATCTCTTTGCCGGCGGGAGAATTCTGGCTCAGAACAACGCGGCCGCTGCGGGGCGCAGATCAGCGGACATCGAGCTTCTCGCTCAGCGCGCACAGATCATCCTCGACGTCACGCAGGCCTACTACGACGCCGCACTCGCAGACAGGCTCGTGTCGATCACCGATGCGTCTTTTACCCAAACCGAAGGCGTTCTCCGGCAGGTGCAGCTAAACAAGGACGTTGGAAACACCTCTGAATTCGAGCTGCTCCGCGCGCAGGTGACACGTGACAACCAGCGCCCGCAGGTGATACAACGCCGGAGCGATCGTGAAGTAGCATACCTTCGGCTAAAACAGCTGCTCAACATCCCACTCGAGCAAAACGTTTCACTGACGACATCGATCGACAACGTTGCCGGGCTGCCCGACGAAATCCGCCTCACAGGACTTTCGGTGACGTCGTACGAAGCACCAGACACATCGGCGTCAAATCGCTCCGCGGTTCGCCAAGCCGATGAAGCGGTGCGCGCGCAACAGGAGCTGTTGACGGTAGCGAAGTCACAACGACTGCCATCGCTCTCGCTCAGCTCACAATACGGGGCGGTTGCGTATCCGCAGAGCGGACTTCCAGGCTCCAGTGACTTCCGCGCAAACTGGACGATCGGTGTGTCGGCGCAGGTACCGATTTTCACAGGTGGCAGGATTCGCGGCGACGAGATGGTCGCTCAGGCAAACCTGCTCGAATCTCGCGCGAGGTTGCAGCAGGTGCGCGAGTTCGCATCGCTCGATGCCCGCGTCGCGTTGAATGCGCTCAACCAGGCGCAGGCGACCTGGGAAGCAAGCCGCGGAACAGCCGAGCAGGCAGCACGTGCCTACACGATCGCCGAGGTTCGTTACCGGGAAGGGATCTCAACGCAGCTTGAGCTGAATGACTCCCGGATCCTGATGGAGCAGGCAACCGTCAATCGCGCTCTTGCAGCAAGAAATCTTCAGATCGCCCGCATCAAGCTCGCCCTCCTTCCAAACCTGCCGCTTCAGAGCAGCAACACCGCCGCGTCTGCATTGCAGGGTCAGCAGTCGCAGCAGCAGTCGACGCAACAGTCAGCAGCACAACAGGCGCAGTCCGCACAGCAGCAGGGTACCCAGCAGAACACGCTGACTTCCCAGCAGCAAACACCTCAGGGCTTCTAACCAATGAATGGCATAAAAATCGTTTCTTCGATCCGGCTTCTCTCGGTTGTTGCGGTGATTACGGCGTGTGGAGGCGGAGGAGGTGAGGAATCCGATTCGACGAACGTACAGGCGACGGTGATCGGCACCGAAAACATCGCCGTTGTCACGACCGGCACGCTCCAGAGTGGCCCCACCGTTTCCGGCGCTATCGCGCCAGAACGAGAAGCATCAGTACGCGCGCAGGTAGGTGGCAGCGTTCTCCAGGTGCTCGTCGAACAAGGTCAGTCCGTTCGCGCTGGTCAGACCCTGGCGCGTATCGAGGGGGGCGGCCTGCAGGACATGTTCCTCTCTGCACGAGCCGGAGTCACGTCCGCCAACAACAGTGCGGACATCGCGCGGCGAGAGCTCGATCGTGCGCAGAAACTTCTTGCTGCCGGTGCAATCGCTGAGCGCGACATGGAGCAGGCGCGCCGTGGATCAATCGCCGCAAACGCTGCACTTGCCGATGCGCGGGCGCGGCTCTCAACCGCGCAGAAGCAGGTGGGCAACACTGTCGTCACTTCCCCCATCAACGGAGTTGTGAGCGACCGACCTGTTTCCATTGGCGACGTGGTTCAGCCTGGCGCGGCCTTGTACACGATCGTGGATCCACGAAGCATGCGCCTCGAAGGATCGGTGCCGGCCGAACAGCTGAATCAGGTTCGAATCGGTGCACCCGTCACCTTTACCGTAAACGGATATCCGGGACGGACGTTCACCGGACGCGTTTCGCGAGTCAATCCAACAGCAGATCCAGCGACGCGACAAGTAAGAATTGTTATCTCAATTCCCAACGCGGAGGGACGGCTCGTCGGAGGTCTGTTCGCGACTGGCAGGCTCGCAAGTGAGACACGAACAGGAATGGTGGTCCCTGTAACCGCTGTCGATACTCGCACCAACGCGCCTGCCGTGTTTCGAGTTAAGGGTGGAAAAGTCGAGCGCGTCGCGGTTCAGGTCGGACTGAGGGACGAAATCGCCGAGCGAATCGAGATCGCATCCGGAATTCAGGTTGGCGACACACTTCTGCTCGGCGCGGCGCAGGGGATAACACCGGGCACTACAGTCACGATCTCCACACCTTCTGACAGACCGGCCGTAGTAACCGGGGGGAAATAAGTCATGGTGATCTCGGATTTTGCAATTAAGCGGCCGATGGTCACCATCGTCACGATGGTGGCGCTGGTGGTGTTTGGTCTGTTTGCGTTGTGGCAGCTCGATACCGACGAGTTCCCGGACATTCAGCAGCCGGTAGTAATGACGGGAATTCCATATCCCGGCGCGTCACCCGAGGGGGTCGAGCGGGAAGTTCTCCAGCCGGTCGAAGATGCAATCAAGGGGATTTCGGGCGTCGACCAGATCTATGGTACGGCCTTCGATGGTTACGCGCAGATCGTCGTTCTCTTTCTTTTCGAGAAAGACGTGTCGCAGGCAACGCAAGACATCCGCGACGCGATCTCATCGATCAGGGCAGATCTGCCGCTCGAAATGGAGGAGCCGATTCTCCAGCGTCTCGACCCTGCTGATTTTCCAATCGTTTCACTGACACTATCGTCAGACACATACACACCTGCGCAGCTCACGCGAATTGCTGATCCCACCCTGACGAGTGCGATCAAGGGCATTGCCGGAGTTTCCAAGGTCGGCATTGTCGGCGAAGTAAAACGCGAGATGACGATTCAGCTACGCCCGGAGGCACTGCAGGCGGCGGGAATAAGCGTCGCGCAGGTCGTGCAATCGCTTGCCGCGCAGAATCTTGCGGCGCCCGTTGGCAGGGTGACCGGCGCTCTCGACGAACGCACGATTCGACTTCAGGGCCGCCTCGATGGCCCTGAAGATTTCATGAATCTCGTTGTAGCAGAGCGAAATGGTCAGGCCATTCGCCTTGGACAGGTGGCAGATGCGCTGGACGGCACGCAGGAGCAGCGGTCGCTTGCGATGTACTGGGAGCGCGACTCGGCTACCAGGACGCTCGCAGGCAAGGAAGCGATCGGAATCGACATCAATAAGTCAAAGGGTTACAGCACGACCGCGGTCAGCCAGAAAATTCAGGAAACAATCGACCGCGTGTCGAAGACTCTTCCTGTGGGAGTGAAGGTCAACGTCGTCAGAGATTCCGGCGTTCGCGTGGCGGCGTCGGTGCGGAACGTACAGGAAGCGCTGATCGAAGGCGCGCTTCTCACAGTGCTCGTGGTCTTCATCTTCCTGAACTCCTGGAGATCGACAGTCATCACCGGCTTGGCGCTGCCGGTGTCGGTACTTGCCTCGTTCGTTGCCGTGTGGGCGTTTGGCTTCACGCTGAACACGATGTCGCTGCTTGGTCTGTCGCTCGCGATTGGAATCCTCATCGACGACGCCATCGTCGTTCGAGAGAACATCGTGCGACACATCGAGATGGGTAAGGATCACATGACCGCTGCGCACGAGGGTACCGATGAGATCGGACTCGCTGTTGCTGCAACTACCTTCTCAATCGTATCGGTGTTCGTCCCCGTTGCATTCATGTACGGAGTTGCCGGGCAGTGGTTCAAGCCGTTCGCTCTCACCATCGCATGCTCGGTTCTTGTTTCGCTCTTCGTCTCGTTCTCGCTCGACCCGATGCTTTCGGCTTACTGGGCGGATCCACAGGTCGAGGCTCACGAGCGAAGGAACCCGATCGCGCGCGCACTCGACCGGTTCAACGAGTGGTTCAACCGGCGCGCAGAGGGATATAAGAAGGTGATCGGTTGGGCGCTCGATCACCGTCTCGCGATGGTCTTCCTCGCAATCGGAACTTTTGTTGGGGCTCTTGCATTGCCTGCGATGGGCCTTGTCGGTGCAAGCTTCTTCGGTTCCGCTGACAACTCCGAGCTGAACATCGCTCTCGAGACCCCTCCGGGATCGAACCTCGACTACACGAAGCTCAAGGCTGAGGAAGCGGGGAGGATTGCCCGCCAGCATCCCGAGGTGATCTACACGTACACAACACTCGGTACCGCTACCGGGTCGGTCGATGCAGGAACGATCTACGCGCGCCTCAAGCCGAAGCACGATCGCGATATCGGTGCGGAAGACCTCGGCGCGAAGATCCGGACAGAAGTACAGCGGATCGGTGGTGCAACCATGACCGTGTTTACCAACGAGTTTGGCGGAAACCAGAAGCAGATCCAGCTTCAGCTCCGCGGAGCAGATCTGGCAACGCTCAACACGGCGGCTGAGCTGGTTGCCGCGGAGGCCCGGAAGGTCCCCGGTGCTGTAGATATCGGTCTCTCGACGAAGGGGCAAAAGCCGGAACTCGAGGTCGAGCTCAATCGCGGGCTCGCCGGATCGCTGGGCGTGACGGTGGGGCAGGTAGCGCAATCGCTGCGGCCGGCGTTCGCAGGCATCAAGGCCGGAGACTGGATTGATCCCACCGGTGAGATGCGCGAGGTAAATGTTCGCCTTGCCCCTGAAGCCCGTCAGCGGGCGTCGGACCTCGAACGGCTTCCCCTGGTCATTCAGGGGCCGAATGGCATCAGCACATTACCGCTCGGTCAGATCGCGACAGTTCGACAGGGCGTCGGTCCCTCGCAGATCACTCACCTCGATGCAGAGCTCGTAGTTAACGTCGAGGCGAATACAGCCGGACGGTCGTTGAGCGAAGTAATGAAGGACTTGAACGCGAGAATCGATCAGCTCTCGCTGCCGCCGGGTGTTCGGTTGACCCAGGGTGGTGAGGTGGACAGCCAGAACGAAGTCTTCGGGCGAATCTTTGCGGCGCTCGGTATTGCGGTGATGCTGATGTACCTGATTCTCGTGCTTCAGTTCGGGTCATTCATCGAGCCGCTGGCGATTCTGCTGTCGCTTCCTTTATCTCTCATTGGCGTGATGCTGATGCTCATGATCACAGGTGACACGATCAACATCATGAGTCTCATCGGCGTGATCCTCCTGATGGGAATTGTGGCGAAGAATGCAATTCTTCTCATTGACTTTGCGAAGTGGGCGCGCGAGCGAGACGGCCTGTCGCGCCGCGAGGCGCTCATTCAGGCGGGGGCGATCAGGCTCCGCCCAATCATGATGACCACGCTTGCACTGATCGCCGGAATGATCCCCGTTGCACTCGGCCGCGGTGAAGGTGCCGAGTTCCGCGCTCCGCTGGGGCGTGCGGTAATCGGGGGAGTGATTACGTCAACGCTGCTCACACTCGTCGTGATCCCAACGTTCTATGAGATCATGGATGAATGGCGCGAATGGGTCATGCGGAAGTTCGGGCTGGTTCCCAAGGGTACAGCGGAATATCGCGTGCCTCAGGTCGCTACTCAGCTCGAGGAACCGGCGAGCTCCGTGCAGTCGTAATAAGCGCTACTGCTCCGATGATTATTGCTGCGGCAATCGCGGTGCGAAGCGATAAAGCTTCGCCCGCGAAAGCCCATCCCAGAAACACCGCGACAACCGGATTTACGTACGCGTAGGTGGCAACACGCGATGCCGGCTGCACTTTCAGCAACCATATGTAGGCGGTAAATCCAACCAGTGAGCCGATGGTCGTCAGGTAAATGAATGCGATTGCCGACCTCGATGACACTTGTGCGATGTCGAAGTCGAGATGATCTCCTCTCAGTAGTGCGAGAAGCAGAAGCAGCGCGCCTCCAGTCAGCATCTCCATCCCTGTCGCAACGAATGCCGATTTTGGCAGGGTCGCATGCCGCGAGAAAATGGATCCGAGTGCCCATGACAGGGATGCCAGCATAAGGACCATTGCACCGGCGAGCACTACGCCGTTGCCCGCGCTGGCCTCAGCGTCCGAAGCCGCGGTTGGATTCAGAGCTGATGGGCCGATGAGAATAATGAGCCCGACGATGCCGACTATGAGCCCGATCGTCACCCCCGTCGACGGTCGCGTTCCTCCGGGTCGCAGCCAGTCAACGAGAACCATCCAGAAGGGGAGGATCGCGACGAGCAGCGCCGCCATTCCCGAAGGGACGAATTGCTCTGCCCATACTACCCCACCGTTACCGCCAAGTATGAGAAACCCGCCGACGATTGCCGCATTCCGCCAATGCAGCTTATTCGGTTTCTCTACACCGCGAAATCGCATCCATAGATAGAGCGCGGCGCCCGCTATCATGAAGCGGACGCCACCCATCAGGAATGGAGGAATCGTTTCGATGGCGAAGCGGATGCCGAGGTAGGTCGACCCCCAGACAAGGTAGATCGCCGCGTAGGCGGCGATGATGCTACTCCGCGATACGCCGGTCTCGTTTCTTGTTTGAATGTTTCTTTTTCTCGGTTAGGCGTGCTTCATTCGCGGCACGTGGACGTTTTGTTGGCTTCCTTCTCCTCTTCACAACAAGTGAACGTGCCACGAGCTCCCCAAGGCGGCGCTCGGCCGTTTCGCGATTCCGCAGCTGGCTGCGCGAGTCACTTGCGACAACGCGAATAGAACCATCTTCGCTGAGGCGGGACCCCAGCTTTAACTCGAGTAACGCTCGTTGTTCATCCGTGAGGCTTGGCGATGCTCTGATGTTCCAGGTTATTTCGATACGGGAGGAGGTCTTGTTAACGTGCTGTCCCCCTGCGCCCGATGAACGGGATGCCCGTGTTTCCAGCTCCGCATCCGGAATAATCAGAGTTTCGTTGACCTTTACTCCGGGTGACGGCTCGGGCATTCGTCAAAGTAACAACGTTTGGCTGTTGCATCTGGCGGCATGTGGACACCGGGAAACGTGCTTTTAGCTGTTCGCAACACTAGCTCGTAGCCGTTGGCAAGCCCAACTTCCGACAGTTATCCCCGAAATGAAGCCCTTGCGCTCCGTCCAATGCGTAATAATTTCGTTACAAATAGAAGCCCCCATAAACCGGCCGCTCCCCAAGGGAACGGCCTTTTGCCAAGGTGAATGTGACTGCAATCGGGATGACACTCGACACGTTGGTCGCTCCAGTTTCTCTCGGCGAAGCACGCCCGGCACCGCGGGTTTTCAATCGGTGGCAGTTCATGGACCATACAGGACGCGAGCTCGATCGAACACGAAAGTGTCTGGGATCGCGGTTCGATCTCCTCTGCCTCGAGCCTGATTGTTACCTCGCTTCGGCGATTTCCAATGGCACTCAAAAGGCAGAAGGCCTCTGCAGTGCGGCAGCCGAGCACATCGCGACGCTCCTTTGGCCGCGCGATGCGATTGCGACACTTGGCAACGGGCGGATCATCATTCTTCTCGAGACACACAGCGTAGCCCGCTCAACGGCGGATTTTCTCGACGATGTTCAACGGCATCTGATGTCGGGCTTCATGGTTGATGGGAAAGAAATCAGGACGACCGCGAGTATCGGTATCGCCCGATTGTCCCGGAGTTATCAGCGCGTTGGCAATGCAGTGGACGATGCAGTTGCAGCACTGGTTCGCGCTCGCACGGAGGGTCGCGCACATGCTGTCAAGTTCAACGCATTCGTCGACGACCGGCGGACGAGCATCAATGAGCTGGAGCATGACCTCCTGTTCGCGTTGGAAAGAAACCAGTTCGAGGTCTATTTCCAGCCGATTGTATCGGTGGAAACGGGTAAACTCGACGGCTTCGAGGCCCTTCTCCGGTGGCGACACCCGTCCGATGGGCTGAAGACACCTGGTGAGTTTCTGCAGCTTCTAGAGGACACCGGCATGATGGTTCCGACCGGCGAATGGATGATCAAGGATATCGCGTCGCAGCTGAAGCGGTGGTCCGAGAAAACGGGGAAGATGGTTCCGGTTACCATCAATCTGAGTGCCGAGCAGGTTGAGTCGAAATCGATCGCGAATGCGTTGATCGATGCTGTTTCTGGCTCAGATGAGGTCTCGCTTCTGGTCGAAGTGAGCGAGAACACGTTTCTCATGAACAAGGAGTCTGTAACCCAGGTCCTTGCTTCGCTGAGGGAACAGGGTGTTCGTGTCATCGTGGACGGACTGGGGACAGGTGTGTGTTGCCTCGGCTATCTCGCGAATCTCCCAATCGATGCGATCAAGGTTGATGCGGGCTTTGCGGACAGCCTGACTCGATATTCCCATGAGCCATCGATGATGAGCCAGATCGTTGACCTCGCCCATTCACTCGAGCTCGACGTCATCGGGGGGAAGGTCGAGCACCCTGGTCAGCTTCATGACGCAATGCACATCTGCGACGAGGTCCAGGGCTTCTTCATCTCCCACCCTGTCGATGCTGTGACTGCTACCGAAATGATCGAAGCGGACTGGGGCATTTCATTGAGCGCATACGAATCAGCAGATCCGGTATCGTAGCCGAAGCTACCTCCAGCGGAACAGCTTCAGCGCGGCAACAAAACTTACGAGCAGCCATCCGGAGATGATCAGCATCTCCATGCCGAGCCCGGATATCGGGGTGCCTTCGAGCATGTTTGCTCGGAGCGCGTCATTTACTGCCGTCAGGGGAAGCGCCTTGATGACGGGCTGAACCACATCCGGAAAGTTGCTCGACGAGAAGAAGACGCCGGAGAAGATCCACATGGGGAGCATCACCAGGTTCATGAGACCTGAAACGCCCTCTACCGTTTTCGCGCGTGCGGCAATCAGGAGGCCGAGGCCTCCGAAGGCGAGTGCCGACACAAGGCAGATTACGCCCAGCTCGACAAGCGATCCGCGCAGCGGAACGCCAAAGGCAAGGGCACCGAATCCGAGCAGTGTCACCACTTCCAGGACAAGGAAAAACAGGCGGGACAGCAAGAAGGACATTAGATACTCGACGCGCGACATCGGGGTCGCCATGAAGCGCTTCAGCAGGCGCTTGCCACGCGAGTCTACTATAGCGAAGCCGATTCCCCAGATTCCGCTTCCCATCAGGTTCATTCCAAGCAGGCCCGGAATTACGAAATCGATATAGCGTGAGCCTTTCTCCCTCACTGTGCGCTCCGCAACGCGGACGGGGTCTGTTCGCCCCGCGCCGACCTGAAGCGCGCGATCGGCGATGAGACGCGCATTACGCGACTCGGATCGTTGCGGGTCGTACATGTATTCGACTGACCCACTCGCCAGCGACGGCGACGCAGGGACAATCACCAGTGCGACCTTGCCTGTGCGAAGTGCGCGGAGGGCTCCCGAATCGTCGAGCATCTGAACGTCGAGGGCCGAATCTCCAGTAAGTGCAGCCCGAATCTGAGCAGCTGCCGCTGACATCTCCGGGCGAGTGAGCACTGCGACATTTGCCCGCTCCGGTGCCCGCGATCTGAAGGCCAGCCCCAACCCGACTGCGAGCAGAATGGGAAATACGAATGTCCAGAACACCGCTTCCGGCTGGCGTATGAATTCCCGGAAGCGGACGAGTGTGAGCTGAACGAGCGAGCTCTCTGAAAACCTGCGTGACTCACTCATCGCGTAGCGTTCTCCCGGTGTGCGCAACGAACACATCCTCGAGTGTCGCCGTGTGCGGACGGGGTGGCGGCAACGGATGATCCGCGGCAACGGATTCGATCAATTCCTGCGGGGTCCCTGATGCGATGACACGTCCGTGATCGACGATTGCAACGCGATCGCAAAGCTTTTCCGCCTCGTCCATGTAGTGAGTGGTGAGCAGAATGGTTCGCCCGCTCGAGCGAAACTCCTCGATCAGTGTCCAAAGCTGTCGCCGCGACTGCGGATCGAGTCCTGTCGTCGGCTCATCGAGGAACAGGAGCTCGGGGTTTCCGACCAGCGCGCACGCGACCGCCAGGCGCTGCTTTTGTCCCCCGGAAAGCGAACCAACACGAGCGTCCCGCTTTTCACCCAGTTGCACAGCGTCGATAACCTCCTTCACCGGCTTTGCAGTCTTGTAGAAACTTCGAAAGAGCTGAACCGTTTCGACAACTGTGAGCTTTTCCGAGAGCTGAGTGTCCTGGAGTTGAATCCCGAGTCGTTCCTTGAGCGTGGAGCTATCCTGTTCCCACGTCATGCCGAGGACCTCGAGGTCTCCTGAATCCTTCTCGAGGAGGCCTTCGCAGATCTCTATTGTGGTGGTCTTTCCAGCCCCGTTTGGCCCGAGGAGTCCGAAGCACTCACCGACCCTCACGTCCAGATCCAGACCGTCCACGGCCACGACGCTACCGTAAGATTTCCGGAGTCCTCTCAACACAAGCGCGCTCGTCATTGTCTCCTTTCAGGGACAGAGTGTGTCATATACTTGGGTCACCCGGGCCGCCTTGCCGGGGCTTGAAACTCATGCAACGCTTTATCGTAACGAGAGATAGGGGTCGCGACCCACCCCGGCACGACGAGTGCCTTCGGCTCGCTGAGTCACCACTATGGAGAAGTTATGCGTTTGATCAGTTCATCGATACTTGTGGCTCTCGCCGCGGTATCGCTTGTTGCCACATCCGCGGACGCCCAGCGCCGCAGGCCGTCGTCGTGGGAAAGGGGACCGTCGCGATTTACACTCGTTGGCGATCTCCTCGTCGCGCAGCCGAAGGGAGAGTTTGCCACGCAGCTCGGTACCGAAGGATTTGGCGCAAATGTCGCCGGCTTATTCCGTCTGGACAGGGAAGGACTCTTCAGCATTCGCGGTGACATTGGTGGAATGCAGTACGGAAGCGAGACGTACTACGTCCCTTATCTCCCGATTACGGGTCGCGTTTCCCTCGATGTCGAGACGACAAATAACGCGTACTGGGGAAGCATCGGTCCACAGATCACCGTTCCGGCGGGCCCGGTTCAGCCGTATCTGAACGCGGCAGTTGGCATTGTTGGTCTCGTCACGTCAACGTCAGTACGCGGCTCTGACAGCGAGTACGAGTATGCGACGACGAATAACTCTGATGATGTCACTTCCGCCTGGATTTTCGGCGGCGGACTTTACGTTCCGCTCGGACGCCAGAACACGTGGAAACTGCATGCAGGTGCGCGCTACTTCTACGGCGGTGAAGCTACCTACCTGAAAGAGGGCGACATCCAGGACAACCCCGACGGGTCGATCACGCTTTTCCCGCGCACCAGCAAGACCGACCAGGTGACATGGCAGGTCGGTGTCGCTTACACGTTTCCAAGATCGCTTCGCGGTCATCGGTAAGACCGGCCTCTAATAGGTAAAGCCTCATGTACGCATTAATCGGCGCCTTTGTTCTTGCTCAATCAACGATCAGCATTGGCGCCGGTTCGCGGCCGAGCGACAGCGTGCGTGCGGCGCGAAGAAGTGTCGCCGATTCGATCCGCGCGGTTCGCATGGATACCCGTGACTCGGTGATGCGGACCGTCCGACAGGGGGGAGATTCATCAGACATCAAGCGCCGGCGTGCGAAGCTCATTCAGCTGACGCCGGCCTTGATGGCGTCTGCCTTCAAAGACGCGCGCGCCGGAAGTCTCCTTGCAAATGCGAGAAGAGCGCGCCTCGAGCAGGATACGACGCTGACCGGATATGACGCGACGACTTACGAGCGCATGTCGATCGGCTTCGGCTTCAAGAGGATCGGTCGCGAGCGACTGCTCATGAGGACTGAGCGAGCCGCGCGCGTAGTATGGTCAAAGAACAGCCCGGCGTATGTCGAGGTGCTCGGGCAACGGAAGGTTACGCCGATGCTCGACGGGTTCGGCGATGCTGACATCGACATGGATGATGGCGTTCCAATTCCATATCACCCAGGCCGTGAAACACTGTGGGCCGGGTCTGGACTCGCAAAAGCTGACATCGAGGCGAGTGAGATCGTTCACCCACTCGCACGTGGCGCGGAGGCGTACTACACGTACGCCAGCGGCGATTCTGTTTCATTCCAGATGCCAGGCGGCCGCCGCATAGAAATTCGCGAGCTCATCGTTCGACCGCGAGCTCCGCAGTGGAACGTTGCGCTTGGATCGCTCTGGTTCGATGTCGAGAGCGCCCGCCTCGTTCGTGCCGTTTACCGGATGGCTGAGCCGATGGACATCTGGGCGGTTTCCGATGCGGAGTCTGAATGGGAGAACAACCCAGATGACGCGCCGCCGGGATGGGTAAAGGGGATGATAACCCCGCTCAAGGCGCAGGTAACGGCGGTCACAGTCGAGTACGGTCTTCACGAGGGACGCTTCTGGCTGCCGCGCCTGCAGGCACTCGAGGGCGCAGCTCAGGCCGGGATGTTTCATGCTCCCTTCAAGATGGAACAAAGCTTCAAGTACGCGAGCGTAAATGGATCGACCCCCATCCAGATCCCGCTCATAGCGGTGATGGATACAGCGCAGGATTCTGTGTCACGTGCCGCACGGCGTGAGCGTAGCCGGAATGCCTGTCGCGACGGCGGCGTACAACGCCGCACGATCAGGCGAAACGAAGGCGGGCTCGCGATGATCGTCCACACGCCTTGCGACGAAGCAGCGCTTGCGAAATCAACTGAACTTCCAAAGTCGATCTACGACGACGGCGATATCCTGTTCGGCGCAAAAGAGCGTGACGCGTTGATAGAGGAGGCGCTTGCACTGGGAGCACAGCCCGGTTGGATTCCGCAGAAGCCTGTGTACACTTATGGCCTCGGACTCACTCGATATAACAAGATCGAAGCGCTTTCTACCGGCATTGCGGTGCGCCAGACGCTTGGCCAGGGTTACACAGCCCGTGCGTCTGCACGAATCGGCATTGGTGACTGGCAGCCAAATGCAGAGCTTGGTATGTGGAGGACGAACGGACGCACGTCGGTTGCGCTGAACGCCTACCGGCGACTTGGCGCATCCGACGACTTTGGCGATCCATTCACCTTCGGGCATTCCCTCTCGGCATTACTTTTCGGTCGCGACGATGGATTCTACTACCGTCGCCTCGGAATCGAGTTCGCGGGGACGCCTGATGATTCCGCAACAACGTCGTGGAAACTTTTCGCCGAGCATCACAGCGATGCAAAACGCGGGACTGACTTTTCAATTGCTGAAGCGCTCGGCGGCGATGGCTTCAACGAGAATATCGACGCGAGAAATGGATATTTCGTCGGGGTTGCCGGCGAGAGGCGCGCTTCGATTGGATTGGATCCAAACGGGTTCCGGGCATTTGGCGCGGTTCGCGCGGAAGCGGCGACCGGCGAGTCGAGTTACGGTCGCGGAATGTTCGATGTCACGTTGTCGAATGGAATAACGAAGCGGATCGACGGGGCTCTGACACTCGCTGCGGGCATGTCTGGAGGAGAGCTCCCGGTTCAGCGCCACTGGTATCTGGGAGGAAGTCAAAGCGTGCGCGGTCAGCTTGGCGGCGCGGCCAGGGGGGACGCATTCTGGATGGGGAGGGTCGAGCTTGGGTCAAGTCTGGCTGGTGCACGGCCTGTCGTGTTCTATGACATCGGCTGGGCTGGGGACCGTCGGGACTTCAGCGATCCGGGTCGTCCAATCAGCGGTGCCGGCGTCGGCGCATCGTTCATGGATGGGCTCGTGAGATTCGATCTCGCGCGAGGGATATATCCTGAGAAGAAGATCAGGGCGAATCTTTATCTCGAGGCTCGATTCTAGTCTTGGGTCTGGTATGGTGGCGCAACTACAGGAACTAAAATGGGGAGTGGGGCGAGAATTGCAGAGTTACGCGAGTTGTCAACCGGCTTGCTGATAATGTCCCGCATTTGAGTTTGATCGATTTGGGGTAACTACAGAAAATCGGACAGGCCCGACAGGCCCGCGCTTTTCCGTAGGAACCCCAAAATGACGAAGCCAGAACGCAGGAACCTGCTGTCATGCGGGTGACAACTCAAGTAACTCTTCAGTTTCTCATCCCACTCCCCATTTTAGTTCCCGCAGTTCCCGTTGTTCCGCCGTCAATACAACAGGAAGCGTAATTTTCCGGGATGACATTAGCCGAGAAAAGCGGTACGGGTAGACCGTATGTCCTCGAAGAGACGACATGGACATCCGTCAAAGCGACGAAGTACGAAGTCGCAATCCTCCCATGGGGAGCGACGGAAGCACACAACCTTCACCTGCCGTACGGCACTGACAACTACGAGTCGGCGTGGGTAGCCGCTGAGTCGGCTCGGCAAGCTTGGGAGGTTGGTGAAAAAGTCATTGTGCTTCCGACGGTTCCGTTTGGTGTCAACACGGGGCAGCTCGATATCACCCTCTGCATGAACATGAACCCCAGTACCCAGGCCGCGCTGCTGAGCGATATCGTTTCTGCTCTCGAGGTTCAGGGCATTCACAAGCTCGTGATCGTCAACAGTCACGGCGGCAACGACTTCAAGCAGATGATCCGCGAGCTTCAGCCGAAATCACGGGTTTTTATATCGACGATCAACTGGTGGAATTCGATCGACCCGAAAGGATACTTCGATGAGCCGGGCGATCACGCAGGGGAGCTCGAGACGAGCGTTATGATGGAGGTCGCCCCTGGACTGGGGCTTCCGGTGAGCGAAGCAGGTGAAGGGAAGGCGCGTCGGTTCCGAATCGCCGGATTACGAGACGGACTTGCGTGGGCACCGCGGCAATGGACGAAGGTCACGGACGACACCGGAACAGGAAACCCATCGCGCGCGACACACGAAAAGGGAACTCGTTTTCTCGATGACGTCACTGCCGGGATCGCTGCGTATCTTGTCGACCTCAGCAGAGCCGATCTCGAACACATGTACGAGTAGCAATAGTCGTATACTGATACCGCTACACGAGCAGTGCCTCGAGCTCACGCTCGCGCAGATTGAACGTGTAGCCTGTGCCGACCATCCCCACTCGCAGCGCACTCAACGTAAGCTGCCGGCCCTTCGTCACCTCCTCGGCGTTGTCGAACTTCACAGTTCGACCATCGACGAAAGTGACACCGCCGTGCCCGACTACTTTGCCGACTTCGCCACGAACGATCATCGCCGTATCTTCGTCGATGCCGAGGCCCATGATGTCAGGGTAACCTGCGATCGCGACGAACAACCTGTATAGTCTGCGACGCTGAGAGAAGTGGGTATCGATCAGCGTCTTGAAGCTGAGCAGGCCAAGCCCAGGTCCGATGTACTGCTCGACGAGGTTGCCCTCTTCATCGACTTCATTGCCCGCAAGCGTGAGCTCCGTCAGCGCCGCGGCGCCAGCACTCGTTCCGCAGACTATTCCGCCACTTACGTAGTTATCCCAGATTGCATCGCCGACTGGAGTGCCGCTCAGCGTGGTGATCAGCTTCACCTGGTCGCCGCCCCCCAAAAAAATCCCCCGCGCATTAGCGACCATCTTCGCAATCTCGCGCTTACAAGCATCTTCGCGCGTTTCGATGATCGGAAAAACAGCGTCGCCCGCTTTTGCGGTCTGAAGGTCGGTTTCCCAGTGACTGGCACTGCCGCGAACATCTCGTGAGGCCGAAGTTATCGTGACGATAGGACCTCCTTCACGCCCGGCCGCGAGTTTTACAAATGAGCCGAGCGCTTCGCCTTCGGCAGTGCACGATCCGCCGATGAGTACAAGAGTGCCGGCGCGGATCGTCGGGGGAAGCTCTTCATGATCGCCGGAGTCAAACGAAGATCTTATCGGGGTCGGCTCGTGTGGTGTCTTGCCTGGAATGGTTCAGCCCTGTGTCTGACTGGTGGAAGCCGCCAGCTGCGGCTGAAGCTCGGTGAGCGTAAATGCAGCCAATGCGCCGGCGACCTGTGCTCCTGCGGGTGCATCGGGCCTGAGTGACCCGTGATCCGTTCGCTCGCCTCGTGATTCGATCATGATTCTACCGTCAATAACCATCGCTACCGCTCGAGCGACTTTGCGGTCGCGCCGGGTAACGTTCGAATCGGGGGCGAAGATAGCTACGCGGCAGCCTGCGTCGCGCACTTTGTCCTGAAGCTCCCATTCCTTGGCAGGCACGATGATTATTCCATCGCGCGGCACTGCATCGGCGATGGTGGCCATCAGCTGAAGCGCGCGCTCCTCGTCCTGGTATCGCTCCGGCACATCGGTGAGGCCCATATCAGTGACGATTGCGATGTCCGAATGCGAAAAGGGCAAGCCAGCCTGCAGCAGGAATACCGGCGAGACATCGACGATGAGGTCCGCGCTGCCAAACCCACGCCGAACGATCTCGTCACGAGTTACCGCGCGTTCGGAGCCGCCGGTGATCCCGCACATCACATGTTGATTGACCGGCGGAACGTTTGGCGTCGACGCAAGCGAAGTGAGCTCGGCGACGGCGTGATCCACGTTTGCCAGAGTGCCGGCGAATGCATGCTGTACGGTTTCGAGAGCAAGGGCAGCGGCGCGGAGGCCAACTCCCTCGTGTATGTGCTCGAATACGAGCGTGTATTCGCCGTCGATGTCACCGCCACGTGTTTTACCGTAACCGACATCGTGGCCGATCATCGTCTGAAGCTCGAGGGCAACATGCTCGACGATGTGCGCGGCATATGTGCCATCCCGCAGCCGGATGATGAACCCGCCACGCTCTCCGATGCTGCACCTGTGCTCTACAAGTCCGGGCATCGCTGCGACGAGAGCTTCCGTAAATCCGGGCACATCGGCAGACGAAATGTCCTCGTACGCGCCGACCGCGAGGTCCATGCGCATCACAGGCCGCATTGACCAGAAGTTCGCCCCACGCGTAGCGTGGAGCGTTGTCATGCGGATTTCCCTCATCGGGTCCGGCGTCCCGTCAGTCATCAGGAGCCGGAACGCTCCGCCACCAGTCGTCGGACCTGCTCGAGCACAACCGGGACCTGATCAGCGAGGACGAAGATCAGGTCGTTGTCCTGCATCATCGACAGTCCGTGCTCGAGCGCCTCAGTTTCGTTGTGAATGATGTCGATCTGATCGTCACGCATTCCTCCCTCGCGAAGGCCCTGCGCGATGATCCGTGAAATCTCACCGGGTGCGCGACCGCGCCTATACTTGTCATCGCGTACGATCACGTGATCGAGTTTGGAAGCGAGGCGCCCGACGGTCAACATGTCCTCGTCACGCCTGTCGCCGGGCGTGGTGATGATGCCGATGCGACGGTTTGCGTCGAGTCCACTGACAAATTCAATGAGGCCGGCGATCGCAGCAGGATTGTGCGCGTAGTCGACGAGGAGGCGCCCATTGCCGATGCGGAGGAGGTTCAGTCTGCCGGGTGTGAGCGACGGCGACGGGAAGAACGAAAGCAGTCCTGCCCGGATGTCATCGTACCGCATGCCCTGAACGTACGCGGCAAGTATGGCTGCGAGAATGTTTTCACGCTGGAACTTGGCCGCACCGCCCATCATGAGAGGAACGTCCCTCTCAGTCGCGATGGGAATCCGTAGCCTTCCTCTCCGTATGACGAACGTATCCTTTTCGATCCGGGCGCCGATTCCATTGCGGGAGAGGTGAAGCTCGAACTCGGGACTTTGCCCCTCTGGCTTGGCGGAGAAGAGCACGAGGTCGCCAGGCGTTTTATCCCGCATCGCATAGACGAGGGGATCATCCGCGTTGAGGATGCAGTGACCTTCACGCTTCACCACCGCAGCAATCACGCTTTTCACCTCGGCAAGCTGCTCGACAGTGTGAATGCCGCGAAGTCCAAGGTGATCCGCGGTAACGTTGAGCACCACACCGACATCGATTTCGTCGAACCCCAAACCTGCGCGGAGTATTCCGCCGCGCGCAGTCTCGAGCACCGCGATATCAACGGTCGGGTTCGAGAGGATGATGTTGGCAGAGAAGGGCCCGGTCATGTCACCTTCGATGACCATGCGGTTGCCAAGGTAAGTGCCGTCGGTCGTCGTGAACCCAACGACGTTCTCGCTTACACGGAACAGGTGGGCGATCAAACGAGTCGTGGTCGTCTTGCCGTTCGTTCCCGTTACTGCAATCACAGGAATCGTCGATGGGACACCAGGCGGATACAACATATCGAGGATCGGGGCCGCCACGTTCCTCGCCTCACCTTCCGCAGGGTGCGTGTGCATCCTGATTCCAGGCCCCGCGTTCACCTCGATGATGACGCTGTTGTTCTCGCGAAATGGTAGCGAGATATCGGGTGTGAGGATGTCGATGCCGGCGATGTCGAGACCTACAACGCCGGCGGCCATCTCGCAGGCGGTGATGTTGTCAGGATGCATCTCGTCGGTGCGGTCGATCGAGGTGCCGCCCGTGGAGAGGTTGGCTGTCTGCCTCAGCGCGACGAACTCGCCTTTTGGCGGGACCGTATCGAGAGCTTTCCCACTTTTGGCCAGATACTCAGCGGTCGCACGGTCACCGGGTAACCGGGTAAGCATTTTTGTATGGCCGTGCCCCCTGCGAGTGTCCTGATTGCCGATCTCGATCAGTTCCTTGATCGTCCGCTTGCCATCCCCGACAACGTGAGCCGGCACACGCTCCGCTGCGGCGACCACCTTGCCGTTGACAACCAGCACGCGATGGTCGCGTCCTTCAGCAAACTGCTCGACTACGATGCGCGATCCGAAAGACGATGAGCTTGCCCAGGCAGCGCGAAGTTGTGCTTCGTCGGCGATCCGTCCGGAAATACCCCGGCCATGATTCGCAGCGATCGGCTTGAGGATCACAGGGTACCCGATGTCGGCTGCGACCTCTACGGCGCCATCGACAGTTCGAACTACATCGCCCTTGGGAACTGGAAGTCCAATATTCTCGAGAACGCGCTTCGTATCGTCCTTGTCCTGCGCGATTTCGACTCCGATGGCGCTCGTGGAGTCTGTTAGTGTCGCCTGGATGCGATGAAGATTGCGGCCGAGCCCAAGCTGAACGAGTGAGTAGTTGTTGAGGCGTCGGACAGGAATGCCGCGTCTGCGTGCTTCTTCAACGATTGCGCCTGTTGATGGACCGAGCCGCGACGACTCATATAATGAAAGGAGATCGTCGATTATCGGGTCGAGGTCGAGCTCCTCTCCAGCGATGCACTGCCGCATGATTCGCACTGCGTCCTTCATCGCGCGGATGCCTACTTGCTCTTCCTGGTATTCGACGATCAGCCACCAGACGCCCTCGTCACCTGATGGGACGACCCGGCCATATGAGACTTCGTTTCCAATCAGCGACTGAAGCTCGAGCGCAAGGTGCTCCAGGATGTGAGGGATGTGGGTACCCTCCCGCATGCGCTCAACGAATCCGCCCGGCTTGTTGCGCGTGCATTTGTGTGTGTACAGCGATGGGATTGCTTCCACGAGCTTGTCGATCAGGCCAGGTATGCCAGTCGATGTTACGCTCTCCAGGGCACCAAGCCTGACGTCGCATGCGATTACCGGGGCGAGGCGCCAGTAATTGGGGCCCTTAAGCGCGCGGATGCGGGTTACCTCGAGCTCATTCGGGTCGAGGGGATTGTGTTCGGTCACGTATGCCTGATGGTTGAGTTGCCAGACTCGGAAAATCGCACAAGCGAGTCACTTGGGGGAAGGGCACATGTGGCGGATCAGTCCACTACTCGCTCCCCGCTCGCATTATCGAAGAAATGAGCCTTGGCCAAGTCAAACGCGAGGGTTACCGGCTCACCGGGTTGCGGAAGAGGCTGCGGCGACACGCGCGCGGTGATCGAAAACGAGCCCACGGTCGCGTAGACGAAGATCTCATTTCCGAGTGCCTCCACGATATCGAGCCGGGCAGGTGCGAGTGCTGGCGGATCGACGATGGTCGATTCGCCAGCAAACAACGGCGGGCCCGAGGCAGGGGTAACGGATACATCCTCAGGCCGGATTCCCAGCGTCAACGCCCTGCCGGTTACATCCCCCACTCGCTCTGCCAATCCCGGTGGTATCTGGAGCGTGAACGCCCCATCTGTTGCCTGAAATTCGCTCCCGGTAATCGTACCTGTGACGAAATTCATAGCAGGGCTTCCGATGAATCCTGCAACGAATCTGTTTGCAGGATGGTCGTAGAGGTTCATCGGCGTGTCGATCTGCTGCACATGTCCCTGGCTCATCACGACAATCCGGTCACCCAGAGTCATCGCTTCGACCTGATCATGGGTGACGTAGATCATCGTCGCCTCTAGCTCCTGGTGCAGGCGCGCAATCTCCCGCCGCATCTGCACGCGGAGCTGGGCATCGAGGTTCGAAAGGGGCTCGTCGAACAGGAAGACCTTCGGCTCCCGAACGATCGCACGCCCCAGTGCCACACGTTGCCGCTGACCGCCCGAAAGCTGGCGTGGGGTGCGATCGAGGAAACCTTCAATGCCTAGTGTCTTCGCGGCGAGATCTACGCGCTTCCTGATGTCATCCTTCGACGTGCCCCGAAGCTTTAGTGCAAACGCGAGATTCTCGCGGACGGTCATGTGCGGATAGAGCGCATAGCTCTGAAACACCATCGCTATGTCGCGATCTTTAGGAGGAACATTGTTGACCTCGCGGTCGTCGATGAAAAGATGGCCGGCGCTGATCGACTCGAGGCCCGCGATCATGCGAAGCGTCGTGCTCTTGCCACACCCTGACGGGCCGACGAGGACGACTAGCTCTCCATCAGCGACGTCGAGATTGACTCCGTGCACGGCGACATGTTCCTTCTCGCCGGGATAGATTTTCCGAATGCCCTCAAGTCTTACGCGCGCCATCGTTCCTCGGCAGCAATATGAGTGAGTCCTTCAGCTTTCCTGACGGTTTTCTTTGGGGCGCAGCGACGTCTGCTTACCAGATCGAAGGTTCTCCCCTTGCTGATGGAGCCGGAGTAAGCAACTGGCACCGCTTTTCCCACACGCCCGGGATGACAGCGGGCGCTGACACCGGTGATGTCGCCTGCGACCACTACCGGCGATACCTCTCTGATGTCGACATCATGTCGCAGCTTGGCCTGAATGCCTACAGGTTCAGCATTGCGTGGGGCCGCGTACTTCCGGCGGGGACCGGGAGGGTTAATGAAGCGGGTATTGACTTCTATTCGCGCCTGGTCGACGCGTTGCTCGAGCGCGGCATCAAACCCAATGTGACGCTGTATCACTGGGATATTCCTGCGGCACTCGACGATCACGGAGGCTGGCTCAATCGCGATGTCGCGGAGTGGTTCGCGGACTACGCGAACCTGATGTTCGAACGCCTCGGTGACCGGGTACCCATGTGGACCACGATCAATGAGCCGTGGGTGATCATGGACGGCGGTTACATGCACGGTAAGCTCGCTCCCGGGCATCGCAGCCTTTATGAGTCCGCGATTGTTTCCCACAACGTGCTTCGTGCGCACGCTCGGGGAGTTCAGGCGTTTCGTGCGAACCAGCGCGGTGCTGCTGGCGAGATTGGGCTCGTCGTAAATCTCGAGCCGAAGTACTCCGCCTCGGACTCTGCCGAAGACATCGCTGCGACGAAGCGCGCCGACGCCTATATGAACCGGCAGTACCTCGACCCCGTTTTCCTTGGCAGCTATCCCGAGGAGATGGGCGAGATCTTCGGAGAGGCATGGCCCGAATGGCCCGCTGAGGACATGAAGCTTATTCGCGAGAAGTTCGACTTCCTCGGAGTCAACTACTACACGCGCAGCGTCTCCCGGCATTCGAACGAATGGCTGCCCGTTCGTGCAACCGGGGTGTTTCAACCTGGCCACATCTACACGGAAACCGGCTGGGAGGTTTATCCCGATGCGCTCGAGCGAGTGCTGCTGTGGGTGAAGGAACGCTACGGCGACATTCCGCTCTACGTTACCGAGAACGGGGCCGCTTTCTACGACGCGCCGTCGGCAATCGATCGCGCCGTCGAGGACCCGCTGCGTGTCGACTATCTGCGCGGACACCTTCGTGCCGTGCGAGACGCCATCTCCAAGGGTGTCGACCTTCGCGGATACTTCGCCTGGTCCCTCCTCGACAACTTCGAGTGGAGCCACGGATACTCGAAGCGGTTCGGGATTGTTCACGTCGACTACATCACGCAGGCTCGAACAATCAAGTCGAGCGGAAAGTTCTACTCGAAGGTGATCTCGACGAAGGGAGTGGCTCTGGGAGAGTAGCAGGGCGGTCAAAGTCAGTACCGGAGCGTTACGGTTGCCGGAAGGCTCCGGACTATCACTTCGTCCTTGCCTGCCGCCACAGCCTTCCCATTAATCGTGGCGCCACGCAACGATCGCGTCGCTGGAGACCTGATCACGAGACCGCCTGGCGGCATTCGTAAGCCACTTTCTATGCGGACTTCGATTTCGCGCCCGACCTGCCGCATCGTGTAGCTCAGCTGACCGTAATGGGTGGAGAGGCGCCTGATGCTGGCGCCGTTCGCCTCACGCACCCAGCTGTCGAGAATGCCCGCTCCGATTACGAGGGATGAGTCGGACTCCTGCTCGAACGCGAACATGTCGAGTGCCGACCTGATGAAATCGGAGCCGACCCAGGTGTGAGGCATGTCGCCAATGAACTTCGGATTCAGCGAATCGCGAAATACGACTTCTGCCCAGTGGTGCCAGGCCTTTGGACGCTGATCCTCGAAGAAGAAGTCGGCAATCTCGTGCGCTTTCGCCTTTTGCCCGAGCCGCACGAAGGTCCCGACTGTGCGCCACTCGTACGGTGTGTAGGCTTCCCAGGTGGAGTCCTTGTCACGACGAATGACGAAATTTTCGTAGTACTTCTCAAAAGTCCGGTTAAGTGCTGCGCGGGGCAGATGTTCCTGCTCATCGCCGGGGTTCACTGCAATCGTTGTCGACGTCGCGTCGAAATCGCCGAGCTCGGCAGCACCGGGGATATAGTCGATCTTGTGCTGTCTCATCGACAGTGCGATCGACGCATAGAAATCCTTTCGAAACTGATCTCGAGCGGCAGCGTATCGCGTCACTTCCGGCTTCGCGAGAACGGTCGCTATTTCGACAGCGTCCTTGAATCCTCGCAGCGCGAAAAAATCATCCCAGTAGGAATGCATCGGCTTGGCCGAGTAGCCTTCGTGACTGATCGACTGCGGCATCAAGCCGTAGAACACCTGCTTCTCGCCTGTCTGGAATTCGGGAGTTGTACGTGAGAGACGCAGTGAATCCATGAAGGCGACCGCGCGTGTCACGTTCGGCCATGTCCTCTCGAGCAGCGCCCGGTCGCCTGTGTGACGGAAGTACTCCGCGATCAGATAAATGAACTCGCCGTGACTGTCGTTTTCGGGAACCGGATCGGCCCCGCGGGAGTCGACGCAGCAGGGAATTTTCCCGTTGTCGAACTGGAACTTGCTGTACCAGTCAATGAATTCGCGGACTTCGTCGTATTGGCCGAGTCGGAGGAGAGCTGCAGATGTGAGAGCTCCATCGCGGATCCATGAGCGCTCATACGAGCGGGAGCCTGGCTGAATCGACGGACCGTCACGATTAATGAGGATGTATGCGAGGTTTGCGCGAATTGCGCTCGGGATGCGTGCGGCGAAGGACGGAAGGGAGACCGCGACGCGTGACAGTTTTTTGCGCCACGCTGTTTCGGTTGTATCGAGCTGGCTCCTCGCCCAGAGACTGTTGCAACGCGCGATCGAGCGGCTCTGGGCACATCTTGGGAAGGCGGCGTGCATGGGAACGGCGACATCTATCGTCGTGTCAGCGCCCGGTCGAAGTGCAATCATCCACGAGAGCGCGCCAGTGGTGCGCCCGAGCGCGTCTGAAGCGGATGTCGTGGGAGGCAGTCGCGACAGCCTGAGCTGGTCGACGATGTTTCCCTCGTCGAACGACATCGCTCCAAAAGCAGACGCTTTAGTCAGGGGGATGACGAACCTCTCTCCATTGATCCGTACGAGACCATTGTTATAGGAGATGCTGTCGATCGGCGCGAAACCACCCTGGGTATTCAGGAACTGCCACGGCGGATTGACCTGAAATGGCCTGACACCGAGAAAAAGCGTAGCGTTCTGGAGGGTCGATGACGAGTTGCGCACGCGATACCGCGCGTAGAGAATCGACGAGTCCGGTTTTCCGGCAGCATACCCGGTCACTCGCATCTCGAGAGCCGGTGTCTTCCAGTTCACGAATGGAATCGGGAGGTCGCCGCCAACCATGCCACTGGAGCGATCTGCATCGTTCCACGTGATCAACTTCCCGTTGGTGAAAAGGAAAGGCTCGATCGAGAATTGACCTTTCCCCGTCTCGATTATGCCCTGCTCATCGATGAGCGCTTCACGGGTGTCCCCGCTCACTCCAATCACGGTCCAGTATGACTGCCTTTGCGAGAAAAACCGGGGATATGTACCAGGTGCTGCGTCGCGCGCGACGGCGGTGAAGAAATCGTTTTTGGTGGCCGACCACGCGAGTGGCATGACCTTGATTTCCCGCAGCGCCGCCTGAGTAGCACCGTGAAGCTCGAACCTCATGTACCGAGCGTCGGATTCCGGCAAGAACACGAAGTCGCGGGCGGAACTGCTTTTCCCGACTGAGAACACTCGAGTCCAGCTTCTCGCGTCAGTCGAGATCGAAACGGTATACGAGTCTGGCCTCGCGTTTCTTTCCCAATCAACGACTAGCCCGCCGAATTCGCGGCGCTTCAGAAAATCTATGGACAGCATTGCCGAGCCTGAGCTCGCGCGCCATGCGGTCGAGGAATCCGCGTCCATGGCAAGCGGCGCGCGCTCATCACCGCCGCTGCGCGTCGATGAAACTGCCGGCACGAGATCGTAGACACCCTGCGGTTCAAGGGGTGTCATCACAAGATCATCGAGCCACACGGTACCCTTACCGCCGGAGCCCGCAGTGATAGCGATCTCGATTCCTGCGACTTCCTTCATCTCGCCACCGCCGAGGGGCCCCCAGGCGAATGTGATGTGCCTTTTCTTGCGAAGGACCTTCGACCACTGCGACGGAAATACGAACCCTGGCTGATTCGACCACCACACGTTGTCGCCGGTGGGATCGACCAGCTTGAACTCGAGCGTGTTCACTGGTGATTGGCCGCGGATCGAGAAAGAAAACTCGTAGTTTGCAGGCAACGAAAGTTTCAGGTCGCGGCGGATAACGGCATATCCGCCGTGTCCGTGGAAATCGAAATCGATCTTGATCGATTTGCCGGTCACACCAGAGTCCTGGCTGATTGCGAGCGACACGTCATCCGAAGGCTGTGCCCGCCACGCTGCAACCGACTCGAAGTCGTCGATCACCACAGCAGGCTGGAGCAGCATCGTCGCGACAAGCGCGGGCATCACACCGATCATCCTTTAACGCTCCCCGCCATGACGCCCTGGATGTAGTAACGCTGAAGGAACAGGAACACGAGCATGACCGGTATCACGGTTATCACGGAGCCGGCCATCATCAGCTCGGTATCCTGAACGTGTTCACCGGAGAGATTTGCGAGTGCGACTGGAAGCGTGTATCGCGACTCATCGCTGAGCACGATCAACGGCCACATGAAGTCGTTCCACGTCGCGAGGAAGGTCCAGATCGCGAGCGTCGCCAATATCGGGACAATTCCCGGGACGACTATCGACCAGAAGATTCGCAGCTCTGAAGCGCCATCGACTCTTGCCGCATCGAGCATCTCGTCGGGAATTGCCAACGCATACTGCCGCACGAGGAAAATTCCGAAGATGCTCGCGAGTCCCGGGATAATCACACCCCAGTAGGTGTTGATCATCCCCATGTTCTTGAGCAGCAGGAACAGCGGCAGCATCGCAACCTGTGTGGGCAGCACCAGCCCCGTAGACAGCACCCGGAATAACCGCTCGCGACCCTTGAAGCGAAGCTTTGCGAACGCGTAGCCCGCCATGGAGTTGATGGCGAGTGAGGTCGATGTGACGATCAATGCGACGAACGCGCTGTTGAACAGATAGCGCCCGAGATTCAGGCGCGTGAACAGGTCGATGTAATGGTCGAACGTCACCCTGCTCGGGAAAAAGCGCGGCGGATACGAGCTTGCTTCACCCGCGGGCATGACCGAGGCAGAAACCATCCACACCATCGGCAGCAGCGCCATGATGGCGCCGAAGATCAGCATCGCATACAGCAGAATCCGCGACATCTGGTCGCGCCGAAGCAGCCCGCTCACGTTGCGCGCTCCTTCTGCAGCCTGAACTGGACGAGCGTCGCAAGGAGGATCACTATGAACAGCACGAACGCGATCGCCGCGGCATACCCCATCCGCCACCACCTGAACCCTTCCTCGTACATCAGGAGCACGACGCTGGTCGTACTCCGCAACGGACCACCCTGTGTCATCACGTACGGCTCGGCAAACAGCTGGAAGTAGCCGATCATCGTAATGACAGTCACGAACACGAGCGTTGGCGACAGCATCGGGAGCGTGATGTTGAAGAAACGTCGGAACGGTCCCGCGCCGTCGATTGCCGCCGCATCGTAAAGCTCTTCGGGTATCGCCTGAAGACCGGCGATGAAGATCAACATGTTGTACCCGAAGCTCTTCCACACCGCCATCAGGATGATCGCCGGCATCGCCCAGTTGGGGTCGCCGAGCCAGTCGATTGGCTCGATGCCGACGAGTGACAGGCCGTAGTTGAAGAACCCGTAGCGCGTGTGATACAGATACCGCCACACGATCGCGACAGCCACGAGGGTCGTGACGAACGGAGTGAAGTAGATCGTGCGGAAAAATCCCTTGAATCGCACGAGCTTGGAGCTCAATAGAAGCGCGGCACCAAGAGATACCGCGATCGTGAGAGGACCACCTACGAACGCGAAATAAAAGGTGTTTCTGAGCGCGAGCCAGAAGTCGGGCGTCTGGAGCAATCGCGAGTAGTTGCGAAGACCAACGAACCGTGTGTTAAGTGGGCTCGCGATGCCGTAAAGGTCAAAGTCGGTGAGGCTGAGCAGCATCGCAGCAGCAACTGGTAAAAAGAAAAAAATGAAAATCAGCGTGATCGCGGGTGCGAGGAAAAACCAGGCTGCCCTGTTTGCCTCAGATGGGATGTGAATCCCTTTCACTGGCTCGCCTCAGCCAGGCGGGCCACGATCCATCTGCGCTTCTCGAGGATCCTGTCGACATCGCGATCCAGCGCAGCGAGCGTGGTCTCAGCAGATGCACGACCGCGAACAGCACGCTCGCCGTGCTCAAAAACCTTCGTCGCTATCTGCTCCCACTCCGGCACCTGAGGTGTTGGCATCGCCCGGTCGAGCTGATCGCGGAATGCCTGCGCGTATCGATTGCCTGACAGTGTCGGGTCGAGCCATGCTGCACGCCTTGCTGGCAGATCGCCTGTGAGCTTGTAGAATTCGAGCTGGATCTCCGGTCGCGACAGGTATTCCATCAGCTTCCACGCTGCATCCTTCTGCTTCGACCGCCTGAACAACGCGAGGCTGGCGCCGCCAGCCAGCGAGGCCCCCGGACCATCGATGCCGGGAAGAGGCGCGGTCATCCACTTGTCCTGAAGCGCCGGAGGGAGGCGATTCGTGAATTCGCCGATCTGCCACGGGCCACTGATGTACATCGCGATGTTTCCGCGCTCGAACTCCTGATACAGGTTCGATATTTCCGACCCACTGAGTGCCGGCGCAAGCCCGTCTCGAAAGAGGCTCACATAAAAATCAAATCCCTTTCGAAACGCAGGATCTGAAAACGCACCGCGAGTTCCATTGTCCTTCAGCAGGGTAGAACCCGCCTGAAGTCCAAGAATTACCGGCGGCGGCCACTCGGTGATAGGAATCAGCAGAGGATATTGTCGCTCGCTCATTCCACTCTTGATCCGGAGCATCGCCGTGCGCCACGCTTCCCACGTCTCCGGCATCTTGTCGTACCCTGCCTTTGCCAGCAGGTCGGCGCGATAGAAAATCACGCGCGTGTCGACATACCATGGAATCCCATAGGTAACGCCATCCACGACATTCGTATTCCAGATGCCCGGGAAATAATCGCTGCGTACAACATGACTCGACGCCCCGACGCGCTGATCCAGCGGCTCGAGTGCGTCGAGTGCCTCGAATTCAGGTACCCAGGTGTTGCCGAGCATTGCGATGTCGGGCGTTGCGTTGCCGACGAAGGCGGTAAGCAGCTTTTCGTGAGCGGCTGACCAGGGGATCTGCTGTACCTGAACCTTGATTCCAGGATTGGCGCGCTCGAAGGCGGGAATCAGCTCCGATACAACTTCCCCTTCGCGGCCCATCGCCCACAATCGAAGCGTGGCGCCGTCATTAGCCGACGACGACGAGCAGCCTGCAAGTGTGGCGCAAGCTGCGGCTATGACTCCCCAACTCTTCATCTGGCCCTACTGATCGAGCCACCCGCCGGTAAACCCGGCGCGCTTGAGACCACGCACGATGTGCGGATTCTTTCTCATCGTTTTCCAGACCAGGTCTGATCGATAGTTCTCGATCATCGCGATAATCGGGCCCTGGTCGATTCCGAGATAGTCAGTGTCGAACCAGCCAACGCCACGGACGACTTTTCCGTGCTGAGGCTTGATGTCGATATCGAACGTGGGATTGAACGAGTCCAGAAAACCGTAAGTCGAGAAAAGATTGTCGCCGTATTTCTCGCGCATCGCGACGAGCGCCGGAATCGTTATCTCAGGAGCAAATGGAACCGATCCTCCGGCTGCTGTCGGCACGAGCGTTCCATCGTCGCGTATCTCTCCAAGCGCTGCACCGCGGGCCGTGTAGGTCCAGAACTGACGCCTGCGCCCATCGACCACGAGCGTCGTATCGAGTGGACCGTCCGCGGCAGTGAGCCCCCAAATGTTCGGACCGTATCCCTTCCAGCGACCCGGATTCGCCACTGCATATGCGTGCTGCGAGATGGTCGCACGACGGGAGTTCTCGAAGTAGTCGAACCCCTTGTCACGCATGTACGCATCCTTGATCCCGCGGAAATCGATCCAGATGTGTGAATACTGGTGACCGAAGAGCGGAGCGAAGTTGACATGCTCCTGCCCGTAGAACGTTCCCCACCTGTAAGTGGACGTGAACACAGTCCAGGCGGATGGATCAACAGGGTACGTTGGGGAGCCGAGCGCGAGGACGTACAGAATCATCCCCTCGTTGAAACCGCGCCAGTCAGCTTCGATAAACCCCTTCTCGGGACGCCAGCCCATATTCACGAGCGGAGCATTCGGCCGGATCCACTGCCAGTCGATTCTCAGATAGATCGAATCAGCGTACGCACGAATGGAAGTCTCTACCGGATTTGCGCGATCGAAATACGATTGGCTGAAAAGTGCGCCGGCGAGGAGCAGTGACGTATCTATTGTAGAGAGCTCAACCGTTTCGAACCGTTTCCCCGTTTCCATGTCGAGGAAGTGGTAGAAGAATCCCTTGTAGCCTGTGACACCCGCGGCTTCCGGTCCCTGCGGCGCCCTGTACATGAATCTCAGAGTATTGAGCGTACGCTCGGCCGCCTGCTCACGCGTTACATATTTCCGCTCGACGCCGATTGGATACGCAGTGAGCGCATAGCCGATAGCCGCGACACTGGAGAAACTCTTTGTAGGCCATCGATCGGGACTGAGCCCCGTCTGGTGATCGCTGCGCTCCCAGAACCAAGCGAACGTGCGTTGCTGAAGCGTGTCGAGAAATGCGATCTGCCTCGGAGTGATCGTCGCAGCCTGCGGCGACGAAGGAGCAGCGGCGGGACCAACCTGGGTCGCGGTGCAGCCGGAGACAGCCACCAGCGCGATGCCGATCAACGAACGGAAACCTTTCATGAGTTGCCCCACCATAGGGACAGGAAATGGAGCGCCGCGGGATCTCGGCGCTCCAGCCCTGCCGTTCATTCAGAGAAAAAAACGCCGCAGGACTCCAGGTCGGAGCCCTGCGGCTGAAGATCAGAAATTCAGCTCTGCACCCACCTGATATCTGCGAGCATCGGTTACTACGCAGGCCGGCGTACCGAAATCCTTGTCGTCCCGGTTGCCAGTCCTGTAGCAGCCGAAGTTGTCACGGTTCAGTGCGTTGAAAACGTCGAGCGTCAGGCCGAAAGCAGTCGAGGTTCTTCCAAAACTTGGAAAATCCTTGCGGAACCTCAAGTCCATGTTGCGATACGGGAACGTTCCCGGCACAGTAAACCCGCCGCGCTCGTACGTATTGCCAGTCGACCCTTCACCGCAGAATCTTCCCGGGCATCCGACGTCCTGCCTGAACTTGCCGCCGAGTGTGAGGAGGCCGGAAAACTGAATTCCAAAAGCGTATGGAAGGTCTGTAATCCAGTTCGTTACGAGCCTGTGTTTCTCATCATTCGTCGGGTGCTTCGGGATGCTGAGCGCGTTCGGAAACGCGAAGTCATCGTTCAATCCATCGCTTCCCTGGACTGACCTCTCGGCATATGTGTACGCAAGGCCGATTCCCCAGCCAATCGAACTTGGTGTAGCGCGCTGGTATGGCCTGTCGACCTGTACCTGCAGTGCCTCGTACCACGTTTTCTTGTCGTTCGTGGAATAGATGAAGTTGCTGAAACCGTGCGATCCGATGTTGAAGTCGCGGCAGCAGCGGCCCTGGGCATTCAGTCCGATGTTCGCCCAGTTCAGGACCATTTGATCGACGCCTTTCACGTTAGCGTATGTAACCGACATTGCGAAGTCGCCGAGCAGCTGGCGGACGCCAAAGTTCATCTGCGTCGATTTGGGAACCTTTGCCTCGCTGTCGATGAGCCAAGCCTCAGGCCTTCCCGAAGTTTTTACGAGAGCATCAAGCGCTGCCCTGTCCGCTGAGAGGTATGAGTCGTTCCACGCAACCTGCCCGGGTCCGGGTGCAACACCCTTTGGTGCGAATCGCACGGTAAACTCGGGGCGAGTCAGCTTGAGCTTTTCGTCTACTGAGTAGAGGTCGAACTGAAAGCGGTCGTAGTAGAGCCCCCAACCACCGAATACCGTCGTCCTGCTGTCCTTGTCGACACCGTACGAGAATCCGAGCCGTGGCTGGATCGCACCGTAGAACGGCTTGCGATTTTCGCCCGTGCTGATGTAACGGCTCAGGTCGAGCGGGGTGATCAGCTGGCTGTTGTAACGCGTTAGCGTGTCGACGACGTTCTGCGGGGTCACGTAATCGCGGTTCAGCATGTGCGACTCGTAATCCCAACGCACCCCGAGGTTGAGCGTGAGGCGCGGGAGCGGGCTCCAGTCATCCTGGAGATAAAGACCTACCTGCGTGTTGTTGACGTCTACTTTGCCGTCGCCGGATCCATAGACGAGCTGGAATGGCGAGCGGAAGCCGTAGTTAACGCCACCCTCGATGTTGCTGTAGACAAACTCAGGCGTGCCGCGGTTGTCCTTGAGGATGTCGTACTTGACGAAGTCGAGGTTCACACCGGCCTTGAAGACATGTTCTCCCGCCAGCCGGATTCCGGAATGAGTGACGTCATCACGAAGGCCAATGCGCCGCTGGATGTAATCCTGACTGCTCAGGTTGCTTCCGATGCGCGCGTCGCCATTCGGATAGAAGAAGAGGCGTGACGCGAGTCCTGGTGTTGCCGGCGTCGGATTGCGGCGGAAGCGGGAGAAATCAATCTTCGCCTCGTTGAGCAGCGGGCCGGAGAAGTAATTGTGCCTCGCCTGTACTACCGAGACTGTCTGACGGAAATCGACGGCAGACTGGAAGCTCGTCGCACCACCAAAGTCACGCACATCGGTTTCGGCGCGATGGCTGACGCTGACCTCGGCGTTCGAATTCTCGTTGATCGAGTTCGTGATCTTTCCGAAGAGGAGCGTCTCCCGGAACGGTGACGTAAAGGTGCCGTTGTACTGGGTCAGGTTGACCGAATCGAGTGCCGCGATGCCTGTCGGCGGGTTCGTGAAGTTCACGCGGTTCGTGCGGTCCTGATAATTGCCTTCGTACGAGCCGAATACGTGAATCTTGTCCTTCACGATCGGGCCGCCGCCACTGAGCGCGGCGATCGTCCGCTTGTAATCGGGCTTCGCGAAGTTCGGGTTATTCTTCTTGTCGGCGCGCTGGAAGCTGTCGAGCCCGATCATGCTCTTGTTCTGGAATGTAAACAGCGCGTTGCCCTTCCATTCGTTGGTGCCGGACTTCGTCGTCGCGGTAATGATCGCGCTCGAGGCCTTCTGGTACTCAGCCTTGAAGTTCTGGCTGATCACGCGGTACTCCTGGATCGCATTGCGTGGGAACGGGTTTCCACGGCTCGCATCCTGTCCCGCGATGCCGCCCGCCGTCAGGTCATTCTTGAGGCTGGTACCGTCGACGAAGAGATTTACAGAGCTTGCTCCCTGTCCGCCGCCGGAAAATGTCCTGAAGTTTCCGTTGACTCTGTCTTCGGTGACGGTGATACCCGGTGTCAGTGCGGCGAGGTCGAGAAAGTTGCGACTCGGCGTCGGCAGCTTTTCGATCTGTGCCTGCGTGACGTTGGTCGCGACTTCGGATGTCCGCGTCTCGGCAGTCGCTGCAGCCTGGACGTACACCGTCCCCAGTTGAGCGGCTGCCTCTGAGAGATTGAAGTTCTGAATCTGAGTCGCGCCGATTTGAACGACGACGATCCTGGTCGTTGGCTCACTGCCTATGCGACGGACTGTCATTTCGTAGGTAGCGGGTGTCACTCCAGGCAGAGTGTATCCTCCATCCTCGCGGGTAATCGCGCCGCGCTGTACTCCGCTGGCGGGATTTCGAAGCTGGACCTGGGCATTCTCTACGGGCCTTCCGCCTGACGTCACTGTTCCCCTCACCGTGCCTGTCGTCGTCTGCGCAAAAGCGCTGGCGACGGGCACCGCGGCGAGGGCAGCGATCGCGATCGTGAGGGCACGAAAGAATCGGTGCAGGTTGAACTTGTTGCTGGTCATTGTTTCGATCTCCAGTTGCTGTTGTGGGGCGATAGTCCTTCGCGTGCTCATGGTGCTGCTTTCACCGCTTCTCTTGCTCCCCGGGCAGCAGGCGGCGGTCGTTCGGCGCATGGGGCGCCAGTGGATCGTCGAATCACGAGCTCTGTAGAGACGCGCTCGCGCCGTAGCGTGTGCCCGGCCTTGTTGGTGATTCTCTCGAGCAGGATCTCAACTGCCTTGGCTCCCAAATCGGCGATCGGCACTTTCACAGACGAGAGCGGCGGATCCATGTAATGCGCAAGCGGGATATCGTCAAATCCGCCAACCGCGACTTCTTCCGGAACGCGGACGTCTGCCTCCCGCAGCGCGCTCAGAGCCCCGATAGCCATTGAATCATTCGCCGCAAAAATCGCAGTGGGCCGCATTTCAAGCGCTAGAAGCGACTGCGCTGCGGCATATCCGCCTGCCTCGGTAAAGTCTCCATCACGCTCCATCGACTTGTCGGTCGTCAGACCCGCATCCTTCAACGCCGCCCGGTACCCGCGCAGCCTTTCAGCGGCATCGTGGTTTCCGGCTGCACCCTTAACGATTGCAATTCGCCGGTGGCCGAGTGAGATGAGGTGTGTGACCATGTCGCGCGCGCCGGTGAAGTTCTGAATGATCACCGAGTCGACTTCGGCGCCTTTGGAGGGCGAGCAGATCATCACCACGGGCAGACCCACGGGCACGTGCAGCATCGAGTCCGCGTCGATGTGCGGTGACATGAGGAGAAGTCCGTCAACGCGCCCGCGCATAGCACGCACTGCTTCCTCGATTTCGGTTCGACCTTCCCATGATCTCGAGACCAGTATGTGGTATCCCTCGCGTCTTGCTGTAACGTCGATTCCGTGGATGAGCTCGGAGAAGAACTCTCCGTATAGATCGGGAAGCAGCACGCCCAGCGTTTGGGTGCGGCTAGTGATGAGGCTGCGTGCTCCGCCGTGCGGCGCGTAGCGCAGGGACGCTGCGACTTCGCGGATGCGTCGCGCGGTTTCCGGGCGCACGACCGCAGCGTCATTGAAGACGCGTGATACCGTCGCGACGGATACAGAAGCCTCGCGTGCTACGTCCTTGATTGTCGCCATCATCCCCGGGGGTTGACGAACGGTGAAAAATGTAATCGTTTACATCCGAACGCGTAAGAAGAACGTTTTTCATCCGCCGCAGGGAATTCTTGAAGCCACCCGCGACCAAAATCTCCGTTCCCGATATTGCGGGAGTGAGGGTGTACGAAACGGTCGACACACCGCTGCCGGTTGTCGCGCTGCTTGGTCGAACGCCATTCACTACCATGGTTAGCGCAGCGGGCGGCGGCATCACCCGACACGGTTCGGTAGCGATAAATCGCTGGAGAATGGATCCGACGCGCGACGATTACGGCCAGTGGTGTTACGTGCGTGATCTTCGCACAGGCCGTCACTGGTCAACCGCTTACCAGCCGACCGGGGTTGCGGGGGATTCATACAGCGTCACGATGGCTCTCCATTCGGTCACGTTTCATCGACGTGACGGCGACATCGAGACGACGACAGAAATTGTTGTTGTTCCCGGGTCCGCGGCTGAGTCCAGGCGTGTCTCGCTGTTCAACCATTCTGACTCGGTGGCCCGGATAGAGTTGACGAGTTATCAGGAAGTCGTCCTTGCAAGCACGGTTTCCGACCGGGGCCACCGCGCTTTCGGAAATCTCTTCGTGCAGACAGAGTGGAATCCCGAGCACTCGTCGCTGTTTGCCATGCGCCGCCCGCGGTCGAAAAAAGACACACCGCTCTGGTGTGGACATACAGTCGCCTCAACTGCCGGTCTCGAGTCGCTGACGTGCGAAACCGATCGCGCCCGCTTTCAGGGGCGGGGAAGAGGGGCACGGAATCCAGTCGCGATGGACACTCCCGGGAATCTGACCAACACGGTGGGGGCGGTGCTCGACCCGGTGCTCGCTCTCCGCATTATCGTTTCCGTCCCCGCAGGTGGCTCTGCGAGTGTCATCTTCTCTACCTACGGCGCGCTCGACCACGCTGACGCTGTACGGCTGGCGGGGATCTTTTCAAGCGTTGATGTCGCGGGCAAGTCGTTCTCCGAAGCAGTCGTCGATGCGCAGGCCGAGGTCGTCGCGCTGGAGGTTACGCCGGCAGACGCAGCCGCAAATCAGGAATCGGCCCCACAGCTGATATATGGCGGCCGCCCGGGGAACGTGACGACTTCCGGGCGTCGCGACCTCCTTGCTGCGGGCCTTACGAGTGAGCTCCCGGTGGTCCTCAGTGATCCCGACGAGAGCGACGAAAGAATCGCTGAGTCTCTGAAAATTCACAGGTACTGGCGGGCCAAGGGTCTGTTCTCGGACCTCGTATTCGCATGCCGGACCGCCGAGCGCGCGGCAGAGATCACGGCAGTCGTTCAGGATCACCTCGCCGCACTCGAAGAGACGGGAATATTTGGCAAGCCAGGCGGTATTTTCGTCTTTGCCCCTGACACACTCGATGCGCAAACCTGGCGACTGCTTGGGTCGATCGCACGCGTGCGGATCGGCGGGCAACCGCCGCACGGGGTTCGCTGACATGGTCGATTCTGCACTATCCAATGCCGACCTGAGGTTTTTCAACGGGCTCGGCGGTTTCAACGATCGCGGCGAGTACGAGATACGCATGACCGGAAATGACCTTCCCCCGGCTCCGTGGATCAATGTGATCGCAAACCCGTCGGCAGGATTTATTGCGAGCGAAAGCGGGCCGGGGCCGACGTGGGCGGTGAATAGCAGCTTCTTCCGCCTTACACCGTGGGCGAACGATCCGGTCAGCGATCCATCGGGAGAGTGCATCTACCTGCGGGATGATCTCACCCGGGAGATCTGGACCCCGACACCTGCGCCAATTCGAGAAGGGACACCATACACTACTCGACACGGAACAGGCTACACGATCTTCGAGCACGAGCATGACCAGATTGGAACATCGCTCCGCGTGGGAATGGCGGAGACGGATCCTGTAAAGATTCAGATATTGACCGTCTTGAATCTGGGAGACCGTCCCCGAAGCATCTCGATTACGAGCTATGTCGAGTGGGTGCTCGGAACTGATCGGGAACGAACGCACGGGCACGTCAGAACTGAAGTCGCTTCGCCGGCAGGGGACGTCATGCTCGCGTCCAATACCTTCGAAGCTGAACATGCGAATCAGGTAGCTTTTTCGGCCGTTAGCGAGGCGGTGGTTTCGTATACCGCGGATCGAAGCGCGTTCATCGGGCGGAACGGAACTCTGTCCCCGCCGGCCGCGCTGCAGCGAGAAGGGCTCGACTGCAACGGCGACACGGTTCCCGATCCCTGCGCGGCGATGCAGATGCGAATCGAATTGCAACCCGGGGAAACGCGCGAGCTGACGTTCCTGCTCGGTTCGGGAGGTAGTCGTGAGCAGGCGCTCGTTCTTGCCGATCGATACAGGAAACCGGAAGACGCGCAGTCCGCACTCGACCAATCGGTCGCTGCCTGGGATCGACGACTTTCCCGGATCACTGTAAGGACGCCGGACCCAGCGTTCGATCTGATCGCGAACAAGTGGTCGCTCTATCAGGCTCTCTCGTGCCGGATGTGGGGACGAATTGCGCTCTACCAGTCGAGCGGTGCCTATGGTTTCAGGGATCAACTCCAGGACGTGACGGCATTCGTCTATGCAGAACCCGCGCTCGCGCGGGACCACATCCTGAACGCCGCTTCGAGGCAGTTCGAAGAAGGCGACGTGCAGCACTGGTGGCATCCAGATACGGGACGCGGCGTGCGAACGCGTTTTGCCGATGATCTCATCTGGCTACCATATGTTGTGAGCCATTACGTGCGCCTGGCCGGTGACGCGTCGATCCTCGAGGAACGAACCCGGTATCTCTCGTCGAGACTCCTCGATCCCGACGAGGACGAGATATACGACGTGCCTGAAATCTCCGAGAAGAGTGACACTGTCTACGCGCATTGTGTTCGAGCGTTGCGCCGTGCGTGCACAGCGGGAGAGCATGGACTCCCGCTGTTTGGAGGCGGTGACTGGAACGACGGAATGAACCGCGTCGGCGTTGGTGGAAAGGGCGAGAGCGTCTGGCTCGCATGGTTTCTCATCAGGACACTGCGTGAGTTCTCGCTGCACGCCGTTGCGAGAGCAGACAACGAAGTTGCTGATGAGCTCAACAGGATTGCGGCCGCTTACGAAGCTGCGGTGGAGAAAAGCGCGTGGGACGGGGAGTGGTATCGTCGCGCATATTATGACGACGGCACCCCGCTTGGATCGAGCGGGAATGCCGAGTGTCGGATCGACTCGATTGCGCAAAGCTGGAGCGTGATTTCCGGCGCGGGCTCACCCGAACGTGCGCGCGTTGCAATGCAATCCATGGACAAGCATCTCGTCCGGGAAGATGCCCGCCTGCTCATGCTGCTTACACCGTCATTCGACAATGGGCCGAACGATCCCGGTTACATCCAGGGATATCTCCCCGGTGTCCGCGAGAACGGAGCTCAGTACACGCACGCTGCGTTGTGGGCAGTACTTGCAACGGCAAAGCTTGGAAAGGGGAACCGCGCCTTCGAGCTCTATCAGATGATCAACCCGATAACTCACACGTCGACTCCCGAAGGCGTGGACACCTACAAGGTCGAGCCCTATGTCGTGGCAGCCGATGTGTACACTGCCGAGGGGCACCTTGGGCGGGGTGGGTGGACGTGGTATACCGGTTCCGCGAGTTGGCTGTACCGAGTCGGGCTCGAGGCGATCCTCGGTTTCAGGAAGACCGGCGACACGCTCGCGATCGAGCCGTGTATCCCCGATTCCTGGGACCGATTCGAGATCGATTATCGATTCGGCTCGACGGTGTATTCGATTTTGATCGAAAATCCGATGGGGCTCGAGACGGGTGTGGTGTCGTTCGTCGTCGATGGGGTCGCCTTAACCGGTCCGATCCAATTAGTAGACGATGCCAGGCACCACCGGGCGGTTGGTACTTTAAAAAATGCGGGAAACCCAGGGGTTTGCGGATCAGACGGATGAAATGGATCTGACGGATTTGTAAAGCTGGCGCTGTATCCGTCCAATCCGTTTTATCCGTCCAATCTGTTATCCCCTGGGTTTTGCACTCAGTCTTACTCCTCTCCCATGAACGGATACTTGTAATCACGCGGCGGCGAGAAGGTCTCCTTGATGTTTCGCGCACTGACCCAGCGTGTCAGGTTGAGCTTCGATCCAGCCTTGTCATTAGTGCCTGAGCCTCGCGCTCCACCAAACGGCTGCTGGCCAACGACTGCACCAGTTGGCTTGTCGTTCACGTAGAAGTTTCCTGCAGCGTTGCGCAACGCAACTGCCGCCGTGCGCACGGCGGACCGATCCTGCGCGAACACTGCACCGGTAAGCGCGTATGGCGACGTCTTGTCGACAGTCTCCAGAGTCTCCTCCCATTTCCCATCGGGATAGACATGCGCCGTAACGACCGGCCCGAAGATTTCCTCGCAGAGAAGCTTGTAGCCCGCATCGCGTGTCTCTACGAGCGTAGGCTCGATGAAGTATCCGTCTTCGCCGTGAACTCCTCCACCTGAGACGATCTTCGCATTGTCGCGTCCGTGGGTCACATACTCACCGATTTTGTCGAACGCTTTCTTGTCGATAACTGCACCCATGAAATTCCGGAAATCACTGACATCGCCCATCTTGATTTCCTCCATGATTGCAACCGTGCGATCACGGACCTCGTCCCACAGCGACTGGGGTACGTACACTCGGCTTGCCGCCGAGCATTTCTGTCCCTGGTACTCGAATCCGCCTCTGGCTATGGCGACTGAGAGAGCGACCGGATCTGCCGATTCGTGCGCGACGATGAAATCCTTCCCGCCGGTTTCGCCGACGATGCGAGGATACGCGCGATAGTTCGACATGTTCGCACCGATCGTCTTCCACATCGAGTTGAAGACGCTGGTGCTGCCCGTAAAATGCACGCCGGCGAGATCCCGATGGGACAGGAGCTTGTCGGAGATCATACCCGCATCACCGGGAACGAAGTTGATGACACCCGGTGGAAGTCCCGCTTCCTCGAGAAGCTTCATCAGATAGTGCGCCGAAAGCATTGCACTCGACGCAGGCTTCCAGATCACCGTATTGCCCATCAGTGCAGGCGCGGTCGGCAGGTTGCCCGCGATCGCGGTGAAGTTGAACGGCGTCACGGCATACACGAAACCCTCGAGGCCCCGATAGTCGAGCTGGTTCCACATCGTGTGGTCAGAGATCGGCTGCTCATCGTAGAGCTGCTGCGCGTAATGCGGATTGAACCGCCAGAAATCGATGAGCTCGCAGGCGGAATCGATCTCCGCCTGATAGGCAGTCTTTGACTGGCCGAGCATTGTTGCGGCGTTGATCGTCTGACGCCATGTTGTGGTGAGAAGCTCAGCTGCCTTGAGGAACACTGCGGCACGATCCTCCCACGGCCAGTTTGCCCAATCTTTCTGCGCCTTCCGCGAGGCTTCGATCGCCTCGTCAATGTGAGCCGCAGTCGTCTTGTGCCAATCTGCGAGGACGTGACGGTGATTGTGTGGCATCACGGATTGAGCGATGTCGCCCGTCCTGACGTCCTTGCCGCCGATTACGGCAGGGATGTCGACGCGCTCGGTTTTCATCAGCTCGATACGGGCTTTCAGTTCGGCCCGTTCCGCTGAGCCCGGCGCGTAGCTCTTAACGGGCTCATTGGTCGGCGGTGGGACGCGCCGCGTTCCGTTGAAGCCGAAGACTGTCGCTCGGGCACTTGGTGTTGCCGGTTCTTCTGTATCCGTCTCAGCCGCGGTTGGGCGAAGCGTTGCGGTCATTGCTCCTCATTCGGTGGTATTGACTGACTCAAAGCTAGCCGGGCGCCGCTATGGTTGCTCCGGGAATGTCTCTTGATCACGTTCTGAACGAAGCGGTGCACAGATTCGCGATGTGAATCCATCGAGAGTTGTTCGGACAATGCAGCAGGGAGGATCTGCGCCCGCAAGACTCTGGCAGCGGGTGAGCACAAAAAAGCAACCCACTCCTGAGCATTGTCGAGTAGTACTATCCCGGCGTCCGGTTTCAGCGGAAGTCCTCGCGCTCCGAAGGAACTCGCCAACACTGGCATTCGATTGTATACCGCCTCGGCGAATTTGACGTTCACTCCACCGCCGGAATGGATTGGACAAATCATGAAATCGCAGATTGACCAGATATCCTGCAGCTCCGGAAGGAAGCCGTGAACGACAATGCGCGGGTGGGGCGGTGCAGCGTCCAGAGCTTGCTCGCCGAACAGGTGCAGACGCGTGTCGTCGGTGGTGTGAGGAAACACTTCCTTGAGGAACCAGCGCAACCCTTCCCGGTTGGGCCACCAGCCGAAATGTCCCATGAACCCGATGTCAATGCCGCCTCTCAAGTCCTTCGAACCACCTCCTTGCGCCGACGGATAGTCAAAAGTGGGCGGCATGATCAGCCGTTGCAAACCGGGATCCTCTCCGAGTGCAAACTCGGCATCCTGTGAGGAGAGAAAAATTACATTCTCCGCAGACCGCATCCCTGACATCTCGTAATCCCGCAGCCGACGCCAGTCGCGCATAAGCAAACTTCTCAGAATGCGTGAACCTTTGTACACACTGTTGATCTGGGAGAGAAAGAGCTGGTGCTCGATGTTGTGAGCCACCAGGATTCTCGGAATGCCTTGCGGAAGATGCGGCAGCAACCACAGAAGGTCGGAGCCGTTGAGCAGGACGAGGTCGAACTTCCGCGCATCAAGCGACCTGCGTACGTCATTCAGGAAACGACGGGAATAGGTCAAGACCGCCTTGGATGGGAGCGGCGACACAAGCGACCGCGCCAGGCTTGTCAGCTGACGAGCGCGATGAACTTTTCGCCGCGCGCTGGCTGGAAGGATATGCTCGATCCTCGCTCCCAGCGGTTCACGCTCGAGCAGTTGCACGAGTGCTCGCGTCACGGTCCCCGCTCCACCACGATGCGCCGCAGGATCGATGATCGAGGGCAGGAGAATTCTCATGGGGTGTGAAACAGCAGTCTCAGTTTCAGGGGTCGTTGATCATCGGCATATCACCGGAAGAATGACTCTTTCAGTCCGGAGCCCCTGAATGCCCGGAGCATCCCTGGAACTTCCAATGCGTGCAACGGGATTGACAGCACCATTGCGACGGGAACAGCGTACCATGACACTCCGTAAAGCCGTCCGCATCTGACACAATCGCGCCAACTGTCGACGACCTTGCCTGCCAGTATCGGCAGGATTGAGACGGGGCCAAGGCGGACGAGCCAGGCGTAGGGAAGCGAGGAGTTGGTAAGTCTGGTAATGACGGTGCCGTGGCCAGCGTTGCGACGCAGATCTGCTTCCATCGCCCAGCCTTCGAAATCGTGAACCACCTCGATGTCGGGATCGAACCAGAGAGTCCAGCCCTCGCGTATCAGCATTTCCGACTGGGTGCGCGAAGAAAACGTCCCGATGTCCGTCGGAAGCGGGTGAGCGAGATAAGCGGAACGTCGAAAGGCGCAATTGTTGATCGCGATGAACCGTGTAACGCCGGCCCGACCGGGATCGAGATAGGATCGCGCGAGCAACGCGCAGATTCGTGCCGAGAATGACTGGTCTGGATAAACGGTCCTCCCGCTCACGGCCGCCAGACTGCCGTTCTCTCGCAAGATGGTCAACAGCCGCCGCAGCCACTTGGGGTCAGGAATACAATCCGCATCGAGCACGGCGACAAACTCTGCCGACGCTGCTTGTACACCGTGATTCTTAAGGGGATAGGACTCCTTCTCCGGGTGAAACAATATCTGAAGAGAAGGCAGGATCGTCACAAGATCGTCTGGCAGCTGACCGCGAAAACATTCCGACTCGATCAACAGGAATTCGACTGGTTCGTCGAACTCCTGCAGAGCCAAGGCCGATAACGCTGCCCGCAGGTCGCGCGCGGCCACGGGACCGCCGGCAGCGTAGTCGGAGACGATTACGACAGATATGGCGGGGTGCATTTCGATGCGGATACTATGTGCTTGAAGCAAATGGCGGATGGAGCGATGCAGCGGGGTTCGCCGCGAAGTTTCACAACGTACCACCTTGCATTGGACTGCTGCAACGCTCGCCAAGCCGTACTTTGCCCAGAGGTTCCGACTAGCAAGAAGTATCACCATCCTGATCGCGGCGCTATCAGCCTGCGATGGAGTGATCATTTCGATTTCCTGAATCAGCGCAGCCCGCTGCAGGGAACTTACTAGTAGAACGGAGAGAGAATACTGCGGAGGGCAGACAATGCGATTTAGAGCCGCTGCCGTTTCTCCACGCTCTTGCGGGCGACAGGCCGCTCCTCGGCAAGTCGCTCAACGATGCGATGACCGAGGTACGTGATCAGGGCTTCCTGGAAATACGGCACAATGTGCGCACGACGGGCGAGCCCTTCGTTGCCAAGCAGCTTCCAGTAGATGTGGTGCGTGAGATGGGCGGTCAATGCAAAGACGCTACGGGGATGCCGTGTATTCACGAATCACCGACGCAGATGGCCTTTGTGTCGCCGTCCGCGACGCCCTGCTGCAACCGTAAAACGTTTTTATCATCGGTCGAGGGTTTCGCGAACCAGTCGGGCCAGCTCCTCACGCGCAAATGGTTTTTCGATGAACGCGACCTCGGAGAGCGCGACGCCGCGTCTCAGTACTTCATCATCGGTGTGTCCCGACATGAACACAGCCTTGAGCGCAGGGCGTTGCTCGAGCAATCGACGAACCGTCTCGGCTCCAGTCATTCCAGGCATCGCCGCGTCGCTCAGCACCAGATGGATGGGGGCATCGAATGACGCAGCCAGATTAAGTGCCTCGAATCCATCCCTCGCGGAGAGCACCTGGTAACCGCACTGCTTCAGCACCCGCGTCACCAGCGAGCGGACGCTTGCCTCATCCTCGACCAGAAGAATCGTCTCAGTGCCGCGCGCGATCTGGATTGCTGCGGCCTGCTGCATCTCGCGATGCTCGCCGTCGGTGACGCGTGGCAGATAGACAAAAAACGTCGTCCCGTTCCCGGGAGAAGTTTCAACATTGATGTACCCGTTTGCCTGCTTCACGATCCCATAGACGGTGGCGAGTCCGAGCCCAGTTCCTTTCCCTTGGCCTTTCGTGGTGAAGAATGGTTCGAAGAGTCGCGCCCTCGTATGGTCATTCATGCCGATGCCGGTATCACCAACCTCGAGGAGTGTGTACTGGCGCGCCGGCAGGATCGACGCAGAAAGAGCAGTCTCTTCATCGAGGGTCACGTTGCGCGTGGCGATCGCGAGGCGGCCGCCCTCGGGCATGGCATCCCGCGCGTTCACTGCGAGATTGATGAGAACCTGATCGAGCTGCCCGGGGTCGGCCATCACGAGTCCAAGATCATTGGATAGCGCGATCATTACCTGGATCTCGTCGCCGATGAGTCGTGTGAGCATCTTGCTCGCTGCGGTAACGATCTCGTTCAGGTCGGTTAACACGGGGCGCACCAGTTGCTTGCGGCTGAACGCCAATAGCTGCCGTGTCAGTCCGGCAGCCCGCACTGCCGCCTCATGGATCGCTTTGGCGTCCTCCCATGTCGGGTGATCTGGGCCAAGCGACTCCAGCATCAGGTCGCTGTGGGCGCCGATGACCGTCAGCAGATTGTTAAAGTCGTGCGCGACGCCGCCAGCAAGCTGGCCAATGGCTTCCATTTTCTGCGCCTGCCGGAGCTGAAGCTCGAGCGCCAGCCGTTCGGATGTATCAACCGCATGGAGTAGCACGCGATTAGGCGGCTGGGGTCCCATGGTCAGGTCGAAGTGTCTCACTCCGCCCGACCCGCCAACGTCATGTGTCACGCTCCGCTTGATCACGATATCCTCGGTCAAGCAGCGCCGCATATCGGCCCTTACGATCTCGTCCGGATCCGGATAGATATCCCGCGCCCGCATGCCAATGGCGCCGCGAAGTTCGGGAGTTGCCCGAACCGCTTCCTCGTTCGCCTCGAGCAACACGAAGTCGTCGCCCTGCTGTTCCCAGAGGTGTGTGGGTACCGGCAGCTTGTCGAACTGATCTCGCAGCCGGCGCTCGTTGCGCTCGAGCGCGTCGCTCGCAAGAACCCGGTCAGTGGAATCCCAGCCGTGTGCCACGATCCGGTGGTCCCCGGCGGGATCATTCAGGCGCTGGTACACCACGGTGACGAAACGCGTTTCGGGAGCCTTGCCTGGCCCACGCGCCAGCAGAGTCGGGACGTCCGTGCCCACAAAAGCCTCACCGGTGGCGCGGACCCGGTCCACTATTGTATCCAGTGCCTGGCCGCGCGCCTCCGGGATCGCTTCGAAAAACGGCTTACCGAGAAGCGGACGCTGCCCCACGAGCTGATAGAACGCCTCATTGACCCGCTCGAAGACATGATCAGGCCCTCGCAATACGGCGAGAAACGTGGGAGCCGAATTGAAGATCGCCGCCAGATGGCCACGCTCGAGCTCGAGTTGCTTAGCCAGTTTATCTCGTTCGCGCACCTCAGCCTGACGCTCCGTTATGTCCACGTTGACTACGACGCCGCCCGTAATCTGGCCATCGCTGTCACGTATTGGCGCCGCGGAGTTCAGAACGAACGCATGGTTGCTATCGAAGCGCTCGATCTCGACGAGCTCGTTCGCGATTATCTGCCCTGTCGCAAGCGTGCGTGCCAGTGCCCATTCTTCCGGCTCGACAACCTGACCGGTCACGGGGTTCCAGGCCTTGTATTCGGCATACTCCGACACGCTCGCGGAATGCGGGGCCTGCCCACCCCAGATTTCTTCCGCCGCGGGATTTGTGTGAGTCAACCTGCCAGTCGCATCGGAAATCCACACGCCGACCGGAATTGCACGGAGGGTCGCTTCGAGCCGGCGCCGGTCAGCGTCCGCTTCATGGAGCGCTTCCGCCGTGGCCAGCTCTGATTGCTTGCGTGTCGTGACATCGGTGAGCAGAACGAGTACGCCCGTGAACAGTCCGTCCTCATCCACTATGGGGCTCGAAGACGCGAGCACCCATACAACCGCACCGTCATCCCGGCGCATTTCGATCTCTTCTGTTTCGGAGAGCCCACGGAACCGGCGCGCAAACCGGGTTCGTGCAGTGAACTGCTGTGCCTCAGCGATGAATCCGAAAAGTGGACGCCCGATGAGCTGATCGGAAGCGAGCCCCAGCACTGTGGCCAGACGTGGATTCGCGTACGTGATAGTACCGGCGCCATCCAGTGTACAGATCCCCTCGTGGGCCGTTTCGATCAGCATCTGATAACGACCCTCTGCCGCTCGAAACTGCGATTCGCGCGCACGCAGCGCCTCTTCCGCCCTTACGCGCATTGCGATGTCAGCCTGGAGTGCTCTGTTTGCACTTTCCAACTCCAGCGACTTCTCCTCCAGCTTCCGGATGAGTGACTGGTTGTAAAGCTTGAACAGGGATTCCGGGGGGCCCTCGCCCGGGTCGTGAAGGGTCGGGGCACTGGTGGCGGCGCGGCGCTGCACTGCACGGACCAGCGCCAGGAAAACATCGGGCTCCGTCGGTTTCTGAATGAACGCGTCGGCGCCGTAACTTAGCGCGAGCGCTTCATCTTCCGGGGCGGTGTACGTGGCAGTGTAAACGATGAACGGCACTTTCTTCAGGCGCTCGTCGGACTTCCAGTGCATGAGCAATGTGAAACCGTCCATCACCGGCATGAGGAGATCGGAGATCACCAGGGCGGGTTGGAGCCGCTGCGCGAGGACCAGCGCCTCACTTCCATTACGCGCCAGCTCAACCGTTGAGCCATCCGTCGACAGCAGTGCCTGCAGATACGAGAGGTTCTCCTCCTTGTCGTCGACTATCAGGATGTATGTCACGTGGTGTCGACAGCTGTCGACACCGGGACAAAGCGCATGACATCGTCGACGAAGGTCTCTGGATCAATAGGCTTCTCGATATACCCGTCACACCCGGCTTCCAGTGCGCGCTCCCGGTCACCCATCATGGCGTGGGAAGTTACCGCAACGATGGGTGTTGACTTGAGCGAAGCAATTGTTCGGAGCGCGCGCGCCACGTCGTAGCCATCCATTCCCGGAAGCTGAACATCGAGCAGCACGAGGTCCGGCGCGCGGTCGTGTGCCATGGCGATTCCCTGTTGTCCGCTGGTTGCCGCGACAACCGCGTGGCCATGTCGCTCGAGCAGGAATGTGGTGAGATAGCGATTCTGCTCGTTGTCTTCGATCAACAGGATTGAGAGCGTCATGATACTGGCGATGGCTGGGTCGGAAGTGTCAGGGCAAAGGTACTGCCTTCCCCGAGTGTGCTCGTCGCGACAATGGTACCGCCAAGCAGAGTTGCGAGGCGTGACGAGATAGCAAGGCCGAGACCTGTGCCCTCGCTCGGCCTGGAAAGCCCGGTATCTATCTGCCGAAATGGCTCGAACAATCTTGCAAAGTTCTCGGGCGAAATGCCGATCCCGGTGTCGGTGACAGAGAAGCGAATCGACGCTGAAGGACCGCGGTTCGCAAGGCGGTCGCCCTCGTTCACATATGTCACGCCAAGTGTCACGCTTCCGCGCTCCGTGAACTTGATCGCGTTCCCAAGGAGATTGAGAAGGATCTGCTCTACCCGCCGGCGGTCGGTCACGAATTCAGCCAGGCCAGGTGGAAGGGAAAGCAGCATCGACAGCCCTTTCTGCTCCGCCATGGTCGCAACCGTGGCGAACACGCGTTCGATTGACGCGCGGAGGTCGAACCGCTCGGCAAATACTTCCAGTTGCCCGGCTTCGATCTTCGAGATGTCAAGCACATCGTTGATCAGTTCGAGCAGATGGCGCGCGCTGCTGCGCACCATGCCAAGCTGTCTCGCCTGCTCCTCCGTCAGGGGGCCGGCCATTTCCTGGAGGATGATACCCGTGAAGCCAAGTATGGAGTTGAGAGGAGTGCGTAACTCGTGGGACATCGTAGCGAGAAATGCGGACTTGGTGCGGTCGGCGGCTTCCGCGCGGAGGGACGCAGCTTGCAGCTCTGCGGTTCGTTCTGCGACCTTCGCTTCGAGAGTTTCACCTGCGACGCGAAGACTCTCGAGGGACTCGTGCCGTTCGGATATGTCGTGCACCGTGCCGATGAGCCTGATGGGTTGCTCATTGGCGTCACGCTGAAGCTCCGCGAGCTCGTGGACCCAGCGAATCGTTCCGTCCGGCCGGACAATGCGATGTTCAATACCATAAGGAGCTTCCCCGCGGAGCGACAGTTCCACTGCGTGGCTGACCTTCTCGCGATCATCGGGATGGACGGCCGTGAGGAAGGCTTCATACGATGCGCCGAACGCCTCGCGGTCAATGTCGAAGATTCTGTAGATCTCGTCTGACCAGGACAGTTCCCCCGTCGCAATGTCGAGCTCCCAGTTTCCAAGATGGGCAAGCCGTTGTGCAGTCAACAGACCCCGCTCGCTCGTCCGCAGCAGGTCTTCCACATGCTTGCGCTGCGAAATGTCGATTCCCATACCAAGCAGGAATGGCTCTCCATCAACGAAGACGCGCCGGCCTGTCAGATAATAAGGCGTGCAACGTCCATCCCGCGCAACGAACTCCGCTTCGACTGTGGCCTCACCGTCGTCGAAGACCTTCGCGATGGCGATTCGCACTCGCTCACGACTCTCGCCCTCGAAATATTCCAGCGGTTTGCGCGTCAGGATTTCCTCGGCCGAGTAACCCGACACTTTCTCGAAACTGCGGTTCCAACGGCGCATTTGACCGTGCGCATCGTAGAAATAGAGAATACCCGGCAAACTCTCGATCATCGTACTGGAAAAGGTGCGCTCGATGCGCGCGAGATCTTCGGCATTCTGCCTTGCAGTGTCCCGCGCGAAGTTCCCCAACGCGAACGAGACTTCTCCGGCCGCTTCCTCGAGCAGCGCGACTTCCATTTTGCCAAAATGGTCCGATCGGCCCGCGTGCACGCTCAATACACCCCATGGCGTTTCGTTCACGCGAATAGGAAATGCTGCGAGTGCATGTAGCTTCTGACGCACAATCTCATCGCGCCAATGTCTGGCCCGAGGGTCGTCCAGGAGGTCCCTGACGATCACCGGCCGGTCTTCAAGGAATGCAGTCGCTGTCGGGCCGATTACTGCTCCCGCGCCGGCATGCAGCGTCATCCCCTTCAGGAACCCCTCCACATCTCCACACTGGGCCACCGGCACAAGCAACTCGGATCGGGCGTCATGACAACCGATCCATGCCACGCGAAAGCCAGCTTGCTTCACCAGCACCTCGCAGACGCGCTTCAGCAGCGCATCGCGGCTGGTGGTGCGCACGATCGCCTGACTGATGTGGCTCGTAGCCGCGTATAGGGAATTGAGGCGGGCGATCTCCGCTGTTTGGTGGCGGCGCTCGGTAATGTCGTGGAACGAAGTCAGCAGGGCGGGCCGGCCGTCGTAGTGAAATGGAATGCTCTGCGCTTCGACAGGCACCTCAATCCCGTCAAGTGTTAGCGTCGATTCCTCGATTCGCGGAAGTGGCAAGCCGTCCCTGCGCCCTTTCTCGAATCGGCTCGATACGAGCGAGCGAAAATCCGGATGGATCCGGTCGATAATCGGCGTGCCGACCAGATCTTCGCTGCAGCGTGCACCAAAAAGGGCAGTCGCCGCAGGGTTTACGAAAAGGATTTCTCCTTCCGCATGCACTACAAGGGCCTCGGGTGACCAGTCGATCACAGCGCGGTTGCGAGCATCCATGTCGCTCAGCACCACTTCGTGGATGCGCGAAGACGTTCGCGCGTCGCCGTAGTACGGTGGTCCATTGCTAAACCCCACACTCATCAGATGATGCTTGATCCCGCTTGGCGCGCCAGAAGAAAGCTGTCGGCGAATTCACTCAAACGCCAGCGACAAAAAACGCAACAGCTTCAACTATCTTTGGAAATGCTTTTTCGAACGTTGCTGCTGCTTGTCCTGACCGTATCCGTGTCGGCATGTGACGCGGCCCAGACAATTGCCTGGAGCGAGATCGTCTACCGCGACCCGCCCCCTCAGCCGATTGAATTTCCGCGGGGTGCCAAGCCCCTACTGCTCGCCGGCTGCGAAGCATCATTGCGTGTGGCGATGACTGATGGGTCCGCGTTCGCGACCTGGTGGCAAGTCCGGCCGGACTCGAGCGCTGCGCTGATGGTGTCCCGTGCAATGCACGGGGGCCCATGGCTGCGGCCAGTCGTCGCAGATTCAACCGACGTGAGCCGACGGGGGTGCAGACGCCCTGCCCCTGCAATCGTCGCCGACGGTCGTAGCGGCTACGTGCACATTGCCTATTTCGTGGAACAGCCAGGCGGGGCCGGAGTATTCTTCGCGCATTCAATGGACAGCGCGGCCACATTTCACGCGCCAGTTCCGATTGTGTTCGGCAACAATCAGTCAAGGGTAAGCATCGATGCTGTGGGAGACAGAGTCGTAGTTGCGTTCGAGGACCCGAACTCCAATCAGCCAATGGTTGGTATATCGCTCTCTGGCACGATGGGACACATCTTTGAGCGGCGCATGACTGCTTCCAGCGGAAATGGCCGGGCACGTCAACCGGTCGTGAGACTGGCCGGCGATTCCATCAGGCTGTGGTGGAGCGAATATTCTGCAAACCCGGCAATCAGCGCGACCCGCACCACTTATCGCAGTGGCTTGATTCACACCCGATAACTTCCGCAGTCGCAGGCCCACTCAAATTCGAGAGAGAGCATTCCAATGAGGAAAGCACCATTGCTGCTGATCATGTTCGTCCTGGCTTTTCTCACGGTGGGTGAGCCCGCTGGGGCGCAGATCCGTAAGCCGCAGCTCGGAATTTTCGCGGGGGGAACTCTCCCGAATGGTGACTTCAAGCAGGAAACCGACATCGGCTGGAACGCTGGCGCACTTCTCAAGGTTCGCGTCACCCGCACGATCGACCTGCGGGTCGACGGGATGTTCACCCAGCTGGGATCGAAGAACATCGATTTCGGAAACGCTGAAGTCGACTCAAAAAGCAATGTGGCATTGGCGTCGTTGCTGGCCGAGCTGAACCTTGGTCCGGATTCGGCGCAGTACCCGGGTGACAACTCCATCTCGCCGTACATCAACGGCGGACCGGCCCTTTATCGCTACAAGTTCGAGGGATCGTGCACCGGTGCCTGCGACGGCTTTGAAACGGAGGGGGAAGAAACCAAGGTCGGCGTGAATTTCGGCTTTGGCGCAAATGTCCCTCTCGGGAGAATCCCAGCGTTTGCCGAGGTGCGCTATCACAGGTTCGGCACGGTCTTTCCAATCACGCAGGCAGAATCGACCGCGACGATGATCACGCTGTCGGTAGGTGTGAAAATCAGATAGGAAGGGGTATGGCGAGATATCTGGGTGCGCACACGATAAATAACGGTGGCATACACATGGCGGTTGCGCGCGCCGGTAATGCAGGCATGACCGCGATGCAGCTGTTCACTGCGATTCCCAAGTATTACGGCGACAAGATTTCGATTAAGCCGGAGCGTGTCGAGCGATTCAAAGCGGCGCTGGCCGAGACGAAGATCAAACCTGCTAACGTGGTCGTTCATGCTGCCTACGTCCTCAGTGTGGCGACGCCCGATGACGACAAGTGGGAGCGTGCTGCAGGGGGGTTGAAGAAAGAGCTGGAGCGATCGAGCGCGCTGGGGGCCGGTTGCGTCTGTTTTCATTCCGGATCCGCGGGCACGAGTGAAAGATCGGAGTCGGCAAAGCGGATTGCGAAGGCGATTACTCACGCGCTCGAGGCAGTGGATTCGGAGACACGCCTGCTTGTGGAGAACACTGCGGGAGCGGGGCGGACGATGGGAAAGACGGCGGACGAAATTGCCGAGATCCTGTCCCATGTACCCAAGTCTCTTCGGGCGCGCACCGGGTATGGGCTCGATACCTGTCATCTTTACTGCTCGGGCTACGACATCGCGGAATCGCAAAAGTTGTTCACGGCGATTCTCGATGACTTCGAGGAGAAGACGGGTGAGGCCCCTTCGTTCTTCCACCTCAATGACAGCGCTGACGCTCTAGGATCCAACAAGGACAGGCATGTGCTGATAGGCGACGGACTGATTGGAGTGGATCCATTCAAGTGGCTGCTTGCTGATCGTCGCTCGAAAGGAGTGCCGCTAGTACTGGAAACACCGCAGAAGAACTATGAGATAGCCGATGATGATGCGAGTCCTGATCCATACGATGTGCGGATGATGGAGCTTCTTCTCTCGTAAAATCGATAGTTTTCCCTCTTGCAATTGGCATTTGCGGCTATACTTTGCCTCGCGTGACGCGCACTGCGTCCGCGTAATCGGCCGCCCGATTCAAACCACCAGGAGAAGCGATGGCAACTGCGAAGAAGAAGAGCTCGGCGAAGAAGTCGTCCTCGAAGACAGCTAAGAAGTCGAGTGCGAAGAAGACTTCCGCCAAGAAGAGTTCCGGCAAGAAGAAGTCGGCAACGAAGCGCACGCCCAGCGCGGCGTTCATGAAGCCGATGACGCCAAGTGCACAGCTTGGCGCTGTCGTGGGAACCGCTCCGCTTCCGCGCACCGAAGTCACCAAGAAGCTCTGGGCATACATCAAGCGGAAGGGACTTCAGGATTCCAAGAACCGTCGCATGATCAATGCTGACGATGCACTTCGTCCCGTGTTCAACGGGAGCAAGCAGGTCTCGATGTTCGAGATGACCCGCCTGGTCAACAAGCACCTCAAGTAGACAAGCACATTGGCAGTCGCGTCTAAGAAGGGGCGCGCTCAAGAGGCGCGCCCCTTTGCGCAGCGTTCAAGGCTGCGCCGGTTCTGGGAGAATTCAAAAGGGCTGCTGAGCGCCCTTCTTTTTTTCATATTTCTCAGAACGTTCATCATCGAGGCGTACAGGATCCCCTCGGGGAGCATGATCCCGTCGCTTCTCATCGGTGACTGGCTCTTCGTCAACAAACTGGTCTACGGGCCCCATGTCCCGTTCACGAACAGCAACCTCCCCGGTTACCGGAATCCGGCGCGAAACGATATAGTGGTATTCAAGTCGCCACCGCAGATCGACCAGCCATGGGATCCCAATCCCACGCTCGTGAAGCGGCTCGTGGGGATGCCTGGCGATACTCTCTTCATGCGGCGCGCAATGCTCTACGTGAATGGAGTGCCGCAGCCGCAGCCATTCCCGCCTCCACCGGCGGATCAGGTATTCGATTCTGTTGACCCACTCTTTGACTGGCAGAAGCGTGTCGCGCTGCAGTCATCCCGTTTTGGACCTGCTCCAGCACAACCATCGCACGACAACTGGGGTCCATTCGTCGTGCCCCAACGGCACTATTTCATGATGGGCGACAGCCGGTACAACTCAAAGGACAGCCGGTACTGGAGCTTCGTTCCTCGTGAGAACATTCGCGGGCAACCAATGTTCGTGTATTACGCGTACAATGCTGACGACAGTGACAAGCCAATGCCGTTCATCACCGATATCCGGTGGGGCCGGATCGGGCATCAGATTAGGTAGAACCCATCTAGTCTTCGACTGCAGCCAGAACGCGCGTAAAAGAAGAGTCGAAGGTTACTGAGCGGCGGTTGTCGGCGTCGGTCACGACGAAACGACCGCCGATGTGAAGTACGTTCACCTTGCCGGGTGATTCCATGCGAACGGCGTCGGCGTAAGCGTTGGCGGCCAAGGCGCAGATATCATCGTCGCTCACCTGCTTCACTTCGCGCGGTCTCACGTGCGGGACCGCAAAAACCCTCAGGCGACGTTCTGTCTCATCGTCACGACGGCGCATCAGGGACATGAAGCTGCGCTGAGCCTTGCGCGCGCCGGCAGTTGCGCGAATACAGCCCGGCTCGTTGTTCGCCGGGAAGGCCACCGGGCTCAAAGCGAGGATGGGAGTTGTTGCTAGAACGGCCGCAAGCCAGAGTCGATTGTGCATGACAATAGTCATGACGGCTGACGGCCGGCCGGGGTAACTCGACGGCGGTTTCGGCGCGGACAGCGCCACAGAGCGTAAATTCCCCGCTATGCGCGATTTCATCGCGAGTCAGAACAGCGAGCGGCTGAGACAGCGTCTTGCCAGCGGACTCAGGGTCAGGGAGCCGGCGGCGTTTGCCAAGCTTGCCCGGTCACTCATCGACATGGCGCTCGTCACGGGCATCGTCGCGCGACTCTATCGAGCGGTTGTATTGAGCCGCGCCGACAGCCCGACTGGTACCTACCTCGCGGTAACGTTCACGGTCGGGGCGGTGTTTCTGCTCCTCATGGTGGCCATTCATGTCAGTCGCTTTCCCCTTCGGGACTGGCTCTGGCGTGCACCGGGATTTGCAGTCGCGGAAGCGGCGGCTGAGATGCTCACCAGCGTCGTCCTGATCGCATTGAGCCGGGAGCCACTGGGCACCGGCGCCGCGGGCTTTCATGACTGGCCGACGATGTTCGTCCGGACGATGGGCTGGCGCCTCCTGACGATCTCGCTGTTCGCGCTCCTGCTTGCAGGCGTTGTAAAGTGGGTGCGGTTCATGCTGCTCAGGAAAGGGCATGCCGCCTGGAGCGACGGAACTGTTCGCGCTGGAATTCCCGGAGAGGATTTCGTGGAACGCCGGCGCAAGTAACGTCGAGGACGACGCTTCGGTTATCTTTGAAAGAGGCTCGCCACAGAGACGAGCCGCCAACAAATCGAAGGGAGCACTATGTACGATCCAAGAATGGTTGCGCCAATGCGTGAAGAGCTTACCCGCCTGGGCGTTGAAGAATTGCTGACACCCGAACAGGTCGATGCAAAACTCAGAGACACGAAGGGCACGACGCTCGTCGTCGTGAACTCGATCTGCGGTTGCGCCGCGCGAAATGCCCGTCCCGCAGTTGCGAAGGCACTCCAGAACACGGTGACGCCTGACTCTCTCACGACAGTTTTCGCGGGGATGGAAGTGCCGGCAGTTCAGCGCGCGCGGAGTTATTTCACAGGCTATCCGCCGTCATCCCCGCAGATCGGCCTGCTGAAAGACGGCAAGCTGGTGTTCATGCTCGAGCGTCACCAGATCGAGGGGCGGACTTCGCACGAAATTGCCGACGATCTGGTTGGTGCGTTCAACAAGTTCTGCGCCGCTGCGCCTGCTCAGGTCTGATGCCTCGCAGGCAAACTTGAAACTGGTTTGCAAACTCAGCATCAACACTTCGTCTCGCAACTCGGACCTGGTCTGCCAAGAGCTGGTTGGCAGTTGAGCTGTAAGTTGCCAGTTTTAGTTTTGAGTCCTGAGTTTGCCATCCAGT
>JANPKW010000093.1:0-10118 GCA_031426255.1 Gemmatimonadaceae bacterium | reverse complement strand
CGGGTGCCGAAAACCGCCGGTCTGACCACTACGGAAATCACGCGACGCTCTCCTGTGCCGCGGCATCACAAGCATCGCCACACCGTATGGGTGCGGCCCGAGGTACATCCTTGAGCGATCGCGGCGAATACCGCGTGTGGTATGTCAACATCGTCGACGATCCTGATTTTCAGGAAATGCCTGGCGATGTCTTCAAGGTGCTGTTCGCGTTGAAGATGTCCCTTGGCGCCGCCGGCATTGGCGTCATCCATCGCCTCATGCTCTCCGAACGAATCGGCTGTACAGTCGAGAAGCTTGAAGAGTCACTCACCTTCCTTTCACAGCCTAAGCCCGACCGTGCGCTTGGCTGGATTGTTCGCGATCGCAACATCGTCTGGGTCGTGAACGCTCTCCGAAACGAGCGGGGCCTCAGTCCCCATTCGTACCATCACCGGCAGTTCATTGAGAAGCAGCTGAAGCCGCTCGGTGATAAGCAAATCGTCAAGGACTTTCGCGCCTACTATGCCGCGTGGTTCGAGATCAGCTGCCCGCTTCCGCATACTATAGAAGGGGCCGAGAAGGGGTCTGCTGGGGGTCTAGAGGGGGGGTCGGACCACTATAACCAAGAACCAAGAACCGAGAACCCTGAACCGGGAACCGAGATAGCTGATGTTGCGCGGGCGACGACACCTACCGAGCTGTCGCGTCTGCTAATCACCCGACTCAACCAGGGAATGCTCGACAACCCTGCGATCGGGAAGCGCTACAACCCTGTCCCCCACCATCACGGCCACTCCCTCGCCGCGGCGGAGGCAATCTTCGGCGCCGAAGTCGATCCCGAATTCGCGTCGTCATTCGTCTACACGGCCGCGACGAAATACAAACCGGCTGGGCGTAATCGGCAGATCAACTCGCTCTCCTACCTAGCAGACGGATTGATCACAGAGTGGGAACGTCATCGAGCTCACCTGAATGCCAGCGGCACGTCCCGTCCTGCCGCACGCCAATCGACATCGCGCTCGAGGCAAAGCCCAATGGAGCGGAGCCTCGCTGCCTCAGCTGCCGCTCTCGGAGATGAGCATGATTGACAGAAAAATATTTGCCGTCGGCATGGGTGTGCTTGCTGAACGGTTTCGAACTGAGATCGCCGGGCCCGCGCAGAAGGGGTATCACACGATCCTCTCCGAGGAGCTGAACGACGAAGAGTTCCAGATCGCCGTGAAGCTCGCATTCCGACATTCGCAATTCTGGCCGTCGCCTCAGCAGCTCATCGACTTCGTGCGGCCGCCGGCGAATCACGCTGTCAACGCCGGCATTGCGTTCGAGAGGCTGCTCGATGCTGGCGAGATCCTCGTACAGGGTCGTCCAAAATGCTGGCGTCGCGAAGTTGTTCACAGAATGGGCAAGGCAGTCCTCGTCGGATTCGATGCCATCGGGGGGAACGACCGGCTCCGTGAATACGAGGCGCGCGAACTCCCGTTCATCCGACGCGACTTCGTCGAGGCGTACAAGGCGACTTTCGCCGAGAGTGAGGCTGAGCTCCAAATCGCAGCTGCGCGAACTGCGATCGGCTCAATGCGCCAGCGATCACTGCGAAGCACGCCTGAGCTGATAGGTGACATTGCCCGAGCGAGCGAACCGTGAACAGGCTTCTTTGGCCGCTCGGTGCGGTAGTCATGATCGCCGCGCGGGTCTTCCTCGCATGGGAGCGCCGGACGTGCCGTTGGCATCGAAACACCTCCCGTTTTGCCCCTGTTTCGGACTATCTTCGGGTATGCGGACGGATGCTGAGAGGTGGCGCTTCCTGGCTGATAACTCTCTGGTCCTCAACCGGAGTAAGGCGGGCGTCTCAGTCATGCACTACACGACCGCTGAGAATTCCGGCCTCGCTCCGCGGTTCACGTCAGTCGCTACCGGCGACACTCCAGAAGACGCAATCGACGCCGCGATCGCGCGCTGGGAACGAAAGCATCGTCGGGAGTGGAAGATCGGCTGAGCGCCAAGCTTGGATGCTCGAGCAGCCCGAGGTGCGAGCCTGATGCATCCCTCACTATCCGACTGCGGCAGACCGTACCGGGCACCGGGACAATTGCCAGCGACTTCGATGGCTGGCGATCAAGGCAGCGTTTCCGAACATCGACCTCGCGGCAGCAGTGTCCGAGACCCTCGTCCAAAAACAAACAACGAAGGAAAAGAGCCATGGCTAGCCTATCCGACATGACGGTTCGCGTGAAGCGCGAGCCTGAAGCACAGCCGATCACGTTTGGTGATGCCGTGCTGCTGATGTTCATCGCGGCCTGGCTCTTTCGCTCGCCGGCGGTCAGCGGATGGATCGTATTCCTCGCATTCCTGCTCGCTTGGGTGACGAACCTGATCTATCGCGCGCTGTACCCGGTGGCCGATTACATCGGGGCGAGCCTCGTGTACCGCATTCTCCACCGCAAGAAGGGATGAGAGATCTCCCTGACTGGCAGTTCGTAGTACTCACGTGGATTGGAACCGTCGTCGTTGGGGTCATCTCAGGTCTCGCATCCATGACCGCTATCGAACTGCTCGCACGATGAACAGCGACATGACTATCTACGGTTCACCGTGCCAGAAATGCGGCGAGCCATCGCACGGAGCAAGACCGTGCCGCTACGAGGGGCTCGCGGAGAAGCTCCTCAAATCACTCCCAGGAGAACACAACATGATGCGCGCGAAGATGCAGGTGCAGTCAGTCACAAAGCACCACGGCGGTGCGGAGACCGTGAAGATGTCGGCCGTGACAGGGAAGGGTCCGTTTGGCGCCGAGGGTGCGAGCGAAGACAACACCTATGCGCGCTATACGCCGAGCGGAAGTGTCGAGCTCAACGTCAACAACCCTGCGCTCGCCGGAAAGATCGAGCCGGGGAAGAAATTCTACGTCGACTTCACCGAAGCGCCGGAATGAACCGGTTTCTGTTTCTCCACCTCGTTTGAGGTGGGGAAATGGGAAATCACCATCTCACCATCAGGGGTATATCATGGCAACGACAACACGGAAGGGAGCGGTTCATTTCACTCGCGGCGGCCGTCGCGTGAAATGCGGACTCAGGTCGAAGAAAACGACGAACGACACCCGGGATAAACGTCGCGTGACGTGTAAGAACTGCATTCGTGGAATCGCATCGGAGGCGAAGGTATAACGTCAGCAAGCAATGAACGCTCTCGAGCGAGCAGCGTTCCTCATAGGCCCGGCAACCGATGGTGGAAGATTCTTAAGGCAGATGCGGAGGGACATTTCCCTCCGTTCAAATGCCCTGCGAATCACCGCTTCACAGACCCGCTGGTCTGGAATGAGGGCGGACTTCGTTGTCATCACTCCGGTGCTGATGGCAAGAGTGATTGCGGCGCCCTGGTGTTGCTGCTGGGGGGCGGGCTGCGATATGACGATTGCCCGTGCTACATCCTCGTTGAGGTCACCTCAAATGAGATGCTCACAATGAAACGCAAGCGAATGGACTGGGACAGAATGGTGAGCTACTTGGGGCTGAACTATGATGATCCCGCCGTTGAGGCTGCTTGATTCGACTGGGTTGTTTGCTCCGAAGCGGGCGTTGTCAGACTCAATTCACGCCAAGAGAGAGGTATGGCAATCACGGCACTCAAGTAGAACAACAAGTCACTTAGGCTCGGTGTGACGTTACCGAACCACTGAAGTGCGATTCCAATCAGCGGAGCACTTATCCAATACAGGCCCCTTCGATTCCGCCGCCACAACAGGCGAGCGCCAATCAGGAAGGAAAATGAAACCGCCAGGCCTATCATGACCGCTGGAGCCCCACCCCAAAATGTTGCTGTAGGATATCTAGAGTATCGATAGGTCCCGGCAGCGACGGCAAAGAGGTATAGAACTCCGCCTATCCAGAAGTAAACGCTGAGCAGAGATGTGGTTGTTAGTCGCCTAGCGCGGTACCACTCGCCAATCGGCTTTGAGATTCTCGTGCGTCTGGCAAACATGATCACGTGGGGATCCTCCAAGGAGAGGCAGCCGGCACTCACCCAAAGCGAGTAAGTGCCGGCCATCATATTCTAATTCTGAGCTGGCGCGAGCAAGCACCGAGTTATGTAAGCGCTGACCAGTTCACCGTTCATCATCGACTCGTGCAAGCTGGTGCTACATGGTCCAGTTGCCATGCCACTGAATGCGCCCCCACCTGCTGATCCATAGGGAAAATTGATTGCGCCGCAACCTCCCGCGCCCTGATACAGAGTACGTGCGATCGCCAATGTGAGCCCAGAGTGACCGAGCTCTGACGCTTTCGCATACGCGCCGAGCTTTTGGTTGGCCCAGTCCGGCGCCGATAGGGTGGGTGGGCCACCGAACGGGCCAATGTGGAACCAGTCAACTATGGTATCGAAGATGTGCTCGAACCAACCTTTTCGTTTGTTTCGGAACAACTGCGTACCGATGGACAATTCCGCCGCCATCTGCCCGCACGTGTGTCTCGTGAGGAAATCGAGACGCTGCGTCAGCGGTATTCGAAGCAGTGGAAGACACAGAAGCTTGAGGCCATTCCATGGTATGGTCGTAAGACCGCGATCAGGAAGCTCTCACCGCTGCTGCCGAAGAGCCCGCAGTTCGCGGCAGCACTTCAGTTCGACGGCGACATCCGTGAGCTCGAAGGCGACGTCATCGACGATGTGCCGGAGGCTGAATACGAGATTCAAAAACCCGTGGATGCTTCAACTCCTGATGGCTCGCATGCCGTTCCCACGGACCCGACTCCTGCCGCTCCCGAACAGCCCGAGATAGAGCTCACGCTCGAGCAGGCAAAGGCGACCGTTCTCCTGGGCGAGCCTGGAGTTGCTTGGGGTGGCCAAGCCGGCAAGGCGCTCGACGGAATGTCGAGCGGCCACTTGAAGAGCATCCGCACCTGGTGCGCGAAGAAACTGGAGAAGGAAGGCGACGATCCGGCGAAGCAGCTGATGGTCGATGCTATCACGATGATACTGATCGATCGCGATGCGAATCCACCCGCTGCGGTTGAAAGCGAAAAGCCCGCTATCGGAGAATTCCCTTCAGATATCCCAAGCGAAGAGAAGATCAATAGCGCGGTCGCGGAAAACGAAGCGCGCGCAGCCGCGGTGGGCCTGTAGGAGTGGACCGTTCGATCGCGCCCGTTCACGTGCCAGGAGAAGGTCGTTGGCTGCGCGTCAGCGAGTCTCACACTCAGGCACGCTTGCTGGAACTGCGCAGGTTCGCCGGTGCATTTGACGACGGCTACTACCTCGCGAATCGCGATGCGGTAAAGAGTGGATTCATCGGACTCGTGCCGCCGCGTGATCGGTATGCAGCGCCGTTCAACGCGCATCGAGACAACCTTCTGAACTATACGGACGATGAGATACTCGCTGCGCGCGTAGCGCTCGAAGTCGTCTGGCCGTTTTGGTGGAGGCGGTTGAGGTGAGCGGAGCCACAGCGGAGACAGCCGTGCGTCGGTTCGTCGAGAGGTGTCCCGCGTGCCCGGGGATAATCCCTTCGACGGGCCCGCGTGCGTGCGATCGCTGCGGCCGCGTTCGTGTCACGCCGCGGCATCAGGAGTGGCCCCTACATCTCAAAGGCTATCTGATTTTCCAAGCTGCGCTGCGTCACTTCATCCCGGGTATTTCGGTGCAATCGGTCTGGGAAAAACTCCTAACAGCGACCATCGCCGGAACGCAGCGCGATGGTCAGATGTACCGCCACGCCGTACCAGCCGATGACGTGTATGGCATCGTGCTCAAAGACGCAGACAAATGGCTCGCCGACGGCAAGCCGATCTCAATCCTCAACGACAGGTTCGACTCATGATCGCAGAAGACATGCAGCTGCAGATGACGGTGAAAGCCCGCGCGGTGACGGTCGCCTGGCTGAATGCCTTCCTCGCAACGTCGGACGACGATGCGAAGCCGGCACTCTATCGAACGCTCTGCCTGGAGTGGTTCAGGGACGGCATTCAGTTCGTTGCCACAAACGGAACGGCGCTGTTCCGAACATGGATTCCGAGCGAAGAAGGTAAGGCGTGGCCGATCCTGGCAGAGGTGCCCGACCGCACGATTACCGTGATGGATCCCGACAGATTCGGCGTCGGCTTCATGAAGGCCCTCGCGCGGGTTGCTTCTGACGATGCGCACGAGTTCGGAGAGGTCACCTTCACGATCACGCCGCAGGATGAGGAGGCTGAGCTCTCACTCGGAACTGAGTTTCAGTCTGAGCGCCTGACAATCCGAGCGTTTGGCCAGCGGATCGATCTCCGGCTGTTCGAGGGAGAGTATCCGGACTGGCGGCGCGTGCGCCTGGGCATCGATGCAGCGGAGCGCGTGGATGGGATGACAGTCGCGAAGAACATCTTCGGGCTCGTCGGCAAGCTCAAGTCTGTCTCAGCTGTTGACCTCGAATTCTATGGAGAGTCACGACACATCGCTTTCACTGCGCGCGGCGTCGATGAAGTCCGCGGACTCCTCATGCCGATGCAGCGCAAGGATCAGGCGGCCGAGTGATGTACACGGTCATCGGGTTGGTCTTCATTGCCGTTGTCTGCAGCGGTCCGTGCGATCGGGTTCACGCATGAGCGCACCAACCCTAATTGGGTTCAAGGGATCAGGCGTTCGCATCGATCTTGATCGTCTGATCGAATCGCGCCTGTTGGTTCAGACCAACAGCGGGGGCGGGAAGTCCCACGCTATTCGATACTTCTGCGAACAGACCGTTCACCAAGTCCAGCAGATCATCATCGATCGCGAGGGAGAGTTTGCGACTCTCCGCGAAAAGTATCCATATATCCTCGTCGGTCGTGATGGGGACATCGCTGCCGACGTCAGATTCGCGAAGCAGATCGCGCGCAAACTCCTTGAGCTCGGCATGTCCGCGGTTGTGGACCTGTCGGAGATGTCGCTCCAGCAGCAGCGGGAGTTCGTCCGCGCATTTATCGATGCGCTGAATCATCTCCCCCGTCAGCTCTGGAAGGACTGCCTCATCATCATCGATGAGGCACATCTGTTCGCGCCCGAGAGTGGTAAGGGCTCAACTGCCGCGCTCGAAGCGATCTCGATGCTGCTATCGACAGGAAGGAAGCGCGGGTTCTGCGGAGTGCTGGCAACGCAGCGCCTGGCGAAGCTCAGCAAAGACGTATCGTCTGAATGTCTCAATAAGCTGATTGGCCGGACGTCTGAAGAGGATCTTCGCCGCGCAGCAGATGAGCTTGCACTGACGAAGGATTCAGCGAAGGCACTGCGCGCGCTCGAGCCGGGGACGTTCTGGGCATACGGACCGGCGATCGCGCCTGAACCCGTTTTCGTTCACACGGGCGAAGTAGCGACTCAGCCGCCTAAGCGTGGCACTGCGCGCGGTGCAGCTCCGCCGGCGCCGGAAGCTGTGAAGAAAGTTCTCGCCGAACTCGCTGAACTGCCGAAGAAGGCTGCCGACGAAGAGCGGACGATGGAGGAACTCCAGAAGGAAGTCGTCTCACTTCGCCGTCAGCTCACCCAGGCACAGAAATCCGGTGCTGAACGCATCGTCGAGAAGAAGGTGGTTGACCAGGTAGCAATCGATCGCGCTGTGAAAGCTGCGGTCTCATCGACCCAAGCCCGGACCCGCGGCGATGCAACCAGCGTGCGTCGCATGCTCGCGAGAGCAAACGCAGCTGCTCACGAGCTCGTGAGTTTTCTCGACCCAGCGATCGCAAAGCTCGACGTCTCATTCATTGAAGCAGAAACATCTACATCGAATGCAACGCAGCCCGTGGCCAGCGCAGCGGCTCGGAGACATATGGGAACGGGCGATCAACGCGTAGCATCGACTGGCGGGGGGATAGCACGGCGAGCTGCGCCCGAGCCCCGTCAGTCATCCTCTTCATTCTCACTCGGCAAGGGTGAGAAGGCTGTCATGATAGCCGTCGCGCAGAACCCTGACGGAGCTGCGCGCGATCAGCTCACAGTGCTCACTGGATATAAGCGATCGACGAGGGATGCGTACATCCAGCGCCTCGTGGGCGCCGGGTATGTCGAGATCTCTGGTAGCACGGTGCTACCGACTGATACCGGAGTAGATGCTCTTGGTTCGGACTACGAACCGCTTCCAGTCGGCGAAGAACTTCAGGCATACTGGCTCGGTCGCCTGCCGCAGGGTGAAGCGAAGATCCTTGAGGTACTCATCCGCGAGCATCCGACTGCCTGCGGCCGCGACTTCCTAACTGAAGAGACTGGTTTCAAGCGATCGACCCGGGATGCCTACATCCAGCGACTGAAGTCACGACGCCTAGTCGAAGATGCGGGCCGCGGAGAAGTGCGGCCCAGCTCCAACCTGTTTTCGGAGAACCGCTGATGGCAACGAGCCTCCAGCCATACCGCGAGCGCGCACGCGCGCACCAGTCGGAGATCGACCTCGAGACCCGATTCCTAACGCCTCAACTGCTGGCGAAACGGTGGAGCATCTCGGTCACGACTGTGAAGGACATTCCCTTCGAGGAACTGCCCTACACGGAGTTCGGGCAGGGGCTCAAACTGAAGCGCCGAAGGTACCATCCGGACGCCGTACTACTATATGAAGGGCGTAACCCTGATCGGCGGGCCAGCGAGGAAGATCAATGACCTTGGTGAAAAACGCCAAGGGGTTCTACGAAGCCGACATCCGGGACCGGGTGATCGGCCGGCTCCATCTCGCCCTCAAGACGAAGAAAGGCGATATCGGCATGCGCCGGCATTCCGCGCTCGAGCAATTCGTGCGTGAGGGTGACGTCGCCCTGGTGGATGACCTCCGGAAGCGTCGGATTAACATCGAGGCGATCGAGCGATGTGTCCGAGACAAGCGCCCGTTCTCGGAGCTCCGCCCGGGGAACCGCTGGCCGATTCTGGCTGAGGCAGTTGAAGCCTACCTCGAATTCGTCGCCGCGCATCCCAAGCGCTCGAAGGAGACCCACGTTCAGGCCACTCATTACCTGAAGGGGATCTTGGAATTCTTCGGTGACAACGAGCGCGTCGATCGGATAACAACCGATCGGGTCCGTGAATACATGGCGTTCATGCAGGCTCGAACGGATACCCTCTCGGGGAATCCGCTTTCAGCCTGGTCGATCTCACTATCCCTTCAGCGGTTCGCAGCTCTCTACAACTGGCTAATCCGACAGGAAGAGAAGAAGGCCACTGAGGAGAGGCGCGGCATGCGGCTGCTCCATAACCCAGTCGACCGCGACTACATCACGAAGAGGGAGCAGACTCGGACGCGCTTCCTCAGTGAAGACGAGGCGTCGCGGCTCCTGGCAGCGACTCCGGACAGCATGCGTTTTCCTGTTCTCGCGGGACTCATGTGCGGGCTTCGTTTGGGAGAGGTTCTGAATCTTAGGCCACCGCCGCAGGACATCGATCTCGACGTGGGGCTGATCATCGTTCAGGAACGTCAGGGCTGGAAACCGAAGACGAAGAAACGGCGTGAGATCCCGATCGCCGCGGAGCTGAGACCCGTGCTCATCCATCACCTCGAGCGCTACGCATCGGAGACCTACGTCATCCCGAGCTCGACGTCGCCGGATGGGATCAGGCCTATCGCCAATCACACGATGTGGCAGCGCTTCACACGGGTAGTTGACGATGCCGGGCTCATCTCCGGCCGCACGCATCCGATGGGGGTCACCTTCCATACGCTGCGTCACACTTTCGCGAGCTGGCTGATCATGAAGGGCATCGATCTGCTCGCGGTTTCGAAGCTTCTTGGACACTCCTCGGTCGACCAGGTCGTCCAGACCTACGGCCATTTGTCACCCGATCATAAGAGCCGCGCGGTAGCCCAGTTGGGCGCGTGGCTTTCCACAGTACATTTGGAGGAGGACGTTTCATGAGGTTCCGCAGAAACACGCGTCCCGACGGAAAAGTTACACAGGTAGCGACACAGAAAATTCCACTTTCGAGGCATTACCGTGGCACCGCAATTCATCTATGTAATGAAGGACCTGCGCAAAGTTGTCCCGCCTTCGCGGGAAATTCTGCGTGGTATCTGGCTTTCCTTTTATCCCGGCGCGAAGATCGGCGTGCTCGGCGGCAACGGCGCGGGGAAGTCGACGCTCTTGAAGATCATGGCCGGTGTAGACCAGGATTTTCAGGGTGAGGCGTGGGCGCACGAGGGGACGAAGATCGGATTCCTC
>JANPKW010000092.1:0-6629 GCA_031426255.1 Gemmatimonadaceae bacterium | reverse complement strand
CCACGCATTGCGTGGCGAACTACTACGTCTCCACACCCGTCGCCAAGGTTCGTGGCGTACGCAGGCACGCGTCCCTGAAACTGCCGCACACCGGGTTGCCTCCCTGCGTACTCGTAGAGCGTCTCACTGGTCAAAATCGATTCGACAGCGCGCAGACAGGTTTCGATCACGAGTCCGCGCGTGTTGGCCGTATTGATTTTTGCATAACCCGGCATCGACAATGAGATCGTCATTTCGCGGTTCTTGCCTGGCCGATCGCGGTGAGCAGTGCGCGCGCCTTGTTCTCCGTCTCGTCCCATTCGCTTTCAGGATTCGAATCCGCGACGATACCCGCGCCGGCTTGCACTGACGCCAGGCCATCAGCGATCACGCACGTCCTGATCGTTATCGCGAGATCCATTCGTTTACCACCACTGGCGATGTAACCGATCGCACCGGCGTATGCTCCACGCGACACGGGCTCGAGCTCGTCGATGATCTCCATCGCGCGAACTTTTGGCGCGCCGGTCATCGTGCCTGCTGGAAATGTCGCCCGCAGCACGTCGATCGCACTTTGCTCACTCGCGAGATCACCCTCTACCTGGCTGACGATGTGAAAAACGTGCGAGTACTTCTCGACCTTCATCATCTCGGTCACCTCGACCGTGCCATACTTTGCCACCCTGCCTACATCGTTTCGGCCAAGGTCGACGAGCATGATGTGCTCAGCCCTCTCCTTTGGGTCCGCAAGGAGCTCGCGCGCGAGCTCGGCGTCGCGCTCTGGCGTCGAACCTCGCGGTCGGGTTCCCGCGATCGGGCGGAGCGATACGCGCTGACCCTCGAGACGCACGAGCAGCTCTGGTGAACTTCCCACGAGCTCAACTCCGTCAAAGGCGAGATGATACATGTAGGGCGACGGATTCAGCGATCTCAATGCGCGATAGAGAATCGACGAATCAAAGTTCGCCTCGAACTCGATCCTCCGGGCGAGCAAGGCCTGGAAGCAGTCGCCGGCCGTGATGTACGCCTTTATCCTGTCTACGCCCTTGATGAAGTCGTCCCGGCTGATGCTCGACTTGCCGGTTGCAGGGGGACTGGATGCGTCGAAGGTCAGTCTCCGTAGAGGGGATTCTGCGAGCAGCCGCCGCTCCAGGTCGTCGATCTCCACCGCGGCGTGGTCGAACTGCGCTCGCAGCGCGGTTTCCGTTGAGTCATTCACAGTTACGCTCACGACAATTCTCGCCTTCGACATCAGGTTGTCGATGACGATCACGGAGCGAGTAAAAATGAACAACGCGTCGGGAATGCTCGACGTCTTTTGGGGTCCATCCGGGAGGCTCTCGATGAGCCGCGCGATGTCGTAGCCAAAGAATCCCACCGCTCCGTTCCAGAACGGCCCCAGCTCCGCCGCCTCGACAGGATGTCTCGCTGAAATCAGCGCATCCAGATCGGCGAGTGGATCGGAAGGTGATCGCATGGAGTGCCAGCCGCGACCGGCATCCCAGTCCTCGACGACCCCGTCACGGAGCCTCCACGCAGATGATGGCTCGGTACCTAGAAACGTGAAACGGGCCCAGGTGTCGCTACCCGCCGGGGCAGATTCCAGCAGGAATGCGAACGGGGGGCGTCGAATCTTTGCAAACGCCGAGACGGCGGTGTCGAAATCGAAGAGAATTTCCCGCCAGACCGGCACGACCCGTGCGCCTGCGGATGTTGTAGCCACGGGAGTCCCCGCAAGCTCGGCAAAGCGGGCGAAGGTGCAGTCTGTCATGCGGCCCGGAACCGAAGGCGTCCCGACGCTGTGCTGGCTTCTTCCGACACATCTCTCACGTAACTTTCCCTGATGATGCGACGGTCAATCGCGGTGATTCTAGCCGCTCAAGTTGTCGGCGGCGTGTTGATTCCGGCGAGCGCTGGTGCGCAGACCTGGAACGATGCACGCTCGCGCTCGCTGGTGGAGCAGGCGACCGAGCGCCGGGCCCGACAGATCGCCGACACGCTGCTGGTAAGTTACAAGGCTGCGGCGCACGGATATCTGACGTTCCTCGCTCAGGTTGGTGAAGGCTTCACCGAGCCGCCAAAGATCGTCAAGGCAGATGAGCTTTCGCTAGAAGTGTATTGGCAGGCTCCAAACCTGAGTAAGCAATTGATCGCTGGTCGGAGGGATACGCTGCTGCTTCCGACAGACATCAATTATCATCGCGACCACCTGGGAATAGTTCAGAACAACTTCCCGAACATCATCCGACTTGGCGACGGCGACGAAGTCCGCGATGTCCCGCACCCGCTGTCGTCTGACGGCCTGCTTCAATACGACTATGCGATCAGGGATTCTCTGCAGATACGGCTCGGTCCCAGGAGTCTTGATGTGTATGAGGTCAGGGTGCGGCCGAAGAATGATCGCGAGCCGCGCGCAATCGGGGCTGTCTATATCGACAGAGAAAGCGGGGAAGTCGTCCGGATGGCCTTCAGCTTTACGCGTGCTGCGCTTCGCGACAAGGAGCTCGAGGATGTCAGCGTGGTGCTGGAGAACGGCCTGATCGAGGGCGCATTCTGGCTTCCGCGACGGCAGGAGATCGAGATCAGGCGGACGGGGACATGGCTCGACTATCCGGCGCGTGGAATCATCAGAGGTCGCTGGGAGATCTGCTGTTATGAGGTCAATAAGCCTTTGCCCGCGGGAATATTCCGTGGGCCGGAGATTTCTCTCGCGCCGCAGGGAACGCCTCTGCCGGTACCGTTCACCGGACAGATACTCGATTCGCTGCCGTCAGACGTACGCGCTGTAACCGATGCAGATGTGGCAAAGGTACAGGAGGAAGCGCGAGCGCTCGTTCGTGGCCAGGCGCTGGCCCGCGCGAGGGGGACGTCGATTGCCGTGCGCAGTGTCTCCGATTTTCTGAGAGTAAACAGGGTAGAAGGGTTTGCGCTTGGCGCAGGTCTGACCCGGAGGCTAGGGGAAGGTTTTGCTCTCACGCTCCGCGGTCGCTACGGTGTCGATGACGAGTACGCCAAGGGGCGGGTGGGCGTGTCGTACAGGCGCGCGAGCGGCGCAGGTGTGAGCGTTGCAACGTTCGACGAGTATCGTGAAGCCGGTGAAGTGCGCGAGACCTCGCAGGCGATCAGCAGCCTCGCAGCGCAGGAATTCGGCAGTGATTTCACGGATCCCTTTGGCTCTGTTGGTTTCTCCGTACTCGCGCAGACGAGGCCCCTGGCAGGGTGGACTGTCTCGCTCGAAGGTGTTGCCGAAAAGCAACGCGCACTCGCGGTGAATGCCGTGCCGGCACGTGGCGAATACGCTGAAGTGATCGCCGCGGCGACGACGCGCGATCGACGCGCAATAATTTCCGCCGATCGTCCAACTCGGCTTGGACCATTCGGATTCGAGACTCAGCTGCACGCAGACGTATCACTCATCTCATTTCGTGCTGAGGATGCGGGCTCCCGTTTCATGTCGCGCTTTTCATTCCGCGGAAATTTCGAGAAGCCCGTGGGAAAGTCGCGCATTGTCTCGCGTACGCTCGCTGCGTCGGTTTCCGGGGGCGAATCGCTCCCTCCGCAGAATCTCGTTTTCCTGGGCGGTCCGACAACGGGACCTGGCTACGAGTTTCATCAATTCGCGGCTCGTGCAGGTTTGAGCCAGCGGGTCGAGGTTCAGTTCCCGGTCCCGTTCGTATCGTTTCGGCTGGGCCGATACGGAAAGACTCCAGCGAGCGTGACTCTCGCTCCATTCGCCAACGCGATGTGGGTGGACAGAGCGACGTCAGCTCGAATCCCTCGACGGTTCGAGATTCTGGCACCCGAGCGTAGCGGCTGGCATCCATCGCTTGGCGTCGGGGCGTTGTCGGTTTTCGATCTGGTTCGATTCGATGTCGCTCGGGGTCTGCGGGATGGACGCTGGTCGCTTTATGTCGACGTCTCGCGGGATTTTTGGGGAATCCTGTAGGGATCAGCAGGGGAACCGGCCATCCCCCCAGGTTCAAAGCAAGTCGTTTTTAGACAACTCCTTGAGGTACACGGGGAAAGGAGGCTTTGAAGTGCCAGGAGTTATTGAAGGGGATGCCGGTGCCAACAAAGCAAAATTGCCCCGATTTAGGGGTCGTGGGCTTTTTGTTTTTGGGAACTGCGGAAATACTTCACAGCTATAGCCAACCTCAATGACGCCTCCCTTGAGTGGACCGACCTTAACCCCAAGAAAAGCAAGCCTTGATTCCGCTAAATCGGCAACAACCTTTGGTTGGAACTGCGTGAAGGAAGCTCCGATGTGGTTGCGCGCGGCCACCGCTATGGAAGAGAATGGTGCTTCGTTGAACACCCTGGTGATAGGATTTACGACACTCGCGGCATGATGCAGGATGCCGTCGACGAGAAGTGCTGACGAGTGGATTCTGCCCATTATCGAGGAGCTGGTTTCGCGTGAGGCCGCTGCGCGGGCGGAGTGGACCGCGGCCGGTAGCAGCATCTGGGCGGCGGCGCTGAAGCTGGGGGTGGTCAAAGGCGAAGACTTGCTTGCGGCCGTGTCCGAGAAGCTGAGAACTCCGGTAGCCCTATCGCTCGAGGCCACCCCCGAATCGTCTGCTCTGATTCCCGAGGCATTAGCGCGGCGTTACAACATCCTTCCGCTAAGTCTCGCTCCGGGGTTGATCGACGTGGCAACATCGAACCCATGGGACCTCGACTGTGAGAGAGCCGTTGCCTTCGCGTGCGGCCGCTCAGTGAGAATGTGGCTCGCCGCACCAGACGCCATTGCGCAAAAGATCCGGGACACATACGCGACTGGCAGCGCGCGAAAGACCCTAGCGAATACCATGAGGCAGCTCGAAGCGATTTCGGGCGAGCCGGTTGTTCGCCTCGTCGACAGAGTCGTCGCATCGGGCATCGAGCAGCGCGCGAGCGACATCCATCTCGAGCCCGAGGAAGATGGAATAGCCGTACGATACCGTGTCGATGGGATTCTGCGCCATGTGATGCTGCTCCCGCGAGCAGTAGGGGTTCCGCTGGTGTCCCGCATCAAGATCATGGCTGGCATGGACATCGCCGACCGGCTTCGCCCGCAAGGTGGTCATGCATCCGCCGGAGCTGGGCCCTCGCGTGTGGATCTCAGGGTGTCGACGCTCCCTGCCGCGCACGGCGAAAAAGTCGTCATCAGAATTCTCGATCCGCGCGCAGCGATCAATTCCTTCGATTCGCTCGGGCTCGATGTTGTCGATGAGCCGAGGATGCGGCGGCTGCTCGAGTCCCGCGAAGGATTGATACTTGTGACCGGACCCACGGGTTCTGGGAAGACGACGACGCTATATGCCGCCCTTCGCCAGATCCAGCAAAAAGGGCTCAACATCATCACAGTCGAAGATCCGGTTGAGTACCGGATCGCTGGCATCGTTCAGGTGCAGATCAACGAAAAGGCAGGGCTCAGCTTTGCATCCGCATTGCGCTCGATTCTCCGGCAGGATCCCGATGTGGTTCTCATCGGCGAGATACGTGACCGGGAAACGGCGGCGATCGCGATTCAGGCATCGCTGACCGGACACCTCGTTTTCGCGACGCTGCACACAAACGACGCATGTGCATCGATTACAAGGCTTACCGACCTCGGTGTCGACAGCTCGAAGCTTGCTGCCGCGCTCACGGGAGTTGTCGCGCAGCGGCTGATACGCAGGCTGTGCGACGAATGCAGAATCGTCGCGAACGACGGCGTACCGGCGCAGCTGAGGGCTAGCGTTGCTGACGACCTCATGGTCTACACGCCGGTCGGGTGCGACGCCTGCGCGATGACGGGCTATCGCGGACGCTTTGCGGTGAGTGAGATCGTGCTGAGTGATGGCGAGCTGGAGCGCGCCATAGCTGCCGGCGCCGCAGCGGACACACTCCAGGCAGCAGCGCGTCGCTCGGGATGTCGATCGTTATGGGAATCCGGTGTCGCCAAGCTCGCGGCAGGGTATACCAGCGGCGACGAGCTTCTCCGCGTTCTGGAGCAGGAAAGGCGGGAGGACTCTCCCCTGGCCATCGGTGATGAGTTTGATTCAACGAATGCCGAAAACGTTTCACGTCGCGGGAAGAGCGCAGGCGCGCAGATGACGAGCATTATCGCCGGAGTCGTTGACGTCTACGTCATACGGCCACTCCCTGAGGGCTGGAAGATCCTCGCGGTCCGGCGTGCGATGGACACACGGTGCCCGGGCTCATGGGAAACCGTGCACGGTCGCCTCGATGAAGGGGAGCGCCCCGAGGATGGGGCGGTCCGCGAGGTTCGCGAAGAAACCGGTCTCGAGATCAGCCGCCTCTATAACGTGACCGTGCAGCCATTCTATCTGCATTCGTTCGGTGCCGTACAGCTCGCCATCGTATTCGCCGCTTTCGTAGACGAACCCGCAGAGGTCGACCTCGGCCCCGAACATCAGTCATTTGAGTGGCTGTCCCCGCTCGAGGCTGGTTCGCGTTTCATCTGGCCGCGCGAGCGAGAAGCGTTGTCACACGTCACTCACCTTCTGGCTGGGGGCGACGCTGGTCCTGTCGAGGATGTGCTCCGGGTTTTCTAATCCGCTAGCGCGGCTTGACCGTCGTCACATCACTCATCGGAGCATTCGGCTTCACTCGAACGCTCTTCGCCGGGATTCCCACATTCACGTGATACGGCCGCACATCCTTCG
>JANPKW010000091.1:0-13829 GCA_031426255.1 Gemmatimonadaceae bacterium | reverse complement strand
GTATTTCCAACATCGAAAGTGAGAATCATTGAATTGGGTCGAGGACGAGCGAGCCGGAGCGGAATCTGGCGATCGAGTCGGCGAGCGCAACACGCAGCTCGCCTGCGGGGGTAATTCCCTCGACTACTCCGCGGGCCGGCTGAGTACAGCGTCTGCCCCGCGCAATGTCACGGGCGTTCCATTCCGTCATCTCCACCGGCGTGAGGTAACCGGTTGCCGCTGCCGCCTCACGAATCCCCGGTACGATTTCGGCAAGCACCTCCACGCGCGTTGTCCCCCCATCGAGCGCCGCAGCTGCCGGCATGTCGTCCGGGTGAACCACGTTCACCCCTATGCCGATGGCAATCCATTCGACCCGGCTCTCACGCCATCTCGCCTCGATGAGAATACCGCCCAGCTTGCGGCCCTCGACATAAAGATCGTTCGGCCATTTGAGTCTCACCGGTTCCGCTGCAAACCTGTCGAGTGCCCGAGCTGCACGCAGACCCACACGCAGTGACAGCACATCGAGCCCCGACGTATCGGCCGGTCGTTCGATAAACGTCAGCCATAGCCCGGTTCTCGCTGGGGAGTTCCACACCGACCCACTGCGGCCGCGGCCTGCAGACTGACATTCCGCAATGACAAGCGTGCCAGCCAGCGCTCCATCGTTGCCCAGTTTGTGCGCGATGTCGATCGTAGATGCAACTCTCTCGTGGAGCTCGACTCTCGGCAGCTCGAGCAGCCCGGCGATCTCATCCGCCGTCAGACCATCAAATCTGAATGGCTCAGCCACGCATGAAGAGAAATGCCAGCACTGAAACTCCAAGCACTACCCGGTAAAGGGCAAAGATACCGTAACTCCGCGAGCTCACATAGCGGAGGAGTACCGAGATCGCCAGCCAGCTGCTGAGCGCGGCAGAGATGACTCCAACCAGCACCTGCAGTCCCAGGTCCCCCTGCAGGATCACTTCGCGCCCCTTCAAGAGAATTGCTGCGGCAGTGATCGGCATGCTCATGAGAAAACTGAAGACTGCCGCCGACTGCCTGTCGAAACGAAGTGCCCTTGCCGCCGTTATCGTCGACCCTGACCGTGAAACGCCCGGCACCAACGCTACCACCTGCGCAGTACCGATGAGCAGCGCATGCACCCAGCGCATTTTTCCGAGAGGACGGTCCTGTGACGAAAACCTGTCTGTCGCCCATAACACGATTCCCATGACGATCAACGCGACCGCAGTGAGCGCCGGTGCCCGGAACACTGTCTCAGCTTTATCCTCGAGGAGCAACCCACCAATTGCCCCGGGGATTGTCGCGAGAATGATGAACACCACCCGCTTCTGCTCGACCGTCTCGACTTTCCTCGTCTGAAGAATCTGCCACGAAGCCCGCGCGAGCTCGACCCATTCCTTCCGGAAGAACCACAACACCGCCAGCAGTGTCCCCGAGTGCAAGGCGACATCGAACGCAAGGCCTGGAGGTTCCCAGCCGAGTATGATTGGGGTCAGTGAGAGGTGTGCGGAGCTGCTGATTGGGAGAAATTCAGTCAGGCCCTGAATGAGGCCAAGTATGATCGCCTGAAAGATCGTCACGTCACATTGCGAGAGAGGTGGTGTAAAGCAGCTCGTACTGAGTGACGATTTCCTCAAGCGAGAACCGCGCCCGTGCATCGGCTGCCCCAAGCTCGCTCATCGCTCTCCACTTTTCGCGATCGGAGAGTATCGACACTGCCGCATCCGCCATTCCGGCGACATCACCGACATCGCACAAGACCCCGGTCTCTCCGTTCCGTACTACTTCCGGCATACCGCCGGCGTTCGTCCCGATCACCGGCACACCCGACGCCAGAGCTTCGAGAGCGCTCAGCCCAAATGACTCGCTCGTTGACGGAAGCAGGAACAGGTCAGCGGAGGCCAGCAAAGGTGCGACGCTGTCGATCTTGCCGAGAAAGTTTACGCGGTCTTCGACACCGAACCGCCGTACTTCGTCTTCGGCCTCAGACCGCTCGGGCCCATCGCCAATCATCACCAGTCGTGACGGGATGCGTGCGTTGGCCGCGGCGAAAATGCCGACTACATCGCGCACTCGTTTTACAGCGCGGAAATTCGAGATGTGCATGAACACCGGCCCGGCGTTCGCGAGCTGCTCTCTAACCGCGGGATACATATCCCGGTTGTAGACCGCGGGGTCAATGAAATTGTGAATTACCTTGACGTCACACGCAGTGCACCCGAATGCCGAGTATGTCTCCCGACGCAGGTATTCCGACACCGCGGTCAGGCGATCGGACTTCTCAATTGAAAACTTCGTTATCTGGTTGAACGAAGGATCCTGACCCACGATTGTAATGTCGGTCCCGTGAAGCGTCGTGATGACTTTCACGTCCTGCTTCTGTTGACGCAGCATCTCTCGCGCAATCCACGCGCTGGTCGCGTGCGGGATCGCGTAGTGGCAATGAAGCAGATCCAATCCATGAGACTGCACCACTTCGTGCATTCTCACGGCCAGCGCGAGATCGTAGGGCGGGTACTCGAACAGCGGGTAGCGGCCGACATCGACTTCGTGAAAGAAGACGTTGGGCAGAAATGCGGGAAGCCTGAAGGGCTGACGGTACGTGATGAAATGGATCTCGTGGCCGCGTGCAGCCAGAGCGATTCCCAGCTCCGTGGCCACTGCGCCAGAGCCGCCATATGTCGGATAACAGGTGATGCCGATCTTCAAGAATTCTCCTTCCACCACCGTTGGTATATCGCGTGGCAATCCGGATCATCCGGATCGAGACGGGTAACTGGTGCATCGCCGAGCTGGTGCCTGAACCAAGTACGCTGCCGCTTTGCGTACTGTCGCGTTTCAATAATGATCCGCTGCCGCGCTACTGACAAATCCAGCTCGCCGCGCGCCACTGAGCGCATGACCCTGTATCCACTTGAATTCCAGGCAGGAGCATCCTCCGGAATCTGCGTGTCGAGCGCGCGGACTTCGTCCAGCCATCCCATGGCGATCATCGAATCGACTCGGCGCTCGATCCGCGCCGCCAGTCCCGCGCCGGGGTCAACAAGGAGATACGCGGGTGTCAGTGCAGATCTGGAGGAACCCCGAGCGTGGAGTTCGCTGATGCGATGGCCCGAGAGTAAGGCGATCTCGATGGCCCTGATGAGCTGATATCGCCCGAGGTGTGCGCGCGCCGGATCGAGCACGCTGCACCACCTTCGCAGCTCACTGAGTGCCAGGGGATTGAGGAAATTCTCGAGTGACTTGCGACGGCTCTCGTCGAGGTCGGGCGCGACAAACAGCGGATCGAAGAGCGAGCGAATGTAAAAGCCGGTCCCTCCAGTAACGATCGGAGTCACGTCTCCCCTGCGTAGCTCCAGCACCGCAGCGAGCGCCATACTTGCCCACCGCGATGCTGAAAAGCGCTCAGTTGGGTCGGCGACGTCGATGCCAACGTGCTCGATCGCCTTTCGCTCGCTCCAGTCGGGTTTCGCAGTTCCTATATCGAAACGGCGATATATCTGGCGGGAGTCCGCGCTGATGATTGTCGCACCGTATTCCATTGCGAGACTCGCGGCAACCGCGGATTTGCCTGCGGCCGTCGGGCCGCAGATCACACGCGTTCTACTTTCTGCCAAACCGGCGATCCAGCTCGTCCCACGTCAGCTGGACAATCGTCGAGCGACCGTGAACATCGTGTGCCGGGAGCTTCGTATCGCGAAGCGACGCAAACAGAGAGCGCATTTCGGCTGTCGTGAGTGCTTCCCCTGCTTTGATCGCGCCCTTGCACGCAACAGTTGCGGCCAGGTGTTCGTGCCGGGTGGCCGTGCCGGCGATACGGTCACCGGTCAATGCGTCGAGCGTGTCACGCAGGCATTGCTCAGCATCAAATCGGCGATGCGGCATCGGCACCGTGTTGACGATGAGTGTGCTGCCTCCGAATCCTTCAACCTCAAAACCGATTCTTTCGAGATACTCCCGGTTTGCTTCGAAGGCATCGCCTTCGGCAGGGCCGAGGTGAAGAGTGAGTGGGAGCAGGAGCCGCTGGGCCGGTGCCGCGCCGGTCTCTAGCAAGTGCATGAACTCCTCGTAGAGAACACGCTCGTGCGCCGAATGCTGGTCGATGAGGACCAGGCCGTCCGAATGTTCAAACGCCATGTACGTGCGCCTGAACTGAAACAGCTCGGGAATTTCTGCAACTTCCGCTGGTTCTACGTGCTGATCGCTGCCAGCGGGGGGCTCATGGTTACCCTCTCCAAAAAGACCACCCGCCGGCATTGGCTGTGGGGACAGCACTCTGGCCTGGTCCACCGCGACAGCACCGAACACCGCTGCCTCGGTTCGCGCCTGGAAAAAATACCGCCCCCCCATCGCCACTGAAGCGTCGAACGTTCCGAGCGCGCGACGCACAGCATTTTCGATCGCCCGCTCGACGGGCCACTTCTCGAGAAACCGGATCTCGGCTTTCGCTGGATGGACGTTTACGTCAACCGCATTGGCAGGCAGCGATACCGAAAGAAAAAGTGACGGTCTCAATCCCGCCGCGATCGTCGATCGGTAAGCGGCCTCCGCTGCACGGACGATTCCCATATCGCGGACAGCGCGGCCGTTCACAGCGATGAACGCGCGTCTGGTCGCCGTGCCAACATCCGCTGGTCGCTCGACAAGGCCGCTCGTGTGCACGGTCCCGCTCACGTCGTCAACGTCAAGGAGTGCTCCTCCATATTTCCCGCCCCACATGCCGCCGATGCGTGCGCGAAGCGACGAGATCGGCGGCAGCATGAGGACGTTCTTGCCATCGTGCGTAAGCGTGAACCTGATATCCGGGCGGGTGAGCGCGATGCTTCCCAGAGTCTCGACAATGGCACGCCATTCTGACCGTGCGCTCCGCAGGAATTTTTTTCGCGCGGGTGTATTGAAGAAAATCTGCGAGACGCTGACCGTCGTACCGCGCCGCCGCGCGGACTGAACCACTGATACGATGCTGCCGCCGGCCGCTGTCACCCTTGTCCCGTCGCCGTCCTCGGGGCTCGTGTCGAGCTCAAACCGGGAAATAGAGGCAATCGCCGGGAGAGCCTCACCTCGGAACCCGAAACTCTCGACGCCAACCAGGTCGGCTGCAGTTCGGATTTTGGACGTTCCATGTCTCAGCATGGCCAGTTCTGCATCGACGCGATCCATTCCGTGTCCATCGTCGCTCACACGAATGAGCTTATGACCGCCGTCTTCAATCGTAACGTCGATCGACGCAGCGCCGGCGTCGAGTGCATTCTCGACGAGCTCTTTCACCACCGACGCCGGGCGCTCGACCACCTCACCTGCGGCGATCTGATCAGCGACCGCGCTCGACAACACCTCGATGCGCGGCAACGCTACCAGTCCCGTCCGTTGGGTGGTGGTTGCGGCACACTCCTTCGCTGCTTGCGCCCCTGGACGTCCTGCTCCTGTTGATCGACCGCGTTGAGCAGCTGCTCCGCGCGCGATTCGTTCATGCCGGGGATCGGCCGCGGCGTCGGAGCCTGATCGGGCGAAGGCTCGGGCTCAGGTTGTGGTTCGGGGTTGTCCTCGCCGCCTCCGCCCCCTCCGCCACCCGCGGCTTTTTTTCGAAGGGCAAGCTCGTAGTTCCACTTGGCGTCACCGTCATCGGGGCGGAGCGTAAGCACGCGCCTGTAAACGGCAAGTGCGCTGTCGAGCGGTTGCGAGGCCGGATCACCTTCGGTCGCAAGCCCCTGACGCAGGTGCACGTAGCCGCCGTTAAAACCGGCGCGGTACTTCACCTCACCGTCGCGCGACTTCTCGGCCCGCCGCAGAATGACCCCCGCCAGGGCTGCAGAGTCCGGCTTTGCAATCAGCGCCGTCCCGCGATTATAGAGCTGCGTCGACGCTTTGTCGCGTACGCCACCGGTGAAGCATCCACCGATCAACAGCACGGCAATGGACGCTGCGGTGTTCGCAACAGCGGACCACTCGCGACGTCTCCCCTTACGCGTCGCCAGAAATGCATCGATCAGAATCAGCAGCAGCGCTGGAACCAGGAACCACTGGAATCGGTGGGCGCGATTTGTCCCGCGGGTGAGCGAACGCTGCTCCGTACGGAGCTTCGCCAGAGTGGCACGGACGGTTGCCGCGCGGTCAGTGGTCGCAGGCGGGACAAAGATTCCCCTGCCTTCCTGGGCCGCAGCCTGGAGAAGATCGGGCGAGTACCGCGTTACCACAGTCGCACCTGATTGATCCTTCTTCTCAGACGTCACTCCGTTCTGTCGGACCGGGATCGTTGCCCCGGTCGGCGTGCCAAACCCGACGGAGATGATGGTCGTCCCCGCAGCCGATGCACGGCGGGCCTCGGCAATTACTTCATCGGCATCTTCGAACCCTTCTCCGTCGCTCATGACGATGATCGCCCGCTCGGCTTCTGATTTCGAAAGTGCAAGCAGATTGTTGGCTTGCCTGAGGGCACCGGCAATTGAGCTTCCGGATTGTCCAACGACAGTTGGATCAAGATTCTCGAGGAACAAATCGAGTGCACCGTTGTCAATCGTAATGGGGCTGAGCACGTAACTGCGTCCGGCGAATGCAATCAGCGCGAAGCGATCGTCCGGTGACAACTCCCGCAGGCGATTAACAACGGCCTTCATGCTGCGCAATCGATCAGGGCTCTCGTCCTGGGCAAGCATCGACGAAGAGGCATCGAGCGCAAGGACCACGTCGATGCCATCCTGCTTCACCGAAGTTCGCTCGATTCCCCATCTTGGACCGACAAACGCAATCGCGAGGAGCAGCGCTGCAAGAGAAAGTCGTATCGCGTGCCATTTCGACGTGGCGCGAGCTGTAGGCGCGAGTCGCGCGATCATTAGAGGCGTTCCCAATTGGGACAGCCGACGCGCGCGCACCCTCCTCGCCCGCGCGATCATCCACACAGTCGCCAGTGGAACGATCACGATGAGCGGCAAGGCATACGGCCAGCCAAAGTACCGGAGGTAGTTCATGGCAGCGGCGCCCTCCAGGCAACGAGGGCAAGCTCGAGCATCAGCGCAGCGAGCGCGAGGCCAAGCATCCACCTGAACAACTCAGTGTAACTCACGTAGTTGCTCGTCTGCACCGGTGCGCGCTCGAGCTGGTCGATCTGCGAATATATCTGGCCGAGTGCCGCGCCATCACGCGCGCGGAAGTACCTCCCGCCTGTAAGCGCAGCGATCTGCCGCAATAACGCTTCGTCGATCTTTACAGGCTGATTCTCGAAGCGCAGTCCAAACACATCGCGCCCTACAGGTACCGGAGCAACTCCTTCAGTGCCTACGCCGATTCCATAAATGCGAATACCGTACACTGCCGCCGCTTTTGCGGCCGACAGTGGGTCGATCTCCCCGCGGTTGTTGACACCGTCTGTTACGACGATCATTACGCGCGAGCGACCGGGTGCGTCGCGTAACCGGTTGGCGGCCGTCGCGATGCCGAGGCCAATTGCAGTTCCGTCCTCGAGCTGTCCCGCTTGAAGATTGTCGATGGCCTGCAGAACGACGGCCTGCTCGGTTGTGAGCGGAACCTGCGTGAGGGCTTCGCCGGCAAACGCCACAACGCCGATGCGGTCGGAGTCACGCGCCCGCACGAACTCTTTGGCGCGCGCCTTGGCCACTTCGAGCCTGTTGTTTGGCTGAAAGTCCTGAGCGAGCATCGAGCTGGAGAGATCCATCGATAGTACGATGTTGATGCCGGAGCTCGTGCGATTCTCCATGTGGGCGCCGCTTCGTGGGCGGGCAAGCGCAACAATGATTGCTGCGATTGCGACATTGCGTAGAATAAAAATCGCGCGCGCGACACCCTTCCCCGCTCTTGGACCGCGCGCGAGAACCCCGGCGCGCGAAAACACTATGGCGTCCTCGGCCCGGCGTCTGCGCCAGAGCCACCAGAGTGGCAGGACCAGCAACAGCAGGAGTGCCTGTGGCAACTGGAACTCAGCGAAGTCGGGCATGATCACGCCGCTTTCTCGGTTGCCCGTTCTTTCTCGACGATTGCTCTTTCGACGGCGCGTACGATTGCTCGCGCTGACTCGCCGAGTCGATGGGCCTCGTCGGCTTCGACCGCCATGTTGGCGAATTTCACCAAGTCAGTTCGCCAGAGAAGCTCGCCAAGACCTTGCGTTGAGGATCGAAGCCCGGCAGAAGCAGCAAGCAGCTCGGAAGACGTGTGTGACTTGTCGATCGACTCAATTCTTGCCGCGAGATATTCACGCATGACGTCGGTCATCATTGCAACGTGCGATGCGGCTTGACCACTTTCGATCAATCGCAACGCCTGCACCTTTGCGAACGCCGCTTCGGCATTTTCAAACGGGTCCGCAAGGCGATCCCGCCGATTGCGATACCAGATCCACGCGCGCCAGAACAGCATTGCGATTGCAAGCGCCAGCGCGGCGATCATCAACGGCTTCCAGTCGAAAGCGGCTATGCCAATTGGCGGACGCGCAGGCTTCGGTTTCTGCTGCGTCGAGTCGGCTGGAAGCACCGACCTTACGAACACAGTTCGATCCGCGAGCGACACGTAACCCGTGTCGGAACCCGATACTATCCGTATTGCGGTAAGGCCAAGAGGCTGTATGCCCACATCCCAGGCCGCAAGCCGGTATGCAGTACTGACAGTCGTTCCAGTCGAATCGGGAATTCGCTGGCCAACGGGCCTGCCGACGAGCTGCATTCCGGTCGGCAGAGCAGCGATCGCCGAATCCACCCCCTGTGGAAATTCGATCGTCGACTTGCTCGGACCGCGAACGCGAATAATCGCAACGAACTGTTCGCCAACGGTAACGGTGTCGGCCGACAGGCTGACTCCAAGCTGTGCGGGGATCGGCACGCGCGGCATAACTGGATCCTGCAAAAGCGCGCTAACGAACCAGAATGCGGCGCTCCGAATCATCGCCGGCCGGCCTGCGTCTCGCGCGACCGGAAGAACCGGAGGAGCGGCTCTATGTAATTGCCGTCGGTTCTGACCGGTACTTCGTCTATCGCCAGTCTGCGCAGGAGTTTTCGCCGGGCGTCACGCTGTGCCCCCACCTGTTGAGCGTAGTCGGCTCTCACGCGCGATGAGCTCGTGTCTATCTCGACCGTTTCCCCGGTTTCCGGGTCAATGAAACGTGCGAGCCCGATGTCGGGAAGCTCCTGCTCGCTGGGATCTTCAACCGTTACGGCGACGACGTCGTGGCGCTGCGCGAGAATCTTGAGCGGTCGCTCGATATCCGGTGCGTCGAAATCCGAGATGAGAAAAATGATTGTCTTCTGAGACAGCGTCCTTGCAAGATGATTCGTGAGCCCCGCGATGTCGGTCCCGCGGCCGACTGGCTCGAACGTGAGAATGTCGCGAAGCATCCTCAGTACATGCTTGCGTCCCTTGCGTGGCGGCAGGATGTACTCGATGCGATCAGTGAACAGGACAATGCCAACACGATCGTTGTTGCGAACCGCCGACATTGCGAGGACGGCGGCGAGCTCGCTGGCAAGCTCGCTCTTGAATCTCCTCACGGTTCCGAAACGCTCAGAGCCGGAAAGATCGACAGCCAGCATTACTGTGAGCTCACGCTCCTCGATGTAACGCTTGACGAACGGGCGTCGCATGCGGGCCGTCACATTCCAGTCGATAGTCCTGACTTCGTCGCCGGGCTGATACTCGCGAACCTCGGAGAACTCCATCCCCTGGCCCTTGAACACGCTGCGGTATTCTCCGGTGAAGAGCGCATTCACGAGACCGCGCGTGCGCAACTCGATGAGCTTTACCTGCCGCAGAATTTCTGGCGGCACTCCCTTCCTGACCGCCTCGCCGGCAACGGCCCGAGCCTGTTGAGGCGGGGCCGGCTTCTCACGCTTCGATGCGCGAAACAGTGACCAGCGGCTTTCCGCCGCCGCCTGGTCACGTCGCGCGATTGGATCAACTCCGCCGCGCCGCCGCCCGATGGGGGTGCGGCGTCCGATCACGGGGCCGGGACTGCGGCCAGGATACGCGTCACGATCGCGTCGCTCGTCACTTCTTCGGCCTCTGCCTCATAGGTCGTGAGTACACGGTGACGCAGCACATCCGGCGCGATCGCCTTCACATCGTCCGGAGTTACGAACGCGCGCTCGCGCAGGAATGCGTGCGCGCGCGAAGCCTGCGCAAGCGACAGAGTCGCGCGTGGACTGGCACCGAACTCAATGAGCGGCGCAAGGTCGGCCAACCCAGCCTCGGCCGGGAATCGCGTCGCGTGCACGATCGACACGATGTAGTCGATGATGCGCTCATCCATATAAAGGTCGGCGATGCGCGCGCGCGCGGCCATGATTGACGCCGGTGTCGCAACGTGCTGCACTGCGATCGGATGACCCCCGGCCATGCGACGGAGAATTTCCTTTTCTTCGTCGCGCGACGGATAACCGACATGAAGCTTGAGCATGAAGCGGTCGACCTGTGCTTCGGGCAGCGGGTAAGTTCCTTCCTGCTCGATCGGATTCTGAGTCGCGAGGACGAGGAAGGGCTCGTCGAGCGGGAAGGTCGTACCACCGATGGTCACCTGCTTCTCCTGCATCGCCTCCAGCAGTGCAGCCTGAACTTTTGCTGGCGCGCGATTGATCTCATCCGCCAGGATGATGTTCGCGAAGATCGGCCCTTTCTTCACACTGAACTGACCGTTTGACTGATCGTATATCTGCGTGCCGAGTATGTCGGCTGGAAGCAGGTCGGGGGTGAACTGAATTCGCTGAAACGTCGTATTGATCGTTTCCGCCAGCGTGCGAACAGCGAGCGTCTTCGCAAGTCCAGGAACACCCTCGAGCAGGACATGCCCACCTGTAAGGATGCTTATCACGAGCCGCTCGATCATGTAGTTCTGCCCGACGATACGCCGGCTTACCTGATCGACGACATCGTGAATCATTCCGGTGTCGGCCGAAGGGGGAATTTGTGTCGCCAATTTCGGGTCCTCGGGGTTGATCATCTGTTGCCTGATTCGTTCAGAACCTGGCACAACGCGGGGCTCAGCGCGTGATGGCCAGGATCATGTCTCTCTCCTTCCCACTCAGCGGTCTCGACGCACCGGAAGCCAGGCCGCCAAGCGACACCGGACCGAACTTCGTACGCACGAGTCGCTCCACTACGAGGTCGAGCGCTGCACAGAATCGCCTGATCTCCCTGGTGCGTCCCTCGGCAATAGTCACCTCGAGGTCCCATACACCGCGACTGATGTTTGTTGCGGCGATGTCCAGCGGCTGCATCCATCCATCCTCGAGCTCCACGCCCGTTCGGCCCGACCGTACTGCGGCCGGGCCATCTCCGCGAACAGTTGCCACATACGTTCGCTCGACCTCTCCGCTCGGGTGCGTGAGCTTGTGCGCGGCGTCACCGTCCGTCGTCATGATCAGCACGCCTTCGGTGAGGTAGTCGAGTCGTCCCACATATGTGAGTCCCGCGCGCGGCGGCACGAGATCAAATACCGTTCGCCGTCCGCCAGGATCCGACTTGGTTGTAAGAACTCCTGGGGGCTTGTTCAGAACAAGCCAGTGGAATCCGATCGGCTGTGAAACCGGATTGCCGTCAACGGTAATGATGTCGGTATCGAGGTCGACACTCTGACCAGTAACTGCGACTACACCGTTGATCAGTACGCGGCCTGACGCAACGAGTTCTTCCGCGCGGCGTCGCGAAGCGACTCCTGCGCGAGCCAGCGCTCGCTGAATCCGCATTGTCTCGGCCATCAGCCCGGTGCACCAGCGTAAGGTGAGTCTGCCGACTCGACAGTAACAACCGGGGCGGGCGGGGGTGCGTTTGGATCGCGTAGTGCGATCGCAAGCTCATCCGCTCGTGGTAGCTCGCCGAGATGCCGCAGCGCGAACTGCTCCAGAAATCCAGGTGTTGTTCCATATAGAAGCGGACGCCCCATTCCCTCTCCGCGACCGACGACTTCGATCAACTCCCGCTCATGCAGTGACTTGAGCATCTGACCGCACCCAACTCCCCGAATCTCTTCGATTTCTGCGCGCCCGATCGGTTGCCTGTACGCGACGATCGCAAGCGTCTCGAGCGCCGGCGCTGACAATCGCTGTGGCCGGGCAGCAAGCTGCGCGCGCTCGATTGTCTCGGTGTACTCAGGTCTCGTCAGGATCTGCCACCCGCCGGCAACCTCAATCAGCTCGACGCCGTGACCATCCTCGTCGTAGTGTTTGCGGAGTTCGGTGAGAGCGGATACGACATCGTCTTCCGTCGTATCCCCATCAGCCGCCATGGCCTTGAGGTCAGCAAGCATCACGGGGTGCGCGCTCGAAAAGAGCGCGGCTTCAAGCAGCTTCGCTAGCGCTATCACTTGTTATCTCGACTGATGCGAATGGTCGCGCCTGCGCAACCTTGAGCTCGCCGCTCTTGGCCATTTCAAGCAGCGCGAGTAGTACAGAAAGGACCTGCCACGGCTCGGCGTCCCGCGTGATGACATCACCCCATCTTGCGCTGGAGCGTAGCGCGAGCACGGCCCTGACAGTCGCCATCGCCCCGTCAACGTCGAGGGCACGCGGTACTACATCGTGAACGGTGGGCTTCTTTGCGACCCTGAGCACACGGTCTACCGCGGCAAATAGCTCGGGAAGCGACAGCGAGAGAGCCGCAGCGGCCGGCGCCGGTGATGAGAAATTCTGCGGCAGGTACGCACGGGCAAAACGATTTCGCCTGTCGTCACTTCTCTTCTCGAGGATGTCGACGACTTCGCGCACCTGTTGATACTCGAGCAGCCGCCGCACGAGCTCGGCGCGCGGATCTTCCCACGCCTCGTCGCCATCGCGCCTGGGCAGCAGCATTTGCGCCTTGATGCGGACCAGTCTTGCGGCCATCTCGAGATAGTCGGCCGCTTCGTCGAGCTGCAGAGTCTTGATGCGCTCGAGAAACTGTTCAGCAATGCGCGCTACCGGAATATCCTGAATGTCGATCTGCTCATCGCGAATGAGCGAGAGCAGCAAGTCCAGCGGCCCGGAGAACTGAGTGAGCTCGACAACAAAAACTTCACCCTCCCGCAAGGGGACCGAAGTCACATCGTCCACTGGTTAGGGAGAAGAAATGGCGCGACTGCGCCCTGAAGCGCGCGGATCAGCGCAAACGCGGGAGTGAACCAGATCATCAGAACTGGACGGCCGAACGAGACCAGCAGGAACAGGAGAATCAGTCCATAGCGGCCCAGCGCCTGGTACTGCAGGCTCCACGCCGGCGGCAGGAGATACTTCATCACGTGCGATCCGTCGAGAGGGGGCAACGGAATCAAATTGAACGAGGCAAGGATGACGTTCAGCTGAATGCCAAACACCAGCATGAGCTGGAATATCGATGCTGGTACTGCCAGTGCCTCCGACATCGAGCCGATCATGTACACGAGCATGATCACCGGCACACACAGGACCGCGATCACGAGGTTCGTGGCCACCCCGGCAAGGGAGACGATGATGTCCCCCTTCTTGAAGTTTCTGTAGTTGCGCGGATTGACCGGTACCGGCTTGGCACCGCCAAAGATGGGGGCGTTTGCGAGGAACAGCAGCAACGGCAGAATGATCGTCATGAACGGATCGATGTGCTTTGCCGGGTTCCATGTCAGTCTGCCGAGCTGGTATGCGGTTGCGTCGCCATTCTTCAGTGCGGCATAACCGTGCGCGTACTCATGGGCGACCATGGAGAAGAGCAGTACGGGCGCGATGAGGATGAAGCTCTGGACGTTGCTCAAATTTCGGGGTGTGAGTTTGCGAGAGTGTAACTTACCGGGGAGCGTCGGTCACGGGGAGTCGGCGAGCCACTGCGGATTCAGAACCAACAGCAATCTACGATCGACGAAGTAAGAATCGCAGACAAGGTCAGGACGCCCAAGCGGC
>JANPKW010000090.1:0-62896 GCA_031426255.1 Gemmatimonadaceae bacterium | reverse complement strand
AGCATCGCGCGAATTGTCGTGATTCCATTGGCGATGTAGAGGAACATGATGTCGCGGTTAAGCTCTTCGGAGTTCTGCGCCTGCGGCCCCTGAACATGCGCGTGCATCTCGGCCAAACCAGGCATAAGAAACTTGCCCCGGCCATCGATTCTCACTGCGTCCGAGGGGATACTCGTGCTCGCCGCCGGGCCGACTGATGCAATGCGACCGTCGCGAACGACGACTGTCTGGTTCGCGAGCAGTCGCTCCGTATCCATTGGGAGAACTGTCACGCCGACGAATGCAGTCGCAGCCTCCGCGGACTGTCGCACTTCGACCGGCTCACGGTCGCGGGCTTCTGCAGAACGATATCGGACAGCTGCCAGCGCGAGAAAGCTCAGCGCAATGGCGAGCCACACGGCGGTAGCTCGGCGAATGGGGGGTCTTGTCATCAGGAAAATGTATGAAAACGCGCAATCGCAGCCATCTCAGCCAGGCACTTTATACAGACCCCGAACATTTGGTTCAGGGTGCCAATGGTTGAGCTGTTCGAACAGATTGCTTCGATGCCCCACGAAGCCGCACTCTCGAGCCCCGTCGCTGCCGGACTCGGGTCCATCCTGAGGCCGCGCTCAATAGCGGTCATCGGAGCATCACGCTCGACCAGCACAATCGGATACCAGATCCTCGCGAACCTCGTTCGTTACGGATACAACGGCCCAGTGTATCCGATCAACCCGAACGCCAGTTCAATTCATTCGATTAAGGCGTACAAATCGGTCAAGGACGTTGGTGAGCCAATCGATCTCGCCGTAATCGTAGTTCCCAAGCACCTCGTTCCCGGTGTCGTGGAAGAGTGTGGCCAGGCAGGGATAAAGGGTCTCGTCGTCATCTCCGCAGGGTTCAAGGAAAACGGTGGAGAAGGCGTGCAACGCGAGCGAGAGCTGCTTGAAATCGTCCGCCGCTACGGCATGCGAATGGTGGGGCCTAACTGCATGGGCGTCATCAACGTCGATCCGGACATCTCGATGAACGCGACGTTTGCACCGGTGATGCCGCCGTTTGGTTCAGCTGGATTTGTCTCGCAGTCGGGCGCGATGGGGTTGAGTGTACTCGACTACGCGCGCGAGTATGGCATTGGCATCGCGCAGTTCGTCTCGGTCGGCAACAAGGCGGATGTAAGCGGCAACGATCTGCTTCTCGAGTGGGAGAACGATCCTTCGATCCGCACGATTCTCATGTACGTGGAAAACTTCGGCAACCCGCGGAGGTTTCTCGAGATCGCATCGCGTGTAACGCGGGTCAAGCCGATAATCGCTCTGAAATCCGGGCGGTCGACCGCCGGTGCACGCGCTGCGTCATCACACACCGGTGCGCTGGCAGCGAGCGACACCACTGTCGATGCACTCCTTGCACAGGCAGGCGTTCTTCGAGCCGGCTCGGTGGAAGAGCTGTTCGATATCGCGATGGCTTTCGGCGCCTCGCAACCGCTGCCAAAGTCGCGCAGGGTTGCGGTCGTAACAAACGCCGGCGGGCCAGGAATTCTGGCGGCTGATGCGCTCGACGCTTACGGTCTCGACGTCGTCGAGTTGAAACCCGAAACAATCTCAGCGCTCACACCGCTATTTCCCGCAGAGGCGTCGATTCGCAATCCGCTGGACATGATTGCGTCAGCCAATCCATCCGCGTACAAGGCGGCGATGAAGGCGTTGCTGGCGGATGAAGGTGTCGACACAGTCGTTCCGATCTTCGTGCCTCCACTTGGGGTTACCCAGGGTGATGTAGCAGAGGCGATTGCCGAGGCAGTGCTCGAGAATCCAGCTAAGACTGTAATTCCTGTATTGATGGGAAGAGAGGGGCTTCCGCAGGGAAGGGCTGCTGTGCATGCTGCCGGACTTCCGGCTTACGTGTTTCCGGAATCGGCAGCACGAGCGCTTGCGGCACTCTGCAGGCACCGCGACTGGATCGATCGGCCAGTATCAACTTCGACGGTACTCGACGTGGATACTTCCGCAGCTCTCGCAATCGTCGAACGCGCGCAACGTGAAGGCCGGACGAAACTTTCGGAGACCGAAGCCCTTGGTATTTGCGAGGCTTACGGCATCGAGATCGCAAGCGCGCAGATATCAACGAGCGCGGAAGACGCGGCGAACATTGCAACGGCAGCCGGCTTCCCCGTAGTAATGAAAGTTGTCTCCCCAAACATCGTTCACAAAAGCGATTCCGGCGGTGTGATCGTAGGTGTTTCGACGCCGGAAGACGCTCGCGCTGCCTATGCGAAGATTCTCGATAGGGTTGGCATTGCCGAGCCGGATGCAAAGGTCGATGGAATTCTCGTGCAGAAGATGATCAGTGGCGGAAGAGAGACGATTTGCGGAATCGTCCGGGACCCTCTTTTCGGACCGCTGATCATGTTCGGTCTCGGGGGCATTTATGTCGAGGCACTCGGGGACGTGATTTTCCGCGTAGCGCCTCTCAATGACGCCGACGCAGAAAACATGGCGGTGGGTATCAGAGGCACGAAGCTGCTCGATGCGCTGCGTGGCCAGCCTGCCGTAAGCCGGAGTGCTGTGGCTGAAACGCTCAAGCGACTTTCACAGATTGCGATAGATCTCCCGATGATCGAGGAGATGGACATCAACCCGCTACTGGCGTTCGAGACCCATGCAACGGCCGTTGATTGCAGGGTAAGACTGGCAGCAGGGGTACAGGTTCGCGCATAGTAAGGTCATGCGCATAGGTCTCCTGACCGGCGGCGGCGACGCACCCGGCCTCAATGCAGTGATAAGGACGGTGGTTCTCTCAGCCGCGAGCCGGGGCTGGGACGTCGTCGGGATCAGACATGGCTTTGCCGGCCTGCTCGGCGAATGTGACATGTATCCACTTACGCGCGCGTCCGTTCGCGGCATCGCGCACCTCGGTGGAACCATCCTGCGAACGACGAACCGTGGAAACCCGCTTTGTTTTCCGGTTCTCCAGGCTGACGGCACTACCGTCGTAACGAACTGCACCGACGAGCTGATCGCCAACGTCAAACGAGCCGGCATCGATGCGCTCATCGCAATTGGTGGCGACGGAACGCTCGGCATTGCATTGGAGCTCGTGAAGTGTGGCCTCCGGATCGTCGGTGTTCCGAAGACCATCGACAACGATGTCAGCTGCACGATCACAACATTCGGATTCGACACGGCAGTCAACACGGCAATCGAGGCGCTGGACAAGCTTCATACGACGGCCGAGAGCCATGATCGGGTAATGGTCATGGAGGTGATGGGGCGGCATGCCGGCTTCATCGCGCTTCACGCAGGCGTCGCCGCGTCGGCTGACGTAATCCTGATTCCGGAAATTCCTTACGACATCGAGAAAGTCTGCGAGAAAATTTCAGCCCGTGATCGCGCTGGTCAGAATTTTTCTATCGTTGTCGCCGCTGAAGGTGCCTATTCGAGAGACGAAGTAACCGACGGCGCTGGCCATCCGATGCCGCGCCGCGCAATACGGGCGGGAGTTGTTGCAGACAAGCTGGTAGACATGATCCACGAGAGGACGGGCAAAGAGTGCAGGGCGCTCGTGCTTGGACACCTTCAGCGTGGTGGAATGCCGACCGGCTACGACCGCCTGCTTGCAACACGATTTGGAGCAGCAGCCGTTCGCGCGATCGAGGATGAGGCATGGGGCCAGATGGTTGCGCTTCAGTCACCACACCTGGTGACGGTGCCGATTGCGGACGTGATCAGAGAAGAGAAGCGCGTAATGCCCGATCACGACATCGTGCTGGCGGCGCGGGTGACCGGCATCAGCATGGGAGATTAGCGCTATAGCTTAGCGAGCTTGCGCTGTGCCGGGTTGTTGAATGATTCGAGCGTCATCACTGCCGTACCCAACACCGGCATTGCGCTCTCGATGCGGACAGGAAGCCGGATCGAGTCATCTGTAAGGTTGATGCGGATAACTCCCTCACCTTTGTAGCGGCGCGGATCCTTCACGCGCATCTCGACGAGCACCGTCCTGAAATCCCCAGCTGGTGTCGACACAGTCTCCCGTCGCACAACGGTGACCGATGTGGGACTACGCTGGGCGTCAAAATGCCGGGTGAGTCGGTGGACTGCATTCGGGGTCAGCGGCAGCGTCCGAATGAAGTACATGAAAGAAAGCTCATCGAGCGGAGCGTCGGTTGGACTTACACCATTCTCGCCCGAGCTTGTGGCCCATTGGCGCGTAGCCGGAAACATCTCGACACGCTCGTCGCGATGAGCGAGCACGTGCTTCTCGTGCTTGAAGTATCGCTGGACCGACATTCGCTTGGGGTCAAGCCACGACGACGTCTGGTCAGCCGCCTTGATTGGGCCTTTTCCAGCTGAGAAGTCAAAGCGGAGCAGATACGTCGAAACTCCGCGCACCGTGACCGGTCCTTCGATCCACATCGCGCCCTTTCCCACGTTGCCGAGTTTAGCAACGCTGACGCGGTATGTGATTCGTTCCCCGATCATGAAGGGGAGCGGCGCTTCCGACTGCGAGATGGCGTGCGACGGGAGAGCGATGCCCGCAAAGGCGATAAGGCTTCTGGCGATATGCATGCATTGAAGATGTGGTCGCAGAAGTGATCGATCTGTCGGTCATCGCCCGTTGATCGAAGGGGGTATTCCCCGGGTGGTGTGGAGGAAACCCTTACTCGAATCATTACAGGAACAGACGTTGCAATACAGAACCTGAATTCGGGATTGCAGTCGATAACAGTCAGTGAGGAGGAAGTGTGGCGGAAATCCGGATCGAGGAGAAGAAGCGCGGCGCACCATGGCTGCTGATTTTCGTACTGCTGGCTGTTGCGGCGATAATCGGATGGTGGCTCTGGTCGAATCGAACGAGTGGTGAGCCAACGACCGATACCCCGAACGGCGCTGTGGTCGATACCACGGGGCCGGGAACTACGCCCGCACCCACTCAATAGCAATTCCTGCCGAACCGCCGGGACGTGCTGCCGGCACAAATCTGGAGCGACACATGGATAAGGACCGGAAGATCAAAGCCACCGATGCGGGACTTGCAAGGCTCGATGAGCTGAAAGGATTTCATGTTGCAGATGGTGACAGCGACATTCGCGGCTGGGAAGTAAGAACCCCCGATGGAAACACGATTGGCAAGGTGGAGGAGTTGATCGTCGATCCCGCGGAACGCCGTGTCCGATATATCGAAGTAAATGTTGACCGCAACGTGCTCGGGCTGGATGAAGACAGACACATCCTGGTTCCGATTGGGGCAGCACGGCTCGAGGACAATGGCAACAACGTCCTCATCGAGCGTCTGCCGGCGCAGGGGCTGGCGGGTGCACCGCCGTATATGAGAGGGCCGATCACACGCGATTATGAGACCTCGTTGCGCGGCTACTATGGCGCAACGGCGGGACCATCGTCCGACGATTATTATCGTAACGACCTGTACGACGACTCGCGGTTTCGGAAAACCGGCACGCCTGACATGGCTGACACGACCAACAGGGCGGGTGGCCTTCCGCGGCTCGGCGATAACGAGGTGACCGTTCCGCTGACTGGCGATCAGGAAGTCATAGTGCGCCAACCGGGGTCGGATCAGGAGATCGTGATCCGGAAGAGAACGCCCGATGCTGGTGAAGCCGAAAGCCGGTAAGATAGCTCTCTAACCACGCAGGAGACGTCTTGAGCGATGAAATGAAAGCGCGCTGGGAGATCATTGAGCAGGAATTGCGCGCAGCAATGGCTAAGCTGTCCGAGGCCATAGAGAGAGCCAGGGAAGAGCTTCCCGAAGCGGCAAAGTCGATAAACGAGGAATACCTTCGGATGCAGGATAAGCTCGACAAGGCAGTGGACAAGCTGCGCAAATAGCGTATTTCGCCGTTCGAAAAAACAGGGGGCATGGCGAGGAGCCATGCTCCTTTTTTGTTCCCCGGGCCGGATAGCTCTATTGGGGCACGATTCATGTAAAGGCAAGCAGTGCTGGAGCCACTTCAGGGAGGGTTTTTCAAATGCCGAAAGCGACCCATTTCCACGTTGTCAACGACACGCAGAATACCGACCGGAAGTTCCGGCCCGACGATGAAGGCATATACGAGAGTGAGAAGCACGAGCTTCAGGAATCGGAGCAGGGAAAGAAGGCTGAGCCAGTCTCTGAAGATGAATTCATCACAGAGCAGGACCAGCAGAACGAAGACAAACAAGAACAGGGGAAATCATGAGCTATTTGAATAGAAAGGCAGCACTTGTCGGCGCATTGATGCTGGGGTCCTTTGGACTTTCGGCGTGCGCGAGCATGACTAACAAGGAGCGCGGTGCGGTTATCGGCGCCGGAACCGGCGCAGCGATCGGTGGAGTGATCGGTAACAACACCGGCGGGACAGCCAGGGGCGCAATCATCGGTGCGGTCATCGGCGGTGCGGCCGGCGCAGTCATCGGCCATCAGATGGATCAGCAGGCAAAGGAAATCGACCAGTCAGTACCGGGAGCGACGGTCGAGCGTGTTGGAGAGGGAATCCAGGTCACGTTTGATTCCGGTCTTCTTTTCGACTTCGATTCTGACCGTGTCCGCTCGGATGCGGCTGTGAACCTGAACGAGCTTGCGGCCAGTCTGCTCAAGAACCCGAACTCGGACGTGCTGATCGTTGGCCACACCGACAGCCGCGGCGAAGATGCATACAACATGAATCTGTCGCAGCGCAGGGCAAACTCAGCATCGGCTTACCTTCAGTCGCGCGGGGTTCCAGCCAGCCGGATCAGGACGAGCGGTCGCGGTGAGACCGAGCCGGTTGGGTCGAACGACACCAACGCGGGAATGCAGGCGAACCGCCGCGTCGAGGTTGCGATTTACGCGAGCGAGGCGTACCGCAATCAGGTCAAGAGCAACTCAGGCTTGTAGCAGTTTCGCCCTCACGACCTGAGGGCACGAAGGCAGAAGCAGCGTCATCGTAAGTCGACAAGGCCGGCATCATGAGGAGACAACTAGACGTCTTCCCGGAGTGCCGGCCTTGTCGCACAACAAATCATGCCGTCCGAAAATGGTAATAGCCCTCACTGCCGGTATCTTTCCACGGGATATCACCTGAGATTCAGCGATTCGTGGCAACCGTAATCCCGCCAGAAGAAACCACTAACAGACTCCTGCGTTTCTTCCGACGTCCGCCCCAGGTGGACAGGAAGCTCACAGGACCGATCCGCGGAGAAGTCTTCGGCGCGGACCGGCTGGCAAAACACGCCCGGAGTATCGCAAAGAAAGCCAAGCTCCTGCCGCTGAAGAAACAACGCGGGCACGGGCCTCTGCTCGATCGTCTCGATGACTCGAAGACACTTCTTACAGAGATATACGAACGGCTGGTCGATGCAGCAGAACAAAAGGCTGATGTCGTAAGCCCTGCGGGCGAGTGGCTGCTGGACAATCACTACATAGTGCAGGAGCACATACGGGAGATCCGGACAAATCTCCCAGGCGGTTATTACCAGGAGCTGCCGAAGCTCGCAAATGGAACGCTTGCGAACTACCCGCGCGTCTATGAGCTAGCCATCGAGCTGATTGCGCACACCGAAGGACACATCACGCTCGAGAACATCACGCTGTTCGTGCGTGAGTACCAGAAGAACGCCCCGCTCAAAATGGGAGAGCTCTGGGCAATTCCGACGATGCTCCGTCTAGGGCTTGTCGAGAACATCCGCCGCATGTCGTTGCGAATCGCGGCGCGGCTCGACGAAGTCGAAAAAGCCGATGAGTGGGCAGCCAGGATAATGGCCGCGAACACTCAGACACCGGAAGCGCTCGCTCACGAGCTCGACGCGTTCATCAGCGACCATCCGCCGTTCACGCCCAACTTCGTTGCCCGCTTCCTCCATCAGATTCGCGGATACCAAGTCAACTTCACACCGCTTGTCTGGCTCGAGCAGTGGATAGCCGAAGATGGTCCAAGCGCCGAGGTGGCAGTTACGCGTTCGAACCGAATGATCGCGCTGACGCAGATCACGGTCTCCAACTGCATTACGAGTCTGCGGGCAATAGCGCGATTCGATTGGAAGGATTTTGTCGAGTCGCAGAGCGCGACTGAAAAAATTCTTCGCAAGGATTTGTCGGGGCACTACTCGCAGATGCTCTTCGGCACGCGTGATCACTATCGTCACGTAATCGAGCACATAGCAAAGCGAACGAAAAAACCGGAAGAGGAAGTCGCCAATCTTGCACTCGGCCTCACAGTGCAGGGCCATGGGCAGGGTGACGAACCTCGGTCACACGTCGGCTACTATCTGATAGGTGAAGGCCGCAAAGAGCTCGAGGAAGCGACAGGGTACACACCTCCTGCTGCCGAGCGATTGTACCGGTTCATTCAGCGGCATCCGACGCCGATTTTCTTTGGCGGGATAGTGACAGTGACGACACTCCTGATGCTCGTCCTGTTCAGCGTAGTGCCCGAAGCGTCCCTGGCAGAACGAGTCGCGATTTTCCTGCTCGCGATTCTTCCAGTCAACGAAATCGGGATCGGTATCGTAAATCAGCTGGCGACGCTGCTATTGCCGCCGCACATCCTGCCGAAGATGGAGTTCCGTGAGGATGGAATACCTGATGAGTTCAGGACTGCTGTCGTCGTCCCGACACTCTTCTCGAGTGTGCGTGCCGTCAACGAGGCGCTCACGCATATAGAAGTACAGTATCTCGCCAATCGCGATGCAAACCTCTTCTTCGCAATACTCAGCGACTATACCGACGCGGACGTCGAGTCCAAGCCGGACGACGAAGCGATCATCTCAGCGGCGGTAACGGGAATCGAGGAGCTGAACCGCAAACACAAGCGGGCGAGCGGCGACGTCTTCTTCCTCTTTCATCGCCGCCGCATGTGGAACGAGCGTCAGGGCGTATGGATGGGATGGGAGCGCAAGCGCGGAAAGCTCGGGCAGTTCAATCGCTACCTGCGCGGCGATGCCCAGGATGCATTCGCAACTGTAGTCGGCGACACCAGGCCCTTGCTCGATGTCAGGTACGTCATCACGCTCGATTCGGACACGGTGCTTCCGCGTGATGCTGCGCAGATGCTGACGGGAACGATCTCGCACCCGCTCAACAAAGCGTATTACGACCCGGAGCTCGGCCGCATCGTCCGCGGATACGGGATCTTCCAGCCCCGAGTCGGAGTGTCACTTACCAGCGCACACGCTTCACACTTCGCAGCGATTCACTCAGGCCACCCCGGCGTCGATCCATACACGACGGCGGTCTCGGATGTCTATCAGGACCTCTTCTCGGAAGGAAGCTTCACCGGAAAGGGTATTTACGATGTTGATGCGTTCGAGCTTTCGACGCACGGACGCTTTCCTGAGAACACTCTTCTAAGTCACGACCTCATTGAAGGAGCGTATTCGCGCGCCGGGCTTGCGACTGATATCGAAGTGTTCGACGACTATCCCGCGCGCTATCTCACCTACACACGGCGCAAGCATCGCTGGATACGAGGCGACTGGCAGCTGCTTCAATGGCTTGGGAGAGTGGTACCCGGTCCGCAAGGTCCCACGCGAAACCGCCTCTCGGCGATATCGCGCTGGAAGATCTTTGACAACCTGCGACGGAGTGTAATCGAGATATCGCAGGTCGTTCTGCTGATTTCCGGATGGTTCTTCCTCCCGGGCGGCGCACTCAAATGGACCGCGATAGTTCTGAGTGCCATCGCTGCACCGTGGGTATTCTCAATTTTCCTCGCGCTGTTGCGTCCGCCTCGCGATCAATCGTGGCCCGCGTATTACGCGGCCGTTGCACGCGATGCCGGAGTCAGTGCGCAACAGTGGGCGCTGTCTGTCGCTTTCCTTCCGCACCAGGCGGTCGTGAGTGCGGACGCGATCCTGCGCACGCTCATCAGGTTGTTCGTGACTCAGCGCAACCTTCTCGAGTGGCAGACCGCATCGCAGGTCGAGCGCGCGATGGCGTCAGGGTCCAGTCTCGAAATCTGGCGCAGGATGTGGCCGGTGCCGGCAATAGCAATCACGCTGCTTGCCATCGTGATTCTCTATGCCGAGACGGGAGCAGTTCCGGATGCATGGCGCGTGCTTTTCCTGTCGGGCACACTGCCGCTTCTCGCGTTCTGGCTGGGGTCACCTGCGCTTGCACACTCCCTCAGCTCGCCCGCCATGCCGGCGGAGCTCCGGCTGACGGGGTCAGAACGCCAGGCTGCGCTGCGCTACGCACAGCTCCACTGGCAGTACTTCGAACAGTTCGTATCCGAGGAAACACAGTGGCTCGCGCCTGACAACTTTCAGGAAGATCCCGAGCCGATAGTTGCGCCTAGAACTTCACCGACCAACATCGGCCTGCAGCTGATGTCGATAATCTCCGCGCGCGATCTCGGATTCATAACATTCGAATCGATGATTGACCGGCTCGAGAAGGTCTTTCGGACTCTCGAGAGAATGCGGCGATTTCGGGGGCACTTCTACAACTGGTACGATCTCAAGGACCTGAAGATCCTCGAGCCACCCTACATCTCGACTGTAGACAGCGGAAACTTCGCCGGACACCTGATCGCCGTGAAGCAGGGCTGCCTCGAGATGATCAGGGATCCAAAGTGCAGCAGCGAAGATGCAATACGGCTCCGCGCAATCGCCGAGCGCGCGCGGGAATACGCGCTGGAGATGGACTTCAAGTTCCTGTTCGACGAGAGACGCAAGCTGTTCTCGATCGGCTTCCAGCCCGATGCCAACACATTCGACAACTCGTACTACGATCTGCTCGCATCGGAATCGCGACTGGCGTCATTCATCGCGATTGCGAAAGATGATGTCCCCGTAGACCACTGGTTCAGGCTCGGTCGAACGCTGACCGCGGCTGGCGGAACCAGGACGCTCGTATCGTGGAGCGGCAGCATGTTCGAGTACCTCATGCCTGCGCTGGTAATGCGGACGTTTCCATCGACTCTTCTCAGCCAGACACATCATGGAGCTGTCCGGCGGCAGATAGCATATGGTGCAGAGCGAGGCGTGCCGTGGGGTATCTCCGAGTCTGCGTACAACGTGCGCGACCGCGCCCACACTTATCAGTATCGCGGATTCGGGGTGCCGGACATTGCGCTCAAGCGAGGTCTCACTCGTGAGCTCGTCATTGCCCCGTATGCATCAGCGCTCGCACTCATGGTCGAACCGCACCAGGCCGTCAAGAATCTCGCAGTGCTGGAGACCGAAGGCGCGCTCGGACCTTATGGATTCAGGGACGCACTCGATTATACGCGCCCGCTGCCGGGAACGAAGAAGGCAGTAGTCGGCGCCTACATGGCGCATCACATCGGCATGAGCCTCGTCTCGTTCGACAACGCGCTCAACCAGAACATCTGGCAGTCCCGCTTTCACGCTGACTCGGTAGTGCGCTCGGCCGAGCTGATACTTCAGGAAAGGATTCCGCGACGGCTCGTGCTTCAGGACGTCCATCAGCAGGACGATCCGATGCGGGTGCCCACCGAGACGGCAAAGCCTGCTGTTCGCGAGCTCGACACCGCAAACACGCCGCAACCGCGAATAGCCCTGCTCGGCAACGTTCCATATACGATGATCGTGAGCAATGCCGGCGGAGGCGTGAGCCGGTTTGGCGATCTGGCAATCAACAGGTGGCGCAGCGACGGTACGCGCGACAACTACGGGCAATGGTGTTATGTCCGCGACGTGACGACCGGCGCGGTGTGGTCAGCGGGGCATCAACCTGTTCGAGCGAAGGCAGACTGGTACCAGGTGCTCTTCGCGAGCGATCGCGCGACGTTCCATCGGCGAGACGGCGATATCGAAACGCTGATGGAGGTTGCAATTGTGCCGGGTGAGCCGGCCGGTGTCCGCAAGATCACGATCTTCAACCGGTCCGATGAGCCGCGCGAGATCGAGCTTACCAGCTATATGGAGGTGGTGCTCGCAAAACCGGAATCAGACCGAGCACATCCGGCGTTCGGCAATCTGTTCGTGCAGACGGAGTGGCTCCCGGAAAGCTCGGCGCTTCTCGCAATGCGTCGCCCACGCTCGGCAACAGACAAGCCTGCATGGTGTGGACACGTTGTAGCAACGAAATCCGGTGCAGATGGCGCGACCTCATGCGAAACTGATCGCGCGAAGTTTGTCGGGAGAGGGCGGTCGAGCCAGGATCCAGTCGCGATGGACAATCCAGGAGATCTCTCGGGCACCGTAGGCGCGGTGCTGGATCCGATCTTCTCGCTACGAACGCGATTCGCCATCGGAGCCGGGAGGTCGGGCGAGGCCACGTTCACGACATTCGTGGCTGATGACAGGGATCAGGCAATGCAGCTGGCCGATCTTTATCACGATCCATACAGCTCGCGCCGTGCGCTCGATCTATCGTGGGCGCACGCTCAGGCCGAGCTGAGAGAGCTGGGCATAAGCCCCGCTGATGCAGCGCTATATCAGGAACTTGCGGGCCACCTGTTGTTCGAGAACCCGGGCTTCAAGGGTCTCCCGTCGAATACGACGGGCAATACGCTTGGGCAGGAAGAGCTGTGGGCGCTGGGGATTTCGGGGGACTGGCCCATTCTTCTGGCAACGCTGGAAACCGCAGATGGGCTTCCCAGTGTGAGGCAGCTGCTGAAGGTGCACCGCTACTGGCGGACCAAGGGTGTGGTCTCCGATCTCGTGATTCTCAACCAGCATCCGCCAACGTATCTGCAGGAGCTCAACGATGAGCTCGTGGCGACGATTATGGCGTCGAGCGAATCCGGCCTGCTCGACCGTCCTGGTGGTGTCTTCATTAGAAGGGCTGATATCCTGAAACCTGAGGATATCCGGCTGCTGAGCTCCATGGCGCGAATTCAGGTTGACTGCGACGGACTAGGGCTTGGCAACTTCCTCGAGTTTCCAAATGAAGACCGGGTGGAGAGACTACTCGAAGAAATCGACGAGGAAAAGATTCTTCCGGAGCCGGAGGGAAAACCGGCGGGGGTCGTACTGGTCAAACCGGTTGCGGTTGCGCAACATGAGAAAAGGACCGTAGAGCTCGCTCCGTTAGCTCACTTCAATGGGACGGGCGGGTTCAACAGTGATCATGAGTATGAGATCCGCCTCGATGGACATGAGCTGCCCCCTGCTCCCTGGATCAATGTGGTGGGGAATCCAGCTGCTGGATTCATCGCCAGTGAAACCGGAACGGGTGTAACGTGGGCGGAGAACAGCTACTTCTACAGGCTTACGCCGTGGAACAACGATCCCGTCAAGGACGCGGCGGGGGAGTGTATCTACCTCCGCGACGACGAGACTGGCGATGTGTGGACAGCAACGGCTGAGCCGATACGTCACGCGACTCCGTATACGACGAAACATGGCGCCGGGTATTCGATATTCGAGCATGAGCATGAGGGGCTCAGCACCTCGCTTCGCATCGGGATGCCGGAGAATGATCCGGTAAAGCTTCAGGTCCTGTCGATAACGAATGATGGACCGCGTCCCCGGCGCCTGACCGTGACGAGTTACGTCGAGTGGGTACTGGGCGTGAATCGTGAGCAAACGGCGTCGCATGTCACTACTGAAATGGCGGCTGACAACCGTGTGATGTTTGCCCGGAATTACTTCGATCCACTTTTTGCCAAGCGGATCGCGTTCTCTGGTACCAGCGGCGATGTAGACACCTGGACTGGTTCGCGGCGGGAATTCATTGGAAGGAATGGCGTGTTGTCGGCACCTGCTGGGCTAGCGAAACGCATGCTGAGCGGTGATGTCGGGGATGGGGTAGATCCGTGTGCCGTGCTCAGATCGAAGATCACGATTGGACCGGGCGAGACCCATGAGATCGTTTTCCTTCTTGGAGCAGCAGAGGGCAGCGATGCAACGCTCGCGCTGTATGAGAAGTACCGTGATCCGGCAGCAGCTAATGCAGCGATAGATCATGCTGCTGCGGTCTGGCGGAATCGCCTCACCACAATTTCGGTAAAAACGCCCGAGCCCACGTTCGATCTCATCCTCAACCAGTGGGCGCTCTATCAGGCGCTTTCCTGTCGCATGTGGGCGAGATCGGCGCTGTATCAATCGAGTGGCGCCTTCGGGTTCAGAGATCAGCTTCAGGACGTGATGGCCTTCACGTATACCGAGCCGCAGGTTGCGCGAGAGCACATCATCCGCTGCGCTGCACGGCAGTTCGAGGAAGGCGATGTGCAGCACTGGTGGCATCCACAAAGCGGACGTGGAGTAAGGACGCGGTTCTCCGACGATCTCGTGTGGATGCCCTATGTGGTCAATCAATACATTGCCCTGACCGATGATGCCTCAGTGCTCGATGAACCCGCGCCCTATCTCACGATGCGCGCGCTCGAAGCCCATGAGCACGAGCTCTACGACCTGCCGCAGGTCTCAACGCGAATCGAACCCGTCTACGACCACTGTGTACGCGCGCTGAGAAAGGCATGCACCGCAGGCACGCACGGATTGCCGCTGATCGGGATTGGCGACTGGAACGATGGAATGAATCGCGTCGGCGTCCATGGAAAAGGCGAGAGTGTCTGGCTTGCGTGGTTCCTCATCGACACGCTTCGCGGATTCGCGGTGCATGCGCGTAATCGAGGCGATGCGGTAGCTGACGAATTCCTCGCGCAGGCTGATCGGTACAAGGAAGCAGTCGAAAAATCCGGATGGGATGGCGAGTGGTATCGTCGTGCGTACTACGACGATGGCGCACCGCTTGGATCGAGCGAGAGCGATGAATGCAAGATCGACTCGATCGCGCAAAGCTGGAGTATCATCTCAGGGGCCGGTGATCCTGAACGCAGCGTTCAGGCAATGGACTCGCTCATGAAGAATCTCGTGCGGGAGGACGCAAGGCTCATCATGCTGCTGACTCCCCCATTCGAGAAAGGCACACATGATCCCGGATACATTCAGGGATATCTGCCTGGTGTGCGGGAGAACGGGGCTCAGTACACTCACGCTGCGCTGTGGGCCGCGCTCGCTACCGCGCGACTGGGGCACGGCGATCGCGCGATGAAGATGTACCAGATGATCAACCCTGTAACGCACGGTCTGACTGCCGAAGATGTGGCGACGTACAAGGTCGAGCCATACGTGGTGGCGGCGGACGTTTATACAGCTGAAGGGCATCTTGGTCGCGGGGGGTGGACGTGGTATACCGGCTCCGCAAGCTGGCTCTATCGCGTTGGACTGGAAGCGATTCTGGGGTTCACGAAGCGAGGCGACACGCTCGCGATCAATCCCTGTATACCATCAACGTGGGAAAGCTTCAGCATCGATTATCGCTTTGGCAAATCCGACTACTCAATCGTCGTGAAAAACCCCGAGCGTGTGCAACGCGGCGTGGCTTCGCTGACGTTAGACGGCAGTGCCAGTGGCGATAAGATTCAACTGGTGGACGATGGCCGGAAGCACGATGTTGTCGTTACCCTTGGGAATCGGCCTTCACATCCTCGAGCGGATTGATAGCCGGACCGTTCACGACTTTTCCATAGGGATCGAAGCGCGACCCGTGACATGGGCAGTCCCAGGTCCGCTCCATCGAATTCCACGACACGATGCAGTAGAGATGTGTACAGACAGCGGATCGCTCATGAATCGTTCCGCTGTCATCCTTGTAAACGGCAACCTTGCTCTTGCCGCGCCGGACGACCGCTCCGGATCCCGGTTCGATCTCATCGTAGGAACCAACCTCGCTCTGCTTCGCCCAGTCAGCATACTGTGCAGCGACGTTAATGTTTTCCTTCAGGAACTCGCCTGCTGTGCGCAGCGTCTTCCGTGACGGGTCGTAAAGCTTACGCCACTGGTTTTCTTTCCCCAGAATGATCTCGCTCAGGAGCATACCGGCGATCGTTCCGTGCGTGATGCCGTTTCCGGAGTCACCTGTGGCGATGTAGATATGCTGGTCGACACCGGGATTCCTGCCAATGAAAGCAAGTGAATCGACTGGCTCCATCACCTGACCGGACCACTTGAAATCAACGCTCTTCACCATCGGGAAACGCTCACGCGTCCACTCCTCCAGACACTTGAAGCGCTCTTCAGCGTCGTCTTCCTGACCCGTCTTGTGATCCTCGCCGCCAACGATGAGAATGTCTTCGAGACGCGCGGGGTCGAGACTGGAGTCGACTTCCTGAAGCCGGACGTAGTGATAGGGATCCGCAGTGTCCCAGTAAAGTCCGCGAGGGACTGATCCGCGCGGGACCCGCGCGCCAATCACGAACGTCCGGTACGCTGACTGCTTGGTATGAAGAATCACCCAGTCGTTTACCGGCGTGTTCGTCGCGACTACAACATGATCCGCCTGAATGACGAAGCCATCGCTGGTCGTGACCTTGCAGGGCTCGCCGTCTTCGATCTTGTCGGCATGCGTGTTCGTAAAGACCTGCCCGCCGTCGCGAAGAAACGCCCGCGTTACACCTCTCAGGTACTTCAGTGGATGAAACTGAGCTTGCCTCGGAAATCGCAGGGCCGGTCCCGTGTCCCAGAAATCCATCGGCGCACGCTCGACGATCTCCGTCTCGCGGAGTCCGGCGCGGTGCGTCGCCTCGAGCTCGCGCTCGAGCTTGTTCCGCTTTTCGCCGGCCGACAGGAACAGGTAACCATCGACACGCTCGAAGTCGCAGTCGATGTCCTCCTCTGTCGCAATCTTCTCGATGCGCGTGATCGCGGCGCTGTGGCTTTGCGCCGCCAGTCTAGAACCATCCTCACCGTGTTGCTTTTCGATGTTGTAGTACCTGTCATCGAGTGCCACAGTGATGTGCGCAGTCGAGCGGCCTGTCTCGCCGCCCCCTACCTGGCCATCGTCGATAACGATCACGGCTCGCCCGGCGCGGGCAAGCAGATATGCCGTTGACATTCCCGCGATTCCCGCCCCGACGATACAAACGTTCGTCCGCATGTCCTGACTCACACGCGGAAGTGATTGCAGCTCGGTCGTGTCCATCCACACCGATGTTGTATGGCCGGAGTCGCTTCGCATTCTTTGGGCTCAGTGTATGAGTATTATTGGTGTCGCGTCGGGTGAAAGGCATAGCGTATGCCACTCGACGAACCCGACGGAGATGATAATGGATTCAACAGTTCTCGACGCAGCACGCGCGGCTTTCCCCCCCGCGCAGAACCAGGTGACACTCGGTGCAATCCTGCACGGGACGGAGTGCCACCCGGACCCCATGGTGTCAATCCCCATCTCCATGATGAACAGGCACGGCCTGATCGCTGGCGCCACGGGAACGGGTAAAACCAGAACCCTTCAGCTGATAGCGGAGCAGCTGTCGGCCGCGGGGGTTCCGGTTTTCGTCGCGGATATCAAGGGTGATCTGTCCGGACTGGGAGCACCTGGGCCAGCGAATGACCGGATCAACACTCGCGCTGCGGAGACGGGCTACAAGTGGCAGCCGTCGGCATTCCCTGTCGAATTCCTGAGTCTAACCGGGAAAAAAGGGGCACAGCTCCGGGCGACAGTTTCATCATTCGGACCGATTCTCCTGGCAAAGGTGCTGGGGCTCAACTCGACTCAAACGAGCGTGCTGTCGCTCGTTTTCAAGTACTGCGATGACAAGGGGCTTCTGTTGCTCGACTTCGCAGATCTACGCTCGGTACTTCAGTACCTGACCGGTGATGGCGCGGACCAGCTGAAGGACTACGGGGGAATGTCGAAGGCCACCGTTGGAGTCCTGATGCGGGAAATGGTGGAGCTGGAACAACAGGGAGCGGAAGAATTTTTTGGAGAGCCCGAGTTTGACATAGACGATCTGATGCAGGTCGAACGTGACGGCCGCGGATTGATCAGCGTTCTAGAGTTGTCGGATGTTCAGGACAAGCCAGCGCTCTTCAGCACCTTCATGCTGTGGATGCTTGCCACGATCTATAACGAGTTGCCGGAAGTCGGCGACATCGACAAGCCGAAACTCGCGTTTTTCTTCGACGAGGCACACCTGCTCTTCGACAACGCGAGCAAGGATCTGCTCGAGCAGATTCAGCAGGTAGTGCGGCTGATCAGGTCGAAGGGCGTCGGCGTTTATTTCATCACGCAAAGCCCGAAGGACATTCCAGAGGAGGTCCTGGGACAGCTTGGCCACCGGGTGCAGCACGCACTGCGCGCATTCACTCCTGATGACGACAAGGCTTTGCGTGCGGCTGCGCGGACATTTCCGAAAACCAAGTTCTACGATGTCGAGGAGACCCTCACAACACTCGGCATCGGTGAGGCTTTCATCACGGTGCTGTCGCCACGCGGCGTCCCGACTCCGCCATTTTCCACTCGGCTCATTCCACCAGCATCCTTCATGTCGGTACTGCCGGATCTTGATCAGCGAATTGCGACGTCACCGCAGGTGAAGAAGTATGCAATGGATGTCGACCGTGAGAGCGCGCGTGAGATGCTAGCTGCAAAGGCGGCTGCTGTTCCAACTCAGCCAGATGATTCACCGGCTGCGTCTGCTCCTCCTGCTGTAAGAACTCCAAAGGCAAGGGCTGTTAAGGAACCGCCGGGTACGTTCGAGCAAATCATGAAGTCCCCGATGGCTCGTACGGTTGCGGGGACGATTACTCGCGGAATAATGGGCGCGCTGCTTGGAACTCCAAGAAGACGGACTACCCGGAGTCGCTGGTAAACTCTTAACTACGGGAAAAGCGTTGATGGGAGTTTAAAATGAGGGAACTGCCGAGTGGGGTGAGTGCTCGCTCGAAGGCTAGCAAGCACGCGGATATTCGGGGGTTCCTTTTTTTTGGGTTAGGGACGGAACAACATGAACTGCGACGCGTCGTGCCGTCGTTACCCCCCAAGGAAAAGAACACAAACATCCGGTCCCTTGCCAGTTTTCGAGCGAGCACTCACCCCACTCGGCAGTTCCCTCATTTGAACTCCCGTCAACGCTTTTCCCGTGGTTCAGTCACTTCTCTAGCAGAACTGCCCTTACTGGGGCGGCATCCAACGCCATGATCTTGATCGGAAATGCCATCAAGTCATAAGTGCCAACAGGCGTACGCCGCAGGTCGAGATTCTCCAGGATGTAGGCGTTCCCGGAGAAGAGCATTTTGTGAACAGCGAGCGACTTGCTTTCCTTTGAATCAACTGACGGTGCGTCTACGCCGAGTAGCCTGAGACCACACCCTAATAGCGTGCGAGCGCAATCCTCTGACAATGTTGGCCAGTCTTCGGGGAAAACACCGCCAGCGATGCCGGAACCGGTCTTCAGGAGGAGGCGCTCGAGATCATTCGCCGGGATCAAAGGCTCGAGTTCAGCAAAACCGATCTCTCCGCTGAAACTTGTAACGTCGACGACGACAGCCGGCCCGTAGAACGCCTCGAGAGGAAGCTCATGTGCTCCCGCCCAACCATCGCGCACGTGAATCGGCGCATCAGCGTGAGTGCCAACGTGGGGACTCGTCGTCAGCACCGAAAGATTCACTGACGACCCTTCCGATGTCGATGCAGTCCATCCGCATGAGAATGGCGTATCGCCGGGCCACTCGGGAGTTCCCATCGCCAACGTCACGCTGATGTCCCGCAGTCGCACCATCAACTCTTCCGCGCGAGAAGCTCTTTGGCTTTCTCTACAAGCTTATCGACAGTGATGCCAAGCTGCTCGTAAATCTCCTTGTACGGAGCAGATGCGCCGAAGCGCTCGATTCCGAGCGACGCACCATCGGAGCCAGTCCAGCGCTGCCACGACATCGGATGACCGGCTTCGATCGAGATACGCGGCACACCCTTGGGCAGAACACTATCCCTGTATCCTGCGCCCTGCGACGCAAATATCTCGTGGCTCGGCATACTTACAGCGCGAGCACGAATCCCCTCAGCCTCGAGCTTCTGCTGCGCTTCAATAACGAGCGCTACCTCGGATCCGCTCGACATCAACACTACCTGCGGATCACCACCTTTAGCATCAGCAAGGACGTAGGCACCCTTCGATGCACCAGTTGCTGCAGCGTACTTTGTCCGGTCGATGAACCCAAGTTTCTGCCGGGTAAGCACCAGAGCGACAGGTCCCTTGTGCTTCAGTGCCGATCGCCACGCCTCGGCAGTCTCCGAAGCGTCCGCCGGCCTGATCAGAGTCAGTCCTGGAATTGCGCGCAGCGTGCTCAGTTGCTCGATCGGCTGGTGCGTGGGGCCATCTTCGCCGAGACCGATCGAATCGTGAGTGTATACGTAGATCACATGACGGTGCATCACCGACGCAAGGCGGACAGAAGGCCGCATGTAGTCGGAGAAGATCAGGAAGGTTGCACCATACGGGATGAAGCCGCCGTGAACGGACATCCCATTCATCACCGCGCCCATGCCGTGCTCGCGAATTCCAAAATGAAAGTTGCGGCCCGCAGGTGTCTCAGCACTCATGCTCGCCGCGCCCTTTACTATTGTATTGGTAGAGGATGCCAGGTCTGCTGACCCACCAACCAGCTCGGGTATCTTTGTGGCGATAGCGTTCAGTACGATCCCCGAAGCCGCGCGACTTGCGATGCTGCCGTTATCAGCGGTGAACGACGGGATGAGATCCTCCCATCCATCCTGAAGATCACCCCGCAAGCGACGCTCGAGCTCGGCCGCCTCGCCCGCATGCGCGGACTGCCACGAGTCGTAGCGTTCCTGCCATTCGCTCTCGAGCTTTGCGCCGCGCTCTGACATTGTACGCCAGTGATTCAATGCTTCAGGTGCAACGTGGAAGGGCTCCTGCGAAGGATACCCGAGCGCTTCCTTCGTCAGCTTGATCTCGTCGGCGCCAAGCGGTGATCCATGAGCCTCTGCGGTGTCGAGCTTGTTCGGGCTTCCGTATCCAATGTGTGAGCGTACGACGATCAGAGAGGGACGATCGGTTACTCCCTGCGCCGCGATGATCGCTGCGTCGAGTGCGTCGAGATCGTTCGCATCTTCGACGCGTTGAAGATGCCAGCCATACGATTCATAGCGCTTTGCGGTATCGTCGCTGAATGTCAGCGCAGTATCGCCCTCGATCGTTATGTGGTTGTCGTCGTAGAAGCCGATCAGCTTGCCGAGCTTGAGGTGACCGGCGAAGGAGGATGCTTCGTGAGAGACTCCTTCCATCACGTCACCGTCGCTCGCTATGAAGTAGGTGCGATGATCGATGACGTTATGACCGGGCCGGTTGAAAATCGCTGCAAGCTGTGCTTCGGCGACCGCCATCCCCACCGAATTTCCAACACCCTGCCCGAGCGGGCCCGTCGTCGTCTCAACCCCTGGCGTGTAGCCGAACTCGGGATGCCCCGGCGTCTTGCTCTCCCATTGCCGGAACTGTTTGAGGTCATCGAGTGATAGGTCGTAGCCGGTCAGGTAGAGCACGCTGTACAGGAGCATCGATGCGTGACCAGCCGAAAGGACGAACCTGTCGCGATTGACCCAATCGGGGTTCGTCGGATTGTACCGGAGGTGCCGGGTCCACAGGACATACGCCAGGGGGGCGAGCGCCATGGGGGTGCCGGGGTGGCCCGAATCCGCTTTCTGAACTGCGTCCATCGAGAGGACGCGAATCGCGTCAATGCAGAGCCGGTCGAGGGCTGCGTCGGAGGAAATATTCGAATTGTCGGGCATGAAATCCGGGGGAAGGACTTGGCGTTTCCCTGAAGTTAATCCGGCCGGGGCGCGATGGCTCCCCGGCCGGACATTGCCATCACAATAGGGTCAGGGCTTCTCAGATGGTCGATTATCCGAGCTTGTCCGCGGCTCACCACCGTCACCGCCGTAACCACTCTCGTGCTCGGTAGACCGAAGCTTGTTCGGATCGGTCGGGTTAGGCGTACCGGACCTGGTTTCATCGGCATTTTCGGTCGGCGTTTTGTCGTCGCTATCCATCTGTTCCTTAGTATCCTGGCGCACCATACATTAAGCCTCCACAGGTAGTGGCCAAACAAAGGGCAATGCACATGCCGAACATAGGGACGCGTTCCAAGTGAGTGATAAGACCCCCAACGCGACACGTTCCCGCTTTCGAAGCCTCGGCGATCCCGAGACGCTCGCGATGTTCGCCCAGAATCTTGGTGAAGGGATCTACATCACCAACGAACAGGGTGAGATCCTCGATGCCAACCCGGCGTTTCTCAGGATATTCGGGTTCGACACGCTGGAAGAAATCGGTAAGTACCGTGTAAACGACTTCGTCGATGCGGAAGTCCGGCGGCGTGAGGTGGAGCTCCTGGGGCGTGAGGGTTCGCTGCGCGATCGCGAGCTGCAGATAACGCGACGCGACGGGAGCATCAGGACGGTTCTCGATACGTGGTACAGCATCACTGCTCCTGACACCGGCGAAGTCGTGTTTCACGGAATCCTCGTCGACATAACCGGCCGCAAGCAGCTCGAGAATCAACTTGTCGAGCAGAGCGTCCGCGATCCGCTCACCGGCTGCTACAACAGGCGTCACCTCAGCGGGCTTTATTCGATCGAGCGTAACCGTGAAGAGATGTGGGGCTGCATTTACGTCGACATCGATCACTTCAAGCAGTACAACGATGTACACGGCCATTCCTCAGGCGATAAGGTGCTCGTCAAGATGAGCAGGTTCCTCATGCGTCACGTACGTGCCGAGGAGCCGGTCATACGGATGGGCGGGGATGAATTCCTCGTGGCGTTGTTCGACACGACCCCATTCGAGACGGAGATGGTTGCTAAACGTCTCGCGAAAGCAGGACTTGAAAAGGGACCAGTTTCTTTCTCGCTCGGTTGGGCAGCGAGGGAAGACGCCGAGATGCTCGAGGAAACGGTGAATCGTGCTGACCGCGAGCTCATCCAGGTTCGGGTCGAAAGCAGGCCAGGGAACTACACCCGGCGAACACCTCCCAAGGAAGCAAAGCGATAAAACATTGAGACGGTGTGCAAACGGGGGCTCGGGGGACGTCCTACGAGTAGACCCAACCCGAGAAGACAATGCGCACCATCGTTTACTTAGTTTCCCTCGCCTTCACTCCAGCACTGCTGGTGGCGCAGGGAACGATCATCACCCGGCCATGTGTGCCGAGGCCGTGCCAGTTTGAGCGACCGTGTCCGCCGTGCCGTCCGCCGGGACAAGGGGTAGTTAAACAGTCGAGTCACGTTCGTGCGGACTTGACGGATCGGGTCCTTCGGTATGAGGTGACCGAGACCTTCGTCAATCGTGGCGGAGGGCTTGGCGAAGCTGACTATATCTTCCCGTTGCCAAAGGGCGCTGCTTTCCAGGACCTCAAGCTCTCGATCAACGGGGAGCTTGTCTCGGGCGAAACGATGAGTGCGGATCGTGCGCGCGGGATTTACGAAGAAATCGTGAGGCAGCAACGGGATCCGGCGCTTGTCGAGTGGATGGGATACGGAATGTTGCGCGCGAGAATTTTCCCGATCGCGCCGGGCGAAGAGAAAAAAGTGGTAGTCAGGTTTCAGATGGTTGCAGAGCGCGAGGGAGACGCGTTACGCGTCGACTACTTCCAGGGGAAAAACAACTCTCAGGGGTTCACCGGCAGAGTCGGTGCGCGTGACGAAGCAGTGGAGAGGGGATCCTTCACGCTGACATATCCGCTGGCGGGAAACTATGGGCGAGCGTACTCACCAACACATTCGCTATCGGCAAGTGAGCGAGGCGGGAAGAGAGAGGTGCGTGCACGCGGAAATGCTTCAGAGATTACGCTTCTGATTCCTGTGAGAAGCTCGGCTGAGCCTGCAATATCAGTCCTGTCGCATGCGCCGCGGAACGAAGACGGCTTTGCGCTGATTACGCTGTCGCCACCGCAGGTTGCGACCCGGGTAACGGCGCGCGATGTGACGCTCGTGCTCGATGTATCGGGTTCAATGTCGGGTGTGAAGATCAGACAGGCACGCGCGGCAGGGAAGCAACTGCTCGCGACTCTAAAACCAGCTGACAGATTCCGGCTGATAAGCTTCGCGACGGACGTTGACTTGTTTCGGGATGAGTTCGTTCGTGCGACGCCGGAAAATGTCGCCGCGGGCTCCCGGTATCTCGAATCGCTCGATGCGTCGGGGTCGACGAATATTTCCGGTGCGCTGGACGCAGCGCTGGAGGGTGAGGCATCGTCGGCGCGGCTCGGTTTAGTGTTGTTCGTAACTGACGGCGAGCCGACCGTGGGCGAACGGAATCCCGACGCGATCGCATCGCGAGTTGCCAAGCTGCGCCGGAACCGGAGGATATTCTCATTCGGTGTCGGCGCGGACCTCAACGCTGCCTTGGTCGAGAGACTCGCGGTGGAGGGGAGAGGGACAGCTCATTTCGTGAGGCCTGACGAGTCTGTCGAGCGTGCAGTGTCGATAGTCGCAAGCAGGCTGTCGAGTCCGGTAGTAACTGATGTAAGAGTGAGCGCGGATGGTGTGCGGTTCATCAAGCAGTATCCGTCGGGCGGATCAGATGTGTTCGCAGGTCAGGATTTCGTAATGCTGACGAGATATTCAGGTGGCGGTGGAGGACATATTCGTATCCAGGGTACAACGGCTGATGGTCCTGTCAGCTGGATCACGCGTGTGGCGTTTGCGAGGGATTCTCGTGAGAATTCATTCGTGGCCCGGCTGTGGGCAACACAGCGTGTTGGCTACCTCAGTGCGGAGAAGCGGAGGAATGGCGGATCGAGTGAGATCGATGACGAGATTCGCGAGCTCGGAGAGAAGTATTCGATTCCAACGGAATTCACTTCGTACCTCGTGCTGGAGCCCGGCATGCAGCTTCAGAGCACGGGGAGGGGAGCGGTGATGGATGGGAGGGCAACCAGCGTGTCCGCGCCGCCACCGGTCGCGCGCAATGAGAGAGCGTTCGAGTCGGCACGCGCCGCAGCTGAACAGCGCGCAGTGACAAATCTTGCTGCTGCTGACGAAGCAGATCTGGCGAAGAGTGACAATCTGAAGCGAGTGGGAGCACGCACGTTCGCGCTTCGCGGAGAAACATGGGTCGATACGCGCGTAACCAGTTCGCTGAAGACTACGAAAGTGCGCGCATTCTCTGATGCCTACTTCAGGATCATCGAAGCCATACCTGAGCTCCGCGAAGCCTTCGCGTTGGGCAACCGTGTGAGAATTGCAGGGAAATCCATCGCGATCGAGATCGGTGATGAAGGCATCGCAACTATCGATGAGTCGACGCTCAATCAGATGAAAGAACGCTGGCAGTGACAGACGTCGAGCGCCTCTTCCGAACCTATAACGCCGCGTTAGTGAGATACCTGACGCGGCGGCTGGGGGACCGCGACTGGGCGGAGGAAGTTGCGCAGGAGACGTTCGTGCGCGCTCTCAGACAGGAGAGCATCACCAACGAGAGGGCATGGTTGTTCGCTGTGGCCACGAATCTTGTGAGAGACGAAGCGCGCAAGGATGCGCGACGAAGGCGGCACCTGGCGCTTCTTGCAGAACAGGAGCGGGATAGCGTATCAGAGCCGGAGCCGACGACCCTCGAGCGCGCGCAGGAAGCCGCGCTTGCGAGAAAGGCGGTCGACGGGCTGGCGGAGCGCGACCGGCTAGCGCTGCTGATGCGTGAAGAAGGGCTTGATTACGCGGAGATAGCGGAAGCTCTCGAGCTTTCACCTGGATCTGTCGGGACGACGCTCTCTCGCGCGCGGCGCAGGTTAGTCGAGAGTTACGAGGCGCTTCAACAAGGGCGCGATGAGAGGGAGAAAAATGCAGCATCCTGATGAAGGGACAATCCACGCGTGGCTCGACGGCGCGCTTTCAACGGAAGAAAGCGGGACTCTTGAGACTCACGTTGCCACGTGTGCGGAGTGCGCGGCCACTGTAGCAGAGGCTCGCGGGCTTATTGCTGCGTCATCACGAATCGTGTCGGCGCTGGACATAGTTCCTGGAGGCGTGATTCCCTTGCAGGCACCGCCGGTGCGACTGGCGTGGTACTCAACCACGCAGTTTCGCGCAGCGGCGGCGGTGTTATTTGTCGCAGGCGCCTCCATGATACTCATGCAGGGTCGCGATGGCGGTGGTGTCGAGGACCTGTCGCAACGGGTAATGAGCACGCCATCGCCTGTGGCGACTGAGACATCTCAAGCGCAGTCAGCAGATGCTGCTGACGAGAGGGCGTCTATGCCTGCGGAGTCAGACGCCCGGGCGGCGGAGCCAGCGCGGTTGCCATCCAGACCACAGGTGGCAGGACCCGGGTCGCCGGAAATGCGAGCTCAGGCTCAACGCGAAACCGCGGACGGCGCTGCGAATGCTGCGACAACCCTGCAGGCGCCAGCGCCTGTAGCGGCCATGCCTGTAGCGGCCATGCCGCTAGCGAAAGCGGCCGAGGGAAGAGCTGCAGGAGCTACGGCGCCCGCGCTCGATAACGTCGCCGTCACGGGCGCCGCTGCTGAGTCTGACATGGCAAGTCTCCGGGTTGCCCACCGCGACAGCACACCCAGCACACGAACAACTCTGTTCGTGGTTGACCCGGGGGTGACGGTGTCGCTTACAGAATCGTTCGCATCAGTACGCGCGGCGACGAGAGCGCGGCAACTCCTGGATGCCGCGCCTTCCGCGGCGGCTGCCGCTCCGCCTCCGCCGGTAAATCAGAATCGAGCCTCTCCGCTGCTTTCAATTAGCTGGACGGACCCTCTGACAAGAAACGTGTTTACGCTCAGCGGTCCGCTGCCCAGGGAAAGGCTGGAGGAGCTAAGGAAGCAGATTGAGGCGAGGGAGCGGATACTTCGCTCGAAGGAGTAGACTCGAAACTGGATGATAAACTCGAAACTGGATGGCAAACTGAAAACTCAGGACTTTATCTCGCAACTCGGAACTCATCTGCCAAGAGTATGGTTTTGGCAGTTGAGTTTTTAGTGGCGAGTTTTAGTTCTGAGTCCTGAGTTTGCAGTCCAGTTTCGAGTCTGCTTGCCCAGTTTCGAGTGAGAATCAACCCTCAGGATTCAGAATTCGTTGGATCTCCGACCGCACGTCGAGAAGATGCAAGCGCGTAGTGCGATCCGACGCCCGAGGAATGGCCGCACGGAGTTGAGAATCAAGATCGACTAGCTCCCCTCGCACAAGAGCACGAACGTCAGTGTTCACATTGCTCCGGCCGCGCGAGGTGCGGACCGCGGGAGCAGCGATGATCATCGCAGGCAGTGGGTTAATCTGAGCATCTGTCTGCGACAACCAGTTCCGCTGCAGCCTCCTGCGGAACGGGTCTATCACAACCCGGCTTGATGCCAGCTCGGTCCAAAGTGCTTTCCGCAGGTCTCCAAGCATATCGCCGAGCGGGTAGACATCGCTCCGGGATCGTGCGAGAGCTTCATAGTCGAGGAGCCGGTTCATCCGATCGGTGTCCATCAGCGCGTAGAGAATACGTGCCTGCGTCGACCCAACCCGCCGCAGGGCACCGTCAGGCTCGATGCGACGAAGTATCTGCGCGTCAACGAGGTAGTCGGGCGTCCTGAATGCATTCTCTGCAATGAAGCGCATCGCCTCGCGTTGTCTTGCAGGTGCGATCGGTGTGAAGCGAGGGCCGAGCTGGCCGCCATATTTCTCGCGGCTCTCAGATCCACCGACGATGTTGGCGACATGTTCGAGCTCCTGCGCCCACTGATCCAGCAGCCGATCGTAAAGCTCGAGAAGCTCAGTGTTATCCTGGCCAAGTCGAAGCGCGGCCGGCATCAACAGCGGGACTGTGCGCCTGATATTGAGCAGGCCGAGTCGCGTAGACTTTACTGCGTCTGCATCACCAACCGCTTCACTCGATTCGCCAGGATCGGTCTCCCGCGATCCTGACGTAGTGAAGCGGAACCACGGCACCGTGTCCTGCATTTCCGCCAGGGCATTGAGAGCTGCTCTTTCATCGTCAGGTGTTCGGGCCCCCTGGATTGGAGCATAGCCCCACTTTGTCGCGAACAAGTCATACGGGCCGACACGCGGAATCAGGTCCTGGAGTGGAATCCGATCCTCTGGCTGAGCTACGTAGTTGAAGCGCGAGTAATCCATCAGCGTGGGCGTGTGACCCATGCGGCGTACCCATGACGCGCTGCGCACGCTGTCTGCGGGATATGTCGAGCTCGCTTTCAGGTTGTGCTGAAAACCGAGGGTGTGTCCGACCTCGTGCGCGACGATGTATTGCACCAACCTTCCCATCAACGAATCGGGAAGCGGCAGGCGATGGGTACGCGGGTCGAGCGGGGCTACCTGCGCGAGATACCAGTTTCTGACGAGGTTCAGGACGTTGTGAAAAAGCCGAATCGATCCGTTGAGAATCTCGCCGCTCCGAGGATCATGAACGTGCGGACCATCGGCGTTCTCAGTCGTGGAGGGTAACCACCGCACTACAGTGTTACGGACGTCTTCCGGTGACCAATCAGGATCTTCCGCGGCGGTCGGTGCATCTCTGGCAACGATCGCATTGCGAAACCCAGCAGCCTCGAATGCCGGCTGCCAGTCTTCGATTCCTTTCCTGATCCAGGGGATCCACTGCGCGGGCGTTGCCGGGTCGATGTAATAGACAAGCGGCTTGACCGGATCCGACATGGCCGAATCAGGGTGCTTCTTCTCGAGGCGCCAGCGTGTGATGAAAGCGCGCGAAACTGACCGGTGCTGGTCGGTTCCAAAATCCGTCTGCCGTACCTCGAAGTAGCCAACTCGGCGGTCGGCCAGGCGGGGTTTCATTGGCCTCGCTGGTAACCGGACCATGCTCCAGTGTGCAAGAATGCTCTGGGCGGGAATAGGTCCGAGACCCCGCTGTGAATCCGGCGGATGTTCGGGTGTAAAAGTCTGCGTTGCTTCTACTTCCACATTATCAGGAAACGCCGCAGCACGCTCGACGAAAGAACGCTTGTCATCGAGTGAACCACGAGCCGCGATGAACTCGGGAACGTTGGTGGTATAAAGCGGGGTAACGTTTATGACAGCCGCGCTGTCGGGACCGTATGACTCGACATTGAACGCTGCGACAATTGGCGGATAACTCGCCTGCGTCACAGCCTGATAAACCGGAAGTGAAGGATCAGCCGCGAGCTCGAACGTCAGACTTCGAAGCAGAACACGATTGCCATTCCGCTCCCATCGAAGCACGCGCTCAGTGAAAGTGTCGCCACCGTAGCTGCTTCCGCCGGAGGCGCGCGCGAATCGCCCGACGAGCAGCATATCACGGCCCAACTCCGACCGTGGTATCTCGAAGAACAGCGTATCGCCAAGACGGTGGGTCTTGAACAGCCCGCTCCGTGTCTGGGCACGGGCCGTGATGACCTTCGCGTAGGGTTTTATGCCAGATGCGGCGTCTGCTTTTTCAATCGAATCAGATCGCAGCTGAGCCGGCGTTTTTTTTGGCTCAGGTGGTGTCGCGCTCCGGCGAACCATGAAACATCCCTGCGCGCTGGCGAGCAGAACGCAGACGGCGATAACGTTGCGCAACTGGTTTGGAATTCGGGGAAAGATCAGGACGGGCTATCGCTTCCGCGGCCGGCGGTAACAGCCATACCCATCGAGTGATACCCCTTGTCGACGTAAAGGATGGTTCCGGTAATGCCGCTGCCGAGCGAGCTAGAGAGGAACGCTGCTGCAGTGCCGACTTCTTCAGCGGTCAGCGGGTCGCTCAGCGGTGAGTTCGCCGCGCAGTAGTCGACCATCTTCTCGATGATCCCGATTGCGCTTGCTGCCCTCGATGCGAACGGCCCTGCTGAGATCGCATTCACGCGGACACCGAACTTCCGGCCGGCTTCGTATGCCAGCGTGCGCGTATCGCTCTCGAGCGCGGCTTTCGCTGACGACATGCCGCCGCCGTATCCGGGAATGACTCTCTCACTCGCCATATATGTCAAAGAAAGGAACGAGCCTTTGTCCCGCATCATGGGGCCGAGCTTGCTGACCATGGACACCATCGAGTAGGCGCTGACTCCGATTGCCGTGAGATATCCGTAGCGACTGGTATCCATTAGCTGACGCTTCACCTCGGGTCCATTCGCAAGCGAGTGCACAACGATGTCGAGTGGTTTTTCGCCGAAATCCTCACGCAGCCGCGCGGCGAGTCCCTCGATCGAGAAATCACCGAGGCCCGCGTAGCGCTTGTTGCCTGTAATTTCCGGCGGCGCGTCAGCGAGAGTGTCGAATGCGGCGTCGAGCGGGTAGATCTTCTCGAAGTCGAGGAGATTACCGTTTGACAGGCGACGGGATTCGTCCATCTTCCCGCGCTCGAGCAGATTTCTGAAGATGTTGAGCGCGGGCGGCCACGTGCCGACAACCACGGAGGCCCCCGCCTCGGCCAGAGACTTAGCGATGGCGAAGCCGAATCCACCGTCGTCGGCGACTCCTGCGATGAGCGCTCTTCGGCCTGTGAGATCAATATTGAGCATTCAATAAATATGGCATCTGGGACCACGGGGCACCGGGATCGGGCGCGGGGAGGGAGACTGAGAGGAATCACGAGAACAATCGTGTTGCTTTGTGCTGCCGCATCAGTCGGCCAGGCGCAGACGCAGGATACGCTGCACACAGATCGTCCTCTCTTCACTTCGAGCGACGCCGCGCTTGCCGCGGGCTTCCTCGCAGCCTCAGCCGCAGCGGCACCCTTCGACAAATGGTTCACCCGTGAGCTGCAGGACGAGGCACGCCAGGCTAACCGGATGTTACGCGTCGGGTCGGATGCAGGGCGAATATGGGGAAACCCCGGCGCGGTGATCGCTGGTGGCGGGCTTTACCTGATTGGAACGGCTACCGGAAACCGCCGGGTGCAGGACCTCGGGCTGCATGCTTCGGGCGCGGTTATCCTGGCAAACACGGTAACTGTCGGGATAAAAATGCTCGCTGGTCGTGCGAGGCCGTATGTCGACACGGCGAACGCCGGGAACTTCAAACTCTTTCGCGGCATTCTTGGCGGTGGTGACTACCGGTCATTTCCATCGGGACACGCAACAGCTGCATTTGCGTTTGCATCGGTGATGACTGCCGAAACGAGTCATTGGTGGCCTGATGCGCGATGGCCTGTTGGTCTGCTGACCTACGGAACCGCTGCTGTCACGGGCGTTTCGCGTATCTACAACAACGAACACTGGGCGAGCGATGTTCTGGTTGGTGCGGCGATCGGGACGATTACGGGGCTCAAACTTTTCCGGTACCAGCATTCGAACCCTGACAACAAGATCGACAACACACTGTTGCGCGCGGGTTTCCAGTCAACTGCTGGAAAGTGGAGGATCATGCTGACAGCGGTGAAGAGATAATTGCAGCAGAACGGGCTCTTCATCATTGCCGAGATTGGCGGCACTGCCGGTACGATCCTTCGTGAGATCAATCGCAAATACGATCCGCGTCTCGCTCGCTACAAGGCACCCCATGTAACGATCACCGGATCGTCGGGAGTGGGGCCACTTCCGGCATCGGTGACGGCGAGCGAGTTACATGACAAGCTCGCGCCAATTACGTCGAGCACCGAAGTCCTGCGGCTCGACCTCGGCCTTCCTCTAAGGTTCATGCAAAGCGACATCATCGTGCTGCCGCTCGATCCGCACGGTCCGCTGCGTGTGTTGCACGATAGGATAGCGACGTCCGGTCTGCCTTTCTCCAGCGCCCGCTTCACGTTTTCGCCGCATTGCACATTAAGCCTTTATCCGACCCTGACGAAAGAGTCAGCGCGCGAGCTCATGTCGGTGAGGGTTCGTGCTCCTGTGGTCATCGATAGCGTCACTGTCTATCAGACTCTCGATCCGCAACCATCGAAGAAGTTGCTTCGGCTTCCGCTTGGTATGGTCAGCCTTTAGGGCAAGTAGTTGCGATGGGGTCCGGCGTGGTTTGTTTGTCTGGCGCTGTCTGTTCATCACGGAAACACGGGGTCCACGGAGTTGCACCCAGCCGGTACTAAAAGCCTCCAAAAACTCCTGAAACTCCAAAGCCTCCGTTCCCGCTGTATTTCCGCTGGTTGCCGCACATCACCCCTGTCCGACTCCAGTCTGCATATCCGGGTATTATCTTCAGGCCCATGAGATTTTGTACTTTATCCGTGGTCGCCTTGCTCTCGGCCTGCGCGGCGGGGACTACTGGCACGAATGTCGTATCAGGCGAAGCATCGCCAGCCAGAAACGTCGCTGCATCGGCGGGTGAAACCCACTTCAAATCGATAAAGCAGATCACGTTCTCCGGCGAAAATGCTGAAGCGTATTTCAGCCCGGACGGAAAGTGGATCACGCTTCAAAGCACGCGCGACGGCCGCACCTGCGACCAGCAATTCGTGATGCGCGCGGACGGCACCGGACTACGGCAGGTATCGGACGGTCGAGGCAAGACTACGTGCGGGTGGTTCTTCCCCGGAAGCAACAAGATCTTCTACGCATCCACGACTGCACACGATACCAGCTGTCCGGCCAAGCCAGATCCCTCGAAAGGGTACGTGTGGCCGCTAGATCGCTACGACATCTACACCGCGAATCGCGACGGCAGCGGCACCAAGCGCCTGACGAACTACAACGTCTACACGGCCGAAGGAATTCTTTCGCCTGATGGGAAGAAGATCGTATTCACCTCACTCAAGGACGGCGACCTCGAGATCTACACGATGAACGCCGATGGAAGCGACGTGCGCCGGCTCACCAACACGCCCGGTTATGACGGCGGTGCATGGTGGTCACCTGACGGAACTCAGATCGTCTATCGGGCGAATCATCCTACAGACTCGACGGAGCTCCGCACATATCGCGATCTTCTCGCGCAGGGACTCGTCCGTCCGAGCAGGGTCGAGCTGTTCCTCATGAACGCCGACGGCTCAAACCAGCGGCAGATCACCCGCCTCGGCGGCGCGAACTTTGGTCCATCCTGGAGCCCGGATGGAAAGCGGATCGTGTTCTCGTCGAACTACAAGAATCCGCGGAGCGGCAACTTCGACGTATACATGATCGGCACGGACGGCAACAATCTCGAGCAGATCACCTTCGACGACACCTTCGACGGTTTCCCGATGTTCAGTCCCGATGGGAAGAGCCTGATATGGGCATCCAACAGGCACGCCGCGAAACCGGGTGAGACCAACCTGTTCATAGCTGAGTGGCAGTAGGCGGTACCCAGCTCCTACTGCCCCAGTCCCCGTAACGCATCTATATGAATCACCGCCCGGTCCACCACCGGGCGTTTTCATATTAGATGCAGGTTTGCGGAAATGTGTTTGTAGGTATTAGAAAGCGATGCCGAGTCCGGCGCTGAGCGTGCGGCCGGGGAGGATCGTGATGTTGTCGGGCTCGTTGCGCTGCTCGTCCAGCAGATTTTCGCCGTCCAACGTCAGCGTCATGCCGCGAGCCAGTCCAACGCCGAAGCGGCCGCTCAGACGCGTCACTCCGTTGTAGGTCTTCCAGTACTGCCGCAAATCCGCCCCGACCACCGGAATATCTTCGGCACCACGCGCACGCAGTAATGCGAGACGGTCGTAGTTGACCCAGTTCGACGCGCGTGCAACTGTCGAAGATGCGAACCAGCGGCCCTGTGAGAACGATGCGTTCAACCCAAGGGTGCTTCGCGGTACCTCGAACATCCTGTCGCCCGGGCGAAGGTCACCGGTGTAGCGCGACGAGAGATTGTCGACTCGACTATCAACCTGCGAGAACGTTGCGCCAAGCGACCAGGGGCCTTCGGTCACGGTTCCCTGGAGCTCCCAACCCTTGTTCGTCACGTCGCCGACATTCTGCAGCTGATACACGACGTGAACCCGCTGCGGCGCGATGTCTGCCGTGGTGCGGAACGCAACGCTTACCGGCTGAACCAACCCCGATGCACGCTGATCGAATCGTGTGACGCGGAACGCCATTGTCCGACCGAAGTAAGCATCGAGGCCGTATTCGGTGCCCGCCTGTTCTTCGGGGTTCAGTGTCGCACCAAGCAGCGAGCCGCGGAGCCCGAGGAGAACCCCGGACCAAGCGGATGTCTGCACTGGTCTGATCGCTTTTCCGTATGCGGAGCGAAGCTTGAACGTTGCGGGCCCGATATCGTGTACCGCCGCAAGCCCGACCATTGGCAGGGTCGCGAGCTCGCCGATACCTGTCGGGCTTGTGTTACGCTCGAGGCGGAACCCGCCACTGGCGAACAGGGCGTTCCTGAAACTCCCGCTGGCCTGCGCAATGAACCCGGTGTTGCTGCGAGTTTCGTTGACGCTCCACGGCGCGAGCCCGTAGGTCGGCGAGTCAGGAGTATTCTGCATCGACGTCCTGTCTCTGACGACAGAGTGTTCGACGCCGAGCGTCACTGTCGCTGCCGCGCCTTCAACGTCCCCGAAGCGGCCGACGCTGTTCGCCTTCAGCGTCGCACGCACAGCGGACCCGGTCGCTGCGTTCAACGCTGAATCGATCGCGGACGGAAAGCCCCTGTCGAGCATCGCTGCACTGAGCAGTGAGTAACCGTCGACGCCCGCAATTGCGGAGTGTGTCCAGCGCTCGTTCTGGGTAAACGTCGCCGATCCACCAAGAGTGAACTGGCGAACCGAATGTGTGTTGGTCGAATCTGCCTGTGATACTGCCGACAGGTACTGCAGCGGACTCGAGGGCGAGCGCGCATCCTGTCCGAATAGCCTGAACGTGCTAGCCAGCACGCTCCGCGATCCGACATATCTGGCGCTTCCGTTGGCCGTAAGCTGCTGGCTGAACGCGCCGGGAATAAAAGCGCCGATGTGAGTAGCTGTCGCGCCGAGCCGCGCCGAGCGTGTATTGCTGCCGTGGCGAAGGGTCGCTGAATGATTTTGCGCGAGCACGCTGGACGCTGAGTAATCACTGGCGCTCGCTCCGCCACGTGCGCGAAACTGCGCGCGCGCAGCGCCATTTTCGGTTCCTTCCTGGCGAGTGACGATGTTCATGACACCGCCGATCGCGTTGGCTCCGTAGAGTGCGGCGCCCTGAGGTCCGCGGATGACCTCGATGCGCGAAACTGCATCAGGATCGAGATAGGTCACGAGGAGCGAGTTGGCTACCTCGATTCCGTCGACGTAAACCTTGGGATAACTCACGCCGAACGAGCTCGCTCCGCGAATACTGCCATATCGGGCGAGAATGCTCAGCGGTGATTGTTCCCAGAGCCAGAGTCCGGGGACTGCTCCGTCGAGAGATCCGGACAGCGACGTTGCTCCACGATCTGCGATCTTCTCACCGCTAACGACATCCATTGCCGATGGCGTGGACCGATCTGCCAGCTGTGACGGGTCGCCGGTTACAACGACGCGCTCCAGAAGCCCAACCTGCTGCATGATCGGCGAAGCTTCAGGCGCCTCGGCCCGCGATGCGCGGGATGGCGTGAGCACGATCTGATCTTTCCCGATAACGACTGGCCGCACTGCGGCCCCCTCGAGCAGGTCAGCGAGAATCTGTCCTACTGGTGCTGAGTCGTATGCGATGCAGACAGTGCGTGAAAGCGGAAGGAGGTCTGCGGCGTAAGAGAGCCTGATGCGCGCGGCGTCGCCAAGCATGTCGAGAGCGTCACGTAAAGTGACGGAGTTTGCGCGGAAAGAGATCTTCCGACCAAGAAGGGGATTCGCAGCTGCATCAGGGACAAACGCACGGCTGGCCGGTGCACATGAGGGCTGTGCGCCGGCCGTCACCGGTCCGGTGAGATGCAGTGCAGCAAGCGCGAATGAAGCAGCGCCGGCTGCGCGAAGAATCGCTCGCATTATCCCGTAGACATTATCTCGATCGCGTGCTCCCATCCCGGGGGGTGATCACCGCAGTGTCGCCGCGCCGCTCGATGTTGGCGCCGAGTACAAGGCGGAGTACCTCCAGCATTCTATCCGGTGATTCACCGGCAAAAGTTGCAGTTATGTTCCGACTCAGGAGCGATGAATCGCTGACGCGAAGGTCGATCCCGTACCACCTGTGCATCGATGCAATAACTTCACTCATTGCGGTCTCGCGGAACACGAGCTTGCCGCTCATCCATGCAAGCTCATCTTCACCGACCATGCCGGGATGTGCCACGACCCGGCCTTCCTCGACCACGCCAAGGTCCCCTGCCTTCAATATGACCCCATCCGGCGTCAAATCGTTTGCAGCGTGCATGGAAACCGAGCCTTCGGTGACGCTGACCGAGACCGCCTGGCCCGCGTCGTTTCGCACCATGAACTTGGTCCCGATATCGACGATCGTCGCATCGCCTGCGCGAACCGTAAACGGCTTGGAGTTGTCGTGGACGACATCGAACCAGGCGTCGCCACGAACGTCGACGCTGCGGTCTGTCTCTCCGTAGCCATTGCTTACCGTCACTGAGCTCAATGGGCCGAGGAGTACGCGGGTGCCGTCAGGCAGTCGCATCGAATCCCGAACACCAACGCCGGTAGCGAGCATCCTCGGCGCACTTATATCTGGCTGGGTTATCGCGCCATCGCGAAGTGTGGCGTAGCCAAGCACACCAACTCCCAGGAGGGCTGCCGCGGCAATCGCCGGGAACGGCACTCGCCAGCGTGGCCGAGCGGCTTCGCGTTGATCCGGGCGTCCTGAATGAACTTCGAGCGCGGGCTTATTGAGTGAGCTCCGGCGGGCTTTTACGCGCTGGAGTGCTCCTTCGATGTCGAGGTCTGACGGGAGGTCGTCTGCCAGGCGCGACATGGCGTTGTCGAGCGTGGCCAGAATCTCGCGCTGGTCAGGGTGACCCGCGAGCCAGGCGTCGATTCGCTCGGACTCCTCGGGGGAGCTTTCACCAGTCACATGGCGTGCAAGAGCTTCCCAGTCCGTAGAGGGACCGGCACCTGACATTTCGGATTGCGGATTACGCGGGTTGCCTTGAGTCATATGTCCAATGGAACACGCCGAGCGGCGCATTCCCCTATGGAGCCCCTAAATTGTGGTAGAGTTCCGTCCGGCGCCATTCGGTTCGTTCCTTTCCAACCCTCTACAATACTATTTCTGGAAAAGAACGACCTGATCGAGGGGCTAAGGCGGGGCGATGAAGCGGCCTTCGATACGATTTTCCGGACCTGGTATCCGTCACTCGTGAGGGCGGCCGAGTCGATGGTGCGCTCGCGTGCCGTGGCTGAGGAGATAGTTCAGGATGTGATGCTCGAACTCTGGAAGCGGCGCGAGAGCATAGACAGGGACTCTTCCCCTCAGGCTTATCTGTTCCAGTCAACCCGGAACCGGTCACTGAATCACCTGCGGCACGAGCGCGTGGAGAAACATGCGGAGCCGATGATTGGTCGCGAAGAGGCGCAGGACGCAACCGCCCATTCGCTGATGGTGGAGGACGAGATTCACGTGGCGATGAAGCGCGCCGTCGAGAAACTGCCGACGCGCTGCCGGGAGGTGTTCGATCTGAGCAGAACCCACAACCTCAAGTATTCGGAGATCGCCGAAGTTCTCGGGATCTCAGTAAAAACAGTGGAAGCGCAAATGGGTAAAGCTCTACGAATCCTCCGCGAGGAGCTAGCGCCCTGGCTGACTAGGCGCTAGCTCCTTTCCGTATCAGGGACTTCGCTTAGCCGCGAGAATTTTCTCCCGTCCAGTCAGGTAGAGGATTGCCATCAGCAGTACGAACGGGATCAGAGAGAGCAAATCGGCGGATGCACCGCTACGCATCGGGTTGGTTTCGCCGAATGCGTCGACGGCCTGATTGAAGCCGCCCATTCCCGGAACACCGGCAAGGAATGCGATGATGATTCCCGCGATCGCGCCGCCGGCGATGTAGCCCGAGGCCATCAGCACGCCTGGGCTTTTGTCACCTTCGGCAACCAGCTCATCCTCGGTGAGATTTTTCCCCGAGTGCTTGAACGCGATCCACCTGTCGACGGCCCAGCGAATCAGCCCACCGAAAAGAATTGGTGAGGATGACGAAATGGGGAGGTAAACGCCGACCGCGAATGCGAGCGATGGAATACCGGCCATCTCGAGGACAATCGCGATCATCGCGCCCAGCAGCACGAGTGCCCATGGAAGCTGTCCGCCCAGGATGCCCTTGATGATGTAGGACATCAGCGTCGCTTTTGGGGCATCGAACTTCGGGACTTCCTGTCCGTTTGGAAGCTCGCGAATGGTTCCGTTGATTCCCGGATCGACGAAGTAGATAGGGTTGCCGGTATCGTCGACCAGGTACTTCTCCGAGTTTCCGCCTGCAGGGTCCTGACGATGCCACACGAGATACTCTCTCGAGTCGGCAGTTCCGCCAGCCATCGTTCCCTCGATTCCTTCGCGACGGGTAAGGCCGGTAATGTTGGCCTTTTCGCCAGGCTGGATCGATCCCGCCGCCTGTCCGCCGATCGTTGTGCCGACTGGCACGTAGACAGATCCCGCAGAATTCAGCTTGAGGAGGATCGGCCCGAGCACTAGCGCCGATATTGTCGCGCCGATGAGGATTGCGATCTGTTGCGAGCGCGGTGTAGCGCCGACGAGGAATCCTGTCTTCAGGTCCTGCGATGTCGTGCCGCCATTCGAGGCTGCGATACATACGATCGCGCCGATCGACAATGCGGTCACGTAGTAGTTGCTGCCGGTCCAGCCAAGGATGACGAAGGTGAGACAGGTGAGTAGCAGCGTCGCGACCGTCATTCCGGAAATCGGATTCGATGACGATCCGATCTCACCAGTGAGTCGCGATGAGACGGTGACGAACAGAAACCCGAAGACGATGATGAGAATCGCGGCCGCTATGCGCGTTATGATCGACGTGCCGCCGACGTAGAGCGGGCTTGCGAAGACGATTGCGACAATGAGAGCGACGATGCCAATCAGAACTGTGCGCATGGACAAGTCGCGATCGGTTCGCGGTACGGCAGTTGGACTCGTTGAATTCTTTGCCGCGCTATAGTCGCGGAGTCCGCCCTTTATGCCGTGCCATATGGTAGGCAGTGAGCGGCCGACGCTGATCAGTCCGCCGGCGGCGACACATCCTGCGCCGATGTAAAGCACGTAGGCATCGCGGATCGCGCCCGGGCTCATATCGCGAATCAGGGTCGTTGTTTCAGGAGAGAGCGGCACGGTGAGCATGTCGCCGAAGAAACTGATCATCGGAATGAGCACGAGGTACGCGAGCACGCCACCGGCGCACATCACGGCCGCAATGCGTGGTCCGATGATGTAGCCGACACCGAGCAGCTCTGGCGATATCTCGGTCGCGACAGACGCGGATTTGAAAGGGGCGCCGAAAACTTTTTCCGGGACTTCCTTCCATCCGCGGAACGCGACCATGGCTGTTTTGTAGGCGAGAGCGAGCCCGAATCCTGTAAAAATCGTTTTGGCGCTTGTGCCTGCTCCGACTTTTTCGAATGCGCGCTTTGCTTCGGGGGATGCAGCTTCGCGCGATTCGGGCGAAGCTCCGGCCTTTAATACTTCGGCGCACGCGGTTCCTTCCGGATACTTGAGGATTCCGTGCTGCGCGACGATGAGTGCTCGGCGCAGCGGAATCATCATGAGGATTCCAAGGAGTCCGCCGAGCACTGCGACGAGCATGACGCGGGTGATCTCGAGGTCGAATCCGAGGATGAGAATGGCCGGCATGGTGACGCCGACGCCGAAGGCAATCGATTCGCCCGCAGAGCCTGCGGTCTGAACGATGTTGTGCTCGAGGATCGTCGCTTCGCGTGCGCCAAGGCGTGCGAAGAGCTTGAAGAGTGTGATCGAGATTACTGCAACGGGGATCGACGCCGAGACAGTGAGTCCGACCTTCAGGACCAGGTAGAGCGATGATGCGCCGAAAATGAGACCGAGTACGGCGCCGACGATGATCGGGAGCGGGGTGAGCTCGCGCAGGCTCGTGCCCGGGGAGATGTATGGCGTGAACTGGCGCGGGCTATCGGGTTTGAATCCGATTCTGTCGGGGAACTCCGGTGCTGACATTCTATTGAACCTCGGTCGTCGGATTTACAAGCTGGAATTATACGCCTAACTGATTGCAGTGGCTCGTTCATAATTAGTAGCCTTGTGGGACCAAGTCCCTGGACTACGGAAAAAGCGCTGGGGGGAGTTTTGGGAGGGGGAACTGCGAGGTTTTGGAGTGACTCTCTGGAAGATCGGCAGGGATCCTGATTGCCAGCATTCCTCATTTGGGGTTAAAGACGGAAGGGCGTGAACTGCAGGACCGCGTCGTTCCGTTGTTACCCCAAAAGAAGGACCCCGGACACGCGGGTCCTTCCGGTGGATCGAGAGATCACTCCAAAACCTCGCAGTTCCACCTCCAGAACCTCCCCCCAACGCTTTTCCTGTAGTTACAAAAGCCTTGACAATACGTATTAGCGCATACGTATTAGCAGTGTGGCAAAATCGACAAGAGTCACAACCAGGGACGTTGCACAACGGGCCGGGGTCTCCCAGCCGACGGTCTCCCTCGTCCTCAGCAAGAACCCAACTGCACGCATCTCGGTCGAGACGCGGGCGAGGATCCTGCGCGCCGCCGAGGAGCTGAGATACAGTCCGAACCTCGTCGCAAGAAGCCTCGTTCGCAGCCGATCCTATGCCCTGGGCATCATCGTCCCGGACTTTCGGAACCCCTTCTTCGCTGACGTTGTAAGCAGCGCCGAACGCGTAGCGTCACAGGCTGGATATGCGGTACTGCTTTGCGAAGCGGGCGAGTCGAGCCCCGCACGGTATCTCGACGCCCTCCACGAAAGAGTCATCGACGGCGTCATGATCGACGCGGTCGGCGCATCCGCAGTCGACTCGGCCCTTCTCGACCGGACCAACGTCGTGCTCATCGACCAGCCGGCCGGCCGCTGGCCCGGCGTCGCAACGGATGCAGAAAGCGCGGGTGCGCAGGCGGCCGAGCATCTCATCGAACTCGGGCATAAGCGCATTGCGTTTATCGGGCCGGCAATCGATGCCCACGCATTTCGGATGCGCGAGCGCGGGTTCTGGAAAAAACTCTCGGCACACGGAATTTCGCTTCCATCCGAATATCTGGTGCGCGCAAACGCAATGGCGGTAGCCGGGCGCGCCGCAATGCGCAGCCTGCTCATGCTCGAATCACCACCAACGGCTGTGTTCTGCGTCAACGATGTCATCGCGATCGGCGCGCTCAAGGCATGCGTCGCCGCGCGCGTCAAAGTGCCGACAGAGATGTCGATCGTCGGATGCGACGACATCGAGCTCGCGCAACTCGTTTCACCCGAGCTGACAACGGTCAAAGTCCCTGCCGGCGAGCTTGGCGCACGCGCTGCTCGAATCCTCATTCGCGCAATCGAAGGCGAGAAAGAAAAGAAGAATTCGCGCGTGCTGCCGGTATCACTGGTAAAGCGCGGCACGACCGCGCCAGCACCGGTGGAACCGACGTGACCCGCTACGCGACGATCACGGGAACCGGGAGCTACGTCCCGCCGCGCGTCGTCACCAACGCCGAGCTCTCCGCCAAGCTCGGCGAAGACATCGATGCGTTCGTCTCAGGTACACTAGGCATACATCAACGACACTACTGCGCAGACAACGAATCGACAGTCGACCTGGCTGAGCAAGCTGCACTCCTTGCGCTCGAGAGTGCCGGGCTCAATGTCGCCGACATCGATCTTCTCATCGTTGCAACGGATACACCCGAATACATCTCGCCGGCGACCGCATCTGTGCTGCACGGTCGTCTGGCATTGCACTCACGCACAGGTGCGTTCGACGTCAATGCAGGATGTGCGGGATTCGTCACTGCACTCGACACAGCATCGAAGTATGTCGCTTCAGATCCGAGATACAATCACGTGCTGGTTGTTGGGGCATATGCAATGTCGAAGTTTCTCGACTTCTCCGACAAGAAGACGTCGACGATTTTCGCCGATGGTGCAGGCGCAGTTGTAGTGGAAGCATCGTTGAAACCGGGCATCCTCACGTCCGAGCTTTATTCCGACGGATCGCTCTCATCGGGAATGGGCGTTTTCGCAGGCGGAACCGCCGAGCCAATTACCGACGAGGTGCTCGGTAAGGGTTATAGAAACCGGCTTCGCTTCGTGCAGAAGTATCCGGCCTCCGTCAACGAAGAAGGCTGGCCCACGATTGCACGGTCAGTACTCGAGCGTGCAGGGAAGTGCGTCGAAGATGTAGACCTCTGGCTCTGGACCCAGGTGAATCTCTCGACGATCAAAGTCGTGATGCAGGCGCTCGATCAGCCAATCGCGAAAGCGCATACGATCATGCAGAAATGGGGATACACCGGTTCTGCATGCCTTCCGATGGCGCTCGACGATGCGGTGCGCGCAGGGAAGCTCGACAGTGGTGACCTCATAGTGCTGACGGCATCGGGCGCGGGGCTGGCGATGGGGAGCATGGCGCTCGTCTGGAATCCGGCGCGGACAGCAGCATGAAGCCGACGATCCCAGCGCGTTTTCTAGATCGTACTGCAACCCATCCCGACCGCATCGCAATGCGATCGGCATCGGCAGATCCTGTCACTTGGGGAAAATGGAAGGAATCGGCGCTGGACTTTGCAGCTGCCCTTCGCCTCAGCAAAGCGAGCAATTCCCGGAACATCGCCATTCTGTCCGCTAACAGTATCGTGTGGCCAGTTGCCGACCTGGGCACCCTCCTCCTCGGCAAGACGAGCGTCGGCATCTACCCGACCAGCGCGCCAGTACAGATCGAGAAGATGCTTGCCGATTCGGAAGCCGGCGCCATTGTCGTTGACAACGATCCGCAGCTTCAGATCATATTGGCGATGAAGGAGCGGCTTTCTTCACTCGCGGTGGTCATTGCGGCATTCGATAACGCCGGAGCCAACGCGATCGGCTGGAACGAATGGCTCGCAATTGGCGCCGCAGCACTGAGTGTTGACAGAAGACTGGGCGCTGGCATCGAAGCATCCGCACGTGCGATCAGTCGCGATGACCCGGCGATCATCATCTACACGTCGGGCTCAACCGGTGAGCCGAAAGGCGCAGTGCTTTCACACGGATGCGTCGACGCCTCAGCCTGTTCGATACAGGAAGCACTCGGCATGCGCGAGACCGATACGACGCTGTCGTTCCTTCCGTACAGCCATGCAGCGGAGCGCATCACCGGGATGTACACGCGGATTCTCTGCGGGATAGAGACCTTCCTCGTCGAGGATCCTGCGCGCACCTGGGACGCAGCTGCGTCATTCAAGCCGACTGTGTTCGGGGGTATGCCACGCTATTACGAGAAGTTGCTCGCCCTTTCAACGGCCAGGAATCAGTCAGCAAACGAAATACTTGGTGGAAAGGTGCGGCTGGCGACATCAGGTGGAGCCTCGCTATCGCCCGCCGTAGCTGAAGGGCTTGTTGGCAAGGAGATCACGGTTCTCGGTGCCTATGGGCTGACCGAGCATTTGTGCGTCGCGTTCAACCGCCCTGACAATCCGACATTCGACTCATCCGGTCTGCCAATGCCCGGGACGGAAATTCGAATTGCGGGTGATGGCGAAGTACTAATTCGCCGCAACGAGCTGACGTTCAGTGGCTACAACAACCAGCCCGAAGCGACACGCGTAGCGTTCACTGAAGACGGTGAATGGCTTCATACAGGTGACCTCGGTGCAGTTGACTCACGCGGCATGCTTCGGATCACGGGCCGAAAGAAGGATCTGCTCGCGTTGTCGAATGGCAAGATGGTCGCCCCGTTGCCGATAGAAGCGATGCTTGCAGCACATCCACTCATAGCTCACGCAGTCCTTCACGCAGAAGGAAGACAGTTTGTCTCAGCGCTGATCGCGTTGCGTGCTGAAGCGCTCGAGGAGTGGGCGCAATCCGAAGGATTGATTGGGTCGAGCGACGACCTCGCAGCGCATCCAAAGGTAGTCGGAGAAATCCAGAAGGCGGTCGACAAAGTGAATGCGACGCTGTCACGCGCCGAAAGCATCAGGCGCTTCGTGACAATCGGACGGGAGTTGTCAGTCGCAGCAAGTGAGCTCACTCCAACCCACAAGGTGAGACGCAACGCAGTGCTGGAGAAATATTCAGCGCAGCTCGACGCCTTATACAGCACATGACGCCAATCGACTCCCTCACAGTCGGGCAGGTAGCAGAAGTGTCGACCGTCGTGACGTCGCGCGAGATCGAGCTTTTTGCCGAAGCGACTGGTGACAAGAACCCTGTTCATCTCGATGAAGAAGTCGCGGCAAAGTCGCAATTCGGCGGACGCATCGCTCATGGAATGCTGACCGCCGGGTTCGTCTCAGCCGCGATTGCATCGAAGCTGCCAGGACCGGGATCGATTTATCTCGCGCAGTCACTCCGCTTCACGCGACCTGTGCGCATCGGCGACACCGTGAAGGTGAAACTGGAAATCATTGAAGTCATCACCGCGAAGCGACGTGTGCGCCTCGCGACAATCTGCACCAATCAGAACGGTGAAACCGTGATGGACGGCGAAGCCACAGTGATGGTGCCGGACGAGCGCGCACCGCCGGGAGGAAAAGAAATGTGAATCAAGCGGCCGAAAGCTGGCCGAGTCAGTTGTTGCAAGCGCTTCATCCTTGTTTTTCAACCTCATTGGAGAATCCAATGTCACCACTCAGCTTCAAAATGATTCGACGTTTCTGCGGGTTTGTCGCAGCATTCGTCGCGATGACGGCATTTATGCCGTCGATCGCAGCCGCCCAGGGTGGGCGTGTCACGGGTACAGTCACCGGCGTCGGCAGTCGCCCGGTTGCTGATGCACAGGTAGTCATCATCAATACTGCATTTCGCGCCGTAACCGATGCGAATGGCACGTACTCGATCACCGGCGTTCCGAACGGCCGGTACGAGCTGCGTGTCGCACGCCTGGGCGAAGTGCCGCGCACGATACTCATCGACGTTACGTCAGGTGAGACAGTCGCCAACGTTCAGCTCACGCGTGCAGCGATTGACCTTGGCGGTGTCACCGTCTCGGCAACGCGGCGTGCGGAGAAAGTGACCGACGCGCCGGCGACTATCACGGTCATCAACACCGAAGCTCTCGACGCGACCGTCGGCAACACTTTTGCCGGTGCGCTCAAGGAAGCAAAGGGTATCGATTTCATCCAGGTCGGAATGACTGCTGTTGCGATCAACGCTCGTGGATTCAACTCGGCGTTCAACAACCGCTTTCTGATGGTTGAGGACGGTCGTATATCGGTAATGCCTGACAACGGACTCCCGGTGGGATCCTTCACACCGACTCCGAAGATCGACCTCGCCGGAATGGAAGTTCTCGTCGGCCCCGGGTCGGCACTCTACGGGCCGGACGCATCCAACGGCGTTCTCTCATTGACCACCAAGGATCCGCGCCAGTTCCCGGGCGCGACGATTGAGGCCTCCGGCGGAAGCCGCAGTTATCGCGACATCCAGGGCAGATACGCGGGCATATTCGCAAATGGGAAAATCGGCTTCAAGGTCGCCGGTGAGTACCAGGCGGCCAACGACTGGGAAAACTTCCTCAACTACAACGTGGGTGGAAGCATCGTACCCGCTGGCACGACGGGCTCGGTTCGCGAGGACGCGCTCAAGGTTCCTATCGACTGGAATGCCGAAGTTCGCCGCGGAACGGCGGCAATTGTTCACTACTCTGGCGCGAACCGCCTCGAGCTGAACGGTGGAATGAGCAAGACGGATGGTATCGGACAGACCAACGTTGGCAGAAACCAGTTCCGGGGCTGGGGCTATAACGTGCTCCAGGCGAAGTACTCGACACCGCGGTGGTATTTCAACGCATATCGCACGCAGTCCCAGAGCGGCGAGTCCTTCGCGCTCAACCGCTTTGCCGGCGCACAGTTGAATCCAGCGAACGCATCGCTCAGCGCAGACTCTCTCCGCATGCTGTCGGACTGGCCGAGTGACGGCAGGATGTACGCGGCCGAGGCGCAGGGCAACTATGTAGTTCAGCCGCTGCTCAATACTGCCGTCGTGTTTGGCGCGCAGTTCCGCCGGGATCAGGTAAGCAGCGACAGGCAGTGGCTGACCGACCGGATTTCAAAGGAAGACATCAAGAATGATCAGACCGGTGTGTATGCGCAGTCCACAACTCCGGTGAACAAGTATCTCGATGTCGTTCTCGCGGGCAGGCTCGATTACCCGGAGAACTACGAATCGCAGTTCAGCCCGAAGGCCGGTGTGATCTTCAAGCCGATCCCCGATCAAGCGCTGCGCGTGACGTTCAATCGCGCATACAAGTCGCCGACGATTCTCCAGACAGATTTCTTCATTCCTGACTGGACGTCGATCATCTCGATTTACGGAAACACAACTGGTTTCCAGATGACGCGCGCTGATGGAAGCGTTGTCGCGACGTATGATGCGATGAAGCCGGAGACCAACAAAACGTGGGAGCTCGGCTACAAGGGCGTGTTGTTGAACCGGCTCTATCTTGACGGAACGTACTTCCGGTCTGACTACAAGAACTTCATGAGCCCGCTTACGATCATCGGCAATCCGTTCGCAGGTGCAAACGCAACGTTTGCAAAGCCACTCGTGAATCCGAACGGCATCCCGGTGAACGCAAATGGGCAGATCATCACACAGGCCGCGACGCCGGTCACGCCGATCGTGCTGACATACTACAACCTTGGTGACGCGAAAGTGGCAGGTGTCGACCTTGGACTCAGCGCCATTGTCACTGAGAAGATAGAGCTTCGCGCGACGACGTCGACTGTGAAGATCAGCGAAGTTACAGTGCCGACTGGTGGAAGCCTCGAGGCGGTGTCGCTCAACTCACCGACTACCAAGTGGACTGCAGGTATAACCGGCCGCGACTTCGGCCCGGTGACCGGCGGACTCACGTGGCGCAACGTGAACGGATACTACTTCCGTTCAGGAACGAACACGGGTGTCATCCCGACGTTCGGTACGCTCGACGCCAGTGTCTCCGTGAAGATGCCGCGACTGCAGAATGCGCTGGTCAACCTCTCGGTAGGCAACCTGCTGAGCTGCAGCGCACTCAACGTCAAGTACGAGCCGGTGTCGACCGCGTTTCCGCAGCCGAACCAGCGCATTGCGAGCGAAGAGCGTAAGTGTGGCTTCGATCGCAAGCACCGTGAGATGATCAACATGCCGGAGATCGGCATGATGGCATTCCTCGGTGTTCGCTTCAACGTGAACCCGTCTTTGCGTTGATGATTTCACTGATTCTTGCCGGGCTCATGATGAGCACTGTGAGTCCGGCTGGAGCCTCTGACAGTTTCGCCTGGGGGTCGTATGACGGCCCCGAGGGAAGCCGCAGGTACAAGTTGTTTGTGCCTGCAGCTTCCGCAGGTGAGCGCAGGCTTCTCGTGATGCTGCATGGTTGTACGCAGGATCCTGAGGATCTCGCGCGAGGCACGCGCATGAATGAAGTCGCGGGCCCGAAGGGATTTCTTGTGCTTTACCCTGAGCAGCCCGCGACAGCAAATCCTCTGAAGTGCTGGAACTGGTTCGCTCAGGCGCACCAGCAGAGAGGAGAGGGTGAGCCAGCATTGCTCGCGGCGATGATCAAGCGTGTTGCCTCCGAGCAGAAAGTTGACCCGTCGAAGATTTATATCGCTGGGATTTCTGCCGGCGGTGCCATGACGGCGATAATGGGCGCAACGTATCCGGAGATGTTCGCCGCGATGGGGATTCATTCCGGAATCGCATATGGACTCGTTTCACAGATGAGTGGTGCCCTGGTTGCAATGAGAACTCCCACCGCGGATACTGTTGCACTTGGGGATCTTGTTGTGAAAGCGATGGGTGAACGGCGGAAGGCAATGCCCCTGCAGCTGATTCATGGACAAATCGACCCGTCGGTGAACGTTGCGAACGTGAACCTGCTGGCCGGGCAATGGCGGGCGGCGAACGGTGGAAAGCATGTGCATGTCACCATCGTAGATGAGCTCGCACACGCATGGTCCGGCGGATCGAAGGAAGGGACCTTTGCTGATGAGAAGGGTCCTGATGCCAGCAAGGCGTTCGTCGACTTCTTCCTGCATGTCGAGATGGAGCACGGACACCATTGAGCCCCGGTTATGGAGACCCGATTCGATGGTGGAGCCGGCAGTCTCCTGACCGGGTTGCGCTGGTTGATACGAAGTCAGGTGACCGACTGAGCTACCTCGATCTCGATAGGCTGAGTGACAGGTGGCTTTCGGTTTTGCGGGATAGGCTTGGTGTTCGGGCTGGTGACCGTGTTGCTATGCTCATGTCGAATCGTGTGGAAAGCGTAGCAATGTTTTTTGCGTGTGTGAGGTTGAGGGTGTTGTTCGTTCCGCTCAACTGGAGATTGTCTGAAGTCGAGCTGACGGGCATCATTGCTGATGCGGGGCCTGTTGTTGTAGTAGGGGAAGGGAAGTACAACATCTTCAACGCGAAGAATGCGAAAAGCGCGATGGACGCAAAGAAAGGCGGCAACGTTGTATGGGTTGACGTCGACGATGACGCGCCGGGGCTGTTGGAAGGGGTTGGGGGTACTGTTTCAGCGGACGTCGTTGTCGATGGTGAAGATGCGGCCATGGTCATCTACACGTCAGGAAGCACGGGCAGACCCAAGGGCGCAGTTCTGCCGCACCGTCAGCTCCTGTTCAATGCAATCGCGACAACAACGGCCTGGGAGCTCGGTGCCGACGACATCGCGCCGATAACTACACCGTTCTTTCACGTTGGTGGATGGAATGTCTTTGCTACTCCGCTGTGGTTTCGCGGAGGATGCGTCGTCCTCGTCGATCAATACGATGCCTCGACATTCCTCGGCACACTCTCCCAAGAGAAATGCACTGTTGCGCTATGTGTTCCGACTCAGCTGATGATGCTTGCGGAGTCACCGCAGTTCGGGATGGAGATTCCTTCGCTCAGGTGGCTGGTATCGGGTGGGGCACCGTGTCCGTTGCCGCTGGCCGATCGCATTCGCGCGGGCGGTTATGCATTGCGACTGGGATACGGGCTGACGGAGTGTGGGCCTAACTGCTTCACGATGTCGACGGAAGACGGAATTGGACGCCCTGGAAGTGTAGGCAGGCCGGTTCCGTTTCTCGAGATGAAGCTCGTCGACGAAGCGCTCAATGAAGTTGGTGATGGCGAGACAGGCGAGCTGCTGCTGCGCGGCCCGCAGGTCTTCAACGGCTATCTCGATGCACCCGAGCGGACTGCTGACGTTCTTGTGGATGGTGGCTGGCTCCGAACTGGTGATCTCGCCAGACGCGATGAGTCTGGCGCGTACTGGATCGCAGGAAGAAGAAAGGAGATGTTCATCTCCGGTGGTGAGAATGTTTTTCCAGGTGAAGTGGAGGCCGTTCTCAACGATTGTCCGGGGGTAGCGGAGGTAGTTGTTGTCGGAATTGCCGATCCGCTGTGGGGAGAGGTCGGACGCGCTTTCGTCGTTCGCCGGAAGGGCGCTTCACTGACGGACGATCAGCTCATCGCGCATGCGCGTGAACGGCTTGGCAGATACAAGGTGCCGAAATCAGTGGTGATGCTCGATGACATTCCGCGCCTCGGATCGGGGAAACCTGACCGCCGCGCGCTCGCGGAGATGGCATGATGATGACGAAAGCAACGCGTAAACCGCGTCAGCGGCAGAAGGACGATTCACCAGCGGCGCGCGGATCGACGATAATGGCGACGCTCGAGTTTCTGTCGGCGGAGAAAGGTGCGCCTGTCGCGAAGAAGGCGCTCGACAGATTGTCGAAGGATGACCGCGATCTTATCGAGTCAGTAGTTGCGACCGAAGAAGTGCCGATGGCCTTGCCAACCCGGTTATGGCGTGCTGTCGATGCGGAGATAGGCGCTGAAGATCCGGATTGGGCGGAGCGTGCGGGGGCGTTCTCGATTCAGCTGCGAGGCGTGCAGTCGTATGGCGGAATCATCAAGAAGACGACCCCTGCAGAATTTCTGACGCAGCAGGTGTCACTGTTCAACCTCTATTATCACGGCGGCGACATGGCTGTCGTGGATGAGGGGAATAATCAGGCGATCCTGAGGCTGCAGGGAATGGCGACTGCTGACAGAGATGAACTTTTCTGTCGCCGACAGACTGGGGGGCTCGAGCGGGCTTTATCTATTGCCGGAGGAAAGTCTGCGCGTGTGCGCCATGTTCGGTGTGCGATTGAGGGGGATGCCTTCTGTGAGTGGGATGTTAGTTGGCAGTGAACTGCGGAAACCCATGGGGAACGGATTTGACGGATTAAACGGATTTGACGGATTTGTTCTCGACAGATGCTGGCGAGGGAACTCGCAGCGCTTGGGATTCCTGAACCGCCTCTTCTGAGGTTAACCCCAGAAACAAAAACCTATGAAGCGAGCGAGGACTTCGCCGGAACACACATGCTCTCTATCTGTCAGATCCGTTAGATCCGTCAAATCCGTTGCCCTGGGTTCCCGCTCTCAGTCCTTATCGTCGTCCTCGGACTTCTCATCGATAGAAGGATCGTATGACGACATCTTCGTCCCGCCAGGACCATAGAGTTCGCGCCTGAGCTGAAGCAGTACCCACACAGTAGCTGCCGTACCTGCCGCGACTTTCATGATGTTACCGAGCTTGCCGCTCTTGGGCGGATTGAGACGATCGCGCAGGGAATCCAGGGTCTTGTCGAGCTTCATCGCGGTATCCGTGAATCTGATGGGGAAGTAAAAAATAGTGCCTTCGCGCGCACCGAAGTACCCCGTTTTCAAGGCACAAGAAAGTAAAACGTGGCCCGGAGCATGAAAATGATCTCGGCCATGAATCAGCCAGGCCCCGGGCAGGTAACTGCGATCTTCGGGCAGCACGACCCGAAAACCATTGAACAGCTTCACGATGTGGTCTCGAGGGCGGCCTATGTCGCGTTGATGGCGGACGGGCACGTCGGGTATGTCATGCCGATCGGCGGGGTGGCGGCATACCGGAACCAGGTTTCCGTCCCCGGAGTCGGCTACGACATCGCATGCGGGAATGCCGCGATCGCCACCGACAGGTACGTCCACGAATTCAGTCGCCCCGAGCTCGAAAGTATCGCCGATGAAATCGCCGCTACTATCTCCTTCGGCATTGGCAGATCCAACCGCGCAGACGACGCGCCGACCGATCACCAGCTCTTCGAATCCCCGGCATGGGATCTCCTCCCAAAGGAAGCAAAGCGCGCCGGTCTCATCGGAAAGGCCCGTCAGCAGCTCGGCACCGTCGGCAGCGGCAATCACTATGTAGATGTCTTCGCCGACCGCGCCGACGGACGCATCTGGGTCGGCGTCCACTTTGGCTCCCGCGGACTCGGCCACACGATCGCGTCAGGATTTCTCTCGCTGGCTGCGAACGCGAAATGGGGAGAGCGCGTGAAAGAGTCGGAGGCGCTCCTCGATCTCGAGATGCCGATGGGGCAGGACTATTGGGCGCTCATGACCCTTTCGGGACAATACGCGTATGCGGGTCGGGAATGGGTTGCGCGCAAAGTCGTCGACCTCATCGGCGCTAACGAGGTGGAGCTCATCCACAATCATCACAACTTCTCATGGGTGGAGGAGCACTTCGGGGAGAAGCTCGTTGTCGTGAGAAAGGGAGCGACGCCGGCGTTTCCGGGACAGAAGGGGTTTGTCGGCGGATCGATGGGCGACGATGCGGTGATCGTGCAGGGTGCGGGCAACAATCCAGATCAGGCAAACGCGCTGTACTCGACAATTCATGGTGCGGGGCGCGTCATGTCCCGCACGCAGGCTCGCGGCAAACTGAAGGGATGGGGACCAAAGGCGAGGATTGTGTCCCCGGGTCTCATCTCACAGGAGATGCTCGACACATGGATCGACGAGCGCGGAATCATCCTGAGAGGTGGCGGGCTCGACGAGGCCCCGCAGGCCTACCGGCGATTGCCCGAAGTGCTGGCGAGCCAGGGTACTACTATAGAAGTACTCAATGTCCTGCAGCCGCTGATTGTGGTCATGGCCGGGGCCGGGGAGACGGACCCCTACAAGGATTAGTAGCACTTAGGTACTTAGTGTCGGGTAGCGTGGTATTTCATATATTGGGGGCGAGACCACCCCAACCCTCCGCATGAACGAACCCAACTTCCGGGATCAGCTTCAGGCATCACTCGGGACCGCCTACACAATCCAGCGCGAGCTGGGTGGCGGGGGCATGAGCCGGGTTTTCGTCGCGCGCGACGAGTCACTCGGGCGGGACATCGTCATCAAGGTCTTGCCGCGCGAGCTCGCGGCAGAAATGTCCGCCGAGCGTTTTACGCGTGAGATCAAGCTTGCGGCGGCCTTGCAGCATCCGCACGTGCTTCCGGTCCTGAGTGCGGGCGTCAGTGAAGGTCTCCCGTATTACACGATGCCGTTCGTGCGTGGAGAGTCGCTGCGTGTCGCGATGGAGAAGAAGACGCTTGTCGGAGACGATGCGATCGAGGTGCTGCGTGATGTCGCTCGCGCGCTCCGGTACGCTCATTCCGAAGGAGTCGTTCATCGGGACATCAAGCCTGAGAACGTTCTGCTCTCGAGCGGAAGTGCGGTTGTGGTGGACTTTGGTATCGCGAAAGCATTGTCGGCGTCGCGTACTGAAGCGCCGGGTGGAACGCTGACACTTGTCGGCACGTCGATCGGAACGCCAGCATACATGTCGCCGGAGCAGGCCGCTGCCGATCCGGACATCGACCACCGGGCGGACATCTACGCCTGGGGTGTGATCGCGTATGAGCTGCTCGCTGGCAGACATCCATTTGACGGCAAGAAAACTCCTCAGCAATACCTGAGAGCGCATCTCTCGGAAAACCCACCGCCTCTGCAAACGGCGGTACCCGGAATCTCCTCGGCGGTAGCCGGGGTGGTCATGCGCGCGCTCGAGAAGGAACCCGACGCCCGGCCTCAGTCAGCAGACGAAATACTTCAGCAGCTTGGCGGCACAACTTCAAGCGGACCGGTCGCGACAGAAAAGCCGCTGCCGAAGTGGAGAGTCCCGGCGATTGCTGCCGCGGTAATTGTCGTTATAGCCGCCGGTATCGCAGTGTGGAAGACCGGGGATGCACAGGCGGAATCGCCGATCATGCTTGCGGTCCTTCCCTTCGAGAATCAGGGTCCTCCCGAGCAGGATTATTTCGTCGATGGGCTGACTGATGCGGTCAATGGGAAACTCGCGGCGATTGATGGAATCAGCGTAATCGACCGGCGGAGCAGCGGCGCTTATCGCAAGACAACGAAGGATGTGAAGCAGATCGGGAATGAGCTTGGGGTCGAGTATGTCGTTGGCGGTGTAGTGCGATGGGCGAGGAGTGGATCAGGCTGGCGTGCACAGGTGATGCCCACCCTGGTGAATACCAGCGATGCAACCACGAAGTGGGCGGGAGATCCGGTAGTCGTTTCTTCGGACGATCCATTCTCGGCGCAAACCGAGATTGCCACACAGGTGGCGAATGCCCTTCAGCTCGCGCTTGGTTCAGAGGAAAAGCAGGATCTCGAGGAACGTCCGACTGAGAATGTGCGGGCGTACGACGCGTATCTCAGAGGGAAAGCGGTTTTTGATGCGGTGTTCAGGACGTCGATGTCGGTTCGTGATCTCGATCAGTCCGCAGCGGAGTTTCAGCGTGCTGTCGGGCTCGATCCGGGATTTGCAAAGGCCTGGGCGATGCTGGCGGCAGCAAAATTCAACCGGGCAATGGAGGTACCGGGGGACACGGCCTCTCTACGACAAGCAAATGAGGCAGCGCGGCGCGCGGAAGAGATCGATGCGAATGACCCGATTGTGGTCGGGGTCAGGTCAGGAGGTGCGTTCCTGCGAGGCGACCGTCAGCTCGGCATGAAGATCGTAGCCGACGCCGTGAACGCGGGAATCATCGATATCGATCTTCTTGTTGCTTATGGGTTGGATCTCGCTGACCAGTCAAAAAATGCCGATACCGCCAAAGCGGTAATTGCTCGGGCGTTGCGCATGAGTCCTCGCGAGCCGCGGGTTCATGGCGCGGCATCCGAAATCGCCCGCGTGCGTAAGGACTGGGTCGCATGGGAAAAACATGTCCGGGACGGTATTGCTCTGGACCCGACTGATGAGCGTGGTTGGGCGGCACTCGCGCAACGAGCACGCAACACCGGTGACACCGTCGCGATGCGCAAAGCGATCGGAGAGGCATTGAAGTACATCCCCGCACCGAGCAACCTGCTCCTTGTGTCCATGGTGTATGCGGGCGATGAGCTGGGATCGCGGTTTATTCGCATGACGCCCGAGCAGCTGCGGATCGAAACGCTATACGACAGCGTGTCTTCCTACTATGACAACAAGGCAGACTTCTTCCTTCGTGCAAACAATCTGCCGAAGGCAAAGGTGTACCTCGACTCGATCATCGGTATGCTGCAGAGTCGAAATCTTTCAGGGCCGGGCGAACAGGATACCCGTCTGTATCTCGCGAATGCTTATGCGCAGACAGGTCGTGTCGCTGAAGCGCGTGCTGAACTCCAGCGTGCGAGTAATGCTGCTCGTGCGGGGAAACAATTCCGGCGTGATGATGAACCGGACCTGAATCCGCGCATCGTAGCGGCGGTGCTTGGAGCGCTTGGTGAATATGAAGGCGCGGTAAAGGAGCTGAGGTTTCTCATGGTTCAGGATCAGTGGACGCGACGCGGGATCTCGCGCGAACCAAAGATGCGAACGCTTCGAGGAAATCCTGTTTACGAAACGTTCCTTCGGGAGCCCGAGCAATAACCAGCCTGACGATGCGATACAGACAGCTGAACGAGAAGAGTATTCTCGACACTCTGGAGCAGCTGCAACAGCGGATAACTGAGCGTTTCCCGGATTCCGGTTTGAGCAGGGTTGCGGCCGAGCTGCTTGCGGTGAGTCACGAAGTGACTGATACCGTGGCGTATCTCAAGCGGCCGAACTACAAGGTCAGGATCCCGGTCTGGATTGCGATCGCATTCGTGACCGTGACCAGCCTTTACGTGCTGACCATCGTGGTGCCCAAGGTGACAATAGGAGAGGTCGATTTCGTTCAGGTGTTCGAGTCGGGCGCGAACGATGTAGTGCTGATCGGCATCGCGATCTATTTTCTTCTTTCGATTGAAACGAAGATCAAGCGGAAGCGCGCGCTGACGATTCTACATGAGCTTCGCAGTCTGGCCCACGTGATAGACATGCACCAGCTCGGGAAAGATCCCGCGGAGATGGCGTTGTCATCGAGCGATGAGCTGGGATCGGGTGTCAAGGCAATGACACCTGATCAGATGCGGCGGTATCTCGATCATTGCAGCGACTTGCTGGCGGTGACGAGCAAGCTCGCAGCGATGCTCGTTCAACACTTCAGCGACGAGATCGTACTTGGCACTGTGAACGAGATCGAAGGATTGACCGGCGGATTGTCTGCGCGTATCTGGCAGAAGATCACGTTGATAGACCGGCCGGGCGCTCCCGCGTTTTAGCCGCGGCTTCTGAACTCCCCGGGAAGCGGAGTCCATCGGGACTGGCCCTGGTAGTACTTCCAGGGTTTGTAGTCGTACTGCTCACGAAACGCGATGTATTTCCGGCGGAGTGCGTCGATCCTCTTGTCGGATGATTTGATTGGCGCATGAGGCCAATCGCGCAGGAGCTGCTCCACACGCCAGAGATTTCCGTCGCGCAGGCGCCAGTCGTAATTGCCAAGCTCTCGAAGATCGACGACAGCGTAGCCTTTGATGCGGCCGGTGTAGTCGATGTAGCCTTCGGTGTAGCTGAGCGCGAGCGCACGCGGTGTTCGGAATACCGGCTTTCGTCCATGGAGGCCGGGATCGCGTGAACGTGCGACGGATCCCCAGCCGTTCGGGCCTCTGTATATGAAGAGGACGTGATCGAGGAGGTCGATCGATTCGAAGCCGAGCATGAGTGGTGGGTAGCGATGCTGCTCCAGAACTGTAGCTGTGAAGAGGACTGCCTCGAGACAATGCGCTGTGCGATGGCGGACGACACCGCGGAATCCGCGCATCGTGTCGCCGTTCTTTTCAGTATTGTAGGGGAGCGCGTTGAGCCACTTCTGGACGGCATGAGGCGTCTTGAGTTGATCGATCAGGCGCCGCTCCGCCGGAGTGAATTTCACGCTCGAATATGGGAACAGGGAAAGATTGAGGGTAGTGCAGGGAACGGCGGAAAACCCATTGGTTCGCGGATCAGCGGATAGGGCGGATTCGGCGGATCTAACCGGGACAGAGGGTTGAATGGGTACACGAATCGTCACGGGTTACGGATCGTTGTTCTGGGGTAACCCCAGAAAAGGCAGTGCGCGGAGGCGAGCGATATTCCCGGCATCGCTCACCTACGCGTTTATCCGCCAAATCTGCAGCATCCCCTAAATCCGCAACCCCCTGGGTTTCCCGCCCTACCGACTTGGCGGAACAAAAGCACTGCACAGTGGTGGCGCGCGCCTGCTCGTTGGAACGGATTCAGGAATCGACCAGACGCAACCAGGGGTCTCTATCTACGATGAGCTCCAGGCGTTTGCCGCATCAGGCATGACGCCGTATCAGGCACTACTCGGCGCAAACGCGCACCGGAGCCGAATATCTCGGGCAGACAGCGAACATTGGTGGGATCGCAACCGGGATGGAGGCAGATCTTGTGCTGCCGCGTGCGAATCCACTGAACGATATCCGCGCCGTTCGGGGAGTGCGGGTAGTCATGCACGATGGCAGGGTGCTTTAAATAGTAATACTAAGATACTAATTACTTCTTCTTCAGCTCCATCGTCCAGACATCGCTCTGGCGTTCGCCGATGGCGAGATAAAAGTCTGACGAACTGATTGAGATCGAGGTGCGGAATAGCTGACGCTGCGGATCCTTAAGCCACACGAGCCGCCGTTCTGGGTCGCTGTTGTATGGGAGCTGCCATATAGACGAAGTGCCGTCCCGTTCCCGCAGCGGGACATATATGTGTCGGCCGTCGAGACTCCACACAGCTCCCCCGATTGCTGCTCCAACCTTGGGCATCTCGTTCACAGGAACCCGTCGTGGATTCTTGAGATCGGTACCGGCAACGTATAAACCACCCGGACAATCTGGGCAAACTGCGCCCGGAGCTGCGACGAAAAACACAGTGGCTCCATCGGACGATGGCACCAGTCCCCCGGAGCGCTGCACAGGGCGGGGGGCTCCCCACCTGCGCGTACGCGGGTCTCGCCGGACCTCGAATACTGAGTCTGCCTGAAAGTTCTGGAAGTAAAGACCATTCCCGTCGTGACTGAAGGCTGCGAGGAGCTCTTCTTTCGACGACGTCGTCACGGCCTGGATATTCCCGCCGGCAGCGTCCATCACGTAGAGATCGCGATTTCCTTTCGCCATGCTGTGAAACGTGATCTCCCGGCTGTCGAACGACCATTGCGGGTTGAAGTTGTCGCCCATGTCGCGCGTGAGCTGTTGCGGCTCGCCACCTTCGATCGGAATCCTGAAGATGTCCTGATTACCGTTGAGGTTCGAATCGTACGCGAGCCACTTGCCGTCGTATGAGACATAGCCGCTCTCCACTGTCTGGTTACCGCGTGTTATCTGGCGCAGCACCGGTGAGGATGTTGGTGCCGACGGAACAGGTGTGGCCCAGATGTTGGCGATCTGGCTGAAGACGCTGTAAGCCAGAGTCTCCCCGGCTTTATCAACGGAAATAGTATGAGCGTGAAGGCCGGTCGTCAGCCGAACAGGGTCGCCACGCGGAGTCAGGTTGCTCGAGATCTGTTGAAGGTAGATGTCGCGAGTCCCACCCCGGTTTGAAACGAAAAGAACGCCACCGTCAGCACTCCAGGCCGGACTTGTGTTGAGGTAAGTATCCCCCGTGATGCGAACCGGCTCGCCACCGTCCGTGCGAACGACCCAGATGGAAGAGGCGCCGAGATTCCCGATGCTCTCTCCGAAGAGAAAAGGAATGTTGCCGCGTACCATCGCAATGAGGTTGCCGTCCGGAGAGAATGAAGGAACAGCGACATCGACGATGGCCGGAAAGCCCTTCGGGTTTTCTCCCCGCGGTCCGGCGACAAAGAGCTGACCGGTCCGCAGATGAGTACAGGCCATCCGGTCGCCCGCGTTGGACCACGAGCACGCGCCAAGTGAGTCCAGGCTCGCGATCCGTTCTGGCACTCCGCCGAGTGACGGGATGATTCGAGTGCCACCCTGGGTGGAGTAGAGGAGCTGCGATCCGTCGGGGCTCCATCGCGGCCAGTCGGCGAAGGAAGTGCTGTCGGTGAGGGCGAGTGCGCGGCCACCGGAGAGTTGTCGCACGAATACCCGCGACCGGTCCCATGGACCGCTGATGTACGCGATCATCTTTCCATCGGGGGATATTGCCGGATGAACCTCGAGTCCCGGGTCGTTAGAGAGCTGTCGCGTGCTTCCGACGGTGAGTGACGGAGCGTCACCGCGGAATGCCAGGTTGCTCACGATCAATCCGGCGACGACGAGTCCGGCAACGCCTGCAGCGACTGCGATCCGTTGAGGTGTCCACTTGAAGGGCTTCTTTGCTAGTGCCTGCGACGGAGCTGTTGCGCCACTCGTCATCGAATACGGCTCGAGTGCGTCGTGCAGATCGTCGGCTGACTGCCACCTGTCCGATGGATGCTTCTCGAGGCAGCGCATGATTGCCGCTGCCAGCGCTGGAGGAAGTGCGCGGTGTTGATCTACAGGAGGCGGCGCAGTCGTGATGTGAGCTGAGAGTGTCTGCTGCTGATTCAGCCCGAAGAATGGCGGCCTGCCTGAGAGCAGCTCGTATGCAACGACGCCGAGCGCATAGATGTCCGCACGCGCATCGACATTCGGGTCGGCGGCTGCCTGCTCGGGCGCCATGTATGTCGGCGTTCCGAGCGCGATGCCAAGGGATGTCAGCGTCGGGCCTTCGGTTGACGTTTCGGATGTTGCGCTGCTCAGCGCTTTCGAAACGCCGAAGTCGAGCACGAGTGCATGGTGGCCGGAGATGAGAATGTTCTCGGGCTTGATGTCGCGGTGGACAACTCCCTGCGAGTGCGCGTAGCTCAGCGCATCGGCAACCTCGCGAAGAATCTTCGTGGCTTCCTGCACCGGCAGCTCTCGCTTGCGGGTGATCAGCGCGCGCAGGTTTTCGCCACCGATGAACGGCATCGTATAGTAGAGCAGTCCGCCCTTCGCACCGGCAGCGTGGAGGGGAACGATGTGCGGATGCTGAAGCCGTGCGGCGAGCTGAATCTCGCGGCGGAAGCGATCGGTGTTTATTCCGGCCGAAAGGTCGGGGGGAAGGACCTTGATAACTACCTGGCGGTCGAGCTCGGTCTCTGTTGCGACGAAGACGCGGGACATGCCGGCGCCGCCAAGCTCGCGGTCGATGCGGTAGGCTGAGCCGAGGACGTCCTGGAGTTGGGCGTGCAGGTCAGAACTGCCTTCCGCTGATGTCATGATGGCTCGAATATGCCGTTAGCGGGAGTGCGACGCCAATGCTTATCGGGCACCGATGAGTTTGACAGGCAGTGCCAGTCAATGATTGCAGGCAGCGCTGCCAGCCACCATAAGCTGCGGCCAGCCGCGCGCAAAATCTGGCGAGTGGGGGACCGATGAGTCTTGCGGGCAGCGCCAGTCTAATCATTGCAGGCACAAATTTGGGTGGAGCCGGTCAAGACTGTCGGTTCCCTAACCGCCAAAGGAAGGCAAAGATGAACAGAATACGATCTGCTACGATTCCCCTCATCGCCGCTGTGGCATTCTTCGCCGCACCATCGTTGTCGGCCGCCCAGACAGCTGCGCCCGGCAAGAAGGGCCACGTGATGGCCAACGGCGTCAATTACTACTATGAAGTACACGGCAAGGGAGAACCGCTGCTCCTGCTGCATGGCGGGCTCGGGTCGATCGACATGTTCGGGCCGATACTGCCGATGCTTGCAAAGAACCGGCAGGTGATTGCAGTCGATCTGCATGGACACGGGCGCACCGAGCTTGGTAGTCGACCCATTGACCTGATCGATATCGGTAACGACCTCGCCGTCGTACTCAAGCAACTTGGTTACGGCGCTGTCGACGTGATGGGTTATTCGTTCGGTGCGGGCGCGGCGTTCCGTCTCGCGGTCCAGCATCCGCAGCATGTGCGTCGCGTCGCGCTCGTGTCAAGCGGATACTCACGCGATGGATTCCATCCCGAAATGTTGCCGCAACAGGCGGCTGTCGGTGCGGCGATGGCTGATATGATGAAAGAGACGCCAATGTACATCTCGTACAAGAAAGTTGCGCCGAAGCCTGACGATTTCCCGCGACTTCTCGATCGCATGGGTGAGCTGATGCGGAAGCCGTACAATTGGGCCGACGATGTGAAGAAGCTGCAGATGCCGGTGATGCTGGTGTTTGGCGACAGCGACATGTACACGACCGAGCATGTGATGAGCTTCTACAAGCTGTTAGGTGGCAACCTCAAGGATGCTGGCTGGATGCGGGAGAACATGTCGAAGAATCGACTGGCAATTCTTCCGAACCTTACGCACTACGAGATGTTCATGGCGCCGCAGCTTGTTACGACGGTGATGCCGTTTCTCGATGGCAACGATGCGCCGCCGAGTTGGGCTGACCAGACCAAAAAGGAGAAGTGATCGATGACTATCAACAAGCAGCGCATCTCGCCGTGCCTCTGGTTCGACAAGGAGGCTGAGGATGCGGCGAACTTCTATATGGGGATCTTCAAGAACTCGCGCGTGCTCAACACTGCACTGTATGGCGAGGCGGGGAAGGAAGTGACTGGTGGTGAGCCGGGATCGGTGATGGTGATCGAGTTCGAGCTCGACGGGCAGATGTTCGCTGCTCTCAACGGCGGGCCTCACTTCAAGTTCAACGAAGCCGTTTCGCTGCGGCGGGCGGCTGCCGGGGAGTAAAGGCCCTGGGTATGGGCGTTCCGTGAAGCAACCCCAGGAGCTTCCTGTTGACGAAGCGAACTATTGCCGCTTCCGATAATCGGCTATTCGGAAATGAATCAGAACTTCCACCGGTGATTACGTCTGAACAGGCACGCGTGACAACGTTTCGCCGCACGCTTTGCTGGCAGCAGGTTGCAACTAGCCCCAGCAGGCGACAGGAGGCAGGCAGCGCACCTAGGGGAATGACGCGCACCGACAGTGCCCATTTAGTAATAAAACGAGACGAATTATCGGCCTGGTGCAAGGGAGATGGCTTCGCGTTCAAGGGGCCGACGCCCCGGCGGCAGGCTGACGTGAGCCCAGCTCGTCAGGTAGGTGACGACGCTGAAGTCGACGTAGCGGTGGGTGAGTCTGCCCGCCCGGCTTCCGCTGAGCGCCCATTTCTCCAACGGTTCGCTCCACGCTATTCCGATGAAGTCGTATTGGGCTGCGTGTATGAGCTCGTGCGCGATCACTGACGACTTGATGATCGTGGTGCCGGGTTGCTCGAAGTGCGGGGGTATGTTGTCGACGCGGATTACGCCGAGCCGCAGCGCGCCGAAGACGCTGTCTTTATTGTATGGCTCGTTGAAGATCACAGCGCCATTCGCGAGGCTTGCGTCCAGGTCAAGCGAGGTGTTGGGCCGACGGGCGATGATAACGGCGCCGATCGTAGCGGTGAGATCGAGCTTGAGCGCGAATTTCGGGCGGTTCTTCGTGGTGACGTAGAGCCGGGTGGGGCCGAGTGGGAAGACGAGCTCTTCTATAATAGAGCGGCCTGCGGCGGCGTTCCGGACCTGCGATGACCCTACCGCGGCGAGTTGTCTGCCGGTCCATGCTGCGAGTGCACCTTCTTCGGCGATGATTCTTTTGCCGGCAAACATGACGATGCCGCCACCGACTCCCTTTACGAATCCGGGCAGGAATCTGCGGCCTGCAGCAGCGTTCCCGATTCCGCCGGACAGGCCACCGATCAGCGCGTTTATCGCAAGGAGCTTTGGTGTACCCGTGGGTTCGGGTAGTCCCTGAGCGAACGAGACAGATGGGAGGATAGCGACGGCCAAGGTCGCCAAGATTTGGTGCAGTCTACAGACCCTGATCATCCCGACTATCTCCTGAGCGCTGTTTATTCCGGCATCAGGTGGGGATTCCGGGTCTCATCTACGCGACTAAGTTAGCACCGGGTTCGGCGGGCGGCTTGCCTCATTACTTTGGCTGAGGATAAAGCGGCAACCTTGCTGTAAGACGGCGAGTCCTATGATAAACTCAACAAGGCGGACGATGAACAGAATCGCGCTCCTAGCGTTTGCGGCTTTCTTCAGTGCGAGTCCCGTGCGTGCGCAAACGGCACCGCTCCCGTCCGTGACTTTGCCGACGAACGTGGATCGAGTTCTTCGAGACTATGAAAAGGCTTGGCGTGCCAATGACATTCCGGCTCTCGTCGCCTTGTTTACTGAAGACGGGTTCGTTCTTCAGCCGGGGCGTCCGCCGGCACGTGGTCGCGACGAGCTTGCGAAGGTATATCAAGGTCAGGCGGGCGGGCCGCTCAAACTTCGCGCGCTGGCGCATGCATCTGCCGATTCTGTCGGGTACATCATAGGAGCCTACGGGTACGGCGAAGCGCCGGGTGATCAGGGGAAATTCACGTTGACGCTTCGCCGTGGGCGTGACGGCAAGTGGATGATTGCGTCCGACATGGACAATGGCAGCAAACCGAGGCCTGCTACGGCGCCTTTTTGACACCAAAGGTGAACAGCCAGCGTGTCTTGCTTGGGTGGCCATCCAGGCCTGTCTTGAATCGCGGTCCATAACCGACGCTCACCCAGTTGAACAACGTGACGACCGGCAGAACGTCGATGTTGAAATAGTCGCTCCCCTCGTGATCGCTATCTTCCTCTGATTGCGACCCCTGAATGAACATGTCGATGGCTGCTAATGCCGTCGGGTCTTTGGTTGGGTCTTGATTAGGGCGACCCCATTTAATTCCATAGCCGATACCGGGGATGACGCCGGACACGTACTTCCCGGTGCCGCTCTCGCGGGTGAATACGTCGAACCCGACGCTGGGACCGGCCCACGTTTTCAGGTTCCGAACGATAGTACGTTTTATGAAGTCCTGACCGGAGCGAGTGAAGGTTACCGTTTCCGCCGGCGTATCCTTTTCCTGCGGTGCCGAGTTAACGGTATCCACAACGACTTTTGAGCCGAAGTACCATCTATATGGATTCTGTGACTCGGCTATCGACGGACTTCCCATCGTGGATGCGAGTATGACGATTGCGAATCCAAATTTCAGCTTCATTCGAGGGTCCGGGGATAAGAAGCCCCCTATTTAGCAGGAACCCAGCGTTTGTAAATGCCGGTTCTCTACAGAAAACTGTCGGTTTCATAGCATTAACCTCGTATTCAGCCTGCCTCACTACATTAGAAGGGAAACGCAGCGGCTCAGAACTCCCTTTCGAGGCACGACCACAGTGGCACCACAGTTCATCTATGTAATGA
>JANPKW010000089.1:0-54010 GCA_031426255.1 Gemmatimonadaceae bacterium | reverse complement strand
AACGCTACGGTCTGGGCAAGGCCCTTCTTCGCCTGGATCGACGTGATCGCAGCCGTAAGTGTGGTCTTCCCGTGATCGACGTGGCCGATCGTTCCAACGTTCACGTGCGGCTTCGTCCGCTCGAATTTCGCTTTGCCCATTCTTTCCTCTAATTTCAGTTCACCACCGGGCGGCGCCCTGCCACCCTTTCTTGCTGCAAGAGCTCGCGATCGGGATTGAACCGATGACCTCACCCTTACCAAGGGTGTGCTCTACCAACTGAGCTACGCGAGCAACTACAATTGCGGACTGCGGACGTATTACGAACTGCGGAATACGGACTAACTGCGACTACCACAAACTGCGTACTTAATCAAATGCGAATAGCGAATAGCAAATAGCGAACAGCTGCTGTTAAGCGGGAGACGGGACTCGAACCCGCGACCACAAGCTTGGAAGGCTAGTGCTCTACCAACTGAGCTACTCCCGCAATGTCCCTGTCTTTTTCAGCGCCGCCCTGATACCACGACCGGCGCAGCCTTCGATACCTCGTCACTTCCTTATGGTGGGGGAAGGATTCGAACCTTCGAAGGCGTAAGCCGGCAGATTTACAGTCTGCTCCCGTTGGCCACTTGGGTACCCCACCCAAATCCGATGAACTAGCCGCTTGAAACCGGAGCAAAACGCACACCCGATGACAGGCAGAGCTGACGGCGAGAATCGAACTCGCAACCTGCTGATTACAAATCAGCTGCTCCGCCAATTGAGCTACGTCAGCAAACTGCGATTCTGCACAAGCCTTGAATAATAGCGGAGTTAGACCAGCCCGGTAAAGGGGCTAGACAAGCGATCATACCTCCATATGAGCGAAGGAGTACGGACTGAGGGCGATGCGGATTCGGGACCAAAAGCAATCGACGATCGGCGACTTATTGAGAATTGCGGACTAACCGAAAGCACGGTTCTCAATCCTCAATAAGTCGCCGATCGTCGATTGCTTTTGGTCCTGGATTCGCAAAGTCCTCAATCCAGGTCCTCGATCAGCTTACTGCCTGGTCGCGGACATTCTCAGGTTGACGACCGAATCGGGGCCGGTGCGATCGTAGCTCACGCGCGTCCGGCCAACGAGTTTGCCATCCTGCAGCCAGACTGTCGAAGTCGTCTTCTTCACCTGCAGGCCGGGTGTGATGCCACTCTCGAACGGGCCTGCCTCGGTCATCAGGCTGTCACCGCTCGTGCCAGTCACCCGCATCGCAAGCGGCGGACGGTTTGGGAATTGAAACATCCACGCAGCCGTGTCGGTCGTGTTCAACACATACGACGTGAGCACGGTATCGCGTCCTTCGGGCATCATCGAGACGTTCCAGACTCCTGAGACACTTTCCAGCGACATCGTGCTGGCCGGAGCCGCAACCACTGCCGCCGTCGTATCTACCGGTGCTGCTTCCTCCTTGCTGCATCCCGCGACTACCAGAGCGCATGCGATCAAAGCTGTGAGGCGCATCGGAACTCCTGAAAAGGGAACGGTATTCCCCGCCCGAGAGAGGGGGCGGATCGCGGGCATAACGTACGGGTGGCAGGCGGGGTGAGCAAGACGCCGACGCCCCGGACTCGAGTCCCTATCGCACCTTCTTCCAGGTCGTACCCGTCGGACCGTCCTTGATCTCGATCCCACGCTCCTCGAGCGACTTGCGAATAGCATCCGAACGTGCGAAGTCGCGTTTCTCCCGCGCTGCTCGTCGCTCGGCAAGAAGCTGTTCGATTTCCGACGCATCATCGCCCACCTGCTTGTCGGGGATTAGGTCGAGCACTCCGTTGATTCGCGCAAACGCGGTCCGTGCCGACTGGAGGGCGACGTGGTCGTTGCCTGTGCGGCCCAGCTCCGCATTCATCGCCCTTACGAAGTTGAACAACGCACCCATCGCAAGTGGCGCGTTGAGGTCGTCGAATAGCGCCTCAGAAGCATCGCGCTCGAGCTGCGCGGCGATCACCGCCATCTCTGACGTGCCACCTGTCGCGGCGGCAAGACGATCGGCGAAGTCCCCAATCCGCCGTACACCCTCGATCGCTGACTCGAGCGCCTCCGGCGAAAGATTGAGCTGCTTCCTGTAATGCGTCGAAAATACGAACGCCCGAAACGCCGCAGCTGAGACTCCCTGCTCACGCAGGTCAGCGACAGTCGCAACGTTACCGACCCGCTTCGCCATCTTGCTGCCATCGGTAAGCAGAAATTCACCGTGACACCAGAAACGCGAGAACGTCTCGCCCGTTGCCCCCTCGGACTGCGCGATCTCATCCTCGTGGTGCGGGAAAACCAGGTCGACACCACCGCAGTGAATGTCCATTGTGACACCGAGGTATCGCATCGCCATGGCCGAGCATTCGAGGTGCCAGCCGGGGCGGCCCCGGCCCCAGGGAGAATCCCACGCTGCGGCAACTGCCTCGTCCTCGTCCTTCGCCCGCTTCCAGAGAGCGAAATCCTGCGCGTTCTCCTTCGTATAGTCGTCCTGCGCGACGCGCGCGCCGGCCTTGATCTCCCTGGTATCCAGTCGCGACAGCCTTCCGTAGGTGCTGAACCGGTCGATCGCGAAATAGAGCGAACCGTCGTCGGCCTGGTACGCGAGCCCACGCTCGACGAGGGTCGAGACGAGCGAGATCATTTCCGCAATGTGTTCAGTTGCCCGCGGGTACGTTTCGGCGTCCTCGATTCTCAGAAAACGCCGATCTTCGTGGAACACGCCGATCACTGGCTCCGTTACCTCAGCAATCGTGAGACCTCGCTCCTGCGCCCGTTTGATGATCTTGTCATCGACGTCGGTCAGATTCATGATCTGCTGTACATCCCATCCGCGAAGTCGGATCGCGCGCCGGAGCAGGTCCTCGAAGAGAAACGTGCGAAAGTTTCCGAGATGAGCGGGATTGTATACTGTTGGCCCGCAGGTGTACATGCGCATCGTGTTGCCGTCAGCGGGAGCAATCTGCTCAACGCTGCGACTCATTGTATTGTAGAGACTGAAGTCTGGCATTGCGTGCAAGCTAGAACGGCGGGCGCATGGCTGCAAATGTTCCTTGCCTGTACCTGCGCGCGTCCTTAGAGTAGCACTGTCGATGCGAGCTCGGATTTACCTGATTCGCACGCGCCATTTATCGAGAAGACACTGAACGCATTTTCCACGTACACAAGCACGGCACCGTTTCGCGGACTTTTTTCAACTATCGCGGCGATTGTCACAGTTACACTGAGCTGCAGCTCACCATCGGAACCGGGCCCGGACGAAAACGAGTTTTCGCTTCAGCTGTCGAGCGTCACATCGTCTACCGCGTCGCTTGTCGCCAATGGGCAGACCACCGCCTCGATCACTGTAGTCCTCAAGGATGCTGCGGGCGCTCCCTTCGGTCAGAGTGGCGGCCCGCTTCAACTGTCGTCTTCGCTCGGCGCGATCAGCGCCGTCAAGGATGAAGGCACAGGCAACTACACGGCAACGCTTACATCGGCGACCACAACCGGACTTGCGCTAGTCGAAGCACGCATCGGGGGCGCGGCGCTTACCGACACAGCAGGCGTGACCTTCCTCCCCGGACCTGCCGCGACTGCGGCAATCTCGAACAGTGCAGCCAACAATCAGACGGCTGTCGTAGGAACGGCAGTGCCGGTACCGCCAGCAGTGAAAGTTGCGGACCAGTTTGGGAACCCGGTACCTGGGGTAGCGGTCACTTTTGCGGTTACCGCGGGCGGCGGCAGCGTCACTGGTGCGACGCAGCAAACGAATGCGGGTGGAGTAGCAACTGTCGGCGCATGGACACTGGGCAACATCGCGGGCCCGCAAAGTCTCGTTGCAACTTTTTTGACTGGCGTCGCCGCGCGGGAGCAGGTGCCGGAGGGCACGCTTCAGAATGCGGAGGTGACAGTCTCGTTTGCTGCCACGGCAATAGCTGGGAATCCCGGAGCGATATCACTCAACGCGGGAAATGGACAGACAGCAGTGGCAGGCACTGCGGTCGGAACGGCGCCTTCGGTAAAGGTTGTCGATGCGAATGGCAACCCGGTGAACAACGCCGCTGTCACGTTCCTTGTCGTGAGTGGCGGCGGCGCTCTGACTGGTGCAAGTACGACGACCAACGGATCGGGCATCGCGACAGTCGGAAGCTGGACGCTTGGAAACATCGCAGGAGCCAACACACTCGCCGCAACTGCAGCTGGTGTATCGGGAATCGTATCGATATCAGCGACCGGAGTTGCCGGAGCCGCGGCAAACATCGCGATCGCCAATCCGTCCGCGAATGGACAGTCGGCTGCTGCGGGCTCCCCTGTTGTAATTGCCCCTGCCGTTCGCATCACCGACTCGCGAGGCAACACTGTTGCAGGTATCAACGTTACGTTCGCAGTGACAGGTGGCGGCGGAGCAATAACGGGCGCTGCCGCGACAAGCAACGCTGAAGGCCTGGCTACTGCGGGTTCGTGGACGCTCGGTGTCACCGCTGGCGCCAACACACTTGCTGCGTCCTCCGGCGCGCTCACGGGTTCACCTGTTGTGTTTACCGCAACAGGCACTGCCGGCGCACCGGGTTCCGTCACAATAGTCGGTGGCAATGCGCAAACCGCCATTGCAGGCACGCCGGTTTCGATAGCCCCATCGGTGCGCGTGGCGGATCAGCACGGGAACCCCGTGGCCGGTGCGTCAGTGACATTCTCGGTAGTTGCCGGCAACGGCACTCTTACCGGTGCAACGGTTCTTTCAAATGCAAGCGGAATCGCGACCCTCGGAAGCTGGACGCTTGGCCCGGTTTCAGGAGTCAATACCCTTGGTGCGACATCGGGCTCACTGACACCCGCGCTGTTCACGGCCACGGGGGTTGCAGGCGCAGCGGCAAGGATCGAGATCAACGCAGGCAATAACCAGAGCGCACCAATCGCGACAACTGTTGCAATCGCACCGTCAGTAAAAATCACTGACGTGAACGGCAACCCGGTTGCGGGAGCTGCAGTTGCGTTCGCCGTCGCTACCGGCGGCGGGAGCCTCACCGATGGTTCAGCAACGAGTAACGCCGCCGGAATCGCAACCCTTGGCAGCTGGACACTCGGTACAACCGTTGGTGCCAATACGCTCAATGCAGCGTCGGGCACGCTCACCGGATCTCCGGTCACCTTCAATGCGACTGCGACCGCTGGCGCGCCAGGCATTATCACCAAAGAGAGCGGCGACACTCAATCGGCAATTGCCGGGTCTGACGTCGCTGTCGCGCCGTCGGTGAAAGTGACGACCGTGGGGTTGATTCCGTTGCCGGGAGTCACAGTGACATTCGCAGTGGTTTCCGGAGGCGGATCGGTAACGAGCGCGGCAGCAGTAACGAACGCTTCCGGCGTGGCAACGGTTGGCGCGTGGAAACTCGGTACTGCGGTTGGACCCAATACTCTGAGTGCCACGGTTTCGGGATTGTCGCCCGTCATTTTTTCGGCGACGGGCACAGTTGGTTCAGCGGCTCTGATCGCGATTAACGCGGGCAACAATCAGTCGGCGACTACGGGAGCAAACGTAGCGATTGCGCCATCGGTCAAGGTCACCGATGGAAACGGAAACGTCGTGTCGGGAGCGGGTGTCACATTCGCGGTGGTTTCGGGTGGCGGTAGCGTGACGGCCGGCACACCAACGACGAACGCAAGCGGAGTGGCTGTCGTCGGTAGCTGGACACTTGGGTCAACCGCGGGGCCGAACACTCTCGGTGCCACACTCAACGGAGTGAGTGGTGCCTCGGTAACATTCTCCGCCACGGGAGTTGCAATTCCGCCGCTCGTTGTGACGCTCGGTGCACAGCGCGAGCGTGGGCAGACGGTGACGGTGACTGTAACGCAGGGTGGCGTTACACTCGCGCCTTCAGCTTACACTCTGGCACTCGTTCCGGCAGACGGGGGAACAGCGAATCCGGACGGAACCGTGAAGCTGTTGAAAACCGGATTGCTTGCGTTCAATGCAACCAGCCCCACTGCCAGTGGATCGACATCGATCACTGTGGCTCAACCACCGCTTGTCGTGTTCGACATGTTCAGCGGAGGGGTCCGACACATCTGGCGGGTTGCAATTGACGGCGGTGATCTGCTTCAGCTCACGAACACTGGATCAGACAATCAGCATCCATCGCAGGTCGGCGATAAGCTCGTCTACGCAAGCGCGCGTAACGGAAAGACATTCGACATCTGGTCGATGGCGGTTTCCACTGGAGTAGAGACACAGATAACGAACACAGCGCCAGCGGAAAACGACCCGTCACTTTCGCCGGACGGTCTCAAGCTTTCGTTCGTAAGTCTTGCGACCGGATTGAGTCGAGTGATGCATTCAGATGCAAACGGCGGTGGCGTAGCCGCGGTAGCGGACAACACTGCTAATACGGGGTCCATCGAGGCAACTCCCTCGTGGTCGCCGCAGTCCGACAAAGTCATTTTCTCCTCGACATCCGCGCGAGGTGACATGGACTTGTGGATTACGACCACACTCGGCGGTGTAGCCGCAAGGCTTGCAGCGCCGGCCAATGCCGCGCCACCTGCGTCGAGCGCAGAACTGAGCGCTGTGTGGTCAAATGCCAACGCCATTGCTTTTCTCAGTAACAGGTCCGGGGCTAATGAAGTGTGGCTGTCGAACGTTGCAGGGACTGCAGCGGCAAAGCTGACGGATGGATCGAGTCCAACATGGCTTGCTGATGGAAGGCTCGTGTTCGTGCGAACAGTTGGAGGTGTTGGCACGATGTACTGGATCGATTTAGCCAGTCCCGGAACCGTTAACCCAATCGCGGTTGGTGGTGGCAGTGCGCAGCGCCCGTCGGCCGTCCGGTAATGCGGATTTCTCCGGAGCCGGACGTGCTGGTTGCGCACCTCGCCGGTGAGGCGGTCCTCCTGAACCTGCGGGACAAGAATTATTACCGGCTCAATGAGACTGCGGCTTTCATCTGGCAGGCAATCGAGGCCGGCGAGTCACGCGAAGCTATAGTCGAACTGGTGACGAATCATTTCGAGGTGGACGCTACGACCGCCACGCTGGAAATTGACAATCTGCTTGTCCAGCTTCAGTCGAGGGGTCTCATCAACGAGTAAATCCTGCTTTCCCTGTCGCCACTGAGTAACGAGTGCGTCAGCGTCGCGTCGATCATATTGCGTAAACGTAGGCTCGCGCGTATACATAGCGCGTCTCAATTACAAATTGTTTGCATTCCCTTTCGGAGATAGGATGAATTACGAGTCAACCGGAAATGGTCCCGGTGCTCCACCCGCAGTCGCTCACGCTCCATCAAGCAGGCGTAATTGGATCACTCCCCAGGTCACAACTCTACCGCGACTCAGCGAGCTCACGCTTCAGAGCACGGGCGGTGTCCCGTGCGAAGGTGAACCTGGTGGCGGTGGATCAACAGTCTGCCCATGACTAAACCACGCCACTTCAGAGGGCTCCGCGTCAGGGGCCTTTTTGGCATTGCGGGAATTGTTGCAGTATCAGTGGTAATCAGTTCATGTACAGAAGTCCCGACCGCCCCGGCGACCTCCGCCCCGGAGAGTCAGGAATTCGATCGGAGCATGATTCTCACAGCGCTCACATGTGACGCGGATGTAGTTTCGCGCAAAGTGACATGTGGGCAGATGGGGCGGGACAATTCGCAAGGCGACGCGGGTGATCCAGCGCGCCCCAACATCATCCTCGGTGGACAGGGTGTTTTCGTCACGGTGCAGACGTCAAATGTCATTTACGACGGCGGCACGGGAGCATTTACATTCGACGCGACAGTGCGAAACCTGATTCCGCAACCGATTGGAACCGCGGATACGATTCCGCCACTCGCTGATCCCCATGCGGCCGGCGTTCGCATCTTCATTGCCTCGGGCCCGACGGTAACTGGCGGAACGGGTAGCATCAGCGTCGCGTCCGACGGAACGGCGGCTTTCACGGCACCTGATCAGCATTATTTCCAATACAACACGGTGCTCGATCAGTTCGAAATTTCGGCGCCAAAGAACTGGGCCATGAACATGCCCAGCACGGTAACGAACTTCGCCTTCGTTCTGCTGGTGTCGGCTGCGGTCCCTCGCCCTGATGGTTACATCGACCTGCAGATTTCCAATAACGCGGTTCGTCCACCGGACGACAAGCAAATGACGTATGTGGTGCGAAACGCCAACGGCACTATTGCAGCCTCGCAGGGTCCGCTGACTTGGGGGACGAGTGACCCGACCTTGGCGACCGTGAACTCGGAGGGTGTTGTCGATCCGCTGCGCGCCGGACAGGTGACTATCTATGCCCAAACGGTTGACGGCCTTCGCGTCGGCTCGCGGCTCATCACGGTCCGACCGATTCGGAGGACGTGGACGGGCGCAGTCAGCACTGACTGGCATACAGGCGGGAACTGGGCCCCTGATGCGATCGTGCCCGGCGCGACAGACACGGCTGTCATCGCGTCGGGTGTTGCCAACATGCCGGTGCTTTCAGCTAATGCGAGTATTGGCGGGGTCGAGCTCACTGGAGCGCCGATCACGCTTTCGCTTGGCGCATTCAACCTGACGGCCAGCGGGAGTGTCAGTATGGTTGGCGGCGGGAACATCTCAGGAAGTGCGGGACGGCTCGTCCTAATCGGCATTGCACAAACGGTGAGTGGCATTACCCCTCGCATCACCGTTACAGGCACGTACTCGCTCAATGCCAACCTTACGGTGACTGGCCAGGTGAGAGCACAAGGCGGACGGTTGCGGAATCAGGCCTTCAGGGTGCGGGTAACCGGATGACAATACAATCAATTTCTCATAGAGGAGCGTCAATGCTGTCGCGTATCCGCAACACTACCTTCGCCATCGTTCTTGGTCTTGTCGCCATTTCCGCCGCACCCGGGGACGCGCGCGCGCAATCTGACATCCTGCTTCAGCTTCGGTCGGGATCGCCGGCTGGCGATCGTTTCCGTGTCGACAGCGCTGGTGGCGTCGTCTCCGTCGGTGAGCTCGGCATTGGAATCATCCCTGCCACCGGAGCGGGATACCGGATGATGTGGTATCCATTCAAGGCGGCATTCAGGGCCGGTGGCACGGACGATGGCGGTGCTGGAAATTACTGGGACGATGCGAACGTCGGTTTCTACTCGTGGGCCGGCGGAAATCTTACGAAGGCAAGTGCTTTCGCAACATTCGCGTTCGGTGACCAGGTTACAGTCTCTGGCGTCGATGGGGCCGCCTTCGGAGCCAGCAATCTCGTCAGCGGAACGGCAGGTTTCTCCACTGGAGCGTCCAATAAATGCACCGGGTTCGGATGCGTAGCGATGGGGTTCACGAACACAGCGGGTGGTCAAGGCGCTATTGCTATTGGATATCGGGTTACTGCTGACGCCGACTACGCAGTTGCCCTCGGCCATCGCGCGTCCGTAAATGGGTATGACGGCGCTTTTGTTGCCGCTGACCAGTCGACGACAGATTCACTCGAGGCAAGTGCCACTAACCAGTTCAGCACGCGGTATGCTGGCGGTTACCGGCTCTATACGAACGCGACAACCACCACGGGCGTCTCGCTCAACGCAGGTGGCAGCTCATGGAACGTGATCTCTGACAAGAACGCAAAAGAGAACTTCCGCAGCCTCGATAACGAGGACGTGCTGAAGCGGCTTCTCCGAATGCCGGTGAGCACGTATCAGTACCGCGACGATCCGAACAAGGCGCGTCACATCGGACCGATGGCTCAGGACTTCCAGTCAGCTTTCAAGCTGAGCGACGACGACAAGACGATCAACATGAGTGATCTTGACGGAGCAACACTCGCCGGCGTCCAGGCTCTCACGGTGCGCACGCAGAGAATGCAGGCCGATCTTGCCGTGAAGGACAAAAAGATTCAGTCTCTCGAAGCAAGGCTCGCTCGACTCGAAGCCTTGATGTCGAAGAAGTAAGTACGAAGCAATCGAGAAGGGGCTCCGTCCTCGACGGGGCCTTTTCTTTTTCCTGCACCTTCCATTGTTATTTCCCGCTACAGTCTTCGTCTATAAATGCTCCTCGGCTTCGCGCTAACGCGGCACTGCAACCTCCGCTGTCCCCACTGTATCAGGGACGATGTCACGGAGGTGCGTTCCCTGCCTCTTGGCCTGATAACTCAGGTTGTCGACGATGCGCTCGATCTTTTCGGCGATGTGACTTGCAGCTTCACAGGCGGAGAACCGACGCTGCACCCGGAGTGGGACTCACTGATCGAAGCTCTGAGAATTCGCAATGTAGGGTATCGCATGGTGACGAATGGCTGGCACATGCGCCGCATCATGCCGTCGATCGATAACCATCCGCCGGGAGGCGTGCGCATCAGTCTGTCGGGGGCGACCGAAGAAGTTCATGACGAAGAGCGCGGCCGCGGCAGTTTCCGGCGCGTGCAGCTCGCGGTAGCGCTTCTGACGAGCCGGAAGGTACCGACGGGCCTTTCGATCGTCATCGATCGCCGCGACCGGCACCAGATTCGTGAGGCTGCTGATCTCGCCGAAGATCTGGGATGCAACTGGATCAGCTACATCCTCCCTCAACCTGTGCCCGGAAGTGCGGAACGCTCGAGCGACCTTCCACCCGAAGAATGGATACCTGTCCGGCGGGAAGTCGAAGCGCTGAGTAGCGAACCAGGCCGACGCACAGGTATCTGGATGGATTACGGGTCTCCGTTTGATGGCGAAGAGCGCGGGTGCGACACGATGGGGTTGAAGAGGATTTATGTCGACCCTGACGGCCGTCTCTCACTTTGCTGCCAGCTCAGCGACTACGGCTTCAACACGCGGGACATCGTGGGCGACTTGCTCACTACTCGACTGCCCGCGCTCTACGCCGAGTATCTCGCACGGATGGATCAGTTGATCGCCAGTGCTGCGCCTCCGCTCGATGGAACCCGCACGGTCATGGACTCGTTCCCCTGCCTCCGTTGCGCGAAGTCACTCGGAAAAATGTCGTGGCTCGAGCAGTTTCCGGCGGAACCGTGGACCGTTGCGATGCATACGCCCGTAATGGAGCTGGGCGCCGTCAGCTAACACACCACCTGCATTGCGGGTCATCAGTGCACCCGCTCCGCAACGAACCGGCGATTCGGAGAACCTGACGCACCGATTATCGGTTCGCCGAAAGACTCGAGTGCGAACGTCCGCGACATACGGCCGCTATCGAGCAGAATGATCCGCGTTGCAACATTGGCGATCGCCGATGCCTCCCGAGCAGCGACCAGAACGGCGGCGCCGGCATTGGCCCAGTTCTGGAGCGCGCAAAGCACAACCGGCGCGAACGATCGAGCGTGTTCAACCGGAGGAGAGTCGACAAGGATCACTTCGGGGTTGCTGGCCAGCGCCTCGCCAATTGCTACCCGGTGCAACACGTCCCGGGAGATTCCCATAATTCGGCAATCAGCGAACTGTTGCAGATCGAGCAAACGCATTGCCGCTTCCGTCACGACTGCTGGACGCGGATGTATACCACGCCGCGCGGCGCCGGACTCAATCACGTCTCGAACTGTAAGAAACGGGTAGTACACTGGTGTGGCCGGGACATATGCAATCGCAGGTGAGGAAGTGCCCGATGACAGCGAGTTGCCCGAGAGCTCTATCCGACCGGCATCCTTGCGAAGAAGACCACTCAGACATTGCAGGAGCGTAGTCTTCCCTGCACCGTGCCCGCCCGCGAGTCCGACGAGCTCACCACTGCTCAGGTCGATGTCAACGGATTCGAGTGCGCGAGTGCGCGCCGGTGAGGACACGAGGCCTCGCGCGAAAGACTTGCTGAGTCCGCGGGCTGACAGAAGCGGGAGAGGTCCTGGCCGCCACTCGGTTCTTGCAGGCATGGCCGCATTCTAGCGACCGCGGACTCTGACCGGACATCAAATGGTGTCCGGCCTAACTGATCGAACGCGGCTCAGGTCGGCTTGAGCACCGCGGGAGGAATTGACTCGAGCTTCTGGCGGAAAGTCAGCACGTCGGCCAGGGGGAGATGCGGTTGAATCACGCCGCCGTCGGGCGCTGGTACGCGCAAGACGAACATCTTGTCGCGCGTACTCTTCCTGAAACCGCGTCCCTCGTAAATGCGGTTGATCAGGATACGGCGGACGATGACCATGATCGACGCAAGCGTCGGAACGGCAAGCACTAATCCCAGCGGACCGAGCAGCTTGCCCATGAGCAGGACTGCGACGATCGTGAGAACCGGCGGCAGCTCGAGCCTGTGCGACATCACGCGCGGGATGACCACGTTGCCTTCGAAAACGTGGACAACTACACCAAGAAGAATTACGAGCAGCGCATGCGTGCCGCCTCCTGGTCCCCCAAGAACGAACAGAGCGGGCAGAACGGTGGAGATGAGGCTTCCGAAGAACGGCACAACCGCTACCACACCGGTGAAAATTCCGAACGTCAGCCAATATGGGACGTCGAGTATCCACAACCCTGCTGCGGTGAACACCGCGAGAATCGTCATCGCAAGAAGCTGTGCGACGATGTATGACCGCAGCGCATCAGCAAGGTCACGCAGCACATCGCGAACGAGGTCGCGATGAATCGGCGGAAACAGCGCGATAAGCCACTCCCGGTATACGCCAGGCTGAAGCGCGAGATAGATGCTCATTACGAGCACCGCAAACACTTCGATGACCACATGAACGAGCGAGAACACCTTGGGCACCACATCGCCGGCCGTGCTCGAAACCTGCTCGTAGACGGCAATCAGGACTTTATGCTCGCCGGGCTTCCACATCTCCCGAAGCGCCGGGAATCGATTGACGAACCCATCAATCGACGCTTCCCACTTCGAGATCTGATCCGGGAGGACACTGACCAGCTCACGCGTCTGCTCGACTACCGGAGGCACAAGCAGCGTGAAGAGGCCTATGATCGCTACGAGAGTCCCGACGATCGCAAGAACAAACGCAAGGCCGTCCGGCACCATTGCGCGCTTCACGAGCACATCGCGAACTGCACCCAGGTAAAGCGAGATGATGATGGCGAGGAAGAGCAGCAGGAAGATGCTTGCCGTACTGCCCACCAGCCAAAGCAGAAGGACCGTGAGTACTACTGTCGCGAGCGCGGGTGCCAGGCGAAAGTTTGCGGCACCCAGTTGGTCTGTCACCTCGTCGGATTCTCGTCAGGCATCTCTTCGGCCTCAGGTATCTCTTCTGCTTCCGCTTCACCTGCCGCCAGCTGCCTGCTCGTTTCGGGAGCAGGCGCAGCAAGCAGCCCCATCTTCTGCTTCAGTGCAAGAAGCTGCGCATCAGCAGTCGCCGTTCCCGCGGTGGCTTCCAGCCGCTTGAAATCGCTGGCGAGCCGGTCACCAGAAAATTCCTCGTTGATTTCAACGTGCGCGCGGATCTGACGCTCGTTCTGGTCGATTTTCTCTTCCATTCTTGCGAAAGCCTCGAAGGCGGACTTCTCCGAAATAGACGACATCGTCTCCGAAATACGCTTCTGCGCATCAGCTCGGCGCTGTTTCGCGAGAAGAAGATTCTTCTTGCGCGACGCCTCCTCGATGTTGTCGTTGAGGCCGCGCAGTGAATCCTTGAGCCGGTCGGTCTCGCCCTTGTGTGCTTCCCACGTGAGCTGCATCTGCTGGCCGCGCGAAACATGCTCGCCGCGACGCATCAGGGCCTGTTTCGCGAGGTCGTCGCGGCCTTCCTTCACTGCGAGCATCGCGCGATGCTCCCACTCCTCTGCCTCGCGCAGCTCCTGCGCGGTCTGATCCTGAAGACGCTTCTCATCAGCTATTGCAGCAGCGACCTGCTGTTTCGCCTTAACCAGCTGCGAACGCATGTCGATGATGATCTGATTCAGCATCTTCTCGGGCTGTTCGGCCGAGGAGATCAGGTCATTTACGTTGGATCTGAATAGACGTGCTATACGGTCGAATATGCTCATTTTTCTCTCAAGGCCTCAAATATGAAGCGGCGATGGCAAAATACCCTATTAACTGGCCTACAACCAGTAATACGGGAGTACTGACGGTTGGAGTCAAATAAGACAGTCCGCAGTCCGCAATCGTCAGAACCGCTACCCCCGACGGATCTGAACCAGACGCTCCTTTGCCAGTTTGCGTCCCGTCGGGGTAGCCGCGAGCCCGCCGCCCGCAGTCTCCCGGTACCTGACATCCATCTCGCGGCCGATCTCACCCATCACATCGATCACTTCATCGACAGGAATCGCGAAAGTGATTCCAGCGAGAGCCATCTCGATTCCCGCAAGGGCGATCGCCGAGCCTGTCGCGTTCCGGTACACGCAGGGAAGCTCGACGAGTCCGCCAAGCGGATCGCAAACGAGGCCCAGCATTCCCTGCATGGTCAGCGCGACGGCGTGACCCACCTGAGCAGGCGTCCCGCCCAGCATCTCGGTCGACGCACCGGCTGCCATCCCGGACCCCGCCCCAGTCTCAGCCTGACAACCGCCCTCCGCCCCTGAAAGCGAGGCCCGCTCAGCGATTACTGCTCCGATTAGACCCGCGACGGCAAGAGCATCGATGAGCTTTTCTTCAGGGATTCCCTTCGCGGCAGCCAACCCAGTGAGGACGGCAGGAAGGGTACCCGCACCGCCCGCTGTCGGCGCCGCGACTATCACACCCATTGCGGCATTCACTTCCTGAACTGCGAGCGCGCGAGCCAGTATGTCCCGAAAGGGGGTATCCGCCAATGGCCCGGCCGCATTGTTCTTCAGCTTGGCTGCATCTCCGCCAACCAGGCCCGACGATGACCGCAGATCGCCTACGAGTCCGTCGCCGATAGCCTCCCGCATCACTTCGAGTGCGCGCGCCAGCGCAGCACGGATCTCTTCGACGGGACGGCCCTGATCCTGGCTCTCCCGCTCCAGCGCGAGCGTTGCCAGCGACACGCCTGCCGATTCTGCGTCCCTGATTGCTTCGCCGAGTGACTTGTACATCAGCCGCCACTCACCCGATCGAGCCGCCGCGCCCAGCGCACCCACTCGAGCGACCTGATCTCGTCGCGAACCGCTTCACCGGGTGCTTCATCACACTCGATAACCATGAACGCATCGCCGCCTTTCTGCTTACGGGTGAGCTTGAGCGTGGCAATGTTGATGTCGTGCTCAGCCAGTATCCCGGTGATGCGGGCGATCGATCCTTTCTTGTCTTCGGCAACCAGCGTGATAGTGTGAAAGCTGCCACTCACGTCGACCGGATAACCGTCGATCTCCGTCACCATCACGCGGCCTGCTCCCAGTGATGATCCCGTCAGTGTCGCCTTGATCTCATTTCGCTGGAGCGTCATGCGCACGGTGTTGGGATGCGAGGACTCGGACAGGGTCGTTTTCTCGAAGCGGTAGTCGAGCCCTTCCTGCTCGGCAATCTGGAGCGCGGTGCGAATGCGCTCATCGTCGGGGCGGAAACCCAGAAGACCAGCGACCAGAGCTTTGTCAGTTCCGTGGCCTTCGCCGGTGCGGGCGAAAGATCCATGCAGCTCGAGCAGCGCCGATTGCGGCGTTCCGCTCACGAGCCCCCTTCCAAGGAGGCCCAGTCGGCACGCTCCCGCAGTGTGACTCGACGACGGACCAACCATAACTGGCCCAATGATGTCCAGGAGCGATACCATAGTATAGAACTCCTTGTATCAGCTCGCCTTCCGGCGGAGCCTCTTTGCCAGCAGCGGGCGAAGGAACTGCCCCGTATACGATTCCTCTACCTTGGCAACCTGCTCTGGGCTACCACTTGCGACAATGGTGCCGCCACGGTGGCCGCCGTCTGGCCCAAGGTCAATTATCCAGTCTGCGGTCTTGATCACGTCCAGGTTGTGCTCGATGACCAGGACAGAGTTACCGCGCTCGACAAGCCGGTGGAGCACTTCAAGAAGCATCCTGACATCCTCAAAATGCAGCCCGGTGGTGGGCTCGTCGAGAATGTAGAAAGTTCGGCCTGTGTCCCGCTTCGAAAGCTCGGTCGCAAGTTTTACCCGCTGCGCTTCGCCCCCTGAAAGCGTCGTCGCGCTTTGGCCCAGGTGGATGTAACCGAGCCCGACGTCGTTTAGTGTGTGGAGCTTGTGGTAGATGCGCGGCTGGTTCTCGAAGAACGCAAGCGCATCCTCGACAGTCAGATCGAGCACATCCGCGATCGACAAACCCCGGAAGCGCACCTCGATGGTCTCGCGGTTGTAGCGCTTCCCCTTGCACACGTCGCATGGCACGTAGACATCGGGAAGGAAATGCATCTCGATCTTTACAAGACCGTCTCCCTCGCATGCCTCGCAGCGTCCGCCCTTTACGTTGAAAGAAAAACGTCCCGGTCCATATCCACGGATCTTCGCTTCAGGCATTTCGGCGAACAGCTCGCGAATCGGCGTGAACAATCCCGTGTATGTCGCCGGGTTGGAGCGAGGTGTGCGGCCGATCGGGCTCTGGTCAATGTCGATGACCTTGTCGATGTGCTCGAGCCCGGTAATGCGATCGTGCGCGCCGGGTACTACGCGTGCGCGATAGAAGTGGCGGGCGAGGGCATTGTGCAGGATGTCTTCGATCAGCGTCGACTTCCCTGACCCGGAGACACCGGTCACCGCAACGAACAATCCGAGAGGAATGTCCACATCGACGCTCGCGAGGTTGTGCTCTCGAGCACCCTCGATGCGTATGACACGCTTGGGGTCGAAGGGGCGACGCTCCGCAGGTATCGGTACTTCCAGCTCACCCCGCAGATACTTTCCCGTAATCGACGCCGGATTGTCCAGTACCTGCTGAACGGTACCTTCGGCGATCACGAGTCCACCGTGTTTTCCCGCTCCCGGCCCGAGATCGATCAGGTGATCCGCCTCGAGCATTGTTTCTTCATCGTGTTCAACGACAATGACGGTGTTCCCGAGGTCACGCAGCTGACGGAGCGTTGCGAGGAGTCGCGCGTTATCGCGCTGGTGCAAGCCGATCGATGGCTCGTCGAGGATGTAGAGGACGCCAACGAGGCGTGATCCGATTTGCGTTGCGAGACGAATGCGTTGCGCCTCACCACCTGACAGAGATTCGGCCGCGCGCCCGAGCGTCAGATAATCGAGGCCGACATCGTTGAGAAAACGCAGCCGCTCGCGAATCTCCTTGAGAATCGGGCCGGCAATATCAGCGTCGAGACCAGGACCTCCGTTCTCCCTGATTGCGACCGATTCGAAGAATCGAAGCGCGCCCATGATCGGGAGCTCGACGACTTCGCCGACATTCCTGCCAGCAATCGTAACAGCGAGCGACTCTGCTTTCAGCCGGCGCCCGGCACATGTGGTGCACGCGCTGGCGTACATGTAGCCATCGAGCTGCATACGAACCGAATCGGATTCGGTCTCATTGTAGCGTCGCTGAACATTGGCGATGACACCTTCCCACTTGCTGGCAACCGCGGTGTACTTCGCTGGTCCCTTTCGCGAGCCGCCCATGCCGTACAGCATGACGTCACGCGCGTGCTGTGACAGCTCTCCCCACGGCGCGTTGAGCGAAAACGCGAACTGCTTTGCGAGACCGGGGAGAATCACTTTCCTCAGGTAGCCATCGGGCTCGCCCCAGGGGAGAATCACACCTTCGAGGATCGATATGCTCGCGTCGCCGAGTATGAGCTGCTCGCTGACTTCACGCCTGACGCCTAGTCCGCCGCAATCGGGACACGCACCGAAAGGCGAATTGAAGGAGAAATGCCTTGGCTCGAGCTCCGGCAGTGAAATACCGCAGGCCGGGCACCCGTACTTTTCGGAGAACAGGTGGGTGGTCTTGTCATCCTGTCTGCTGACTTCGATCAGCCCGTCAGAAAGCTTGAGCGCAGTCTCGACGGAATCGGCGAGGCGCGCGCGGTCTTCACTGCGGACGACGAGCCTGTCGACCACTACGGAGATGCTGTGATTGAGCTTGCGATTGAGCTTCGGCGGATTCGCGATCTCGACGAGATCGCCGTCGACGTAAGCGCGAACGAAACCCTGTTTGCGTGCGGTCTCGAAGAGCTCCTTGAATTCACCTTTGCGCCCGCGGACGAGCGGGGCAAGGATTTCAATCTTCGTATCCTCAGGCCACGTGAGGATCGAGCCGGCGATCTGCCCGGCGCTCTGTCGCTCTACCGGTCGCCCGCATTTCGGGCAGTGCGGCGTTCCGGCGCGCGCATAGAGCAGGCGAAGGTAATCGTAGATCTCCGTAACGGTGCCGACGGTCGAACGCGGGTTGTGCCCGGCTGTCTTCTGCTCGATCGAAATCGTGGGCGACAGACCCTCGATGGAGTCGACATCAGGCTTTTCCATGAGCCCGAGAAACTGCCTCGCGTAGGCAGAAAGTGATTCGACGTACCGGCGTTGTCCTTCGGCGTAGATGGTGTCGAAGGCAAGCGAAGATTTGCCAGAGCCCGACAGCCCGGTGATGACCGTAAGGCGGTCACGCGGGATGACTACATCGATGTTGCGGAGATTGTGCTCACGCGCTCCGCGGACAATGAGCGCTTCTTCTGGCATAGCTTTGAAAGGTGACCGGTTTGACTATTAGAGACAAGTTCCCGGTCTTTTCCGGTTGCCTCTGATGGGGGCAGTTCGTGTTAGTGCGTGGCAAGCACCGCTGTTATCTTCGTCTTGCCTTAAAAAGGAAGAAGCTTGTCGCATACTGATGCAGTTGTCGTACTCACCACGATCGCGAATGAGGAGGAGGCAGTCGCACTCATTAGAGAGCTCCTGGACCGGAGACTCATTGCGTGCGGCACCGTCCAGGCTGGAGCGCGGTCGCTTTACCGGTGGGAAGGCAAGGTCGCCGACGAGAAAGAGGCGATGCTGCTGCTGAAAACCCGCTCAGGGTGTATTGAAGGTCTCCGCCGGGCGTTTGAGGAGCTGCATCCATACAAGGTCCCGGAGTTGCTGGCCATCCCCGTCACCGGCGGGCTCGAACGCTACCTCGGCTGGATCAACAGCGAGACGAGCCTGACAATAGCGTGACTCGCCGCACGATCGCTATTGCGATCATCGCCATCTGGGTCGTCGGGCTCGGGCTGATGTATCAGCGAACTACCAATCGCACTCCCGAGCAGGCGCTGGTGGAGGCGGGAATGCGGGTATCGCCGGCAACTTATTACTACATCCTCGAGCAGGGCGGGAGGCAGGTAGGAGCTGCGTCATCGAGCGTCGACACGACAAATACACGCATCGTGTCCACTGATTTCGTGAGGGGGGAAATCCCCGTCGGTGACGATGTGCTGCGAATGGAGGCGAGGTCCGAGGCGAGGTTTACGCGCGGGTTGAGGCTTCGCGATTTCGTAATCCGCGCAACGGGCGATCTTACGCCGTTTTTCCTCCGCGGGGTGATTCAGGAGGGCGAAGACAAGACTCTTGCGCTCACCACCGAGAATGGGGGTGAGAAGCCGATTACGCTTGTTACCGCGCTTACCGCGCCAGTTTTTATCCCCACCGTCGCGCCGCTGCCACTCATGCTGGGGAAAAATCCGAAAATCGGCGATTCGACGCGCATCATGATGTTCGATCCGGTCGCCCGCACGGTGAAGGAAGTAACGATGCGTGTCGAGTCTGACTCGCTGTTCCTCGTTGCCGACAGCGCGCACCTAGATACTGTTTCGGGCCGGTGGGTGAAGGCTCGCCAGGATTCCATGCGCGGATGGCGCATCACCTCGCGAAATGCTCCCGTCACTGCATGGGTCGACGCATACGGGAGGCTCATCGCCGCGTCGGAGCCTGGTGGCATCACGCTCGTCAGGACCGCCTTCGAGATCGCATTCGAGAACTGGCGTCTCGACCGTCTCCCGGCAACTGCTCCAGCGCCGGGACGCCCGCCACCCTGAAGCGCTAGACTGCGGAAGTCTTTACCGATTGTACCGTTTGTTCGTCTTCGTTCAGTATGATTGAACTCACCTCACTGACGAAGCGCTACGGCAAATTCACCGCCGTGGACTCGCTCGACCTCGTCGTACCGAAAGGCGAGCTTTTCGGATTCCTCGGACCCAACGGAGCGGGCAAGACAACGACGCTGCGGATGATTGCGGGAATTCTCAGGCCCAGCAGCGGAACAGTCCGGATCGCCGGCATCGACGTGAACGGGAAACCGATGATCGCCAAAGCGATGCTCGGCTACATTCCCGACCGCCCTTTCATCTACGACAAGCTCACGGGTGCAGAATTTCTCCGGTTCGTGGCCGGGATCTACAGCCTGCAGGGAAAGGAGATCGAACATCGCGGCCGCGAGCTGCTCACTCTTTTCGATCTCGATCAATGGCGCGACGAGCTCGTCGAGAGCTACAGCCACGGAATGCGGCAGAAGCTGATTATCGCCAGCGCATTCATTCACAAGCCGGATGTGATCGTCGTCGACGAGCCGATGGTCGGTCTCGACCCCAAGGCGTCGCGCATACTCAAGGATCTTTTCAGCGAATACACGCGGCGCGGACATACAATCATGATGTCGACGCATACGCTCGAGGTTGCCGAGGCCATGTGTCATCGCATCGGGATCATTCAGGGCGGCAAGATCAGAGCGCTGGGGACGATGGACGAGCTGCGGGCAGACTCCGCATCCGGGGCTGAGGGCCTCGAGCAGATTTTCCTGAAGCTCACCGGAGAAAACGCCGCCCGCGAATTCGTCGACGTGCTCGATGCCTGAGGCGGCAGGGCCTTCGTTCGTTCACCTGCTCTCGCCGAAGTGGCACAGCATGCGTGCGCGTGCGGTCAAGACAAACACGGGCGCACTTGGGCGTGGAGCGGTGCTCGGCATCGTCGGGCTCGCGTTCTGGGCTTTCATATTCGCGGTTCTGTATCGGCTGCTCATCTACTTCCGCGGAATTCCCGAGATTGGTCCGCTGCTGGCGGGTAAGCTGCTTGGCCTGATCCTCGTCAGCTTTTTTGGAATGCTGCTGCTGTCGAATGTGATCAGCTCGTTGTCGACTTTTTTTCTTGCGCGTGATCTCGACCTGCTTGTGGCCGGGCCGGTTGACTGGCTCAGGCTTTACGTTGCGAAGCTGATCGAGACATGCATGCACTCGAGCTGGATGGTGCTGCTGATGGCGGTGCCGATGTTCGCCGCCTACGGAATTGTCTACGATGGCGGGCCAATGTTTGCGCTGATCGTATTCAGCGTTTTCATACCGTTCCTGGTACTTCCAACAGTTGTTGGAGGCGCCATCACTCTGCTTCTCGTCAACCTTTTCCCAGCGCGTCGGACGAAAGACATATTGAGCGTGATCGCCGTGCTGGCAGCTGGCGGCGTGGTCCTTCTCTTTCGCCTGATGCGGCCCGAGCAGCTCGCGCGTCCGGAGGGGTTTCGGTCGCTGATCGAGTTTATCTCGGTACTCAAGGGTCCCACGTCTCCATGGCTCCCGAGTGAGTGGGTTCAGACCGCCTTGATGTCATGGCTTCGTGATGAGCCTGACGCTTTCCCCCTGTACCTGCTGTGGTCGACGGCCGCCGCGTTCATCGTCATCGGAGCGTTGCTCCATCGAGCGCTCTACGCAAAGGCTTTTACCAAGGCGCAGGAAAGCGGTGAGCGCTGGGTTAGAAAGAGCGCGATCTCGAACGTTTTTTTTTCGCTGCTTGCTCCGCTGGGGATGGTTCGGCGGGAGCTTGTGATGAAGGAAGTGCGGCTGTTCTTCCGGGATACTACGCAGTGGTCGCAGCTGATCCTGCTCGCGGTTCTCGTCATCGTCTACGTGTTCAACATCAAGTTTCTGCCGATCAGCGGTGAAGGCGTGACGTTTTTCGTCGCGAATCTGATTCCTTTCCTGAACCTCGTGCTTTCCGGGTTTGTGCTGGCATCGATCGCTGCGCGTTTCATCTTTCCCGGCGTCAGTCTCGAGGGACGGACGATGTGGCTGCTGAGATCGAGCCCGCTGTCGATGCGTGACCTGCTGTGGGCGAAGTTCTGGGTCGGAACGATTCCACTGCTCGTGTTCGCCGTCGGACTTGTGCTGGTGACTGGACTTCTGATGAAGGTCAGCTCCTTCATCATGGTTGTCTCGGTTCTTACGATCACGATGATGACGTTTGGAATAGCGGGGCTCGCCATTGGGTTTGGAACGCTGTTTCCGCGTTTCGATACGGAGAACGCCGCGCAGATACCAACGTCGTTCGGCGGGCTTCTGTTCATGATGGCGTCAATTGTCCTGATCGGCGTGGTGATCACCCTCGAGGCGCGGCCGGTGTTCAGTTATCTGGCTTCGATTTCATTCGGGTCGCCGCGGGAACCCACTGAGATGTTGTGGGGGTTTGGGGTTGCCGCGATGGTCTGCATCTTCGCGACGATCGCGCCTATCAATTTGGCCCTGAGGCGACTGGATCAGCTGGACGTATAACGTCCGCTGGCAACTTTTGAAATGAGGGCGTAACAGAAATCATCCGGTGGGTTTGGAGATTTACTTAGCCAGAGCCCATCCTGAAACGACATCCTTAGCCTTTTCTCTCGAGAGGACCAAGCCTGATGTGGGTTCTCTGAATTCTGTCACCGTTTTTCTCTAATTTCGGTCGCATTCGGGCGGTTAGGCCGACTTCACGCGACGGGTAGTGTTCTCCTCTTCGGACAGGTGACGGGTACGATACGAGCGGCCGCGCATTGCGAAGTGCACGCCTCGCTCGAGCAGCGCAACGTGTCAACATCGAGATCACTATTTCCTTGCGCCTCCCGCAAGGTGACGTATTATTGCCTCGCTTTGAGTAGTCGGCCGAAATGCCGATCCCCCCACATCTCAACGGCTCTGCCGCGAGGTTCTCATGAGCTCTCCCCGTGTCTGGCGCAGTCTGGCGCTCGCTGTGTGCATTGGCGTCGGCTTGTCCCGCCCAGCGATCGCAGAAGCACAATCCGGCACAATCGGAGGACGCGTTACGGAGGCCGGTTCGGGCCGCCCTGTTCCCGCTGCGCAAGTCAGAATCGTCGGCACTGATCAGGGAGCTGTCACTAACCAGGACGGCTACTATTCCATACGATCGGTACCCACTGGAACCATCACCGTGCGCGTAGTTCGGCTGGGCTATGAGGAGCTGAGACAGTCCACCACTGTATCCTCGGGAGTGCAGGCAACGGTCAACCTGCAGATCCGCGCACTCGCAAGAACACTGAATCCGGTTGTCACAACCGCCACCGGTGAACAACGTCGCGTTGAAGTCGGCAACGCCATCGCGCGAATCGATGCCACCGACATCGTGCAGACGCGAGCCGTATCCAACATCGCGGACCTCCTTACATCGCGAGCCCCCGGCGTGCTTGTCATCCCGGGAACGCAGACAGGTGCAGGCGTTCGGGTTCGCATTCGCGGCACGAGCTCCCTTGCCCTGTCGAACAACCCCATCTACGTCATCGACGGAATCCGCGTCGAAGGCAGCACCGGGTCATCGACTCTCAGCGTCGGAGGAACCACGCCAAGCCGGGTCGGCGACCTCAATCCCGAGGAGATCGAATCGATCGAAGTCGTGCGCGGCCCGTCAGCAACGTCGCTCTACGGAACCGACGCCGCCAACGGCGCGATTGTCATCAAGACAAAACGCGGCGTGGTCGGTCGGCCGCAGTGGTCGTACTACACAGAGCAGACGGCCATCACGGACCGCAACGACTATCCCACCGCGTACCGCGCCTGGCGCACAGGCACCACGGGCACGACGAACTCTACGAGATCGAACACTGTACAGTGCTTCCTCGCGCAGAAGGCAGCGGGTACATGCACGGTTGACAGCGTCACCAGCTACAACCTCAACGAGGACGAAGAATCGACGCCATTCGGCATCGGCTACAGGCAGCAGCACGGACTCCAGGTGAAAGGAGGATCACCAGCGGTCAGGTACTTCATTCACGGTGAATGGGAGGACGAGGACGGCGTCACCAAAGTGCCGGAGTTCGAGGAGCGCCTGCTTGCCGCACGCGGACTCTCGCTCCTTTCAGAGCAGCGCAATCCGGGTCACCTCAACAAGGTGACCGCGCGCGCCAATCTGGACGTTGCGCTCAATCGGCAAGCCGACATTTCGGTGAGCGCCGGCTACATCACGCAGGACGTTCGACTGCCGATGAGCGATGACTCCGGCACGTCCGGCATCGCGGCCAACGTGTACGGAGGACCCGGATACAAGTTCAATCTCAATCCGGCAGGAGACACTCTGTACGGATGGAGACAGTTCACGCCACGCGACATCTATCAGGCAACAAGCAATCAGGCCATCGAGCGATTCATATCATCCGCCGTGACAGACTATCGGCCCGCACAATGGCTCGCGGTGCGCGGAACGGTAGGCCTCGACTTCATCAACCGCACCGACACACAGATCTGCCGCTTCCAGAACTGCCCCGATATCGCGCAGGACCGGCAGGGGTACAAGCGCGACAATCGCAGCAACTTCTACAGCTACTCGGCCGCCGCGAACGCCGCGGCAACGAGGTCCATTTCGAGCTCGATCGAGTCCCGGACGATTTTCGGGACCCAGCTCAGCCGGATCATCTTCGAGCGCAACGGCGCTACAGGCCTCGTGCTTCCACCGGGGGCGACGACGGTTACTGCCGGAGCAACCGCGCAGGCTGATGAAACGAGCAGCGAGAGCCGCACGCTTGGCGCGTTCGTTGAGCAGAGCCTCGCTTTCAACGACCGGCTCTTCCTCACCGGAGCCATCAGATCCGACCGCAACAGCGCATTCGGCGCGAACTTCAAGACTGTGTTCTATCCGAAGCTCGCCGTTTCATGGGTGATCTCGGATGAGCCGTTCTTCCCGCTCCCGGGTTGGGCCAACCAGATACGTCTGCGCTCGGCGTACGGTGCATCGGGCGTGCAGCCAGGCACAATCGACGCCGTGCAGTACTACTCGGCCACCACGGGACGCCAGGAAAGCGGCGACGTGCCCGCAGTGGTGTTCACAACGCTCGGCAACAGCGACCTCAAGCCCGAACGCTCGACAGAGGTCGAGGCAGGTATCGATGGAACCTTCTTCGACAATCGCGTCAATGCCGAGCTCACGTACTACCGAAAGCTGTCCAAGGATGCGCTCATCGGCCGCACCCTTCCACCGTCGCTCGGAACCGGTGCAACGACCAGGCTCGAGAATCTCGGTGAGATTCGGAACTCGGGTTTCGAAGGACTGCTGTCGGCGTTGCTCGTCCAACGCCCGCGATTCGGGCTTGACGTATTGCTCAACGCATCGCACAACGACAACGAGCTCAACAGCCTTGGTGGCCAGCCGTCAATCGGCACCACGCAGCAGCAGCGCGAAGGATATCCGGTCTACGGCTGGTGGTCGCGGCAGCTCACCGGCTTCGAGGACAAGAATGGCAACAACATCATCGAGTACAACGCAAATCCGGCAATAAGCGAGATCACCGTCACCGACACGAGCGTCTTCATTGGCCACTCGGTGCCGCGTACCGAGGCGTCACTTACGGGAGGCATGGATCTCTTCAGTGGACGACGTCTTCGACTCAGTGCAATGGTGGACTACAAGGGCGGTCACAAGGTCTACAACAACACCGAGCGCATTCGCTGCGCGAGCCGCTTCAACTGCTCGGGCCTCATCAACCCTGAGGCTTCGCTCGCTGAGCAGGCGCGAGTGGTAATGGTGCGGGAACATCCGAGCAGGTCCGTCGCCGGATTCTTTGAGGACGGAGACTTCATCCGCTTCCGCGAATTTTCGCTGACGTACCAGGTTCCTGAGAGACTCGCGGGGCGCCTGCTGCGCAGCCGCGGCCTCACGGCAACCGCGTCGGTTCGGAACATCGGAATTCTCTGGACGGACTATACGGGCGTCGACCCTGAAGCGTTCGCGACAACAGGCGATGCGCCGTCGGAATTCCAGGCCTTCGCGCCGCCCACGTATTTCTCATTGCGTTTCAACTTCGGCTTCTAGGAGACCGCCAATAATGCATACAATCATGAACGGCGGGCGGCGCATCCTGATTGCCGCAGCATGCGCGGCGCTGCTCACGCTCCCGGCCTGCGAGCCGACGGAATTCCTCGAGATAACTGACGCGGACATCATCAACCCAGGCGATATATCCTCAGCGGCAGGAGCCAATGCCGCACGGCTTGGCGCGCTCGCGCGGCTCAACGCGGCAACGACCGGGAACGAAAGCCTGCTGCTTCTTGGCGGCCTGTTCGCCGACGAGTGGAACAATGGTGACTCGTTCATCGCACGACAGGAGATCGACCAGCGAACGATCACACCGCAGAACACTTTTCTGACTGACGCGAATCGCGTGCTTCACCGCGCGCGACTTTCAGCGCGACAGTCGATCGACCTTCTGCGCGAGTTCAACCCGGGCGCTCCAGGATGGCAGCTGGCGGAGATGTACTTCGTTCAGGCGTACCTGGAGAATCTCGCCGGTGAGCACTACTGCAGCGGGCTTGTCTTCAGCACGGTGGAAAACGGCGAGGGCGTCTTTGGCACACCGCTCGCTACGGCTGAAGCTCTCGGGATCGCGCTCGCTCACGCTGATTCCGGTCTGGCGCTCGTGACGGGAACGACTGCCGACGACATAAAAGTCCGGAGCGCGCTTCAGGTCACCAAGGCGCGTATCCTGATGAACCTGAACCGACCCGCTGAAGCCGCCTCGGCCGTCACGGGTGTGGCGACCTCGTTTCAGTACCTGATGTTCCATGCAATCACCGCGAACAGCAATCAGTTCTGGTCGTTGAACAACGTGGCCGGCCGGTACAGCGTGAGCAACAGCGAAGGAACGAACGGTTTGAACTTCGCCACCGCGAACGATCCCCGAGTGCCGACTTGTCAGGGGAACGATGCGGTGTGCAGGACGATTGCAGTGACGAAGTCGAGCCGCGATGATCTTACCACGCCGTTCTGGGTGCAGCGGATCTGGCCCCTGCGCGAATCGTCGATTCCCATCGTATCAGGACTTGAAGCGCGCCTTATTGAAGCAGAGGCGCAGCTTCGCACTGGAAACACTACGGGGTCGCTCAACACGCTCAACGCGTTGCGAACGACGGTCACCGGCCTGACGCCTCTTACCGCCGCGGCCACCGAAGCAGCGCAACTCGATCAGCTCTTCCGCGAGCGCGCGTTCTGGCTGTTCGGGCGCGGCACGCGTACGGGCGATCTGCGCAGACTCGTCCGGCAGTACAACCGCCCCGCGACGTCGGTCTTCCCGGTAGGTGCGTGGCACAAGGGAGGAAACTACGGCCCTGACGTGAACATTATCCTGCCACTCGCCGAGACGAACAACCCCACGCCCGGCGCCGGGGTGTGCATCGACAGGAATGCCTAGACGCTTTAGTCCAGGCTGACATCGGGTGAATCGGGATAGGTAGTAGAGGATGCCAGCTCCTCTATCAGCAACACGCCGGAAAACAATCTTGTTCTTCCGGCGTGGTCACGGTGTCGTGCTCAACTCAAACCACACGAAAGTCAGCGTGTCAGGATGGGCTGTAGATTGGAGAACGATCTCTTCGAACCCGGCCGATACCGGCTGATCGCCTGAGCATCAACGTCACCAGCGGTGAACGCGACGCGTTTCATTTCCCCGCGAGCGAACATCGCAGCCTGATCAGCGTGGTATGGTGAGTCCTTCTTCTGGCTCTGCCCGTAAGCGAGTACCGAATACGCCTTCGGCACATCACTGAACTCGACCACCAGCACCCACCCATCACCGCCGTTAACCGCGCGGCGATCATCGGGATCCGTCCGGAAGTTGAGCACGCGAAAGCATCCGAGTGCTCCGTTGCAGCCACCAACTGGCTCGTCGACCGATCCATGTCGCACGCGGTGCACTTCTCCCCACGGCACGTCGTAGCTACCATGACGCCGCGTGGTCTCAGTGACCGCCCACAGGAACGATTCAGCAGCGCGCGTTGAATTCTTCAGCCCGCGCGGCGTCGAGACCGGCGCAGCCGCGCTCCACGGTTCGGCAAACATTGAATCGGCGCCGGTCGCTCCATCGGTATAGCGCCGCCACCACGTATCGAACAGCACCCCGCCGCGACTCGTATGACTTGCCGTGTTGTCCCAGCGCTCGAGCAATGCAAGAGCCTTCGTGACTGTAGTATCAGGACTTGCAGCCCGAACTGCGACGATCAGATCTCCCTTGACGCGGTCTGCAAGCAACATGCGGTACGAGTTCTTGAGCGCTATGACGTCTTCCAGCCCGAGCTTCCGATTGTTGTCGATCAGGTCGATGCTAAGCTGGCTTCTCAATCGCAGCGACGGTTCCGGCATGTTCGCCGGATAGTTCTTTCGGTCGAGAACCTGTCGGATGTTCGTGTGATACGGAGCATCGTTCTCGTTTCTGACGTAGCCACCGCGCGGGTTCAGCAGCTGAGGCAGCGAGTCGTACGGGATGTACCGCGTCCAGACATCACTCGTGCGGCGCGCAGGGACGGCAGCTGTATCACCCCCACTCGCATGCGGCAATGACGGAATGGCCGCGTTCCATACATATAGTATGTTCCCTGCGCGATCCGCATAGGTGAAGCTCGAGTTCATGCGGGCGCGCATCTTCATTGCGTCCTGCCATTGAGCGAGCGACTGCGCGCGCATCATTCGCAGGAACTGCTCGCCAGCGCGATGATCTCCATCGCCGGCCGCGCGCAATACGTACACCTTTCCGCTTTCACGGTGCAGCACGGGTCCCAGATGCGACCGCCAGAATTCCCGTGTCTCCGTCGAAAGCGAGCTCCCGTTTCTGAAGGTCACAGTAACCAGCTCTCGGTCGAGCGGTACCGATGCGCCATCAAACAGGTAATGGTCAACACGCGCCTGGTCTGCATCGAGCGCGTATATCTCATTCAAATCCGGCGCATTGTTCGTAGTGGCCCAGCCGAGATGTCGATTGAATCCGGCGACGACGCCGAACGGTCCTCCAATTCGAAAATCACCGTAAAAGTCCAGAACACCGGGAACGGTCACGTGGGCTTCATAGTAGCCGGCAGTCCATGCAAGGTGAGGGTTGCGCATCAGGATAGCCCTCCCTGATTTCGTCCTCCCTGGCGCAAACGCCCACGCGTTCGAGCCTTCCTCCATCTGATCAGTGCCGGGACTGGCTTGGGGCTGAGCGGGATTATTCCCACGCTGTGGAGCGGCGAAACGATTCATGAACTGCCGCGCCTGACCGGCGCTCGCCAAGCTCACGTCGCGTGCAGCTACGTCATATCCGGTGAAGCGCGGAGCAAAGCCAGCGGCAAATTCTTCCGGGTGAAGTTCGATGTATCGGTTGACGCCCGCGGCAAAGCCTTCGTACACGGACCGGGTATCGACATCGAGCATCACGTACCGCTCAACCGCAATCTTGTGCTCGCGCTGCGCAAGGAAATCCGACTCCATGCTATCGCGCCCAAACCATCTACCCATTTCGCCGCGCGCGCGCGCGAGCCCGTGAGCAACTACGGGCCCGTAGTCCTCAAGCTGTACATAAGCAAGCGCGTATGCGGCTGCCTCCAGATTTTCCGCCCTGATATGTGGAACCCCGTACGCTGTCCTTATTACTTCCACTTCTTGCGCGAGTCGCGATGACGACTGAGCACTGACGCTTGTTGCGGTCAGGAGCAGCGTGATAAGAGCCGGAAGTCTTTTTCTGATTAAGACCATGAGGTGGGGCCTCATCGTGAGCGGTGGAGAACCTGTCCTGCCAGAACATTGGTGAACGCGCCGTCGCGAATCGCGAGTCTTCCATTTACCAGTACGTGAACCATTCCCTCAGCGAGCTGGTGCGGCTCCTCATACGTCGCCCGATCGCGGACGCGCGAGAGATCGAAGACGACGATGTCAGCATGCGCACCCGGACGGAGCCAGCCGCGATCAGGTACTCGATACACTGTCGCGGGAAGCGTGGTCATCGAGCGCACTGCCGCGGAAAGATCGACGATTTTATCCTCAACCACGTATTTGCGGAGCTTGCGCGAAAACGCCCCATTGCCGCGGGGATGGGGCACGCCCTGACCGGGGCTCGATAACGCGCCGTCTGAAGCTGTCATCGTCCACGACTGCTGCATGAGGCGCTCGATGTCTTCGTCGTTCATGTTGAACGAAACGATTCCTGCCCCGCCCCGGCCAACCATGTACAACGCTGTCTCCACTGCATCTTCGCTGCGCGCGGCTGCGATCTGCGCCAGCGTGCGGCCTTCTACCAGCGTATCCGCCGAGTGGTTTGCAATCTGAATTCGATCGGCGCCGCCCCGTCTGGCGAGATTTGCGCGCATCTCGGAAACGATTCTCGACCGTGCTGCGGGATTCGCCAGGCGCGCACGCAATGAATCTCCACCATCGGCCTGCGCCCATCGCGGGACGAGCGCGGCGGACAGCGACGTCTGTGATGCGTCGTATGGATACTGGTCTGCGAAAACTTCGACACCCTCGGCACGCGCTCGATTCACGCGCTCCACGATGGCAGCAGAAAATCCCCAAACGCTGGGGCCGAGCGCCTTGATGTGAGTGACAACGCCGCGAGTGCCTGCCTCGCGCGCGACAGTGATCACCTCTTCGACGGCGGCGAGCAATCCGATACCGTAATCGCTCTCATCGCGGATGTGGCTCTGATACGGCGCACCGTAACGTGCTGCGATGCGCCCGAGTGCCACGAGCTCATCAGTTTTTGAATAGCTGCCGGGTGCGTAGAACGGTCCACTCGACAATGCAAATGCACCCGCAACCATTCCGCGCTCGACCAGCTCCTCCATCCGCCGCAGCTCGGAAGCATTGGGGGCGCGGTCGGCCATTCCGAGAACGGCTTGGCGGACCGAGCCGTGCGGTACCATGAGCGCGACGTTGACTCCAAGCCCGTTCGAAAGCAGCTGCTTGCGCTGTGCTTCGAGATCCGTGCTTCCGCCTCCGTCGGGATTCACGAAGACAGTCGTGATTCCCTGTGCCAGTAATGCACGAGCGCCGCTAAGGGCGCGTTCCGCGAGCGCTCCACCCGCGTGCGAATGTGTATCGATGAAGCCCGGTGCAACGTACAGTCCTTCTGCATCAAGGACCGTGTCGGCTGCTGCTCCCCGCAAATCGCCGACAGCCACAATCCGGCCCGCCCGAATACCTACATCCGCGCGCACCCATGCATTGCCCGTTCCATCGACCACTCGACCGCCCTTGATCAGGAGGCCAAACCGCTCGGCCACGCGCGTATCCCGAGCGGCGGCGGGGATAGTCTGCGCGCCGGGCGACGCCGACCATGTCAATGCGAGGAGAACGAGCCATACTACAGAGGCCGGCAAGCGGGGATGGCCACCGCGGCCGGGCTTCACGCCCAGGTAAGATCGCATGGGCCTGAAATTACGGCGATTCTGGCGGCTCCGCTCCCCTGTCAGCGGCTTGTGGCTTCGTACTGGAGAATGTCCAAGGCAATAGTGGTCGCAAGACGAATAGCACCGCAGCGATCGCAATCACGGTCCCGATGGCCAGCGACATCATGGTGACTGCCTCGTCGGCAAATAGATGATCAGGCAGCCCCCCAGCAGGACAAGGATGCCGCCAATCCAGACGAGCCGAACGAGGGGGTTGAACGACAGACGAAGACGCGCTGCTTCGCCGGGGTCAACATCATCAAGTGAAACGACCAGGTCCACAGGCCACGTCCCCTTGACGCCCGTAACAATCGCTGGTCGATGTACTGGCGCGCCCCTGCTATCGAGGTGCTGGCGCATCTCGCTCGTCACCACGCCGTTGGATTTCCCGTCGATAGATACGTTAAGAGCAATCGCAGTGACCTGCCGATTCAAGACGTCATATCGCGAGACGCCGAGATTATCGACACTCCAACGCTTACGGAACGGATCGAGTAGCTGAGCGCTCGAGCCTGGCGTAAGTGTGACTCCAGCCAGCTCACGAAACGCTCGCCCAATTCCCCCGGAAGTGACCAGTAGCAGTCCGAGAATCGCCACATATGCACCGACGCGCATCGAACGCGAGCGTGTTGCTTCAGACTCGGCACAAATCAGGAAGCCTGCTAAGCCGATCGCGATAATCCACGGCACAAGAGAGCCGCTTCGAAGCGGGTGCGACAGCCATGACGCATGCACGTCAACCACGCTGTAGGCTTGCCTGGTTCCAAGAAGAACGGCAGACGTAGTCATTATCCACGGCGCGAGCGCCCACTTCCGAATCAGTCCACGCGTTTCTTTGTCCACTGATCGTCCCGCACCAATCCACAAACCAATCGGCGCGGCGAGACATGCTGCACCCGCATACAGCACTGGCGGGTAGAGTGATGCCCACAAATTCTGAAGCTGAGGTGGCATTCCCTGCCCTTCCTGCGGAATCCAGTCAAGACGCGCGAACGGATTTGCAGCGAAGCAAACCGTGAATAACAGGAGCGCGAGTGCGAGCCCGAGCGTCGCCGCGACGCGCGGAAGCCGCGAGTGGCGATGCATGGCCCAAATCACCAAGGTTGAAACCAGCGCAAGGCACAGAGCGGAAAAAAGCAGCCCGCCGGCGCGTCCGGCCCACACCGCTGATGCGAGAAAAAGCGTCGGAAGGTTCCGACTCGAGAACGAAGCGACGTGCCTGATCGAGAAGTCGTGAGAGAAGAGCGCGACCAGTAATCCCGCCGATGCCAGCGCTGTCATCAACAGGGTCATATATATCGCGCGTACGCCACTCGACACGAGGTCGGCGCGGCCGAGAGTGGCACCGGTGAACGCGATGGCAGCGGACCAGATCGAGAGGATGAGGGCAACCCAGAGCGACAGCTCTCCGATTACGATCACATTCGGGCGATGGAAATATTCCTAATGCACACGCGTGAGAACCAGCATTGCCGCACTCGCTCCGAGTGCATCCCACACGAGGTCTCCGAAGCTGAAGAGGCCGGTGGTCTTCCGGCCGTGGTGCTCACGTCCAATCGATACAACTGCGGCTGAGGCGCCTGCGCCCGCGAGTGAAGAATTGCGATTAGCACCGGCAGCCTGCAATCCGGCGAATGTCACACCCTCGACAAACCCTGCCAGCAGAAAGTGCTTCAGCTTATCGATTCCGCCGAGCGAGTCGCGCACACGCAGATCGTTTACGTAGGTCACGATTTCCCTGACTAATTGAGGGACAATTGGAAGCTTTGGATCGGAGTAGGACGAGAGCTGGGCACCGACGGGTCCGCTCACTGCTTTGAGCACATGATTCATCCCTTCTATTACAACGAGCTTCGCTCCAGGCTTTGCCGCGGCTAACAGGTTTGCGTCGGTAACCTTCACCTGCAAGTCTGTGGTCCCCTGCAACACAAGCGCAGGGATTGTGAGCCTCGCGATCTCCTTCACCGGATCGAAAGCGAACCACGATGTCAGATAAGGTTGCACGCTCGGCCGCAGAAGGCCCGCGAGCATTGGAGGAACCGAGTCAACTTTTTCCCCACGCTCGATCTTCGCCATCATCGCGACCACCTGTTCGACCATCGGCGGCGGGAGTTGAGCGGATAGCTGCTCTGCGATGATCACCGGGGCGCTCCGGCCTGATCCGGCGATCGACACATAACCATCGGCGTTCGACTCACGCGCCGCGATCATACCAATCAGTGAGCCTTCACTGTGACCGGCAACGGTAATTGTCGAGAAGCGCGGATCGGCTCCAAGCTTCTGTATCCAGCCGCTTGCATCAGATACGTAGTGAGTGAAGCGCAAGCTCGCCTCGCCGCCGCTACCCGCGGCGCGGCTTGCGCCGATACCCCTCTTATCGTAGCGGAGAGACGCTATGCCGTTTGCGGCCAACCCGTCAGCAAGCATCTCGAGCGAATTGTTCGGGCCCGAGAACGCCGGAGAGTTGCCATTGCGGTCAGTCGGGCCGGAGCCGGCGATGATGAGTACGACAGGCACCGGGAATCGCCGCGCCGGGAGCTGCAGTGTGCCCGAGAGTGAGCCGGTTGCGGTCGCGAGCGACGCACTATCCTCGACAATGCCTGAAGGCGCCGGCGGCAGAATCACGCGTGAATTCGCGCCTGGAGTAGTGCCACATGCAGCGAGTGCAGCAACCACAAGCGATAGCAAGACAATTCTTTTTCCTTTCAATGTCCGGTTCCGTTTCTTGCCCAGTAAAGTGCGGCGCCGATCGCCCGCTCCCATCCGCCGACCAGTTGCAAACGCTCCGAGTCAGATATTGACGGGGAGAACGTCGTGTATCGTGGCACTGACCGAAACTCTTCGCTGTTTTGCCACACACCCGATGCGATCCCGGCGAGTCCCGCAGCGCCCAGCGCTGTCGTTTCGACGATCTCGGGACGCTCGACCGGAACGCCAATGACGTCCGACTGAAACTGCATCAGCCAGTTGTTGACGCTTGCCCCGCCATCGACCCTCAGTCTTTCGAATGCGATGCCGCTTCGCTCACGCATTCCGCTCAACACGTCTCTCGTTCCGTATGCCATCGACTCCAGTGCCGCGCGGACAAGGTGCGCGCGGGTCGTTCCTCTTGTCAGTCCAGTGATCATCCCTCGGGCCTCGGGCTCCCAGTGAGGCGCGCCAAGCCCTGTAAGCGCTGGAATGAAATAGACCCCGTCATTCGAATCGATGCTGCCTGCAAGCTCCTGAGATTCTGCTGCGACTTCGATCAGACCAAGCCCGTCTCGCATCCACTGAATCGCTGCACCGGCGATAAAGATCGAACCCTCGAGCGCGTACGCGTATCCGCCTGATGCGTCGCAGGCAACTGTCGCAAGAATCCCCTGACCTGGAACTGGCCGCTTGCTTCCTGTATTGAGCAGAAGGAATGCGCCGGTGCCGTACGTATTCTTGCCCTCACCAGCGCTGAAGCACCCTTGTCCGAACAGCGCGGCCTGCTGGTCACCGGCAACCCCGCAGATTGGGATATCGGTTCCAAGCAACTCCGCTGAAGCTGTCCCAAAATCACCACTGGAGGGACGCACCTGGGGGAGCATCGAGCGGGGCACATTGAATATCGAACAGAGCTCATCGCTCCACGACTTTCCATCTATATCAAAAAGCAGTGTGCGCGACGCGTTCGTCGGATCAGTAGCGTGCACGGCTCCACCAGTCAGCTTCCAGATCAGCCAGGTATCAATGGTTCCTGCCAGCGCTTCACCGCGCTCGACGGAACCGGCAACCTCCGGATCGCTTAGAAGGACCTCCAGTTTCGTCGCTGAGAAATAGGGATCGATTGGAAGTCCTGTCCTTTCAGTGATCCACGGCGCTTCCTGCGTGAGCTTCCGACACCGGTCGGCGGTGCGCCTGTCCTGCCAAACGATTGCACGTGCCAGTGGTTCGCCGGTAACTCGACTCCAGACGACGATCGTCTCGCGCTGGTTGGTGATACCGATCGAGTCCGGAACTATGCCGCTGGCGGCTATCGCTTCGCGCGCCGCCTCGACTGTGCGATCAAATATTTCCGCTGCGTCGTGCTCGACCCAGCCCGGTCGAGGAAAGTACTGAGTGATATCGCGCGCGCCGCGACCAACGATCTCACCAGCCGCGGAAATCACCAGACAGCGCGTGCTCGTGGTGCCTTCGTCGATTGCGAGAACGTGCTTCACGTCAGGTTCGCTCCAGCCTGCGCTCGCTTCGGCGATCAGGAAAATGTTCATCGAGAAACTCGATCAGAGCAGTTTCCTCCGGCGTGTGCTTCGACTCCGATACTTTTCTTCCCTGCCGGCCGGGGACCTCGATAGTTGCGCCGCTGCGCAGGTACCGCGTAAGAATCATCGGATGGACATAGGATTTTCTGCAGATCGCCGGCGTATTGCCGAGCTCCGCGGCAACAACGCGCACAGTCATGAGGACATTCTTGTTCCGCGCACTTTTCGTGCGTGCGGGCTCCTGGTCAGAAAGCACGGTCGCCGCCCGTAAGGAACCACCCCACGTCCGGAAATCCTTGGCGGTATACGGAAAGCCCGCGATCTGCTCGATATAGTCGTTCACGTCGTGGGAGTTTGCGTCGACCCACTTGCGCCCTTCCTTGTAGCGAAAGAGCCGCGGTCCAGGCTTCAGCATCAGGTCCATGACAAATTCGACAAGGCGCGGGTCGGTCACCCTCTGCCGGTGATCGATGCCGCGCTTCCCCTTGTAGTCAAAAACTATCGTTGGCAGGTCCGGAACTACGTGCGACTTCCGCAGCGTCGTGATGCCGAACGAATTGTTCTCTTTTTCATATCTGTCGCTTCCGACCCGGAACCAGGCATGCGAGATCAGAAGGACGATGCCTGCGCAAACCCGATCCATCGAATCATCTGTGCGCGCCAGGTCTTTCAACATGCGCTTCCGCAACTTTGGGAGATCCTTCGCCATCTGGCGCACCCTATAATATTTCCTGAGCTGCCCCTTCTCCACGGCGCGACCGTGATACCTGTACTGCTTCCTCCCGCGAGCATCGAATCCCCAAACCTGAATCGGGGCGCGCGTGTTCGCCGCGATGTGCACGTCGCGCCACGCCGGAGGAATCCGCAACAGGTCGATCCTCTCGAGCACGCTTTTGTCGCGAACGGGCTTGCCGTCGGGCTGAAGATACCTGAAGCCTTTTTCCTTCGATCCCATCCGGCGAAACCACTTTTCAGCCATGATTCTCCAATGCGGCGAAGGACGATACGGCCGCGTACATTACAGCGTCCCGGGCACCACCTCAACTCGTTCGCCGATGACATACCAGTTTCTCACCTTCGACGTCGAGAGTCGCATAGCGACCTTGACTGTCAACCGTCCTGACAAGCTTAACGCACTCAACGATGCCACGATCGCCGAGCTTGGCGTGGCGATCGATGAAGCGCGCGGGCGTGACGATATTGCTGGAATCATAGTCACGGGCGCCGGTCGCGCCTTCGTTGCGGGCGCCGACATCTCTGAGCTCGCAAGTCAAACGCCGACAATTGCCAAAGCGCGCGCGCAGAACGGACAGAATATTTTTCGGCGCTTCGAGACGTCGCCAAAGCCCGTTATCGCCGCCGTCAATGGATTTGCTCTCGGCGGTGGATGCGAGCTCGCCCTCGCGTGTCACATAAGGATTGCCTCGGACAAGGCAAAGTTCGGGCAGCCTGAGGTGAGGCTAGGGACGTGCCCGGGATACGGTGGCACACAGCGTCTGTCCCGCCTCATCGGAAAGGGGCGCGCGATCCAGCTGCTTACAACGGCAGAGATCATAGACGCGGCCGAAGCGTATCGCATCGGGCTCGTCAATAAGGTAGTGGCGCCCGAAGAGCTTCTGAAAACGGCAGTCGAGATGATGCAGGCAATTCTCGCCAATGGGCCGCTCGCCGTTTCGCTGTGCATCGAAGCGGTTGACCGGGGACTCGAGATGTCGCTCGAAGAAGGCCTCGTTCTCGAGGCAAATCACTTCGGCCTGCTGGCGTCGACGAGTGACATGACAGAAGGCATGCAGGCATTCCTGGAGAAGCGCACTCCCGAGTTCAGGGGGACGTGAGCGGCGAGCGCGTCTGGCTGAAGCGTTTCTCAGCCCGCGACTTCCGCAACTTCGAACGGCTCGATCTCGAGCTGCCGGAATCGGGCCTCGCCATCATCGGCGAAAACGGACAGGGCAAGACTAACCTCCTGGAGGGCATCTACTACCTCCAGGTTCTGCGGAGTGTTCGCGGCACGCGCGACCAGGATCTCATTCGATTCGGCGCGAAGGCATTTCATATTTCAGCCACCGCCGACACGAGAGGCTCGCGGGAATTTGGCGTAGGGTTCGAGGCCGCTGGGAAGAGGAAGAAAGTGGTTCTCGACGGGGCGCCAGCATCGCGATTGAGCGACGCTTTCGGCTCTCTGCCCTCGGTAATGTTTTCACCGCGCGACATTCAGCTGATCGGGGGCGGGCCTGCCGAGCGGCGAAGGTATCTCGACCTGGTTCTGGCGCTTTCGTCGCGTCGTTACCTCGCTTCATTGCAGACGTATCGCGCGGCACTGGCGCGACGGAATGCAGCGCTTCGCGACGGTGCGCGAACGGGCGACGATTCGGCTGTCGCGGTATGGGAGCCGGCACTCGCCGAGCACGGCGCTCAGCTGATCCGCGAGCGCTCCGAATGGGTGAATGCGCGCGCGCCGGAGTTCTCCCGCTTGTCAGCCGCGATAGGCGAAGCAGGCGAGCCGAGGATGGCATATAGCAGCGTGATCGCGCGTGAGACCGACGTACGCGCAGCGCTCGAGACAGCGTTCTCGCGCCAGCGGAAGCACGACATGCGGCGCGGGGTCACGCATTCAGGCCCACACCGCGATGACCTTCTATTTACTCTCGATGGGAAAGATCTGAGGGTGTTCGGCTCGGCGGGACAGCAGCGAACGGCAGCGATCGCGCTCCGTATGCTGGAGGGTGCAACATTGCGGGAAGCGCGAGACCAGGCGCCTGTCCTTCTTCTCGATGATCCTTTTGCCGAGCTCGATGTGCGGAGGTCGGGCCGGATTCTCGGCTTGTTGCAAAGCGCGGGGCTGGGCCAGACGATCTTGATGGTACCACGCTCGAGTGATATCCCTCCCGAGCTGACAGGCCTCGAGCGTAGAAGTATTCATGCGGGCGTGGTGGAGCAGGCTGCGTGAACGAGAAGAAGCGGAAGCCAGTGAGTCTGGCGGATGCGCTCGGTGGATTTCTGGCGAAGAGCGGTCTTTCACGGCGAGTGAAGCAGGCATCGGCGGTGGAGCAATGGCCGGAGGCCGTCGGGGCGCAGATTGCGGGTGTGACGAAGGCGCTCTCGATCACCCCGGACGGGACCCTTTTCGTTGCTGTTTCGACTCACGGATGGATGACTGAGCTGTCGTTGATGGAGCCGCAGTTGCTGCGCGCGCTGAACTCCGTAGAGGGCCGGTCTCCGATCCGGAAAATCAGGTTCCAGCTTCGGCGTTAAGTCGTTGGCTTACAAGTGCTTAGCGCTCGCGGAAAGAATTGCGTAAATCACGTTTCAGCATTAGATTATTCAATCTGCCGAACAGACGATTTTCGGTCTCCGTTCGGTCCCACCTTTTCGATCAATTCCAGCAACACATGGCGAAGACCGCAACGGTTCCCGACACTCGTTACGACGCTGGGCATATTCAGGTGCTCAAGGGCCTCGAGGCAGTACGCAAGCGGCCTGGTATGTACATCGGATCGACATCATCGCGTGGTTTGCACCACCTCGTTTACGAGGTTGTAGACAATTCGATCGATGAGGCGCTGGCGGGCCATGCGAAACAGATCCATGTGACGATTCACAAGGACGACTCGATCACTGTCTCAGATGATGGTCGAGGAATCCCTGTGGACATTCATCCCACCGAGAAGATCCCCGGTGTCGAGCTGGCGATGACTGTGCTGCATGCCGGTGGAAAGTTCGACAAGAACACCTATAAGGTGTCGGGCGGGTTGCACGGCGTTGGTGTGTCCGTCGTGAATGCGCTGTCGGAGCAGCTGAAGGTCTGGGTCAAGCGTGAAGGGAAGGAATATTTCATGGACTTCGTCCGCGGGTATACTCGGACACAGCTCAGCGTGCTCGGAAAGTGCGGTCGTGAGAGCGGTACCAAAGTCTGGTTCAAGCCCGACCCGGAAATTTTTACCGAGCTTCGCTACGACTACGACACGATCGCCAATCGCTTGCGTGAGCTCTCGTTCCTGAACAAGGGCGTTGAGATTCACCTTCAGGACGAGCGCGAGGGTCAGGAGAAAACCGAGGCGTTCCTTGCAAAGGGCGGACTGAAGGAGATGGTTCAGTTCCTCAATTCTGCCCGCAAGCCACTCCACAACGAAGTCGTGTACATCGAGACGACGCGCGACGATGTCGAGATCGAAGTCGCCTTCCAGTACAACGACGGCTACAACGAGAACGTTTTTTCCTTCGTCAACAACATCAACACGCACGAGGGTGGAACTCACCTCACCGGATTCAAGTCCGCGCTGACGCGAACCATCAATGCATACGGGTCGAAGAACGCCACCAAGAAGGGCGGTGAAACCACTCTTTCCGGCGACGATGTTCGCGAGGGTCTTACTGCTGTTCTCTCGGTCAAGGTGAGGGAACCACAGTTCGAGGGGCAGACAAAGACGAAACTCGGCAACTCCGAGGTCGAAGGCGCAGTCAAGACCGTCGTCAACGAGATGCTCGGTTCCTACCTCGAGGAACACCCTCGTGTTGCAAACATCATCATCGAGAAGGCGGTGTCGGCAGCGCGTGCACGGGAAGCGGCTCGCAAGGCGCGCGATCTCACGCGCAAGAAATCGGCGCTCGACATTGGCAACCTTCCCGGCAAGCTGGCCGACTGCTCGTTGAGCGACCCCGCACTTTGCGAGATCTATCTGGTCGAGGGTGACTCTGCCGGCGGGTCCGCGAAGCAGGGGCGCAATCGTGCATTCCAGGCAATCCTGCCACTCCGCGGTAAGATCCTGAACGTTGAGCGCGCGCGCATCGACAAGATCCTTGGCAACGAGGAGATAAGGACGATCGTCACCGCGATCGGCGCAGGTATCAAGGAAGAGTTCACAGTCGAGAACGTGCGCTACCACAAGGTGATCCTGATGACCGACGCCGATGTAGACGGCGCACACATCCGGACACTTCTGCTCACGTTTTTCTATCGTCAGATGCCGGAGCTGATCGAGGCTGGATACATCTACATCGCGCAGCCGCCACTCTACCGCGTAGCGAAGGGGAAAGAAGAGTACTACGCGTATGACGAGAAGGAGCGCGACGACTACGTGTCGCGGCTCAGCAATGGCGAAGGCAAGGGATCCGTCAACATCCAGCGTTACAAGGGACTCGGCGAAATGAATCCTGGACAGCTGTGGTCGACTACGATGGATCCGGAGACGCGTACGATCCTCAAGGTCACCCTCGAGGATGCGGTTCTGGCTGACCAGACATTCCAGACCCTTATGGGAGACGAAGTCGAGCCCCGCAGGTTGTTCATCGAGCAGAACGCCAAGTTCGTGAGCAACCTCGACATCTAGAATCCGGAGCCGGCTTGCCTTCAAACGAAAAACGGCCGCTGCGATCTGTCGGCACGTCAGTCGTGCTGCTTATCGCGGCGGGGACACTTGCATGCTCCCCCGCGCTTACTGATGACGTCATTACCGAGGCGATATTCGCGACCTCGCCATTCGACAAGGCACTCGCTGTAATCGTTCCGCGAACTATTGCGGCACCATGCGACAAGCTTCCGCCAACTCAGGAGGCGCAGGCATGGACAGTATTGAAGGATGCCGGTTTCATGTCCACCGAATCGCGCGGGGCTGATTCATGCGAGCTCAAGCTCACTGACCGCGGTTCAGCAAGAAAGACATTTGGCCGCATCGTTGCGCTGGATTCCAGTTACGAGGTCCCGGTAGGCATGGTTGGAACTGACATGCCGGCGAACTTCAAGAAGACCGAATCGGGCGATAGCGCCACAGTCGTCTTCACCTGGAGGTTTTACAGGTTCCGCGGAGTCGACGGAATGTTCGCGCTCGACAAGCTTCCGGAGCGTGCCTCCACCGTGCGGATCGCTGACGTTACCCCGTTTGGAACCGGTACGGCAAGCTTCCGGCGCGACGACTCATCTTGGAAACTCGAAGGCATCAAGCTTCGCGAGCGCTTGCCAAAGCGCTAAAGCGGCAATAGTGTGAGCCATCCCCATGAGTCACTCATGAAGATGGCTCAGACCGCACTGATTCAACCCGTACCGTCGACTACACCGACTGGCGGCGCCTTATCCCGAACACGGGATCGTGCGATTCCTGCTGACCTGCTGCGTGAAGCTTCGCAGCGAGTCGCAATCATGGCAGTGCTCGCAGCAGCGATGTGGATTGTCGCCGATATCCTTTGGCACATTACCTGGCCGTCATTCAATCCTGGTGAGCCGCGACCCGGTTTTCGGACTCCTGACGTTATTGCAATAGCGGCAGCAGGGTCGTCCCTAGCGCTTTTTTTCTATATCCGCAGGTCGCACCGCTCGCCCGAGTTCTATCTAAAGCTGGCGCTCGTGTACATGGTGCTCAACAGCTTTGCGATCGCAATCGTGCTGCACTGGGGAATGCCCGCGACAAGTCTGCACGGACCCGTGATCTCATGGGTCGGCGTGGTAGTGCTGATGTTCGCGGCAATCGCGCCAAACGAACCCCGGATGATGCTCGCCACGGCGCTGATTGCAGCAACGATGAGTCCAATCGCAATGATGATCACGCATGGCGAAGAAATGTCCGCGCTCGATGCATTCGGGACCGGGTTGCTGATGCATTACCCGGACTTCATGCTTGCCGGCGTCGCCGCGGTTATCTCGCGTGTAGTCACCAGTCTCGGGCGCCAGGTTAGCAAGGCGCGGGAGATGGGTAGCTATCAGTTGGGCGATCTCATCAAACGCGGCGGGATGGGAGAGGTCTACAAAGCACGGCACCGCATGCTTGCGCGACCCGCGGCCATCAAACTGATAAGATCCGAAATGCTGGGCGAACAGGACCCGCAAGCGGCGGATGTCGCAATCAAGCGCTTCCATCGCGAAGCAGAAGCCGCGGCTAACCTGCGCTCCCCGCACACGGTGGAGCTGTTCGACTTCGGCGTGACCGAAGATCAGACTTTGTACTTCGTCATGGAGCTACTCGAAGGGCTGGACCTCGAGTCACTTGTGCGCGAGCACGGACCACTCAGCGCGCGCCGAGTGATTCACATTCTGCAACAGGCCTGTGAGTCACTGGAGGAAGCGCACTTGCAGGGTCTCGTGCACCGGGACATCAAGCCGGCGAACATACACCTCGGAAAGGTCGGCGTTAAACACGACTTCGTGAAAGTGCTCGACTTCGGGCTCGTGAAATCTGTCGCGAAGGAAGACACGCACGTATCGCTTGCGACCGCAGTTGGAAGAACGCCGGGAACGCCATCGTACATGGCTCCCGAGATGGCGCTCGGTGAAGGCGTGGACTCGCGCGCCGACATCTACGTGCTCGGCTGCGTTGCGTATTTCCTGCTGACTGGAAAACTTGTCTTCGACGCCGAGACAACGTTCCAGATGATAGCGAAGCACATGCGGAACGATCCGGTGCCCCCATCGCTCCGCGGCGGCGTGAACGTTCCTGCAAATCTCGAGCAGCTTGTCCTCAAATGCCTCGCGAAAAATCCCGGAGAGCGGCCGCAGACCGCCGCGGACCTGTCACAGTCACTTTCCGCGTTGCGCCTGGGAGATTGGAGCCAGGCCGAGGCGGCCGCGTGGTGGCAACAACATCAACACTCGAGCGATGGAGTGGCTTCCGGCACAGGTAGTCGAGGCGCGCTGCCAGCGTAGCCCGATTCAACGCGGCCACGGGAATCTTCAGCGACGCCGTCCCGAACCTGATCAGCAAGGCGTGATAGCAGCGCCCTGAGCTGAGCCTCGCGTTTGTTTGCGATGTTGCTGAAGATCGCGCGTGACAACGCGTAGAAACCGCCGGCAACCCCAACCCACAACAACCCTGCTATCGCTGCGGAGCCAATTGTAGCCATCGCGATTCCAACAGTGACGCCGGTCGAACCGAGTCCGCCACCCATCGTCAGGCCTGTGAACAACGCCGTGGCGATGTTCCGAAGTTCTTCCTCCACGCGAATCGTCGTCACCCCGCCGCGTGAAATTATGCTGACGTCAACATTCCGGGTGCGGCTTTCTCTCCTCCCTCCCGCGGCGGCCGGAGTCCACGCCAATGTGCGGCCGAGGACACTTGGAACACCGTTGTCCCCGAAGGTGCGGCGCATCTCATTGACCAGCGATTCGTAGTGGTCAGGTCCGATCTCACCATCGACGACACGCTCGAGCACAATACGCGTCGGCGCGCCAAGCCACGGCGATGGTCTGACACTTTCCGTATGGTGGTCAATTCCCTGCGCAGCCCGGCGGATGAGAAGCGGATCTATGCCAGCTTCCTTCGCAATCTGCTCGACATCGTGAAGCGTGAGCCGCGGGCCACTATCTGTCTCCGTCTGCTCGGTCTGCTGCAGCTCAGCTGCTCTCTTGATGATGAGAGCGACTTCCTCGTCGTTGAACTTCCTCGAATCAGCCGGGTGGGGCATCAGGCCAATTTAGGGATTCCATGCGGTTCCAGCTACGACTGACGCGTTGGCAGCCCTATGATTTCCCGAGCCTCCGACGGAGTGGCCGGTTCGCGCTCGGCGGCACGCGCGAGGCGAGCGATTCTTTCAACAAGCGCGGGGTTGGTTGCAGGGCGAGACTTCGCGGCATCTTCGAAGAGGTTGTCCTCGAGTCCGATTCTCACATGCCCTCCCATCGCCACTGCAATGGAGTTCATCGCGAACTGAAACCGCCCGATGCCTGCCGCAGCCCAGGTTGCACCTGACGGGAGTGAAGCCACGAGTGAGGCCAGGTTGAGAGGTGTCGCGCTTACCGTTCCGAGTGATCCAAGAAGAAGGTTGAAGTAGAACGGTTCCCGCAGCACTCCCCGCTCGATGAGATACTTCGCGTAGTCGAGCATACCGAAATCGAAAACCTCGAGCTCTGGTACGATTCCGCGCTCTCTCATACGGTCAGCAAGCGATCTGATCATCACTGGATCGTTTACCGACGCCTGCTTTGGAAAGTTCATCGACCCTAAAGTGAGCGAAGCCATCTCAGGCTTTTCGTCTCCGTCGATGTCCAGAACCTCGGAACGTTGCGCGAACTCCTTGTGAGTCCGGCCGCTGGTCGAGACACAGACAATAATGTCCGGGCTCTTCGTTCTGACCGCGCGGATGATCTCGCGGTAGATGTCGCTCCGATAAGTAGCGGACTCGTCGGTGTCACGCGCATGAAGGTGAAAGATTGCTCCGCCTGCCGCGCGACAACGCTGGCAATCGAGCGCTATCGACTCCGCCGTCACAGGTACCGCTGGATTGTCCGCCGTTGTCGGGACCATTCCCGTTGGAGCGACGTTAATTATTACCCGCTTGCCGGCCGACATCATCTGCCCTCTGAGCTTTCGCTGACGACGCGAGCGGGGACGCCCATCACCTTGACGCCCGGCGGCAGGGTAGTAGTTACCACCGCCCCAGCCGCAACTACGCAACGCTCGCCGATCGACAGATGATCGATCACAATCGCGCCCATCCCGACGTAACACCGCTCACCAATCGTGCACGATCCCGCGATGTTCGCGCCCGGCATGACGCTGCAGTGATTTCCAACTGTCGTATGATGCCCGATAAGAGCGCCCCTGTTTATGAACACGTGCTCACCTATGGTTGCGTGTGCCGCAACGATCGCGCCCGCACTGAGTATCGATCCCTCGCCCATCGTGCTCGTTCTCGAGAGGCGAGCCGAAGGATGGACGATTGTCGCGAAGCGGAATCCAAGCGCCTCGACCTGATCGGTAAATAGTCCACGTTTGGTGGTGCCCAGCGCACAGACGGCCACGTGCGAGCGCGACATCGGCCCGATGTCGTCTATCCAGTAAACAGGGAGACCAACCAGCGGCTGCGCGCATCGGGTGCGGTCCATGTTTTCGACGAAACCCGTTACCTCGAACTCATCCGTGTCCATCACGAGATCCGCTACTTCCTCGGCCAGTGTACGGGTGCCGAGGATGAGGAGCGGCTGGCGCGGCATCCTACCACCCTTCCCTGATGACATCTGCGATTGACACTACATCGGAATCGCGGAGATCCAGGTGCATCGGGAGGGACATCACGTGACTCGAAAAGTGTTCAGCATTGGGAAGGTCCGTCTTCTCGTACATCCGGTACTCATCGTTTCTGCGGTAGTGCACGCCAGTGGCGATTCCTTTTTCCCTGAGCCGGTCGACCAGATCGTTGCGGCGCTCAACTGTGACAGGAAAAAGGTGATGGCTGCTCGAGCGGTCGTCAGATACTGGAGGCAACGTAACGCCTGCGACTGTATCGAGATTTTCACGGTACAACGCTGCAATCTCTGAGCGGCGAGCATTCTCCGCATCGAGCCGCCCCAGCTGAACGAGGCCGATCGCCGCTTCGATGTCATTCATGTGACACTTGAAGCCTACCTCGGTCACCTCATACTCCCAGTGGTAGACGTTCTCCCCTGTGCGGCTGAATGTATCCTTGTCGATGCCCAGCCACCTGAGGCGGCGCAGTCTTGCATCGTGTTCAGCAGACCGCACAGTGAGCGCGCCCCCGTCTCCCATCGGCAGATTTTTCACTGCGTGAAAAGAAAACGCGTGGAGATCGCCATGACTCCCGATACGACGTCCTCGATACACAGATCCGCACGCATGCGCGCAGTCTTCGATGATGGAGATTCCGCGCTCCCGTGCGATCTCATACAGCTCGTCGAGGTCCGCTGGATATCCGCCATAGTGAACGACAATGATGGCACCTGTTCGTTCGCTGACACGCTCGCGCACGGAGACCGGATCGATGTTCCCGGTACGTTGGTCGACGTCGGCAAACACCGGCCTCAGCCCTTCATACAGAATCGCGTGATTCGTCGATACGAAGGTGATCGGTGTAGTGATGACTTCCGAGTCAGGTGGAAGGTCGAGCACCCGGAGGGCCAGGTGAATCGCCGCGGTGCAGGAGCTCAACCCAATGCAGTGCTCGCTTCCGACATGCGCCGCAAAAGCGCGCTCGAATTCCCCGGTCTTTGGTCCCAGGCCGAGCCATCCTGATCGAAGGACGGCGGCCGCGGCCTCGATTGCTTCCTCGGAAATACGAGGACGGAATAACGGAATCTTCAAGAAAGTCCCGCCAGTTCGAGTATGCGCGCGATGCTGTCGTCCAGCTTGAGCCCGGTCATCACGAACCGGTGTCCTGCGTCAGCGATTCTTGAACGCTCATCTTCATTTGACAGGTAGTGTCTCACAGCGTGGGGCATGTCAGCGAGGGTGACGCTAACGTAGTGGGTGCCCGGCACGTACGGCGCGGGATCGAAAATGGGCTCGGAAATCACGAGCGACTTGTTTGCCATTCCCAGCAGCATTCGTTGTCCCGAAAGTTTTCCGGGGTGGCGCTGAAGAGCGAGAAAGGTCCGGGCCCTGTTTATCATCTCGGTGCGCTTGTCGCCCCATAAGCCGGTCTCGCGCGACCATGCCCCTTCAGTCACGAGTCTGACGCCGTTTTGCCGAAGCTTTCTTGCGGATCGTATGTGTCCAGGATCGTTCATCGCGCCAACGAATATCGCGTCGATGTCACGTTCCAGTCCCAGATCGCGTCCGAGGTGTTCGTAATAGCCTAGTGGAACGAAATGCGAGTCAATTCCCTGTTCAGCGAGCCACGTTTGTCGTGATCGAGTAGAGACGAACAGCACATCGGGTATGCCGACACGGTGCAGCTGCCGGATGCGCCGCGCATTTGTTCGCATGTCAGTGGCGCGATGGTCGCGCAGTAAAATCTTCGCGAGCTCGCGGGCATTCGGCAGCGGCGTGCGGAGTCCCGCTCGGGCAGGAAGCGGCAAGGGCTCAGTCTGCCATGCGATGATCAGTGGCCTTTCTTTAACGGGCATGGCAGCCAGCGACGCGAGAGTACGCGGATACCAGTTCAAGCTGCCACGCAGCCATACGATGTCCGTTGAACCGATTGCAAGAGCTTCATCGGGGTGTGGCGTAACAACAAACCCTCGAGACTCGAGAAGCCGGGTCGTTGCCTTCGACTCCGACCAGCGCGTGATACTCCTTCGAAGGATCGTTATCCGGTGACCGTTCACTCCGGGCGGCGCCAGGGAGTAGCACCCTCGCTGGAAATCCTCATTGCAACCAGGGGCGAAACTGGTGCGCTATCATCAGCAATCGTTATCGCTTCGGCGAGAACTGCCCGTGCCTGCCTGGTCCCTGCAGCGTCGCGCGCATGGATCCGGGCAATGACATCCCCGCGAGCGAACTTGCCACCGGGCTTAGCGTAAATCACAAAGCCAACCCCAGGATCGATCACATCGTCCATGGTAGTCCGGCCGCCTCCCAACGAAATGATCCCATGTCCGATCGTGCGGGGCACGACCTCGGTGACATAGCCGTCCCTACCCGCAAGAAATTCGCTGACCTTGCCGGCCTGGGGCAGCAGTGAGGGATCGTCGATGATCCGCGAGTCGCCACCCTGAGCCTCCACGATCTCGACGAACTTGGCGAGCGCGGCACCAGAGTTGATCGCGTTCTGCATTCTTTCCCATGCGTGTGAATAGTCGCGCGCCGCGCGCGACAGCACGAGCATCTCGGCGCCAAGGGCATACGTGACGTCCATCAAGTCATCCGGGCCGTTTCCTTTTAAGGCCTCGATCGACTCGACTATCTCGAGAGCATTTCCACATGCGTAGCCAAGTGGCCGGTCCATCGCCGTCAGCAGCGCGACTACGGGGCAGCCACGGTCGGCTCCGAGTTCTATCATCGCCTCTGCCAGCTTCGTCGCGCGACGAGTGTCAGGCATGAAAGCGCCAGACCCCTGCTTCACGTCGAGCACGAGACCGGTCAACCCCTCCGCCAGTTTCTTGCTCATGATACTCGCGGCAATCAGTTGAATGACCTCAACCGTAGCCGTGGCGTCGCGCAGAGCGTAGAGCTTGCGATCCGCCGGCGCGATCTCGCTCGTCTGCCCGATGAGCGCGCACCCGATAGCCTCGACCTGTTTCGCCGCTTCGCTCAGCGACAGATTCGTTCGGAACCCCGGAATCGATTCGAGCTTGTCGAGGGTACCACCGGTATGCCCAAGTCCCCTGCCGGACATCATCGGAACCGCAACTCCAAGGGACGCTATAAGGGGCGCGAGTATGATCGAGACCTTGTCGCCAACACCGCCAGTCGAGTGTTTGTCGACGCGAGGAACATTCAGATGACCGAGGTCGAGACGGCCGCCACTCGCTATCATTGCGTCGGTGAGGGCACTCGTCTCACCACGGTCGAGTCCCTTGAAATAGATCGCCATCAGGAGCGCCGATAACTGATAGTCAGGCACATCACCCTGCGCATAGGCGCTCACCAGCGCCCGCCACTCGGCGTCCTCGAGCCGGCCACCGTCCCGCTTCCGTTCAATCAGTCTGGGTACAATCATTTCTGGTCAGCCATAATAAACCACATGCGATACCTCATAACACTAGCCTGCCTGACTCTATCGATAACTCCCGCTTTTGCCCAGCCATCTGCTGAGCACATGGCGAGGGGCGACCGAGCATATGCGGCGCTCACCGCGGAAGTCGCACTCGCGCACTTCGAAAAAGCGATCGAAGCCGACCCTCGCCGCTACGACACTCTTTGGAAAGCTTCCCGATCTGCAGTAGACATAGGCTCGTACCTCCCGGATGCCGAGCGAGCAAAGGCTCTATTCACAAAAGCAGAGCAGTATGCGAAACGTGCAATTACGGCAGATCCATCAGGCGCCGAGGGTTACTTCTCCGTTTCGCGCGCATTGGGGAAGACTGCCCTTACTCAGAGTGCACGGGGACGGGTGCGGTTCGCGACTGAGATCAGGGCTAATGCGCTCAAGTGCCTCGAGATCGCGCCCGCGCACGCGGGCTGCCTCCACGTCATGGGAATGTGGAACGCGGAGGTGATGCGGCTCAACAGCGTCACCCGTATGGTCGCTCGAAACATTCTTGGAGGGCGTGTGTTCGGTACCGCTTCGTGGAAAGAAGCTGTCCGGTATATGCAGGCTTCCGTAGCGGCGGACCCTGACCGAATCGTTCACCGAGTCGACCTGGCTGAGATTTATGCTGATCTCGATGACAAGCCGCGGGCGCGGAGCGAGTTCGAAACGGCACTGCGACTGCCCGTGAGCGACTTCAACGATCGGACGTACCAGTCTCAGGCTCGCAAGTGGCTCGCTTCGGAGAGATGATTCAAACGTTCCCAGCCTGTGTCCGCTTCAGGAGGAGTTCCTTGCGACGTGTTTCCATCTCGAGCGCCTTTCGCTTGGCGGCCGCGGCTCGGCGGAGTTCCTTGCCAAGCTTGCCCCAGACGCCGGGGCCGGTGCGGAGACCGCCGACCCGCCTGCTGAGCGAACGCCGGGTGTCAGTTCCGCTTTGTGGTGCAACCAGCAAGGCGATTCCCGCTCCGATCACACTACCGATGACAATTCCAACGCCGAGCATACTGACGGACCGTACATCCCTTACGTTGCGATAGGGACGCCCAACGGGTCGTTGGACCAGGTCCAGTGTTGTTTCCTGGGTGTCGTCGACTGGCATTTCGATGGCGATATGAAGAGGGTGGTAAGGTATTTGCTTGTCGATCATGAGATTGCAATACCCATGCGAGGGCAAATGAGCGAGTCTGGTAAGATGATTCTGCTTGTTGAGGACAATGAAGACAATCGGATCGTATATTCCACTATTCTGAAGCATTTCGGTTACGAGGTAACCGAAGCCTGGAATGGTGAAGAAGGTATAGCGAAGGCCAGGACATCGAAGCCCGACCTTATACTCATGGATATATCGATCCCGATAATTGATGGCTGGGAGGCGACGCAGGTCCTTAAGCACGATCCTGACACGCGGCACATCCCGATTATCGCACTGACGGCGCATGCCCTGGCATCAGACCGGGAAAAGGCGTTCGAAGTGGGTTGCGACGGTTATCTCGCAAAGCCATGTGAGCCCAGAGCGGTCGTAGCCGAAGTGCAACGATTCCTGGGCCGCAACAATGGACACTGAGCCAACCGCCACCACAACAGGCAGTACCAAGAGAAGAATCCTCGTTGTCGATGATCACGAAGACAACGTTGAAGTCCTGCGCGCCCGACTCGAGGCGCGTGGTTACGACGTAAGAGGTGCAAACAGCGGCCAGGAAGCCCTGGATACCATCAAGGATTGGATCCCGGACATGGTGTTGCTGGATGTGATGATGCCGGATATGGACGGACTCGAAGTCGTAAAACGACTGAAGGCCGACCCGACCCTCCCCTTTATCCCGGTAATCATGCAGACCGCGCTCGATTCGACAGAGCGAATGGTGGCCGGACTCGAGGCAGGAGCCGACGACTATGTAACCAAGCCGATCAACTTCGCGGAGCTCGAGGCGCGTGTCAGGTCGCTGCTCCGGATCAAGAAGCTCCAGCAGGCGCTGAGCGAGCGCGAGAAGGAACTGTCAGTGATGAATGACACGCTTCGCCACATCTCGCTGACTGACGGCCTCACCGGTGTCGACAACAGGCGCTCACTCGAAGAGCGCCTGCACGAAATGTTCGAACACTCGCTTCGTCTTCATGAGCCGATCGCATGCGTGATGTGCGACATCGATCACTTCAAGAAGGTGAACGACACGTACGGTCACGCCGCCGGCGATGAGGTGTTGAAGCAGTTCGCCGAGATTCTCAAGGGAGAGGCGAGAGAAATCGACAGGGTTGGACGTTATGGCGGCGAAGAGTTTCTATTACTGCTTCCCGGCACCGTGCTCGATTCCGCTGTCACGTTTGCGGAAAGGCTGCGTCAACGCGTTGACGACCATACATTTTCGTTCGAGGGCGGTACTCTCGAGCGAACGATGAGCTGCGGCGTGGCGGCATGGCCGCACCCGCGTGTATCCGGCCGCGAACAGATGCTGAAAGCCGCGGACGACGCGCTGTACGTAGCGAAAGAGCTCGGTAGAAACCGGGTAGTGCGCTTCGATTCGAACGAGTTCAACGAACACACGCAAGCGGATGGCAACGCGCATGCCGAGCAAACAGAAAACGGAGACAGAGGGGAGTCCCGCGGCGCGGGCGTCGCAGTTGAGGGACACCCTTAACCGCGCGTCGCACGAATATTACGTACTCGATGCACCAGTTCTTTCGGACCGCGACTACGATGCGCTGTTCAGGGAATTGCAGGAACTGGAGTCCGCGCATCCGGAGCTTAAGGCCCCGGACTCTCCAACAGTCCGCGTCGGTGCCGCCCCTCAGGGCGCGCTGACAAAACACCAGCACATGGTCACGATGTTGTCCCTCGGCAACGCATTCGACGATGCCGAGCTTGCAGCATGGCAGGAGCGTCTGATTCGTGTTGCCGGGAATGACGTCGATAGTTCCGGCTATGCCGTGGAGCTCAAGATCGACGGCGCCGCGGTCAGCCTGACGTACGACGATGGACTCTTCGTCATCGGCGCGACGCGCGGAAATGGCAGCATCGGAGAAATAGTCACCGCCAATCTGCACACCGTGAGGGATGTCCCGCTCCGTCTCTCCGGGCGTGCTCCGGCAGGACGAATAGAAATCCGCGGCGAGATATACATGCCTTTCGACAGGTTCGAGAAAATGAATGAGGAGCGTGTTCGCTCCGGCGAGCCGGTATTTGCAAATCCCCGTAATGCCGCGGCGGGTGCACTGCGACAGCTCGACCCGGCAGTCACGGCCCGCAGGCCGCTCAGATTCTTCGGGTACTCAGTCGCCACTGAGGATCCTGCAACCCTTCCCTTCCGCACGCAGTGGGAGCTTCTGGAACAGCTGGTCGAATGGGGAATCCCCGTGGCGCCGCATCGGGAGCGGTGTGAGACGCTCGAGGCGGTGTTCGACTGGGCTCACAGGATCGAGCACAACGTTCGCGGCACCCTGAACTTTGCAATTGATGGCGGCGTAGTGAAGGTCGACAACCTTGCGCTCCAGGACGAGCTGGGCGTGGTCGGCGGTCGCGAGCCGCGATGGGCTGTGGCGCGAAAGTTCGCCCCTGATATTGCCGAGACGAAGCTTCTCGACATTCGCGTGAATGTGGGCCGGACGGGGGCGCTCAACCCTTACGCTATGCTCGAGCCGGTTGAAATAGGCGGTGTCGTCGTAAAACTTGCGACGCTCCACAACGAAGATCTCATCCAGAGGAAGGATCTTCGCGTTGGCGACATGGTTCAGGTCAAGCGAGCCGGTGAAGTGATCCCGCAGATTATTGCGTCGATCCCGGAGAAGAGCGAGCCACGCGGCAAGCCGTGGAAGATGCCGCAGAAGTGTCCGTCATGTGGAGCTCCTGTAGAGCGGGACGAGGAAGAGGTTGCGATCTATTGTCCGAATGTCGCATGTCCGGGCAAGCGACTCGAGGGCCTCGTCTATTTCGCGTCGCGTGGCGCCATGGACATACGCGGTCTCTCGTATGCGCGCATCGATCAGCTGGTAGCTGCAGATCTTGTAGCCGATGCTGCCGATCTCTATTCGCTGAGCCGGGAGCGGTTGCTCGGGCTCGAGGGTTATGCGGAGAAAGGTACAGACTCACTTCTTGCTGCGATCGAACAATCGAAGGGGCAGCCACTGTCGCGCCTGCTTGGAGCGCTCGGCGTCCGCCATGTGGGCACGATCGCGGCTCAACTGCTTGCACGTCATTTCGGCACACTGGATGCGATTGCCGCTGCAAGCGAGGAAGAAGTGGGTGGAGTCAGAGGAATAGGCCCAATCATCGCTCACGGAGTGGTGGCGTATTTCCGTGACCCGTCGGCGATCGGTCTGGTGGAGAAGCTTCGCAAGGCAGGTGTGAATTTTGGGGAGCCGCGTCAGGTGGCCAAGGGCGGTGCCCTGTCCGGCAAGACAGTCGTCATAACAGGTACACTCCCGACGCTGACGAGAACCCGCGCTACGGAGGTCGTGGAGCAAGCCGGCGGACGCGTTACGAGCTCGGTATCAAAAAGCACGAGCTTCGTCGTGGCGGGCGAAGAAGCGGGGAGCAAGCTCGAGAAGGCGCGGACGCTTGGCATCCTGGTGGTCGACGAGGCAGAGCTCCTTCGGATGCTGGGCGGAGCCGATTCGGCGGATTCTGGTTAACCTTGAGAATGGATTCTTTGAGAACACACCTCGTCGGCATCGCGATTCCGACATTGAAGGGGCTTCGGCTAGCCGTCCTTTCGTCAACCGAATCAGGTGCGGCGGTGAATGCGCTGCGCGAGGCCGGTTACGCCGGAGGCGACTCCGTTTACGCTGCGTTCGAGAGCTGGTTGGGCGAAAGCGGTGATGGGCACGCTGATGCTGGCGCACTTTCGATCGAGCAGTTCGGTGAAAAGGCTGCTGAGTTTTTCCGCGGGGCCGGCTGGGGGAACGTCGAGTTCTCGCAGGATGAAACCGAGGGGACCGCAGTCGTCGACATCACGGACTGCTGGGAGGGAGGCACGGCCGGCGCTCCCGGATGTCACGTCACGACCGGTGTGCTTGCAGCGTTCTTTGGCAGGATTGCAGGGTATCCCGTGGCGGTTCTCGAAACCGAGTGCTGCTCGGCTGACTCTTCCCGCTGCCGGTTCATCATGGGAAATGCCGAAATGATGAACTACCGCTGGGAAGAACTGCGGACTGCGGATAGCGGACTGAGCTGATTTCGGACTGCGGACGTACTGCGGAATGCGGGTTTAGGACTGAGCTGATTTCGGACTGCGGACGTACTGCGGAATGCGGGTTTAGGACTGAGCTGATTTCGGCCTGCGGACGTACTGCGGAATGCGGGTTTAGGACT